>CAYTMU010000119.1:0-2693 GCA_964438975.1 uncultured Roseivirgaceae bacterium | reverse complement strand
GCCCCTTACCCCCCATCCCCGCCATCCTCGCCAACGCTCCTTCCTTGAGCGAATAAGTGGAAACCCGAATGCCGTGGAAGTGCTGGTTTTCGAGGAGGAAACGGATGAGGCAACACGCGGGTACGATCATATCCGCACGCATTTCGATCATGCCTGGGGTGGCCATTCGCTGCTCGCGATTCCGGACGATCAGATCTGCATAGATGTCGTGAAAGCCTGCAGGTGACAACGGTGTTTCAGACGCATCGCGCTGATAGGGGATGCCGTTGCGAATGCAGAACATTTCGCTGAGTGTATCAAAGCTTCCCGACGATGCGACCAGTACATGTGGGTTGTATTGTCTGAGTTTTTTGAGAAGGGGCGTGAGTGTTTCCGCGAAATGCCGGTCAAGGGCTTCCATTTCGTGTGTCGCGATAGGATCGCTCTTGATAAACCGCTCGAGAAGACGCTGACCCCCGATCTCAAAGCTCTGCTTCCAGCAAATTCCTTCATGGTTCCCGATGATGAACTCGACACTACCCGCGCCGATATCCATTACCAGGCTGATTTGCTCCCCGAGGTTGAGGGCGGATCGGACCCCGTGAAAGATCAGTTCGGCTTCCTCTTCACCCGAGACGGTCGTCACGTTTATTCCGGTCGCCTGCAGGATCGCATCTATGAGCGTCGAACTGTTCCTGGCATTCCGGATCGCGCTTGTCCCAAAGGCGTATACGGACTGTACGCCACGTTCTTCGATAGTGGACTTGAAGCTGCACATCGCCTCCACTGCCCGGTCGAGGGCATCGTCCGCAATAAATCCGTCGTTGATACAGCCTTTGCCGATCTTAACGACCTTGTGATCGCGGTGTATGATGCCAAAGTTGTTCCGCGCCACAGTGGCGACCAGGAGGTGGAACGTATTGGTACCCATATCAATAATTGCGATCTTGCGCATCGGTTCTAAATCGGTCCGGAATTTACGATTTATTCTCGGCGATTGATTACTTTACCCGCCACGGGGCGGACCCAATCAGTTTTGAACGACGTACAAAATGGCCAAGCGCAAAACGACCGATGCCGGTCTCCAACAACGGTTTGATGAACTGGAACGAAAGAACCAGGAAGCATTGCTGGGCGGAGGTGCGAAGAGGATGGAGCAACAGCACGCGAAGGGGAAACTCACGGCACGTGAGCGGATCCATCTTCTTATCGACGAGGGTACATTCGAGGAGATGGGTAAGTTCGTTATGCATCGCAGCAAGGACTTCGGCCTCGACAAGGAATACTACCTCGGCGACGGCGTTGTCACGGGCTATGGAAAGGTGAACGGCCGGCTCGTGTACGTATTTTCACAGGACTTCACCGTATTCGGCGGATCACTATCCGAGACTCATGCGGAAAAGATCGTGAAGATCATGGATCTCGCGATGAAGAACGGCGCTCCGGTCATCGGCCTTAATGACTCGGGAGGCGCGCGTATCCAGGAGGGCGTGGTTTCCCTCGGCGGATATGCTGACATATTTTACAGGAATACGCTTGCGTCCGGAGTCATTCCTCAGATATCCGCGATCATGGGCCCATGTGCCGGTGGTGCGGTTTACTCCCCGGCGATCACCGACTTCATATTCATGGTGGAGAATACGTCCTTCATGTTCGTTACGGGTCCCAATGTCGTCAAGACCGTCACACATGAGAACGTTACAGCGGAAGAACTCGGCGGCGCACTTGCGCACAGCACAAAGAGCGGTGTGACACATTTCTCGTGTACGAATGAGGCGGAGTGTATCAGCCAGATCAAGACTTTGCTTGGTTATCTGCCACAGAACTGCGAGGACGTTGTCGCGCCGATGCCGTACCGGGGTGGCAACGAAAGCAGACCCGCGCTGAATAACATAATCCCCGTCAATCCCAATCAACCTTATGATATGCGTGATGTCATAAACGGGATCGTAGACGACGGGAGCTTCTTCGAGGTGCACAAGAATTTTGCGGAAAACATAGTTGTAGGCTTTGCACGACTGGCTGGGAGAAGTATCGGCATTGTCGGAAATCAACCTGCGTCGCTCGCCGGTGTTCTGGATATTCAGTCGAGCGTAAAAGGTGCGCGGTTTGTGCGATTCTGCGATTGCTTCAATATCCCGTTGCTGGTCCTGGAGGATGTGCCGGGATTCTTACCTGGCACTGACCAGGAGTGGAATGCGATCATCACGAACGGCGCGAAGTTGCTGTTTGCTTTTTCGGAGGCTACCGTACCGCGTGTAACCGTTATCACACGGAAGGCGTATGGTGGTGCATATGACGTGATGAACTCCAAGCACATTGGCGCGGACCTCAATTTTGCGTGGCCGACGGCTGAGATCGCTGTGATGGGTGCGAAGGGTGCCGCGGAGATAATCTTCCGCAAGGAGATCGCGGAAGCTGAAGACCCTCAAGCGAAACTGGATGAGAAGGTAGATGAGTACACCCGGAAGTTTGCAAACCCATACCGCGCTGCGCACAGAGGGTACATCGATGAAGTGATTTATCCGGATCAGACACGTGAGAAATTGATCAGTGCATTTGAAATGCTGGAGAACAAGGTGGCGACACTTCCGAGGAAGAAGCATGGGAATATTCCGTTGTGAGGAGTGAATGGTGGGTAGTGAATGTGAGTTAATGAGAGTAAGTAATAAGTGATAATCATGGATAAGAAAAGCAGAGAGTTTCTTTTTGAG
>CAYTMU010000118.1:0-2697 GCA_964438975.1 uncultured Roseivirgaceae bacterium | reverse complement strand
TAGAGAAAACAAGGTTCGACAGACTTGGTGTATTCCAATACTCACACGAGGAGAGTACGCACGCCTTTGACATGGCCGACGACGTTCCAGCTGATGTCAAACAGGAGCGAGCTGATCTCATTATGGAACTACAGCAGGGGATATCGCTTGACCTGAATCATGAACGGATCGGGAAGACCTTCAAGGTGCTCATTGACCGCAAGGAAGGAAACGACTATATCGCCAGGACTGAATACGATTCTCCTGAGGTGGATAACGAAGTGATTATCAACTCGCCTAAAGATTATCTCAGAAGTGGCGACTTTATAAACGTGAAAATCACCGGTGCTTCCGAGTTTGATCTGACGGCCGAACCGCTGGCGTAACACGTTGAAATTCTTTGAATGATATGCCCTATATTGCCGTTATTCCATTCGCGATGACAAGACCGATCAATCCACCTATCAGCCGTTGTTATGCAGCATCAGACACTCCCGCTTGCTGATACCCGAGCGTTTTCATCGTTCTTTCTTGATTATATCCGGCAAAAAGAATCCCTCCGGCCATTTTATCATCGCTTCCCGGCTCCAGCAAATTTCAAGCACCAGATCAATGAAAAATCGAAAACGTTTCCCCAGTCTCATCGCGATTCGCTCACATCTGTCCTGAAAAAACAATACGACGGACTTGTGATTAGCGATGCCGTTGCATCGAACCTTGATTCGCTATCCGACAGCAAAACATTTACCATTACGACCGGCCATCAACTCAATATTTTTACTGGCCCCCTGTATTTCATCTACAAGATCGTCACCGTCATAAATGCCTGTCAGCAACTCAAGGACAGCTACCCGGACTACCATTTTGTACCGGTGTACTGGATGGCGTCCGAAGATCACGACTACGACGAGATCAAATACTTTCGTCTCTACGACAAAAAATATGTATGGGAGACCGCTCAGCAGGGTGCGGTCGGCCGATTCGCGACCAGCGGATTCGACAAACTACTCGCGGAGATACCCGGTGACGTGACGATCTTCAAAGATGCGTACCTTAAAAACAAGACCCTTGCAGCTGCCGTCAGGCATTATGTCAATGCGCTTTTTGGCGAGTACGGGCTCATGGTTGTCGATGCTGATGACGCCAAATTGAAGACCCTGTTCACGCCGGTCATCGAAGACGATATCTTCAACAACACGACTGTCAACCTGGTTAACGGCACGAACGAAAAGCTCGCTGACCTTGGATACAAAACGCAGGTATTTTGTCGTGACATCAACTTCTTTTATCTGGACGATAACCTCCGGGCACGTATCGAAAAACAGAACGATCGATACGTGGTCGTGGGTAGTGATCTTAGCTTCTCCCCGGACGAGATCAAAGAGCTGATCAGTCAGGCACCTGAAAAATTCAGTCCGAATGTTATCCTCCGACCCCTCTATCAAGAGTGGATACTTCCCAACCTGGCTTACGTGGGTGGTCCGGCCGAAAACATCTACTGGCTGCAGCTCAAGAAAGTGTTTGATCACCACGGCACAACCTTTCCTATGCTGATGCCACGAAATTTTGCACTTATCGTTGATTATCCAGTCTATCGGAAGCTCGGCAAAACGGGCCTTGATATGGCGATGTTCTTTGAAGACAAGAATACATTGTTCAATCAGTGGACGATAAAACATTCAAAAACGAACCTGACGGTAAGCAGTGAAAGAACCGCGATTCGCGAACTATACCGCCAGTTGAAGCAGCGGGCGGAATCCATCGACCCTACCCTCGGTCCGTTCGCCGCTGCCGAAGGGATGAGGGTGATGAACAGCCTGGAGAAGGTCGAACGAAAGTTCCTGCGTGCTGAAAAGCGGAGGCATGACGATAAGCTCAGGCAGATCGAAGCTGTGAAAGATGCCTTGTTCCCGAACGGAAGCTTGCAGGAGCGAACAGACAACTTTCTAAATTTCTATCAGCAGGACAAGCGATTGATCAGTAGGTTGATCCAACACCTGGATCCCTTTGAGTACGAATTCAATATTCTTACCTACACCACCAGCGCATGAGAAAAGCGGAGCTCAGAAAAATCTACCTCGGGAAACGAATGAATCTTTCCGAAGACGAGTATCGCCAGCTCAACAACGCACTATGCGATCAGTTCTTCAAATCAGCACAACTCTCCGGTGTCAGCGTACTACACACGTTTCTTCCGATTCAAAAGACGAAGGAAGTCGACACCTTTCGCATTATCGAACGACTGAAACAGGAGTACCCCGGAGTACAAATCTCGGTCCCCCGGATGAACAACCAGACATCCTCATTAGAGAACTACTATCTCGAAGGGCCTGATCAACTGAACCTGAATACATGGGGTATTCCCGAACCGGTGAATGGCGTGCCGACTCCGACTGACAAGATAGATATCGTGCTGGTACCACTGCTGGCTTTCGACGGGCAGGGGCATCGCCTTGGCTATGGCAGAGGATTCTACGATCGTTTCCTGGCGACCTGTCGGCCGGATTGCCTGAAAATCGGTCTTTCATTCTTTGAGAAGGAGGAGCGCATCGATGACGTGAATGAAAAAGACATTCCCCTCGATATCGTAGTTACACCTCAGTCAGTGTTTGCAAAGTAAATCGCAATATCCCCCGCTAAGACGACTATTGCAGTTCTCCTGTTATGCTGACTTCGAAACGTGCACGAAGGACTCGTCTTTGGATTCCAATTCAGAAG
>CAYTMU010000117.1:0-2847 GCA_964438975.1 uncultured Roseivirgaceae bacterium | reverse complement strand
GAGATCAAGCGAACCTTGAAGAGTCCCAAAGATGTTGTTGCATCACTGAAGAGCCTGGCCGAGGAAAAGCATCAACTTGAGAAAAAGATTGAGATTCTCTACGGCGAGAAGGCCGGTGCAACTCGGGCGGAACTGGCTCGCAAAGCAGTGAAGGACAACGATCGCACGGTCATCATTGAGAAGGTCATAGTACCAAATGCCGAAGTGCTGAAGAACATTGCCTATGCGCTGCGGAATCAGTTCGACGACCTCGTGCTGGTACTGGCAGCAGACGTAGATCACAAACCTCAGGTAGCGGTTATGATCGGTGAGTCGCTGGTGCAAACCAAAAAGTATCACGCGGGAAATATGGTAAAAGAACTTGCACGCGAGATCGAGGGCGGTGGGGGAGGTCAACCGTTCTTTGCTACCGCGGGCGGTAAGGATCTCGATGGGCTGGATCGCGTACTGGCAAAAGCCCGGGCAATGATCGCAGTTTGACCTGGGAAACGCATTCGACGATTTTTACTTTACAAATGGCGGCGCATCGATTGAAAAATAGTCTGCACGCAAACGAAACAAGCATTAGATGGACGCATCCATACGAAATAAATACACGGCCGTTATTGGCCTGGAGGTACACGCACAATTGTTGACCAAAAGCAAGATCTTCAACGGCGATGCTTCGGGCTATGGTCAGCACCCAAACACTACTGTCGGCGTGATCTCACTGGGTCATCCGGGCACTTTGCCGAAGTTGAATGCACGCGCTATTGAATTCGCGGTACGAATGGGACTTGCCTGCCATTGCGAGATCAGCCGTTTTAATATTTTCGATCGAAAGAACTATTTCTATCCTGATCTTCCGAAAGGATATCAGATCACACAGGATCGCACTCCGATATGCAAGGGTGGCCGCATCACGGTAACGACGAAGGCAGGCGAGCGCGAATTGATACTGAACAGGATCCACCTCGAAGAAGACGCCGGGAAGTCTATTCATGTTCAGGGAGAAAGCGATACGCTGATCGACCTCAATCGCGCGGGAGTACCGCTGATCGAGATCGTTACGGAACCATGCCTCCGGTCCTCGGAGGAAGCTTATGCGCTGCTTACGGAGATCAGGAAGTTGGTTCGCTACCTGGATATCTGTGACGGCAATATGGAAGAGGGTTCCCTTCGCTGTGACGCGAATGTGTCGGTCATGCTGAACGACGCTACTGAATTCGGCCGGAAGGTGGAAGTCAAGAATATGAATTCTATCCGGAATGTTCAGCGTGCGATTGATCACGAGATCGAGCGCCAGATTGCCGAGATCGAAAGTGGGAATACCATCGTATCTGAAACGCGCACTTTCGACGCTGACTTGGGGAAAACGTTTGGTATGCGTACAAAGGAGGAGTTGAATGACTACCGGTATTTTCCCGATCCCGACCTGAGTCCGTTGACGATTTCCGACGAATGGTTGGAAACCGTTAGAAGTGCGATGCCGGCGTTGCCGCAGGAGTTGTTCCGGAAATTTATCGATCATTACGGGCTGCCGGAGTACGATGCCCTTGTGTTGACCGATTCGCGGGAAATAGCTGAGTACTTCGAAGCGGTGTGTCGCCACACCACGAACTTCAAGGGCGCATCCAACTGGATCATGGGTCCGGTGAAGTCTTACCTGAATGAAGAGAACATCGGTCTTTCGGCGTTCTCAATTCCCGCGACGAAGCTCGGCGAATTGATCGCCGTCGTCGATTCCGGAAAGGTGAGTTATACCGCAGCATCCCGGAAACTTTTCTCCGAACTGGTGAGAGATCCATCACCGCCGGTGCTGGAATTGGCACAGCGATTAAACCTGATCCAGGAAAGCGATCAGAATTCGATCCTTCCCATCATTGAAGAAGTCGTTCGCGAGTTCCCGTTGAAAGTTGAGGAATACAAAAGCGGTAAGAAAGGCATTGTCGCCATGTTCATGGGAGAGGTGATGAAACGCAGCAAAGGGAAAGCCGATCCCAAAGTCGCAAATGCGTTGCTCACCGAAAAGCTCAAGATAATCGCCGGAAAATGAGTAATTTCGATGTTAATTTCGTTATAGGGTAACGATGAGCATGTTGAATCTAAAGGAGCGTTTTATGATGGATATCATGAAGAACAGGAATACAAATAATAGCCGGACGCGATCGAGGTTTGCAGCGTGCAGCTCGATGTTATTTGCACTGGTATTATCGTGTTCGTCGAGCGGTAAGGAAGACGCCGGTATACAGGAAGAACCGGGAAGCTGGACGGTTACCGTCGGCGGGAAAGTTGGCTTTCCCCAGGAAGGGCAGATCGTCATTCAGGAGTTGAAGGAAGGTGGCGGCTGGCAGGACACCATCCAATTGAAGAGCGACTACACGTTTGCAAAGCAGGTGACGATGCGCGAGCCCGGTTACTACCGGTTGAATTTTTACAATCGCCAGGTCGTCACCGTTATACTGCACCGCGATAATATCGATGTTACCGTTGATGGCAATAGTCAGCAAGGTTATGCGAAGATCAGCGGTTCTACCGATCTCGATCTGATCGACAGAGTACGCGGCCTCCAGGAGAAGATCAACAGCGATCCGGTGATGGTTCAGCTGAACGAAGACTTTACTGCCGCGGCGCAGCGACGGGATGAGAAGACCATGCAGGACCTTCAGCAGACCTATATGCAGCACCTGAAGAAGATCAACGACCAGATCGCGGTGATGATGGTAGAAGAGTCGCCCAGCCTGGCGGTGATCAATCTCCTTCAGTCAGATATCCTAGACCGCGATCAATACTTCGACACGTACTCACAAGTAGCGAAGACGTTGGAGAAAGAATGGCCGGACTACGCTGTTGCCGACAACTTTGTCA
>CAYTMU010000116.1:0-2880 GCA_964438975.1 uncultured Roseivirgaceae bacterium | reverse complement strand
AAGACTCAGTCCGAGAAGTCCCATCAGGAAAAACAACGCATACAGGGATACGTATACCCTCTTCTGCAACCGGTTCTCCAATGTGTCCATACGCGACGTGGTTTACAGCTTAGACACCGCCACCAGCAAAGCAGTTGGAACGGTTACTGAAAAATGTAGCGGAATCTCAATCCGACATCAAAGGTCAGAGGCGAGGATTGAACGCCCAGTTCCGATTTGTAGATAGTATTGAGCGGGTAGCGGATACCGGGATTCAGGGAGACACGGTAGTTGGTACCTAACCGGTAACTGATCTCCGTACCCATCAGGCCACTGAGGTTGACGGCTCTGTAAGGTGAGTCGGCCCCGCTGGGAACGGTTGTTTCAGCCAACTGGTCGCCGTCACCTTTCACGGTATTTTCAAGGAAGAGGTCAGTAGATATCCCGGCGTTGAGTTGCACACCCAGTGTATTGTCGACGATCAGATACCCCGCCTGCACAGGAATGCTCAGGTAGCGCATGCTGTTATTCACGTTGTAGGGAGCGGAATACACAAGTTTGTTGCGCAGTTCGTATTCATTCGCATTGATGACTGCATTGCTGGCGGCCGGCTTGTATCGCTCGGTCGACAGCGCACTGTTTGCGAATCCCGGAGCATCTACCACGACACTGTTCGCAGTATAGTCAGACGACTGTGTCAGGTAGTTGACGCCACCTTGAAGAACCCACCGCTCGGCGATACGGGTCCCTACATTCAGCCCCATCGAGTAGGCGTGCCCACTGGCCCGTGATTCATTCTCCACGATGGGCCCTACGATCGCAGCTGCTGCGTAGGTCGTTGAGGCGGATGATCCCGGTGCCTGAACGGTGTTGAATGAACCCGCAGCAAACCCGACGGATGTCCACAGGTTTTCATGGGAAGACTCCCGGCTCTTCTTCTTGTCCTCCGGTGTCTGCACTTCCAGTTCGCGGCGTTCCAGGTTGGCGAGCATCTTCACGACAGGATCTACTTCCGGCTCCTCGCTCTTCCCGAACGTCAATGTCACTTCGCGATAGGTATACAACTCCGGCAGCGCTCCGCCAGCGAGTTCACGTGGCAGATCGCGGTCGTCAACGGCTGCAACAACAGCTGCCTCGGAAATATTCACCCGATCATTGCCGGGAACGGTGGAGCCAGGTAACTGTACACCTCTGCGCGGCACGACGTCAGTTTCCACGTGGTCGTTCTGGACGATATTTTCACGGTTTGCAAGTGGCGTTGAAGCGATATTTTCTTCCCGCGCGGGATGCTCCGGCTCATTCGCCACCGGCTGGGTATCTTCAGGTTGGGGAGACTGTGCAGGTGTCTGGGCGAGATGATCGTGGTCGCCGTGCTGATCGTCAAAGGAATTGTAGTAAGCAACGCCGCCGATTGCCATCGCGAATACGACACAGGCGGCAGCCAGCATCTGATAGAACAGGATACGTCGCTTGAGCTTGCCTCCTTCGGCCCGCTCCATCTCAAGCTCGATGTTAGTCCACACTTTGTCGGAAGGCTTTATCCCAGCCTCCTCAAATGCGTCCTTCCACGATTCCTCAAACTTTTCCCTCTCCATATTTTTCATAATATGACGATTCCTTCATAAGCTTCGCCTGCAGCAAACTACGCGCACGTGCGTATTGAGACTTTGACGTCCCCTCCGAGATACCCAACATCCCGGCGATCTCCCTGTGGTTATATCCTTCAATAGCAAATAGGTTGAATACCACCTGACAACCGTGCGGCAGTGACTGGATGATCTCCAGCAATTGACTGAAGTGAATTCCCGAGATACTCACCTCTTCCTCCGGCACATCAATCTTATCGACATCTACCATCGGATAGAGATACAACTTCCTGCGCTGGCTGTTGAGGGCTGTATTTACCATGATGCGCGTAATCCAGGTTCCGAGTTTACTCTCCTGGCGGAAATCCTTCAATGCGTGGAACACTTTGACAAACCCCTCTTGCAAAATATCCTCCGCCTCGGCGGTAGTTTTCGAATAGCGCAGACACACAACCATCATCTTCCGGCAATAGCGCTCATAAAGCGCCTGCTGGAAGCTCCGTTTTCCCTTGCGGCATCCTTCAATTAGCTCCTGTTCACTGAGCATATTCGCATTTATGCGGCGGTGTTGCATTTTTTAGACCCGGGAGTGCCCGGAAAGGTTGGAATGGTTCTATTTTTGTACTGACCATGAAGACCAACCTACTGATAATCATCATTTTTCTTGGAGGCTGCACGCCTCTTACACAAAGTTCGATGAATTCCGGCAGCAATCCTAAGACGATACAGTTCAAGGATTTTGCATACGAGCCGCAGATCCGAACGGTGATCATCCGCCCGAATTTCGGTGATCCCCAGACCTATCTCGAGCCTGCGGTCGCTCAACTCGGCGAAGTGGATCTGCTTCTGGAATTCGACGACCTGCGGGATCAGCGTGACGACTATTACGCAACGATCGTCCATTGCAACTACGACTGGACGCGTTCGGGCCTGATGGATCTGGACTTCATGGGTGAGTTCAACGAGTTCCCCATCAACAATTTCGAATTTTCGGTCGACACGCATATCCCGTATGTTCACTACTGGCTTCCCCTTCCTCAGGTCAAACTTCCCGGCAACTATATGGTCGTTGTGTACCGCGGATCAGACAAAAGCGATGTCATCCTGACGAAACGATTTATGGTTTATGACCCACGGGTAGCATTGGGCAGCGAACAGAACCTCATCGGCGCGGGATCGGTCGCTGCGCGGAATCAGCAGCTGAACTTCACCGTTAACTATGGCCGCCTGGATATCATCAACCCATTGGAGAGCGTCAAGGTGTCAATCCGACAAAATCAGCGCTGGGATAACATCGCGACCGACCTGAAGCCGA
>CAYTMU010000115.1:1243-2922 GCA_964438975.1 uncultured Roseivirgaceae bacterium | reverse complement strand
GGCAGGAGTGAGCGTCAGGACAGTTTACAACTGTTGCTGAAGCTGGAGGAGCTCACCACCCGTTTGTCGCAGAAGGAGTCGCCCCTGGAGGAAATCCGCTATGAGCGCAGGAAGCCCGCGGGCAAACGCCAGAGCCCGCAGGAGAAGTTTGCGCACGTTGCGGTAAAGGAAACGGTGGAAGTGATCCCCGAAGAGGTGAAAGCCGATCCCGGGTCGTATGAACGCATTGGAGAGGAAAAGACCTTTGAGCTGGATATCATCCCGCCACAGGTCTTTAAACGTGAGATCATCCGTCCCAAATACCGTCATGTCGGCAAACGGGAACTTCCTCCAATCGTGGCAGCCGCGCCGAAACGGGCAGTGGAAGGCGGATATGCCTCTGCCGGGTTGCTCAGTTGGGTGGTGCTCTCCAAATACCTGGATCACCTTCCTTTGTATCGTCAGGAAAAGCAGTTTTCCCGCTGGGGTATCCCGTTGTCCAGGCAGACCTTGTGCGACTGGGTGCAGGTGGTGGCCGAATGGCTGCACCCGATCTATGGGTTGATGCGACAGCAACTCCTCGACAGTGGTTATGTGCAGGCCGACGAGTCTCCTGTACGCTTCCAGGACCTGGACCTGCAAAATGCCAAAACCAGTCAGGGATACCTGTGGGTGATCAGTCAACCCGACGGGGATGTCGTCTTCGACTGGAGGCTCTCGCGTGCTCACAAAGAGGCCACCTCCCTGCTCAAGGGCTTTTCGGGAGTCCTGCAATCCGATGGCTATCAGGCTTACCAGGCTCTCTGCAGGGAACACCCTCAAATGATTCGCGTCGGCTGCTGGGCACATGCCAGAAGATACTTTGCCGAGGCCATCAACAACAACCCCGTTCAGGCAGGCTTCGTGTTGCGACTCATCGGCAACCTCTACCACATGGAAAACACATGGCACCAACAAGGACTGCGCGGACCCAGAATCAAAGAGCATCTGCGACAAAGCCACTTCACGCCCACTCTCGAACTGCTACGCAAAACAGCCAAACATCTGATCGCACGCTACAGACCCACATCCGCCATCGGGAAGGCCGCCGCTTATATCCTCAATCAGTGGCAATCCCTCTGCGCTCACCTGCAGCACGGCATCACAAGACTCGATAACAACCTCGTCGAAAATGCCATCAGGCCTTCCGTCATCGGTAAGAAAAACTGGCTATTCATTGGTTCTCCACACGCGGGAAAGGCCACCGCCATCATTTACTCCGTTATCGTCTCATGCCAACGACATCACATTGATCCATTCCTATACATCAAGGACATCCTCAACAGATTGCCTCGCATGACCAACCAAGACGACCTCAAACAACTCACCCCTAAGCTCTACAAGCTACACCTTCAACCTTCCCATACGTAAGTCGAGACTCTGCCAATTATCACCTTCAACGTTGTCAAGATTACCTCGAGAGGTACTAGACCGGACGCTTACAGATAATCGACCAGGCTGGCATAGACAGCGGGCAACAAATCCGCAACCTTTTGGAAGCGACGTCGAATCAGTTGGCTTCCCGCTTGCTGGATCAAACGACGCATTTTCGGATGTTTGTCGTGATCTTCCTGTCACTTCACGAAGATCAGGCGGGCTTTTCCCAATCGGGTGGCTTCGTTAAATTCAAGCTCCGAAGGAGAAAGACCCTCTTTGTTTTC
>CAYTMU010000115.1:0-1233 GCA_964438975.1 uncultured Roseivirgaceae bacterium | reverse complement strand
ATTGCCAAAGAGTCCGATATAAAGATCGCACTGGGCCACTTCGCTGAGATAGACCGCGTCCGCCTTGCGATCCGATGCAGGAATATCGCGTTCAAATAGAAACGTTTCAAAGAACCTTCTCAACAACGGATCGCCAGAAAGGTAGTCCCCGAGGGCCTAAGTCCTCTGTCGTCGTCTTGTTTTTGGCGGAAGCGACGAAATTGCAAGGGGCGTTCGTGCCAGGGCGGTCGCATGATAAAGTGATTGAAAGCTAAGGAACTGTTGGGCTCTTTTCCCTGTTGATTATTGTCGCTCTACCTGTTGCCTGCAACTGTTCTGATAAGATTTCCCATTCTCCCAGATGAGCTCGCATCAGACTCTTCCATAATTTACCGTGATTCGGGACAGAAAAGTGAAGTAGTTCATGGACAATGACGTAATCAATCAGATTGGGGGATAGGGTAAGTAGTTCATCGTTGAAGCTAAGTGTACCAGCAGTTGAGTACGAGGCCCATTTACGGCGCATGGGACGGATGTAGATGGTTTTGACACTCACGTCCAGTTTGCGGGCCCAATGTTGGACGCGTGCTTTAAATATATTCCTGTTGTCTCGTGCGCTCATTTTTTGAATGCCATGGTGACGAGTTGGAGGAGAGATTCCACCGTGGTAGTGGCTTTCTTATAATCGTCTTGAACGGACACCAGTGCAAGAGTGAGCGCAGTGCGTAGTTCGCGCAGATCGGAATCACTGTCTTTCCAGCCAGGGTGCTCCGTGAATGCGATGCGGATTTGTTCGCATACGGATTCCGGAGAGGGGGTACCGTCATCGATCAGTTTACACAGAACAAAATAGCCCAGGTTATCCAGTCCCTTTTCGATCTGTGTTTTCTTGCGCTGTGCATCTTTGTCGATCTCTACGAGTAGGTCTGCCAGAGCCTGTTCGGTGGTTGCCTGCCGGTTTTCGAACGCTTCGAGTACCGCCTGTGCCCGTTCTGCCATGGCGATAAGAAAAGGATCATCGCTTGCTTCGTCGGCCTGTTTTTCGATTGCTTTGACTAGATTGATGACCTTGGAGGCTTCTCCTGCATATTGGGAGGCAATCGCCCGTAGGGCCTGCGTGTCTATAGGAAGGGCTGCTCTGTCGGGCTCCTGTAGAAGAACGTCAATGTGCTGTTGTACCAGATCATTGGTCTTTTTCTGGAATGCCCGGTCTGTATAAACCGTTTTGGTATAGGCTTTGCGTACCACATGGTA
>CAYTMU010000114.1:0-3075 GCA_964438975.1 uncultured Roseivirgaceae bacterium | reverse complement strand
AATATCCTGAAAGGTCATCTGAGCATCGTTCACCAGCATTTCAAAAAACAGATGCAGGAATCGGCGGAGAATATGGAATTCGAAAGGGCACAACATTATAAGGAAAAGCTGAGTACCCTCGAGCGCTTCCAGTCGAAGTCCACCGTCGTGAATCGCGCGCTGACAGACATTGATGTATTGACAATAACCAGCACCGACGTTTACGCTTACATCAACTACATGCAGATCAAGGAAGGCGCCATCGTTTTCTCAAAATCCGTAGAGATCCGCAAAAAACCGGATGAGACTGACGAAGAGTTGCTGGCTTATGCGGCGCAAGAGCTCCGCGGCGGCGCAAACGAAACGGTTTACAGCAACGTCCCTATCTCGATCCTTGAAGAGAATGCCGATAACGTCGTGCCCAAGATCGGTGACAAAAAGAAGCTTGTCAGTCTTTCTCTGAGGAACGCTCTTGAACTGAAGAATGAGAAGGAGATCCTTCGCGAAGGGAAGAAGTCGAAACAACTCGAAACCCTCGGGATACTCCAAAAGGATCTGCAGTTGCCGTCCCTCCCCGTAGTGATAGAGTGCTTCGATAACTCAAACATCCAAGGGACCACACCCGTTGCCTCGATGGTCAGATTTCTGAATGGCAAACCAGATAAGAAGAACTACCGTCACTTCAATATCAAGACAGTAACGGGCGCGAACGACTTTGCATCTATGAAGGAGATCGTCGGTCGCAGGTACAGCCGACTCGCGGAGGAAGCCGGCGAACTTCCTGACCTGATCATTGTCGACGGCGGGAAAGGTCAGTTAAGCAGTGCATGTGAGGCGCTTCGGGAACTCGGTCTTTACGGAAAGATCCCCATCGTGGGTATTGCCAAGAGACTCGAAGAAATCTACTACCCGGAAGATCCTGTTCCACTTCACATCAACAAGAAGTCACCCGGACTTCTTTTGATGCAGCAGATCCGCGACGAAGCTCACCGCTTTGCGATCAATTTTCACCGGAAGAAACGCAGTAAAGCTACAATCAAGACGGGGCTAGAAGATATGCAAGGCATCGGCAAGAGCACCGCAAATAAATTGCTTGGCCACTTCCGCTCAGTCAAAAAGATCCGGGAAGCACCGTTCGAAGAAATCGAGAAGCTCATCGGAAGAAAGAAGGCTGAAATCGTCAAAGGATTATCACGTCCTCAAGCCAGCGAGGAGGATACCCATCAGCAATAAAAAAAAGAGGCTGTCTCAAAAGGGCAGCCTCTTCTCCATTTGTGCAAATTCTGTTAGAACTCCCAAAGGTTGTGTTCCTTCTCCATCAATTCAAGCTCTGCCCACTCAGTGGCCCAGACAGCCTCCTTATAAGAGCGTCCGTTTCCAGTGTAGATCTCGAACAGCGTCTCGTCTTCCGGGTTCTCAACCTTGCGGATAGTACCGTGGAATAATCTCAGAAGAAAAGCATCAGCGAAGTTCTTGTTCTGTGCTGTGTTCTGGCGGTTAAACCACACTGCCTTCTTCGGATGATTACGGAATACCTTTTCCAGGTCCTTGTACTTGAACCATCCCAGTTCCTCATCTACCTGCGTGGTTGTCTTTGAGCCAGGGACGATCATTTGAACTGCCTGTATATCATAATACAATCGCGATCTGCGTTTGTCGAAGATAACGTCTTCAACAAGACGGAGAATATTAATATCCCGGGCCAGATACTCTATAGCCTTACCTTCAGAGGTCTCGGCCCACTCGTCTGGAGACGTCTCCGGATTTCTGCCAGAGTTGTCAAACAGTACGCGATAGTTCCTTCCGTTATAAGTAGCAATCTCGTCTGTGAAATAGCTACGACTAGGATCCCAGGGTTCATACTGCATTCCCTGTGTCTGCACCAGACGTCCCAGGAACTGCTCCTTGCTCATCTTCGACGTCAGCGAGTCAGACTCGTAGACATCTGTGATCTCGCCGGACTTTACCGCATCGAGTATCAGGCGAGTGATTTCACCGTTGTTGGAAAAGAAACCCTTGTTTTGTTTCTCATTGAGGTCGATAGTTCTCCAGACACGGCGTTTGTAATGATGCTCGTACTTCGGAATCGGATTGATGGAGTTCGGATTGTATTGTTCCTCCATTTCCTCCTGAAATGCCTGAGCTACCTCGCTGGATTCCACCTCAGCCTGACCCCATACTGTGATGGAAGCAATTGACAAAAGACCGATGCAAAAAAGCTTCTTTTCCATGTGCTGATTATTGAATGGGTACTGTATGGACCTCGTTTCTCACTTCCACCCGCTCATCCTGACCCTGATAATTTCTTCTGGTCACCGTTTTGATCTCGATGACGATCCTGTCTCCAGGCCTGAACTGAGCTCTCCAACTGGCGAGGTCGAGGACCTCGTTCGTTGCATTCAGACGGTTCACAGGCGATGTCCCGCGTGCGTGTATGACTTCCATGCTGCGGATACGATAGATCGCGTCTTTGGGAACCATTTCCTTGAACGTCTCATCGGGCTCGGGTACAACACGAAGTCCCGTAAGAGCGCTACCGCGCACCCCGACCTTCTTGTCGACTTCCTTGCCAGCATTGTCGCGAATAATATACCTGGGAAGCGGAATAGGCTTCACATCGAAGGCTACCCCACCCAAAGCGGTGCCGGCATTGCTGACATTCACGTTGATCTTCCGTTGCGTCGGAATAATTGTAACTTTTCCGGGTTCATCACCTTTGATAACCGTTGCGCCATTGACACTAAACGCCGGGTTGTAGGACGTTCCTAACGACGGTACTTCGATATTTACAGCATTACCACAGTTCATGTAGAGAGTTGGTGCATTACCCGTTGTAACCTTGATAACGGGTTGAGCGACGAAATATTCTACCTCCTGCCGCAGGGTCGTATCAGGCAGTTTGATCTCTGCCGTGAACGTCTTACGGGCAAGTAGTGTCTTGGGGTCATAGCCGCCACCAGTTGCAGTGAACTCCACTTTCCCCATGCGCACGCCCGAAGGATCTGTGAACAGCTCCAGCTTATCGCCGTTCATGTACATATCCGGTGTGAACGATGATGAAGATGCTGAGATAAACAGATCGGCCTCGAATTTCGC
>CAYTMU010000113.1:0-3270 GCA_964438975.1 uncultured Roseivirgaceae bacterium | reverse complement strand
GGTTAAGCAGTAAGTCTAACAAGTTGGTTCCGAGGGATATCTCGGAAAGTCTGGGTAAGCTGCCGCCTCAGGCGCGCGATCTCGAGGAAGCTGTCCTCGGCGCGTTGATGCTGGAGAAGAATGCGCTCAACGCAGTCGTCGAGTTTCTGAAGCCCGAGCATTTTTACGCCGACACCCACCGTGAGATATATCAGGCGATCATCGACCTGTTCAAGGATTCAGAGCCGGTGGATATGCGTACGGTGGTAAACCAGCTGCGCAAGAATGCGAAGCTCGAACTGGTGGGCGGGGCCTACGCGATCGCGGAACTCACATCGAAGGTCAGCTCTGCGGCCAATATCGAGTACCACGCCCGCGTGATCATTGAAATGGCGATCAAGCGCAACCTGATCCAGATCGCTTCACAGATCCATCACGACGCGTACGAGGATACGACGGATGTTTTTGAGCTCCTTGACAAAACGGAACAGTCTGTTTTTGAGATATCGGACTCCAATCTGCGCAAGAACTACGACAATATGCGCAACCTGATGGCGCGGGCCATTCAGGAGTTGCAAGTACTGAAAGATCACAAGGATGGTCTTACAGGTGTGCCGAGTGGGTTCACTGCTCTTGATCGGATCACTTCGGGATGGCAGAAATCAGACCTTGTTATCATTGCCGCGCGACCTGGTATGGGTAAGACGGCATTCGTCGTGTCGGCATTGCGAAATGCCGCGGTAGACTTCAAGATTCCCGTGGCGATATTTTCCCTGGAGATGGCAAGTGTTCAGTTGGTCAACAGGATGATATCAGCGGAGGCCGAGCTCGAGGGTGAGAAGATCAAACGCGGGAATCTTGCCGACCACGAATGGGCGCAACTCGTCCATAAAACAAGCCGTCTGTCTTCGGCACCTATTTTCATCGACGATACACCGGCACTTTCGATCCTGGAACTCCGCGCCAAGTGCCGTCGTCTGAAGGCGGAACATAATGTACAACTTATTGTAATCGATTATCTGCAGCTTATGCGGGGTGACCAGGGTGGTAATCGTGAACAGGAAATCGCTTCCATCTCGCGAGCACTCAAGGGCATCGCGAAAGAACTCAGCGTACCGGTGCTGGCGCTTTCACAGTTGAGTCGCGGTGTTGAAACGCGCGGAGGCGACAAACGTCCGCAATTGTCTGACCTTCGCGAATCAGGATCCATCGAACAGGATGCTGATATTGTAATGTTCCTCTACCGTCCTGAATACTATAAGATAACTGTCGATGAGGATGGAATGCCAACACAGGGGATGGGAGAAGTCATTGTTGCCAAGCACCGGAACGGTTCCACCGGTACCGCGAAGCTCAAGTTCATCGGCAAGTTTACCAAGTTCGCGGACTTCGACGCCCCCACAGCACTCGACAATCCGTTTTCGGGGATGATCACTCGCGAAAGCAGATTGAATTCATTCAACGACGACGAACCACCTATGCCGCCGAGAGACGATGATGAAACACCGTTTTAGGGGTGAGTGGTGAGTGGTGAGTAGTGAGTAGTGAGTAGTGAGTAGTGAGTGGGTGCGGCTTCGACGTAGGTTACTCCGATCCTGGTGTGTAGGTCCGAAGTTGTGCTGTGGTTCGAAGGAAGCTATCAAAAAGCAAAAAGAATGATATTCATCTTCAGCGAGTATCTCAAAGCGAAAAGCGATAAGTGGCACAAGTCACTCACCACTCACCACTCACTACTCACCATTCTCGTACGCTGATCGCAGTTCACGCAACGTTTTGGCATCGCCAACCTTTTGGGCGAGCTCGATGCCTCGTTCAAACACCTGCGTGGCGCGCTCCCATTCTTCCACGTCGGCGAAGAACGTCGCCGCGGCGTAATATGTCGGAAGATAGTCTGGATGTCGGGTGAGGAGCAGCTCGAATAACTCTCTTGTTTTCTCCGGACTCGTCGAAAGATATTCCAATGCAAGCGCATAAGAATTGAACGGATCACCAGGGTCGTCCTGGTAAAATTTTTCGAGTTGCCGGATCCTTTCGCTGCGCATATTCTGGTCGCGAAGTTATCATATACCTGGGTAAAAAATGGTGCCTCATGAATTTTTCGGGGGTTTGGGAGGTAGACTTTCTAATTTTTGTATCTTGAGCGCTGTTTCCATTGGATGACCTCCCAACACATTGACTTAGAATGAGATGAAGATATTGGTCTGTATTACGCACGTTCCGGATACGACATCCAAGATCACCTTTAAAGATAACGACACCAAGTTCGATTCGTCGGGGGTTCAGTTCATCATCGGACCGTATGATGATTACGCTCTCGCCCGCGCGGTGGAATTGAAGGAATCGACCGGATCAACCCTTACGGTACTGAACGTCGGTCTTGCCGATACAGAGCCGACGATACGCAAAGCGCTTGCGATCGGTGCTGACGATGCTATCCGGGTGAACGCTGAACCTGTTGACTCTTTTTTCGTCGCCACGCAGATAGCTGAACAGGCGACGGCCGGAGAATACGACCTTATCCTGATGGGACGTGAATCGATTGACTACAACAGTGGTGTTGTTCACGGACTTGTTGGCGAGTTGCTCGGAATACCATCAGTGTCTCCCGTAATGAAGTTGGAGATCGATGGAACGTCCGCCCGGATCACGCGGGAGATCGAAGGTGGAAAGGAACAGTTGGAGGTGAGTCTGCCGTTCGTCGCCGGATGTCAGGAACCCATCGCCGAATGGAAGATCCCAAATATGCGCGGTATTATGTCAGCACGGACAAAACCGCTCAACGTGGTGGAACCGAAGGCGGTTGATGGTGGGGTGAAACTACAACGGTTCGAATTGCCGCCACCCAAAGGCGCAGTCAAAATGGTGCCGGCGGATAACGTATCGGAACTGGTCAAACTGTTAAAGACCGAAGCAAAAGTATTATAGTCACGGATAATAACGTCGAACGTATGGCGGTTATAGTATTTGTAGAAAGCGCAGAAGGTAAAGTAAAGAAAACCTCCATCGAAGCAGTGGCCTATGCCCAGGGAATGGGCGGGCCGGTCACGGCTATCGTGTTGGGAACAGTCGACCAGGAGGAACTCGCAGGCCTTGGAAAGTTCGGCGCGTCAAAGGTCTTGCATGCCGATGACGAAAAACTCAATCAGGGGGTGGTGCAGGCATACGCTGCGGTACTCGCAAAGGCTATGCAGGATGAACAGGCGGACATACTGGTCCTTGCCAACTCGTCGCTTGGTCAGCCCGTTGCGGCGCGACTTGCGGCCCGGCTCGGTGCTAGTCTCGCAACGAATG
>CAYTMU010000112.1:0-3528 GCA_964438975.1 uncultured Roseivirgaceae bacterium | reverse complement strand
CACTACCGTGTCAGCGGTAACGATGACCTCGTCGCTGATCCGTTCCCGGAAATACTTGGCCTTGGCAGATGCGAGGTATCTGGCTACATCCGAGACCGCGAGATCAGTCGGATACACCTCGTCGACATCTGGCTTCTCGGTGCGAAAATTCAACCCGGCCGCCTCCATGAGGTACTTCCGGCGGGGCGAGCTTGATGCGAGGACAAGCGGTCTGTTGAGTGTCATAAATAGAACGGTGAATAGACCGGTTCGTCAAACTCTTCGTCGCGAACCGATGTAAAAAGCAGACCGCCGACAACCTTCGGATAGAAATAAGTCGATTTTTGCGGAAGTGTGTACCCACTATTGCAGACAGCTTTGACTTCTTCGACGGTTACTTCGTTCGTGATGAGGGCCATCTGTGCGTCTCCTTCAAGCACGCGTTTCATGCAGTCGGAGTAGCTTCGGTCGAAGCTCACGTAAGGAGATGAACGTTGTTCTTTCCCCGGGATCCCCAGGATCCGTTCGATAATAAAGTAGTGCATGATCGTGAGATCGAGCTTTTTGACGATCTCGGGAAACGGCCAGTCCAGCTTGTAAAACGATTCCGGCTTTAACCTGATCTTGTAATAACGGTCCCTCATCATGACCCCGAACGCCCATGGTTTACCCGCGATGATCTCGTTGAGCGTATCAATGTCATCAACCTCCTTGACAACAAAGTCTTCCGCGAGCGCTTTCGTTACAGTCTCTGCATCGAAGTGTGGTAGATCTCTGATAAGACGATGAGTGGGCAGTATTTTGAGGTCGTCTGATTCGGTGTTGGTAAAGTACATCAGGTGATAGTTGAACCCCCGTCGGCGTTCATCCGGATACTTCTTCAGCATTTCCTTTCGATAGATCAGCGAGCTCTCGTAGCGATGATGGCCGTCGGCGAGGATGACGGTTTTCTCGCGCATCAGGTCGACGAACTGGCGGATAACACGAACATCATGGATGACCGCAAGAGTATCACGGACTCCCTGATAGTCTTCTGTTTCGACCAGTGGATTTCTCATTGCTTCATCGAGGAAAGGCTCGAGTGTGAAATGCGCATCGGTGTACAGCCCGTGTGTCGGGCTGCTGTGGAGTTGTGTGGCCCCGAGCAAAGCAACGCGATCGCTCACGGCATGCGGGATTGTGTTCTCATGGCGAAATACTACTTGTTCATTCCAGTCGTACGCGCGGATATGGCAGATAAAACCCTTCCGGCATTTCCACGTGGGATCACCGGTAGCTTTGAAGTGCTGATAGTAAGCGTAGATTCCGGGTAGTGGGTCTTGCCCGATAATGCGGAGCCGCTTCCATTCGCTGAGGATGTGGGCGGCACGTTCTGCGGCATCGGGTGGCCGGGGTACGGAAAGATGAATGCTGTTGTAAGGATTCTCGTACAAGGCCTTCCGTTGCTTTTCGGAGACCACATCAAAAAGGGGGGCAGCTAGTTCATCGATATGCGAGGTGAGTTCTGCATTATATCGCCATGGTCGTATAGGAATTATTTCTGCCATAGACGCTTTTGGGGTCAGGAGCGATTCTTCTTCCAACGACTGACCTTTGGTGCGACTGGTTGGCGATCTCCGCGCGCGCCGCTATTTTTCACCGAGACTGACAGTAAAGCCGCAACCAGCGCCTCCTCAGGATCCGGTTCGCGTTTCAGCAGCGAAGGCAGGAAGTGCTTCTCGACGAAGTTTGTATCGAAGTCTCCGGAACGGAAGCTCTCGTGCTTCATCACGAAATCGCAGAACCCAAGTGTGGTTTGAAGGCCGGTGATCTCATACTCGGCGATAGCGCGAATCATTTTTTCGATTGCGTCGTGTCTGGACTCGCCACCGCAGATGAGCTTCGCGATCATCGGATCATAGTAAAACGGAACGTCCATACCTTGTTCGAATCCATCGTCGACCCGAATGTTGTGACCTTGCGGTCGCCGGTATGTCTTGAGCTTCCCGATGTCGGGGAGGAAATTGTTCGCGGGATCTTCCGCATATACGCGAGCCTCGATGGCGTGCCCTCTCATCGAAATAGCCTTCTGTGGCGGCAATGATTCACCCGCTGCAACACTGATCTGCATCTTGACGAGATCCAGGCCAGTGATGACTTCCGTCACAGGGTGTTCGACCTGGAGCCGTGTATTCATCTCCAGGAAATAAAAGTTGAGCTTTTCGTCGAGGATGAACTCTACCGTCCCTGCGCCGTAATAGCCACACGCCCGTGCGACATTGATAGCAGCTTCTCCCATTGTTTCTCGCTTCTCAGGCGTGAGCACGGCGGAAGGAGCTTCTTCAACGACTTTCTGGTGGCGTCGCTGGATCGAGCATTCTCGTTCAAAGAGATGGATGACATTTCCGTGGCGGTCGCCGAAGATCTGGAACTCGATGTGGCGGGGACGTTGTATGTACTTTTCGACAAACACTGAGCCATCGCCAAACGCAGAGGTAGCTTCGCTGACCGCCCGCTCCATCTGCTGTTCGAAGGATGCAGCGTCGGTGACAATGCGCATACCTTTTCCACCGCCACCGGCGCTCGCCTTGATCAGTACCGGGTAACCGACTTCTGCAGCCACCCTTTTTGCTTCGTCTACGCTCGTGATCGGTTCGTGTGTACCTGGAACGAGTGGAACATCGAACGCAGCTACCGCTGCTTTTGCCGCGAGCTTACTCCCCATGAGTTCGATTGCTGCCGGAGATGGTCCGATGAAAGAGATACCGGCCTGCTCGCAAGCCGTGGCGAAGGCGGCGTTTTCGGAAAGAAATCCATAGCCAGGATGGATCGCATCTGCACCGGTGGCTTTCGCAGCCGCAATGATCTTCTCAGTACTAAGGTAGGATTCCGCAGAAGGAGGAGGACCAATACACACAGCCTGGTCAGCATACCGCACGTGAAGTGCGTTGCGGTCAGCCTCGCTGTACACGGCAATTGTGCGCAGCCCCATTTCGCGGGCGCTTCGCATGACACGCAGCGCAATTTCCCCGCGGTTAGCGACGAGGATCGACGTTATTCCCTTCATGTTCCTAACAAATATGATTTCTCCGATAGCGCGAACTTACTGATCATGTTGTTCAACCGGCGCTTATTTATGAAGGGCCGGCGTAAATTTATTCTTTTTTGCCTCAAAACTGTCGCGACAAAGACGCAGAAGCCGCGGATTGTCCTTTTTTCACTATTTTTGCGGCATTATTTAACAACCGCATATGAGCATGGTAGATCTGTTTGAGAAATTGAAAATGGAGGCGGGCCCACTGGCGAAATACTCCCACCTTCCCGATGATTACTTCTTTTTTCCGAAGCTGGAAGGCGATATCGGGCCCCGGATGAAATTCAATGGAAAGACTGTGCTCAACTGGAGTCTCAACAACTACCTCGGACTTGCCAATCACCCGGAAGTCCGGAAAGCTGATGCCGATGCTGCAGCCGCCTATGGTATGGCCGCGCCGATGGGCGCGCGGATGATGTCGGGTAACTCTGTTAATCACCTTGAGTTGGAACGTCAACTTGCGGCGGTGGTACAGA
>CAYTMU010000111.1:0-3576 GCA_964438975.1 uncultured Roseivirgaceae bacterium | reverse complement strand
TCGAGCAACGCAAGGTTCTTGATGACGACAAGGTGAAGCGATCGGTGTACGAGGGTAAGCAATATTACAACTGGATCATTCAGAATCGCCTCAAACTTCGTCTTGAACCTGAACAGGATTATTACGAGGATAATTTCGATGATAAGACATTAGTACAAAGACAACATGCTTACGGGTACAACGCGGAAGACCTGAAGGCGATTATTACTCCGATGGCCAAGTCGGGTTATGAGCCAATAGGGTCGATGGGAGATGATACACCGCCTGCCGTACTTTCGAAAGAAAGCCGCCATGTCTCCAATTACTTTAAGCAGCATTTTGCACAAGTAAGTAATCCGCCGATCGATCCGATTCGAGAGCGTCTTGTTATGTCGCTGTTCACGCGGATAGGTGTCAGCCTGAATGTTCTTGATGAATCACCACAACATACAAACCAGATTCACATTTCGCAGCCAGTTCTGCTGGATTCCGATCTCGAAAAGTTGAAGCATTTGCCAGCTCATGGCTTTGACTATTCTATTCTCCGTTCGGTTTTTGTTGCAGACGGCAAACCTGGTCGCCTGGAGGAGAGCCTGAACCGGATCTGTTGTGAAGCTGAGAAGGCAGTTCGGAGCGGCAAGAAGATTATTGTGATCTCTGACCGGAAGATAAGCCCCGAACATGCACCAATTCCTTCGCTGCTTGCGATCGGCGCGGTACACCACTATCTCGTGGAGAAGCGCATCAGAACGCACGCCGGCTTGCTGGTTGAGGCTGGGGATGTCTGGGAGGTCCATCATTTTGCCACGATTATCGGTTACGGTGCCAGTGCGATCAATCCGTATATGGCATTCGAAACGATCCACACGTTGAACGCGCAAGGTGCACTTGGTGAGATGACCGATGAAGAGGCCTACAAGAACTATCAGAAGGCTATTGGCAGCGGACTGCTGAAGGTAATGTCAAAGATGGGTATCAGTACGCTGCAGTCGTATCAGTCTGCACAGATATTTGAAGCGCTCGGCCTTGGTAGCGATGTGGTCGACAAATGCTTCAAGGGTACGATAAGCAGGATTGAAGGGCTGTCGTTCGATGACCTCGCAGAAGAAGTGCTGGTCCGGCATCGACTGGCGTACCGGAACGAGGGTGCTCCGCTGCAAGTTGGCGGTATCTACCAATGGAAGCGAAGAGGCGAGAAACACTTGTTCAGCCCTGAGGTTATCCATCTGCTGCAGCATTCGACAAAGTCGAAGAACTATTCACTTTTCAAAAAATACGCAGAGAAAATAGATGATCAGAGCAAGGACACTCTGACCTTTCGCGGGCTTTTCGAATTCAAGAAACGGAACGCCGTACCCCTGGAAGAAGTTGAGCCCGTCGAAGAGATCCTCAAACGTTTTGCAACAGGTGCGATGTCTTTTGGATCGATCTCGCACGAAGCGCACTCGACGCTTGCGATTGCAATGAATCGCATTGGCGGTAAGAGCAATAGCGGAGAAGGTGGAGAAGACCCGATCCGCTTCGATCGAAAAGAGAATGGCGACTGGGAGCGTTCGGCAATCAAACAGGTAGCATCGGGAAGGTTCGGAGTGACGAGCTACTACCTTTCAAATGCCGATGAGCTTCAGATCAAGATGGCGCAGGGAGCGAAGCCTGGTGAGGGAGGTCAGCTTCCCGGTCATAAAGTAGACGAATGGATTGGTCGCGTACGCCACTCTACCCCTGGTGTCGGTTTGATCTCGCCCCCGCCGCACCACGACATTTATTCGATCGAAGACCTTGCGCAGTTGATATTTGATCTCAAGAACGCAAACCGACAGGCGAGGATAAATGTGAAGTTGGTATCACAGGCAGGTGTTGGTACCGTTGCGGCAGGTGTTGCGAAAGCAAAAGCCGATGCGATCCTGATCTCAGGCGCAGATGGCGGTACCGGTGCGTCTCCGATCAGCTCTGTGCGTCATGCGGGTCTCCCGTGGGAACTCGGATTAGCAGAGGCACACCAGACGTTGGTGAAAAACAATCTGCGGAGTCGTGTGGTACTGCAGACTGATGGTCAGATCAGAACGGGTCGGGATATCGCGGTCGCGACGCTGCTCGGTGCAGAGGAGTGGGGTGTTGCAACGGCCGCGTTAGTGGTAGAGGGCTGCATTATGATGCGGAAATGCCATCTCAATACCTGTCCGGTCGGTATCGCTACGCAAGATTCTACACTGCGGAATTTGTTCACGGGTAGCCCGGATGATGTGGTGAACTTCTTCCACTTTCTCGCACAGGACTTGCGCGAAGTGATGGCAAACCTCGGTTTCCGCACGATCAACGAAATGGTGGGCAGAGCGGATGTCCTTCGCGTACGCCAGGATCTCGACCATTGGAAGCTGCGTAAACTAGATCTTTCACCGATCCTTCATCGCGAGCCTGCTCGTGATCATGTTGGTGTTTACAAGCAGATCGAACAGGATTTTGAACTTGAGAAGGTGCTTGACTGGCGTCTTCTTGAAGCTGCGAAAGCTTCAATTGATGAAGGCGAGCCTGTTCAGCAAAAGTTTGTGATCCGAAATACTGACCGCTCGGTAGGTGCCTTGTTGTCAAACGAGGTCTCGAAAAAGTATAAGGCAAACGGATTGCCCGAGGACACTATTCATTTCACTTTCAAGGGATCGGCGGGTCAGAGCTTTGGTGCATTCGTGGCGCCGGGTCTCCGCTTCGAGTTGGAAGGTGAAGCAAACGACTATTTTGGAAAAGGATTGTCAGGCGGTAAGCTCATTGTGTATCCTGACCACGAGGCGTCGTTTAAGCCCGAAGACAATATCATCGTTGGAAATGTGGCGTTCTACGGAGCCACTTCCGGAGAGGCTTACATTCGCGGTCAGGCGGGTGAGCGTTTCTGTGTGCGCAATTCCGGTGTGAAGGCGGTTGTGGAAGGAGTGGGTGATCACGCTTGCGAGTATATGACCGGTGGCCGTGTAGTTGTTCTTGGCAAGACAGGGCGCAACTTTGCAGCGGGGATGAGCGGTGGTATCGCTTATGTGTTCGATATGGAGAATGATCTTCGAAAACTCTGTAATAAGGACATGGTCGAACTTGAGCGCATGGCTGACGAGGACAAGCAGGAAGTGCGGGGGATGATCGAGAAACATTTTCGGTATACGGGTAGCGATCCTGCCGAATGGATCCTCGAGAACTGGGACGTCGCCAGCGAATTTTTTGTCAAGGTCATGCCGAAGGACTACAAGGCCGTACTCGAAAAACAGAAGGCGACGGTCGTCAAAGGCAAGAAAGTTGCCGCTTAACAGTTGATAATTATTCACCAGACATTAAACACCACCACATGGGTCAGATAGATGGGTTCATGAAATTCAACCGGGAAATGCCAGTATCCCGCGATCCCAAAGAGCGCTTGAAAGATTACAACGAGATCTACACGCCTTTGGATAAAGAGAAGGTGCGGCAGAATGCAGCCCGCTGCATGGACTGCGGTGTGCCGTTCTGTCACCACGGATGCCCGCTTGGCAACAACATACCGGACTTCAACGATGCTGTATACCAGGAGCGTTGGGAGGAGGCGATTGAAATTTTGAGTAGCACCAATAACTTTCC
>CAYTMU010000110.1:0-3633 GCA_964438975.1 uncultured Roseivirgaceae bacterium | reverse complement strand
GATTAAACTTTCTCCTTTTGGAGAAGCGCAGGGAATGTCTTGAAGATGATCTTCATATCTCCCCAGAAAGAGTTGTTCATCGCATACTCCATATCCAGTTGGATGCGCTCTTCAGGAGACATCTCTTCCCGGCCGCGTTTCGTGATCTGCCAGAGGCCAGTAAGGCCGGCGGGGGCGAGAAAGCGCCAGGCGATCTGATCCTTCGTCAGCCTTTCAGCTTCGTACAATGGGAGCGGACGGTTTCCAACCAATGACATATCGCCTTTCAACACATTGATCAACTGAGGCACTTCATCCAGGCTGGTGTTGCGAAGGAACATACCGAACCGCGTTATGCGCGGGTCGTTCTTGATCTTAAAGAAAACACTATTCCCTTCAGCACCATACTGATTCATCGCCGCGAGTGTCTTCAATTCAGCATCCGCGCCGACGCGCATTGACCGGAATTTATAGAAGTCAAAAATCTTGTATCCGGATCCGGCGCGCTTGGAAATATAGAATACAGGCCCGCGCGATTCGAGCTTAATGATGAGCGCGATCAACAACAGAGCAGGCGAAAGCAACAGCAGCGCTGTCAGGGCCGCCAGGAAGTCCATTGTCCGCTTCAGTCTCCACAACCTCACTCTAGGAACCGCTTTGGGCGGATGTGTGACCATCAGGTTCTCGCGGTTTGCCTTGTAGACCTTCAGCTTTCTGATGATATCAATGCGCCGCAACATATTGTGATTGACAGCGCCAAAGAGATAGTCATCAACCTGGAGGCTGACTGCATTCTGTTTGGCATCTGATTCAAACTTTCCAGTGAAGAGCACATAGGGGATGCAATGCAAGGCGAGCGTCCGGCGAAGATCGCGCAGCCCATCCGCATCCATATCAGTGTCCACAAACACGGCAGCAGGCTTTATCAGGCCGTCTCCGACCTTCGAAATGACTTCGGAAGGTGTTAGGTACGTGATGAAAGTGCTCTCAAGGTGATAGTCTTCCAACTCGGCACTGTGCCGGGGTTTCAGCTTGACAATGCAGTTGGTGACGATCGCCCTTGGTGCCGTAGCGGCGCTGGCTTCCTCCCCGAGAAAGGACGATGTAGTTGAAGATATGTCAAGTATATCTGTACTCATTTCTTAATAGTGAGATTCCTTGAAAAGACTTCCTTTACACGTTTAATCAGCTGCTGGGGTTCGAACGGTTTCAAAATATAATCCGCCGCACCCAGATCCAGGCACTCCTTGCGTTTGCGCGGGTCTTCGTAATTCGACAGGATGATCACCGGTATGTCCTTGTAAAGGCCGCTTTGTTTCAAATTCTCCAGTAGCTGTAATCCGTCAAGAGATGGCATGCGGATGTCCGAAATAATCAAGTCTGGAACGTTACCTGACGATAGCCAGGACAGCGCCTCCATACCATCGTGCAACACGACTACTTCGTACGTTTGGCCAAGGATTCTCTCCAAAAGCCAGCACAAAGGTTCGTCATCTTCGATGACCAATACCTTTTTCATGGTTCACAGTTAAGCAAAACAACGTGCTTTAGCCCTGAAGTGAGGGGGTGGGTCTAAAGCCAACCTATAGCCAAGCAAACTTAATAATTCCTTAAAGCAAAGCCTTGTCTTGAATGCTAATTCTTTACGAAAGGTAATCTTACACGGGTCACATTTCTTTAAAAAAAAGAAAGTAATCGTTTTGCAACACGCTCGAATGCAGTTGGGAAAAAATTTTCACACGTTGTCAGAAGAGAGCGGATGGCGCTCTTACAGGGTCCTCTTGGTCTCGCGGTTCTCGTAGCTTTCGATCACGTCGCCGACTTTCATGTCGTTGAAGCCTTCGATGCCGATACCGCAATCGAATCCTGACCGGACCTCGCTGACATCGTCCTTGAAACGCTTCAGTGAGGAGAGCTTGCCCTGGTAGACGACGATACCATCGCGGATGAGACGGATCGGATTCGCGCGTTTGATCAAGCCATCCGTCACCATACATCCGAGTATGGTTCCGATTTTCGAGATCTTGAACACTTCGCGTACCTCCGCGTTGCCGACGATGACTTCTTCTACCTGCGGCGCAAGCATACCTTCCATCGCGTCGCGCACTTCGTTGATCGCATCGTAGATGATCGAATACAGGCGTATCTCGATCTCCTCGTTTTCTGCAATTCGTTTTGCTGCCTGCGAAGGACGTACCTGGAAGCCGATCACGATCGCATCCGATGCAGAGGCGAGCAGAACGTCTGACTCCGAGATCTGACCGACCCCACGGTGAATGATACTGACTTCCACCTCGGGAGTTGAAAGCTTGAGAAGTGAATCTGCAAGAGCTTCCACAGAGCCGTCGACATCTGCTTTCACGATCACGTTGAGCTGTTTGAAGGTACCGATTGCCAGGCGGCGACCGATCTCGTCCAGTGTGATGTGCTTGCGTGTGCGCATACTCTGCTCGCGCAGCAACTGATTCCGTTTGGTCGCGAGTTCACGAGCGTCGCGGTCAGTAGCCATCACGTTGATTTTTTCACCAGGCTGCGGAGCACCGTCGAGACCTAGTACCAGCACAGGTGTCGAGGGGCCGGCTTCCGTGACGCGTTTGCCCGTGTTATCGAACATCGCTTTCACACGGCCGTAATGCGGGCCTGCGAGGAGAATGTCGCCTTGCTTGAGCGTTCCATTCTGGATCATGACCGTCGTCATGTAGCCGCGTCCTTTGTCCAACATCGCCTCGATAACGGAGCCGGACGCCGGTTTATTAGGATTCGCTTTGAGGTTGAGTAATTCCGCCTCCAGTAATACCTTCTCAAGCAATTCATCGATACCTTGTCCGGTCTTCGCTGAAATTTCCTGCGACTGATATTTACCACCCCAATCCTCGACCAGGATATTGATCTTCGAAAGCGATTCTTTCACTTTCTCAGGATTAGCGGAAGGCTTGTCAATTTTATTTATCGCGATCACAATAGGAACCCCCGCCACGAGTGCGTGGTTGATCGCCTCTTTTGTTTGTGGCATGACGTCATCGTCGGCAGCCACAACAATGATCGCGATGTCCGTGAGTTTTGCACCGCGGGCACGCATAGCGGTAAACGCTTCGTGACCAGGGGTATCGAGGAAAGCGATCTTTTGCTGGCTTTCCGTTGTAACATTATAGGCGCCGATGTGCTGGGTAATGCCCCCCGCTTCCGACGCGGTTACTTTTGTATCGCGGATATAGTCCAGAAGCGACGTCTTACCGTGGTCGACGTGGCCCATGATCGTAACGATCGGCGCACGTGGAGTAAGGTCCTCCTCTGCATCTTCTTCCTCCTCAACGGTGACATCGTCATCCGCCGTGGTGAACTGAACATCAAATCCAAACTCGTCGGAGATCACTGTGATCGCCTCCGCATCCAGACGTTGGTTGATCGAAACGAACATACCGAGACCGAGACATGCTGAGATGACTTCGTTGACCGACACATCCATCATCGACGCCAAATCGTTTGCGGAGATGAATTCCGACACCCGTAATGTCTTCGATTGCTTCTCGTCCTGCAGCATTTGCTGCTCCTGCGCATCCGTATAGGCCTGCCGCTTTTCGCGGCGATACTTGGCGCCTGTCGCGCGCTTGCTTCCGCCGCTTAGCTTTGCCAGTGTTGCCTTGATCTGGTCCT
>CAYTMU010000109.1:0-3749 GCA_964438975.1 uncultured Roseivirgaceae bacterium | reverse complement strand
AGCATCAACCAACAGACACACGAGGTAAAGAAATATCACGACCCATGTCCCCACAACCGTGGGCCGTCGACCGTGGACTGTCGACCATTGGAGCAGGCATCTCGTCATGGCGCAGCCGCTAACAGACACCTGAGTGAGGAAACATTACGATTAATGTTCCCACAACCGTGGGCCGTCGACCATGGACCGTCGACCATAAGGGTCGCCCCTACGGGGCTTGTGGGAACTCGGTGCAGGAGGAGGTGTTGGATTCATTACGGTTTATCCACGTCTTGATCACCATCCAGCAGCATCAACCAACAGACACACGAGGTAAAGAAATATCACGACCCATGTCCCCACAACCGTGGGCCGTCGACCGTGGACTGTCGACCATTGGAGCAGGCATCTCGTCATGGTGCGGCAACAACAGACACCTGAGGTGAGAAACATTACGACTAATGTTCCCACACCGTGGTCCGTCGACCGTGGACTGTCGACCAATCAAAACCGCCGTATCACAAATTCCACGCGGCGGTTGATCCTGCGGGATTCTTCTGTGTCATTGCTGGCGATAGGTTTCGATCCGCCGAATCCTTTACCGGTAATCCTTCGCGCTTCAACACCTTTCGAGACAAGGTATTCCTTCACTTTGTTCACTCGCTGCTGAGAGAGTCGCACGTTGTCGGCGTGAACACCGCGGCCGTCGGTATGTCCCATCAACTCAATCCGCACGTTCGGGTTATCCTTCATAAAAGCCACGACGAGGTCGAGTTCGGGATAGGACTCAGGCAGAATATCTGTCTTCGTCTGTGCGAAAAGTACATTCTTCAGGTTGACAGTTGTCCCCACTTCAACTGGCTGAAGCCGGTAATTCATCTCCAGGTCGCGTATCTCCAACGCGTTTACATCCAGCTTCTCCAACGAACTCACATACCCCGTGGCCTCGATACGCACTGCGTATGGAGCTGACGGAATAGCGATCGCATAGCCTTCGGCAGTAGACAAGACCGAATGCGTTGCCAGTCCCGGACTTTCAAATGATACTCTTGCAGCGATGGCTTCACCTGTTCGCGAGTTACTGATCCTTCCGTGAATCCTGACCACGTCAGGATTGGTTGAGTCCTCCGTCGCCCGGGTTACCTGAACCGGCGACGCGATGATCTGTTCCGTCGACACCATGGGCGTCTCCGCAGGCAAAATATCACCGGGTGCATGGAGGCGAACATCACCGTAGCCATCACTACTGGTTGTAGTGGTGAAAAGTACAAACCCACGCGACTCATAAGATCGGTAGTACAACTCCCTCCCCTCTGTATTGATCTGCGCTCCAAGATTCTCAGGTGATGTCCAGCTAGTCCATGTGTCATCGAGCCGAACGGCAGAATAAACATCGAAGCTGCCAAAACCCCGTCGGCCATTGCTTGAGAAATACAGCGTGCGCATATCATCACTCAAGGAGGGGCTGAGTTCCTGGAACTGTGTGTTGATCACGCTGCCAAGATTTCTTGGCTCACTCCATGCTCCGTTCTGGCGCAGGCTGACATAAATATCATCGACGCCGTATGTGCCATAACTCTCGGCGGAGAACACAAAAACCGAATTATCGGCCGATAGCGACCCACACAGCGTACCCGATTTGTTAAAAAAATACGGAATGCTGATGTTGTCAGGAGAGGACCAACCCGACCCCGTACGTCGAGACACCGAAATACCCTGTGTCCGCGCCGGCGCATTACCGCCACCGTAATGTCCATGGAGAAAAAGCTGCTGGCCATCCGGTGAAAATCCAGCCACTGCGTTGTAGGCTTTGTTGTTGAGCGCGTTTCCTCCGTGGATGGGTTGCGACCACGCGCCTTCCACTTGCCGCACGAACCAGATATCACCGGGATCCTTTCGGCCACCGATATTCGCGGGATGATTGCCTATCGTAAAAAAGATCGTCGAGCCGTCAGGACTCATCACCGGACTCTGTTCGTCGTACGAAGAATTGATCATCGAGAGGCTTTCGGGAATTGTCTGGGAGAAAGATTCGCTTGTCGCGAATAGAAAAAGGACAACAACGCACGAGCGCATAACAGAAGGCGCGGTTGTTTGCAAATTCGGGTTCCTGGTCGTTATACTCATATCAATACAGTACTCCTGGAGGATGCGAGAATCATCTGCTTACCCAGGCGTTATCCTTAAGAAAAAAACGCCACGGGAGCCGGGCATCCTCGCCGGCGTAATCAATTCCGATTCTTTCACTTGCGACAATATCTTTCGCAGCGACTTTCATGCCGGAATCTTCAATCCAAATCTCATCATCCATCAGCGACTTTCCATTAAAGGTTCGGTCAATGCCCAAAGCCTTAGTCAATTTGCCGGGACCGGAGGTAAGGTGAAAGCCTCTTCCCGGAACCCGCCTGCGCAACTCCATCTCCCCGATACCGCGCAACGGCTCAATCGCCCGGATGAGCACCGCCTCAGGTGTTTCTGGACGATTCGTAACAACATTGAATAAATGGTGTATACCGTAACATAAGTACACATAGGCGAACCCGCCTTCCCGGAACATGACAGCATTCCGCGGCGTTTTTCGGCGTCCGTAGGCATGGCATCCGCGTTCCCGCCACGAATACGCTTCCGTCTCAACAATTAACCCGCCCGTAACCACCCCATCGATGCACGTGAACAATGATTTCCCCAGTAACTCTTTCGCGATCTTTACCACACTTGGCCGTTGGTAAAAATCCCCGTCTAGCTTCATTCCGATCCGATTACATCAAAACTTTTCCTAACTTCGCCTCCTTGACGATCCGGGTGCAGGTGAAAAATCCCGTAGTCGGTAAAGGAGTCTTAAAACTAAAACTTTATTCACGTATGAGAAAAATCTTATTGATGGCAGCATTCGCCGCTGCGACACTGGTGTCAGAAGCGCAGATCAAGACACCGGCGCCGAGCCCGGCGGGTTCAGTTTCGAGTACCATCGGACTGACAGATGTGAAAATCGATTATTTCCGCCCCTCATTGAAAGGCCGGAAGATATTCGGCGAGAAAGATGTGATGTATCCCCACGGAACCATCTGGAGAACGGGAGCTAACGGCGGAACGAAGATCTCTTTCTCCGATGATGTAAAGGTTGAGAACATCAACGTTCCCAAAGGAGAGTATCTCATTTTCACCTGGCCCGGTGCCGGAGAATGGACTGTGTCGCTGTACCGCGACATTTCGCTGGGTGGGAACACTGGCGGCTACGACGCTTCGAAAGAGGCAGCAAAATTCAAGGTAAAGACCCGCCGCCTGGCTGAAAAGGTTGAGACCTTCACTATAAGCATTGATAACATTGCGGCTGACAATAAAACAGCGCACGTCACGCTGGCGTGGGAAAACACGGCCGTTCCGTTCACTGTCACGGTAGATTACGACGCGGAAGTGATGAAATCGATCGAGGCTACATTGGGTGGCAACAAGACGGCTAGTGCCGGAAGCTATTTTCAAGCCGCAACTTATTACCTGGAAACTAATAGAGACCTCGGGAAAGCGCTTGAGTGGGTAAACCTCGCGCTGGAAAGCAACCCGAAAGCCTTCTGGATGTTGCATCAAAAAGCGAAAATCCAGAAAGGACTTGGGGATAAAAAAGGCGCGATCGAAACCGCCACTGCTTCACTTAACGCTGCGAAACAAGCCAACAACCGCGACTACCAGGATATGAATCAGGCATTGATCAACTCGCTGAAATAATCAGTATGAACCATAGCCCACTCCGGCTATGGTTCTCCTTACCCCCC
>CAYTMU010000108.1:1182-3920 GCA_964438975.1 uncultured Roseivirgaceae bacterium | reverse complement strand
ACTTGCGGTCTTGAATAAATGCGGCTTGTGAAACAAGAGCACGCATTTGCCACGGATGGTATCGCCGAATTTTCCGAGTAACATCACCGGCTCGAAGGGCTGGAATAAATCCCTCTCCCCCCGGAGAGATTTAGGGTGAGGTGACAGCCTTTTCCACAGCACTCACAATGTAGGAGATCATGGCATCGTCCAGTGCCGGATAGATCGGCAGCGAGATCTCGCGTGAATAATTATCAAGTGCCACCGGAAAATCCGCAATGTCGTATCCCCTCTCCTTGAAAATAGTCAACAGCGGGAGGGGTTGGAAGTGAACGTTCACGGAGACACCTTCAGCTGTGATATCGTCAATGATTTGATCTCGCTGTGATTCTGAAACGCCCTTTATGCGCAGGGCGTATAGGTGACACGACGGCGTCTTTTCGGTTGTTTCAACCGGGGGTAGTTGTGCCCATTCGTACCGGGAGAACGCGGATGAATAGGCATCGAACACACGTCGTCGCTCTGGGAGCATCACACCCTCGTATTTTCGCAGTTGCGCCACTCCGATCGCTGCGCAGACATCGGGCATGTTCATCTTGAAGCCCGGATAGACGATGTCGTAGCGCCAGCCGCCGCCCTGCGTCTTGGTAAACGCATCCTTGGTCTGTCCGTTAAGTGTCCACAATTTCAACTGTCGGCGGACACTCTCGCCGTCAAAATTCGATTCCGGGAGTCGGATACACACCGCTCCACCTTCTGCGGTCGTGACGTTCTTCACCGCGTGAAAAGAAAACACAGTAAAGTCGGCGAGATTGCCCGCGCGCTTTCCTTTATACGACGCACCGATGGAATGAGCCGCATCCGACAACAGCAAGATCCGACCCAACCGGGACTGGTGATCAGAAGATGGATTAAACAAAGCCGTGACCTCCGGCGACGTCACCAGCGCCATCAGTTCATCATAGTCACACGGCCACCCAGCTATATCGACCGGAATGATCGCCTTCGTCCGCGACGTGATCTTACTTCTTACCAGCGCAATATCCAGGTTAAAATCCTCACCGCTATCCACCATGACCGGCGTAGCCCCAGCATGCAGTACCACGAGCGCCGTTGCAGCGTAGGTATAAGCCGGGATGATCACTTCATCGCCCGGACCGATACCGAACCAGTGAAGCATCAACGCCAGTCCCGAAGTCGCAGAGCTGCAGCACACGACGTGTTGAACACCCGCGTAGTCGGCGACGAGTTTTTCGAGCGCCGCCACTTTTGGTCCCGAGGTGATCCAGCCGGATTCGAGGGATTCGAGGACTTCACGTTTTACGTCGTCGTCAATATAGGGGGGACTAAAAGGTATTTTCATGATTCAAGTATCTTTCAAATACTTCAGCATTGAGGTGGATTTTCCATTCACCGCAGCGATAGTCCAACCGTTACGTTTATAGGATTTGATCGCCTGGCTATTATCACTTCTGACCGTCAGGCTGAGCTTCTCGAACCCGAATCCTCTTGACCGAATTTCAAACTCCTGCAACAGGAGCGATCCGTATCCCCTGCCCTGAAACTCCGAGTCCACGCCGATCACGATCAGGCCCGCATGAGATTCGGGGAGCGACGCGTCCCGGACAGCAGGTCGCGCAGTCTCTTTAACAAATAGCTTCTTGACTTTTTTATACACATTCCGCCCGGCGAGTTTGTACTTCGGGATGAACTCCGGGTGTACAAATAGCCAGGGCCGTGTGAAAAAAGTTTTTACGGCAGCCCGGAAGCTGTGCTGAATCATACTACTCGCCGATCCAACCCGCGACGTTCCGTCGAATTTCAGTCCACCGCAATATCCACGGCACTTTCCTTCTTCCTCCAGTAGAAAGAGGAACGCGCGATCATCCATCAGATACCATTCCAGCATTTTGCACAGGTACTTCACACCCATTGCCGAAGACAAGGTATGCGGGAACGCCTTTCGATGGCATTCCGCGATCGACACAAGATCCACAGCAGTTGCGCTCCTCACCGTAGTCACGACGGACTCCCCTCCTGGAAGTATTTTAGAAATCGCTCGTGGATCTGCACTCTGTCAAAATTTGAACGCACATACTCGCGCCCCTGACGACCGAGTTCTTCCGCCATCATCCTGTTTGCCGCCAGGACGGTTACCTGCTCGGCCAGCTCCATCGCGTTCTCGGGTTCAAAATACAAACCCGCTCTCCCCTCTTCAATGAACAACTGCCGCGCCTCACCATCAACACCTAAAAGTATCGGCTTTCTCATCGACAGCGGCTCAAACAGCTTGGATGGAATCGCCCCTTTGAAAAGATCCAGTTTCTTAAGCGGGACAACATAGGCGTCGCACATTTTGATCAGCGAGGGTATTGCACGCTTCTCCATATTGGGAAGGAAGTGGACATTCTGCACACCCAGGTCGCGTTTGAGAAGCTCCAATCTTTTTTTTTCCGGACCGTCACCCACGATCACGAAATGCACACCGTGTTCCCGCACGATGTCCGCAGCGTGGACGATCACATCGAGCCCCTGGGCATGTCCGATGATACCCGCGTAAAGAACAGCAAAATCAGAAGACCCAAGGCCAATCCTTCCGCGCCAGTCCTCCAGCGCGTGATCACTATCAAAGAAATCGAAGTCAACACCATTCGGCACCCAGACTACCCGTTTACCCGGGAAACGGGACTGGATACTTTTCACAATACCCCGTGTTTGTCCGGAGATCAGGAATGCATTGCGATAGATCCATGACTCCA
>CAYTMU010000108.1:0-1082 GCA_964438975.1 uncultured Roseivirgaceae bacterium | reverse complement strand
TGCGGGGCTCCCGTTTCCGGTGGATAGTATTGAGTGAGGATGACGATGCGTCGCATAATAACTATCGAGTCTACTCCACACCCCGCCGCACGTGCGAGATAACAGCCTGGAACTTGCCATTTGCATTCCTTGGAATGCGTTCTAACCGTTGAATCTCCACCGTTACGTCTCCCAATTGGCTAATCATTCGATTCCTGATTGTGTTCGCCTCCTCCTTTGAGAAATTGTCAGTAGTCACAACATTGATCTCAAAACTATAAAGATCGTGTTGAACGATCTGTCCCTCTATCACACTTGGAAGGTCGACAAAGACCCCGTGGAACCTCACCATTTCCCTTCCATCCTTTCCGACGACAGTATCCTCCACCCTCCCCATGATCTCGGCGACTACCGGCATGTTCCGACCGCACTTGCAAGGTTCCGTTCCAAGGCGCATGCGGTCGCCGATTCTGTACCTGATAAGCGGCTGATCAAAATTTAACAAACCGGTACAAACGACCTCGCCCACTTCACCTGGTTTTACAGGCCGGTCATTTTCATCCAACAACTCGACAATACCCATATCGGGGCTAATATGCAAAGAGCCATGTTCACACTCCGATACTAAGCCACACGCCTCGACGCCACTCCAGCTATCATACGTTTTGCACTGATATACACTCGTGAACGTCTCACGCATCGCAGGAGTTAACTTTTCGCTTGACGTGATAACCGCCTTTAGCTGTGGTGCTTCGATCCCATTCTCCTGGAGGAATCTGGCAAGGAAGAAGTTGCTCATCGCATATCCCGTCATGTATTGAACACCATTCCTCCTCATACCGTCGACATAGTTGCGTACTGTAGAGGAAGAAATATGATAAGCCGAGAAGTACGTTTGCTTTTCAAAGTAATTGTACCGGTAAAAAGGCGGTCTCGCGTTGCCGTCAGGCACTACCCTTCGCCCGCCGATCATACCGCGAGGTGTAAATCGGTCAACGCCGGCCCAATGCCGAATCCGCGCTTCAAAACCTGCGCTCCAGCGCTGGTGCATGGCGTGGGAATAGAGAATTTGGACAGGGGTGCCAGTGCTGCCGCTGGAGGAG
>CAYTMU010000107.1:0-4086 GCA_964438975.1 uncultured Roseivirgaceae bacterium | reverse complement strand
AGATCTTTCGCCACGGATTTCGCGAATGATCACGAATGAAGGGCTGTGCCTTCGCGATCTCTTCATAGTATTAGCAGCTCGATGTGGGTGTGTCGGATGAGCAATCCCGATCTGCGTGTTCAGCCAGGCGAATTGATCACGATTACCTAAAACAACCACTGTGTGTCAAACAGTATTCAATTCGTGTTGTTTGGTGAAATTCGCGGCAAAAAAAAATCAGGTAAATATGGTGGCGGTGGCGCGGTGACGATTTCTTACGAGCCCTGTCGCATCGCCTCACCGTTCACTCCTCACGTCACTCATAGAAAACCGTGTTCATCACGGTCGTACCTACGATACCGAGCATTTCTCTGCTGATCAGGTCCATGTTGTCTTTCTGTGAATGGTGAAAATCACCGAAGTATCCGAGACCGGGTTCGAAATGGACGATGTTGACCATCGGTATCCTGGCGATCGTATTCACGAAAAGGTGATCGTCTGTGACGCCGGGTTGTGTCTGCTTAATGAAGACGTGTGAGTATCCGAGACGATGGGCGTGATTCCATACTTTGTCAACAATACGGGGTGCAAATTCCATCGAGTATCCCTCGCGATGAAACTGCGCATTTCCGGCGCCGACCATGTCTAGAAGGATGCCGTAATACGCGGAGTAGTTCGGTCGGTGTTTGTTCTTGGACCAGTGCTGGGATCCGAGGCACCACCACTCTTGCAGACCGTCGGGCAGTTTGTGACGGCCTTGTTCACCTTCGCGCTCTCCCCAGTCTTCGCCGTCGAACAAGATGATATCCACGCCGACGTCTGGTTTGTTGCCCGACCCGATCAGTCGCGCGATCTCCAGTAATACCCCGACCCCGCTGCCGCCGTCGTTGGCGCCGTCGAACATAGCATTGGGTTTCTCGGGATCTTTGTCGGAAAACGGGCGTGTGTCCCAGTGCGCGCCGAGTAGTATGCGCTTCTGCTTTTCGGGATCAAAAGAGGCGATGATATTCTTGAGCTTGAGTGTTACTCCTGAGAAGTTTTTGGCGTCGAAGGCCTGCACAGTCACCTGTGCACCAAAACCTTCAAGCGTCTTAACAAAGTAGTCAGCGCACTGGCGATGCGCTTCGGTGTTGGGTATCCTCGGGCCGAAGGCGACCTGTTGTGCGATGAACTGATACGCGGAATCGGCATTGAAAGTCGGTACCGTAACAGTCCGGGTTGGTTTCTCGGCCGACGGCTGCTTCGATTCGCGGTTCTGGCCGCAGGAAACTGTGAGCAGCAAGACGGAAAGATAGAATAGTCGCATCACATGAGGGATCAAAATAGAACGGTTAATTAACACAATATTTGCAGGAAAATTAAAAAGTTGTAATTTTGCAGAGCTTTCTGAGTAAAAAATGGAGGGGACAGTAGTCCCCTCTTTGTTTATAGATATAGTAGCGATGGATCTGGCTGGTGAAATCAGGGTGCTCGCAGAAGAGAATTTGTCGGATGACAAGTTCGTGATCGAAGTGGTGGTGTCCCGGAAGAAAACGCCGACGAAACTGCTGGTCATAATCGACGGCGATCACGGTGTGACAATCGATGATTGCGCTGACCTCAGCAGGGTTCTCTCTAAGGAACTCGACGAGCGGAACTACTTTGGTGATGATGATCGATACCTCCTCGAAGTGTCGACTCCGGGGCTGGACCATCCGCTGGCGCTTAAGCGCCAGTATCACAAGAACACGGGTCGAAAACTGAAAGTCATAACGAAGGAAGCGACGACTGAGGGGATGCTGACGGAGGTGACCGACGAGCGGATCGTGCTGGTTCAGGAGAAGGGTAGCGGGAAGAAAAAGGAAATTCGCGAGATAGAGATCCCCTTCTCAGAGATCGATAAGGCTTTTGTTCTCGTTTCTTTTAAGTAACATTTTCAAACAATGGATATTGCAACATTAATCGAATCGTTTGCTGAGTTTGCGAAGCAAAAGAATATCGACCGGCCGACGATGATCCGCATACTGGAAGACGTCTTCCGGAACATGATCAAGAAGAAGTACGGAGTTGATGAGAATGGCAAGATCGTGCCGACGGATAACTTCGACATCATCATCAATGCCGACAAGGGTGACCTGGAGATCTATCGCATCCGGGAGATCGTCGAGGATGATTCTGAAGACATCTGGGATCACGACAAGATCAGCGTGACGGAAGCGCGCAAGATCGAGCCGGATTTCGAAGTCGGCGAAGAGGTATCGGAGCAGATCGACATCGAAGAGTTTGGTCGTCGTGCTGTCACGACTGCACGTCAGACGCTGATGCAGAAGGTCAAAGACCTGGAAAAGGACATTCTTTATCAGAAGTACAAGGATATCGGCGGAGAGATCATCACCGGCGAAGTGTACCAGGTGCTGGGTAAGGAAGTTCTCCTGATCGACGGCGAAGGAAACGAAATCGCGATTCCTCGTGGCGAGCAGATTCCGAAGGACCGCTATCGCAAGGGCGAGAGCGTTCGCGCGATCGTTCACAAAGTTGATATGGTAAACGGCAATCCCAAGATCATCCTGTCGAGAACATCACCGGTGTTCCTCGAGCGGTTGTTCGAACAGGAGGTACCGGAAGTGTATGACGGTCTTATCACCATCAAGAAAGTAGTACGCGAACCGGGCGAGCGGGCGAAGGTTGCGGTTGAATCCTACGACGACCGGATCGACCCGGTCGGCGCATGCGTCGGTATGAAGGGCTCGCGTATTCACGCGATAGTCCGCGAACTGCAGAACGAGAACATCGACGTGATCAACTTTACCGAAAACCTTGAACTATACATTCAGCGGGCGTTGAGTCCGGCGAAGATTACGTCGATCAAAATCGACAAGGAGAGCGGGCGTGTTTCGGTTTACCTGAAGCCGGATCAGGTTTCACTCGCGATCGGAAAAGGCGGCTTGAACATCAAGCTTGCGAGCCGCCTGGTGGGTTACGAGATCGATGTCTTCCGCGAACTCGCCGAAGGGCAGGCGGATGAAGATGTCGACCTGGATGAATTCTCCGATGAAATCGAAGGATGGGTGCTCGATGAGCTCAAGCGAATCGGACTCGACACGGCGAAGAGCGTCCTGAACCTTAATAAGGAGGAGCTTGTTCGGAGAACGGACCTCGAAGAGGAAACTGTTGAGAGTGTTTTGGGGGTATTGAAGAAGGAATTTGAATAATTTATCTTCAATTCAACCAAAGAAGTAAAAAAACATAGGGATATTTGAGCATGGCAGAAGAAAAGATGATACGGCTGGGGCAGGCGTCACGGAAACTGAATGTTGGACAAAACACGATTGTCGAGTTTTTGGCCAAGAAAGGTTTCAGTGTCGAGCAAAACCCTAATGCTAAACTCACCGGAGAGCAATACGCCATGCTCGCCAAGGAGTTTGCTGCTTCTGCCTCTGAGAAACTTGAGGCATCGGGATTGACTATCGGCACAAAACACGTTGAGAGTGTGGGTGCGGATCGCGAAAAAGAGGTTGCGAAGAAGCGTTCGGAGGAAGAAGAGAGCATACTTATCAAGAATCTCGGATCCACGGATCTGAAAGTCAAAGAAGAACCCAAAACAGAGAAGGTCGAACGCGAGAAACCGAAGCTTGAAGGCATCAAGGTGCTCGGCAAGATCGATCTCCATAGCAAACAACAGCCGGCCCCCGCCAAAGAAGAGGAGGTACCACCCCCTGCGGTGAAGGAAGAAGAACCAGCGGCCACCCCGGTAGCAGAACAGACTCCGGTTGTGGAAGCGCCGGAGGAAAAACAACCTGAACAGGAGCTGATCAAGGCCCGTGCCGACAAGTTGCAGGGTCTCCGGGTAGTCGACAAGATCGAGCTGCCGCAGGAAAAGAAAAAAGACACATCCCCGGTTGCTTCTTCTGATCTCAAGGAAGACAGGAAGGGAAAACGTCCGCGCAAGCGGATCGCAACTGATCCCCCTGCCCAGGCCGGAGGAGCCGGCCAGCGCGGCGTCAGGACGCCACAGCGCGGTCGCGGTGTGTCACCGAGGACGCAGAAGGAGGAGCCTTCCGAGAAGGAGATCCAGGACCAGATCAAGGCAACACTGGCAAAGCTAAGCGGCGGAAGCAAGCGCGCGAC
>CAYTMU010000106.1:0-4227 GCA_964438975.1 uncultured Roseivirgaceae bacterium | reverse complement strand
CTGGGACCCCCTGGTCCCAAACCAGGTGCGCTACCGGACTGCGCTACACCCCGAACACTTTTGAATACCCCCAAACGGGGACGCGAAGATATAAATTCTTGCGGAATCCACATCTCTTGTCCGTGAACTATTCTTTTTTGCCCTTCCAATGAAAAAAAGAACCCGGATGATTCCTCTTTCAACTAAGCGGCAAACGGATCCTGGAGGATCGCGATCTTCCCAAGTGCCAGTCGGTTGATGTCTTTCAGATATGGTTTTTCGGCGCTATCGCAGAATGACAATGCCACACCAGTACTTCCGGCGCGTCCGGTCCGGCCGATGCGGTGGGTATAGGTCTCTGCCGTCTCGGGCATCTCGTAGTTGATCACGTACGGCAGATCAACGATGTCAATACCTCGTGCAGCGATGTCCGTAGCCACCAGTACCCGTGTTACGTTCGTTTTGAAATTTGAAAGTGCTCGCTGACGTGCGCCCTGAGATTTGTCTCCGTGAAATGCCTCGGCTATGATACCTGCTTTTGTCAGTTCACGGGCAACTTTGTTAGCCTTGTGCTTCGTGCGTGTAAATACCAGGACGTTGCGCATGTGCTGCTCGGCAATGACATGCTTCAGCAATGCTCGTTTGTTCTTCTGTGTGACGTAGTAAACGCTTTGCAGGATCTTTGCAGGACCACCCTCGGGGGTGATCTTGACTTTTACCGGGTTTCTGAGGATCGCAGACACCAGTTGCTGGACTTCGTCAGGCATCGTCGCGGATAAGAACACCTTCTGGCAAGCCGCGGGTGCTAACGCCACGATCTTCTTGACATCCCTGATGAAGCCCATGTCGAGCATCCGGTCTGCCTCGTCGAGGACGAGTATGCTTAATTGAGACAGGTTCACAACTTTTTGCTGAATGAGATCCAGCAGTCGGCCAGGTGTAGCAACAATTATATCGGCTCCTCTTCTGAGTTGATTGACTTGATTTACTTGTGATACGCCGCCATACACGAGTACGCTACGGAGCTTCATGTGCTTGCCATACAGATTTAGGTGCTCCGAAACCTGGATCGCCAACTCGCGGGTGGGTACCATGACGAGACCGCGTATACCGCGTGCGTTACTGTTGCCTTCCGACAGCCTTTGCAGCATCGGAATGCAGAAAGACGCTGTCTTGCCTGTTCCGGTTTGCGCCGAAGCGAGCAGATCTCTCCCGGAAAGTATCGCCGGAATAGCCTGAAGCTGAATAGGTGTCGGCTGACGATATCCTTTTTCGTGAAGCGCCTTCAAAATAGGCGCAATGATGTTGAGTTTTTCAAATGACATTCTTGAATGTTTTTAATTGTTGTTTGACACATCGATTCGTTCGATATGCGGGCTCCGGGAAGAAGGTGTCAACAACTGAAATCGGGGAAGCATTGGTCGATCAACCAATCAATTTTAGTAAGGTGAACAGGACAATTTCCTGGATGAATTGGGGAGAAAATTAAGAAACCGCGTTGGCGTATTAAAAAATTCCGCAATTTGATGTGCAAAGATAGGTAAAATAGTCGATCCTTCCTAGTTCCCTGGTTCTTCACTTACGACCATACCGTCCCGGATTTCCACCCGCCTGTCGGCCATCATCGCGAGATCATTGTTGTGGGTAACAATAATAAAGGTCTGGTTCAGGTCTTTTCTAAGTTTGAAGAACAGATTATGGAGATCAACCGCATTCCGCGAATCGAGGTTACCGCTCGGTTCATCGGCCAGGATGAGGTCGGGGGAATTGATCAGTGCCCTGGCGACTGCCGTCCGCTGCTGTTCGCCGCCGGAAAGCTCGGAGGGTTTGTGATCCTTCCGGTGCTCCAGCCCAAGCATATTGAGCAGTTCCGATGCGCGTTGTCGTATTTTCCCCGCGTCTCCTCCCCCGATCAGTCCTGGGATAGCGACATTCTCCAGCGCAGAAAACTCAGGAAGAAGGTTGTGGAACTGAAATACAAATCCGATACGCTGATTCCGGAATGCAGCCAGGTTCCGGGAACTCTGGGCGAAGACCTCCGTCTCATGTATGAACACCTTCCCCGAATCGGGATTGTCGAGCGTTCCGAGAATGTGCAGTAACGTGCTCTTTCCGGCACCGGAAGCCCCAACGATCGCGACTATCTCTCCCCTCGAGACTTGAAGGTCAACACCTTTGAGTACTTTCAACGGACCGTATGACTTCTGTATTCCTGACGCTCGTAACATGCGGGTCTGGTATGATTTTGACGGTCACTAGATAATGAATTGTCGTGCGTAATGCAATCCAAAGGAACAAAAGGTCGCGTGGTAGTATCGCAGGTGCAAGCTCTTCAGGTTTGCTATTCGGCGAAATTTTTCATTGTTTCCATTCGTTAAGAGTTATAGGTGGATTGCGATTCGGGGAAGTACCAAACGAATATCTTATGAAATGGGCTTACAGCATCCGGCGAAAAATCAGTGCAGCCTTGTTATTGGCGGCGATTTTTGTGCTGCTCTTTGTGAAAAACATGGTCGACAACAGCAACGTCAGCAGGCTGGGAACTTCGTTTTCCTCCGTGTTTGAGGACAGACTGGTCGTTGAAAGCTATATTTATCGGATGTCGGAGCATTTATTCCGGAAGAAGATCATGATCGATAGTTCGGCGACCAGGTCTGCTGTGCTCGCCATCCGGCCAGGTATCGACGGATACAATGAGACGATTCGCGAGATCATCGTCGCTTATGAGAAGACCAAACTGACGCAGGATGAGGATCGTTATTTCGACAACTTCCGAAAACATGTCACCGAATTAGCCAGCCTGGAAACCGCGTATATGGACGCGGTTCAAAACGGGCAAGGAGGCGATGACATCCGGGTGCAGATAAACAAGCATTTTAATGAAGCCTCTTTCTTTCTCGACCAGCTCTCCGGCATCCAGATCTCCGAAGGGAAGATCCTGAATGAGAATTCCCAAAGAATAGTTGCCGGATCATCGCTGCTCGCTCATTTTGAGATCGGCATCATCGTGGCAATCGGACTGATGGTGGTCGTCCTCGTTTTTGAATCGACGACGGTGTTTAGAAAAACTCCGCAGAATGGCAGTTATAATTGAGCGCCGTTTTTCGAAACGGGTAATAACCGATTGCGTAATTTCCCGTGGTTTTGTCCTTGATCACTTCCAATTCTCAAAGTCTTTCTACCTATTTGCAACGGCGCCGGATTAACATTTTTGACCGCACCACCTCGCGTTATGAAACATCACGAAAAAAACACCGCGTCGTTCTCACGCCGCGATTTCATCGGAAAATCCGCCGCCGCGTTGGCGGGGATCGCTATTGCTTCCCACACCGCAATTGGTGCCCCTGCGATCATCCGGAACCTGGGCAAGCCAAACTCGAAATTCAATGGCGTACAGATCGGTGCAATCACGTATTCATGGCGTTCGATGCCTTCGGATGCCGACAGTATCCTGAGGTACTGCATCGACTGCAATATCAGCGCCCTGGAACTCATGGGGAATACGGCGGAGGAGTTCGCAGGAGCCCCTGGCATCGGTGGAGGTGGACGTCTGTCGGGGGAAGAACGTGCGCAGCGGGCAAGGGAGCTTGCCGCGTGGCGCACATCGGTGTCGATGAAGCCCTTTGAACAATTGCGGAAGAAATTCCAGGATGCCGGGGTGAGCATCTATGCCTATAAACCGAGCGCGCTGGGCGAAAACAACACCGACGGCGAGGTCGAATACGCTCTTCGTGCAGCCAAGGCGTTGGGGGCTTCCCACGTGACAGTGGAGATTCCAAAGAACCCTGACCATAGCAAGCGACTGGGCTCGATTGCCGACCGTCTCAAGTTGGCAGTGGCCTACCACGGCCACCTGCAGCAAACGTTTACCGCGTGGGACGTCGCATTGGCGCAAGCAAAATACAACGGTATCAACCTCGACGCGGGTCATTACGTCGCCGCTGGCTTTGATCCGATCGCTTTCATCGAAGCAAAACACGCGCACATCTACAGCATGCACATGAAAGACCGCCAGTCGAAAGACAACGGCCAACTGAATCTCCCATGGGGTGAAGGCGATACGCCTATTGAGGAAATCCTTCAGTTGATGCGGACGAAGAAGTACAAGTTCCCGGCTACAGTTGAACTCGAATACAAAATACCAGAAGGATCCGATGCGGTAAAGGAGGTAGCTAAGTGTGTGGAGTATTGCAGGAAGGCTTTAGGTGCTTAGCGATATCTTATTAATTATCAATACATTATTTTGTT
>CAYTMU010000105.1:0-4342 GCA_964438975.1 uncultured Roseivirgaceae bacterium | reverse complement strand
GCATACGAGTTTCGGATATCAACGAGCCTCCATCCATTTTGTCCAAATACAGACAGCTGAAAGGTTGACGAAATGTCCATAAACAGATGGATCGTGGCCTGGACTCCATTTTCAAATTCAAGATGAACGATGTCTTTATCTTTCCGTCCGATATGACGGACCGACGCTGGTTGCGGGTCGTCAAGCAACGCAAACATTGCCTCGAGAAGATGGACACCGTATTTCCTCCAATCTTTCTTTCCTACTGCCGTGACGAGTTCGATCTTTCCAAGAGATGCCAGCTCCGTTTTGGCCGTGCGACACTCAACGGAATAGCGCATGGACGAGCACGACATAAATAACTTCCCGTCTGCATGCTGTCCGGTGAACCAGGCCAGGTCGGGTTCGCTCACCGCCAAGGGTTTATCGATAAAAACCGGGATGTTGGCAGCAAAGAAAGGTTTGCACATCGCGACGTGGTTCTCCGCATCGTCTCTGGCGAGGATGACGGCGTCCACTTGCGCGGCCATAGACTCCAGATCGTCGCTGATCGTCGCGATGCCGGCCGTTTTGGCTATGCTCTCAGAAAGGGTTCTCTCCTGCGTCCATACATGCGTGACCTTTGCCTGCGGCAGCCCAAGCGTATCTGCATTGGCAGCCAGGTATGACGCTACGGCCGGATACCCGATGCGAGTAATCTCCACCGGATCGAAAACACCGTTAATGATAGCAGACCATGAATAGGGATGCGCATTGCCCGCGCTCATGCCGATAATACCGATTCTCATCATACTTCCTCTAGTGTGGTGCCTAACTATTAATTGCGACGTACTACGTTAGCCAGCCCAACTTTTCCCATCGTGGAAGATCGAGAAACGCCGGATCAGGATAGGCAAGTTTCTGTGCGCGTTCCAATAATGTGGGGTTCAAATACTGCCCATCTGCGGCCGCGAGTGAACTGGCGAGGTACTCCAGCCGGTCGATGCCAACGAGCACGGAGGAGACGGCATGGAATGACAAAGCAAACTTGACCGCAAGCGTCGGCAAATCTACAACGTCGTCGCCCACGAGCTCATCATATTGGCCGATATGTCGTCTCACTGCATGCAACGCGGGATGAAGATTCTCCGCGCGATTGCTGAGAAGCCCTTTCAAAAGAACTGATCGCACAACCACGCCAACGCCATTTTTTTCGGCAAGCTCGAAAAGCACCCCCTGTCGTTGGTCCATGAGGCTGAAGGGCAGTTGCACCACATCCCAGATGCCAGATGCGATCGCCTTTTCCGTCTCTTCTGTCCGGTATGTCGATGCGCCAATAGCCCGCACGATGCCCCTGTCTTTGAGTTGGCAAAATACCGAAGCGATTGTCTCGTTTTCGAGTATTTCCATGTCAGCCTGGTGGAGCATAAATACATCCAGGTATCCCGTTTGAAGGGCGTGCAAACTTTCCTTAACAGATGCTTCGATAAGCGCGCGGATATCGCGATCGCCGGGAAGGCTGCCATCGTGGTTTCTGAAATGCCTGCACTTGCTTGACAGAACGATCTGGTGCCTTCGATCTCCAAACGCCTTCCCGAGAAGGTTTTCACTCTTCCCATAGAGACGGGCGGTGTCAAAAAAATTAATTCCTCCTTCCACCGCCGCGTGCAGCAGGCGGATCGCCTCCTTTTCGGTCGGCATACCGGCTTCATCTTTGACACCGATACCGTATGGCAATCCAATTTCGACACACCCAAACGCGATTTCAGAGAGGTGTATCGATGTTCGCCCCAACGTTCTGCGTATCATGTTCTAGGTTTGCTGTTCCAGATACGAACCCTTCCCTCCGCCATTGGCTACTTGAAATGGCTTCAAGATGTTGGCGCAATAGTCCTTCAGCCCGACTACGTCAGCTCCAACACTTATGAACTGGTATCCCATTGCCGTTAGCTCTTCGACATTTGCGGGACTGCCGACTGTCCCTGCGAACTTTCTATTCGCACGTGCAACTTCCGCGACCCTCCTTCTCGTCTCCACCAGCTTCGGATGAGACCACTCCCCCGGTGCTCCAATTCCCTGACTAAAGTCGGCGGGTCCGAAAAACAGCATGTCGTACCCCTCTAAAGCACCGATCTCATCCAACTCCTCAAGCGGTTCGGGATCTTCGATCTGCAGTACCACAAAGCGCTGCTCATTGGCTTGCTTCAGATAAGCCTGAAATTCCATATGTGTATAGGCTCCATCCGCGTTGCCGCCATCAATCGGGCGGCGCCCTATCGGATGAAATCGCGTCGTCTGTATAACGGCCCGGGCGTCCTCCAGGCTCATGATGTGCGGAACCATAATTCCCGTAGCGTCCAGTTCCAGAGGGCGAATGTAGTCACTGTATCCCCCGCGCGACACGCGCACCATAAGATCGGTGTCATGTGCCTTCGTCGACCACACCCCGCCGTTGATTGCCGACCAATCCTGTGCAACGTGCTCCATATCCACCCAGACGCAGTCGAAGCCGGATATGGCAGCCAGTTCACACACTCCGGCATCAGTCAAATTGACCTTGAAGCAACTCACTACCTGGCCGGCACGCAATTTTTCAAGTACTCTGCTCCTCCGCATGTGCATATCTTCTATAGAATTTGGTTCTGTGACGCTTCAACGTCAGGTCTCGCTCCCGGAGATTTTTTCTTAAACAACGTACGGTCTATAAGACTAAATAGTATCCCGGATACCACCCCGGCCACCAATGCCGAGGGCATGATCCAAAGTACACTGATTCCGAACAACTCAAAGAAAGCGATCAATATGGCCACCGTGATAGATACTATTCCGCCAAGAAATGTACCTCTTTCCGTAGCAAATGACACAAACAGCGCCATAAAAAAAAGTACAAACAACGGAGCCACAAAAAGGTTAACCACTTTCATGATCACGTCCAGCAGATTGCCCTGCACCTCCCCGACAAACAGGCTCATCACCATCACGACAACACCGGTCATATAGGACAATACTTTAACTTGCTTGAGAGAATCGTGCTGCGTCCTGGTCTTTCTGAATCTCTTGATAAGATCCTCAGCCACCACAGAAGAAACGCTGTTTATTCCGGACGACATACTCGACATCGCCGCGGCAAGAAGGCCAGCAATGACAAGCCCGGAGATACCGGAGGGGAGTCCGATAAGGATAAATCTCGGAAAGAGTGAATCTGCCTGCTCTGTCAATGTCTTGTCGGGAAATTGTAAATGCGGATTCTGAGCAAAATAGGCAAGCATCGCCAATCCCACCAGTGCCAGAAGTACATAAGCAATGGAACTGCTGTACAGCGATACCCGAAAGGACTTCCGCGCAGCATGGATGTCCCTGGTAGACAAGTATCGCTGGATTGCCATTTGATCCGATCCGGTCGTACACACATACCATAGAAAAAGTACCAACACGGCGTTCCCAACGGTGTTGCGCTCCTGCGGGTCAAAGCCCAACTGAAAATTATCCCAGTGATCGGGCCAACTGGTGGGAACGAGCTCTGTAACAGACTCCAGACTGATGCATACCACAATGACGCTGAGCACGGCACCTCCAAGAAAGATAAAAGTCTGGACGACATCCGTCACCACCACAGCGCGCAATCCTCCCATGGACGTGTAAATGATCGTAACCACCGTAAGCAAGATGCCAATGGCAGGAACATAGGCGCGATCGAACTGAACGACGGAGAGCAACGCAACGTCTACTGTAACATAAATGATCGTAGCCATCCACAACAGGCGCAGCGAGAGAAACATAAACGTCGCAAGCATTCGAACACTGAGTCCGGTTTTTGTTTCCAGTATTTCATATGCACTGGTGACGTTCGACCGCATGATCCGCGGGATCAGCCACCATCCGGCAACGTAGTAGACAAGTGGAAAAGCAATCAAGCCTGCAAAAATGGCAGGGCCATGAAGGATCATCTCTCCTGGATAGGTGAGATAGCTTAACGTACTCAAGAGACTTGCAAATAGTGAAATCCCGATCGCGTTAGGATTCATGCGACGTCCGCCAAGCAGATAATCTTCCTCGCTCTTGTTTTTCCGGGAGAAGTACCACCCTATCAGGAGCATGCTCCCACCGTACGTAACCAAAACTATCCAGTCCAGGACCGATAGCTGTGTCGGTATGGCGGAGATTTGCAACAATAGCGTAAACTTCATCAGCGTAATTTATTTTGATTTATTTTCGCCTCTTCATCCATGCGGCACTGTTCATGACCTCACTCCACAGTCCTTGCGTTGCCCGGGGGAAACGGCTTCTCAAATGCATTCTTTGCGTTAGTAAAAAAAACATCTTCGACCTGTCGATGGGTAAGCCCTGCCAGTTCCGCAGCGTGTTTGATAGCCAATAGCTGGTC
>CAYTMU010000104.1:0-4825 GCA_964438975.1 uncultured Roseivirgaceae bacterium | reverse complement strand
AACCACTGGGATTTTTCCCAGTGGCAACTCGCTCCTCCTCTAGGGCTTGAACCTAGGACCCCCTGATTAACAGTCAGGTGCTCTAACCAGCTGAGCTAAGGAGGAAAATGGACTGCAATATTAACCGCAGGATGGGGATTTCCCAAATCCGGGCGCAATTTATTGCCGAACCGACGCCAATATAACCCTTCTCCAGAAACAGAATTGCGGTAATCCGTCGGCGGGACTGATTAATAGTCAGGGCTCGCACGACGCAAAATTTCACCGATTTCTGATTCAGAAGACAGAAGTAATTCGATGAACCTTCTGCTCTTTTGCTGCTTTATCAATTTCTCTAATCTGATGGACTGAACCTGCGTTTGGCATGGAATAGCAAGACGCAGTACCCACGGAATGCCACGAGCGGTAAACTTCCGCTTTTCTATAGGGTTGTTATGAAACTTGAGCCGCAATTCAATATTCGCCGTCCGACCGACGTAATACTTATCAAGTTTGGCCGAGTAAAGAATGTAGACAACCCACATAAAAACAAAAAAAGCACCGGAATTTCCCAGCGGCATTTCGAGGGGATTTATTACCCCGAATCACCTGAATTCGTGATTCCCATCCCCACGCGCGCCTTGGAATAACCATGCGCGAAAGACGCGGTTACTCCTGCTCCAGGAACGGGTACCGATAGTCGATCGCTGGCACAAATGTCTCCTTGATCGTGCGCATGCTCACCCAGCGCAGCAGATTCACTTTTGCCCCCGCTTTGTCATTCGTGCCCGATCCCCGCGCGCCTCCAAATGGCTGCTGACCTACGACGGCGCCCGTAGGCTTGTCGTTAATATAAAAGTTGCCAGCCGCATTCGTCAGCTTTTTCGTCGCCAGTTCAATAGCAAACCGATCACGCGAAAAGATAGAACCCGTAAGTGCATACGGTGATGTCTGGTCGACGAGTTCCAAAGTCTGCTCGAAATTCTCGGCATGGTAGACATAGATCGTCAACACCGGACCAAAAACTTCCTCACACATCGTGATAGACGAAGGGTCCCGGGTGACAATCACGGTAGGTTCAATGAAGTACCCCTTCGACTTATCGTATTTTCCTCCCGCAATGATCTCGTTCATCTCGTTTTGTCGCGCCTTCTCAATGTAGCCGACGATTGAATCAAATGCCTTTTCGTCGATCACTGCATTGAAGAAGTTGCCCAGATCCTCCGTGCCTCCCATTCGGATAGTGTTAATATCAGCCAGGAGGAGCTTCCTTACGTCATCCCACAAATTGTCAGGGACATAGCAACGCGACGCGGCAGAACACTTCTGCCCCTGGTACTCAAATGCTCCGCGTACCATCGCAGTGGCCACTTCATTCGCATCGGCGCTTTTGTGAACCATGATAAAATCCTTCCCTCCTGTTTCGCCGACGATCCGGGGATACGATCTGTACTTGTGAATATTTTCTCCGACGGTCTTCCACATATGCTGAAACACACCCGTGCTACCGGTAAAATGCAGGCCCGCAAAATCCGGATGATTGAAGATCACTTCTCCTGCGGTAGGACCGTCGACATAGACCAGGTTGATAACACCTTCCGGGAGGCCAGCCTGTCGCAATACCTGCATGATCACCTGTGCCGCATATATCTGTGAATTGGCCGGCTTCCACACAACGGTATTTCCCATTAGCGCCATACTCGTCGGCAGGTTACCTGCAATGGCTGTGAAATTAAACGGCGTCACGGCGAATGTAAAGCCTTCGAGTGGACGGTACTCAGTTCGATTCCAGACGCCAGGTGACGATGCGGGCTGGTCCTGGTAGATCTGTGTCATGTAGTGCACATTGAAGCGCAAGAAATCGATCAGCTCGCAAGCAGAGTCGATTTCCGCTTGATATACGCTCTTCGACTGGCCGAGCATAGTGGCAGCATTGATCTTGTACCGGTAAGGTCCCGCAAGGAGATCCGCAGCCTTCAGAAAAATAGATGCCCGGTGCTCCCAGGACATATCCCGCCAAAGTGCACGCGCATTCAGCGCGGCCTGCACAGCCTGTTCGACGTGCGCTCGATCGCCTTGGTGAAAATAACCCAATACGTGTTGATGATCATGTGGCGGCGACAGCTTCCTCTTCTCGCCAGTGCGAACCTCCTCGCCGCCGATGTACATCGGGACATCAATCTGCTGAGAACGCGCGTCCTCAAGGGCGTCCTTCAAGAGTGTTCTCTCCTTGCTTCCCGGCGCATAATTCAAAACAGGTTCATTGACCGGGAACGATACTTGATAAAATCCTTTCGACATATTCCTTTAATTAATACAAATAAATCACAAAATCCGCTGCAACTCCGACAGGCACCGAATTTCATGGCTTACAACCTCGGTATGATTGAGTGCAGTCGGATTATAATACACGGTATCGATCGCCGCGTTGCGGGCTCCCCGGATATCTGTCGCCAGGTTATCGCCGATCATAATCACCTCGTGAGGTGCCAGCCCGTTCGCTGCAAGCGCGTATTCGAATATCTCCCGGGCCGGCTTCTTGCTACCCGCCTTCTGCGAAGTGATAACATGGTCAAAGTAATGTGTGATGTTCCCCGAGGAGAGCTTGATCGACTGAATTTCATCGAACCCGTTGGTCACCACCGTTAGCGCATAATTTTGCGATAGATATTCCAGGGTTTCACGTGCGTGAGGTACTAGTTGAGTTTTCTTGGGACAGCCGTAAAGATACTCGTAAGAAAGCCTTTTGTTCAATTCCTCGTTGTCGACACTAAACTTCGCAAGCACACGCTTGAAACGCTGCGTGCGAATGATCTGATTGGAAATCAATCCTCGGTCATACAACTCCCACAACTCAAGATTGATCACCCGAAAGTGAGCATAGAATTCGTCAAGACAAATGCCCATCTCCTGGAGATTGAATGACTCGTGCAAGTCCTTCAGCATGTCACGCGCGTTGCATTCATAGTCCCACAGCGTATGATCCAAATCAAAGAAAATACACTTATACTCGCCGGCAGCTTTCTGATTGCCTGCCCCTCCCAATTGATGATTCTTCATGAGATATGATTACGTCACTCCCGGCTTCGGCCAGGCCGCCATTTGTACCTTGTTGACCGCGAGTTCCCGGTTTGAAAACAATGTCTGATACAATTGCTGATCCTTTTGTAACAGCTGATCCTTTCTTAAGAACTGAAAAATCTGTTTTAAGATTTCATACACTTCGTCTTTTATCGCGTAAAATACCCAATGGTTATGCCGCCGAAAGGTCAGAATCCCCGAATTTTTCAGATATGTAAGATGTCGCGAAGTCTTTGTCTGCGTAAATTCAAGGATTTTTTCCAGGTCGGAGATGCACATTTCCTCGTTCTCGAAGATAAGGTGGAGGATACGCAGCCGCGATTCATCAGAACAGGCCTTGAAAATCTGTGAACCAAGCGACAAATTGAAACTTTTTAGCCGCATTTTGCATCTTAATTATAGGCCAAAAATAAAGTATTAGGGTCTCACTTGTGATATTTTTATATTTGATAGCTTATTAGACGTCTGCGACCGAGATTTTGAAGAATAAATATAGCATACTTTGGGGCCTGCTGGTACTGATTTCCTTGTCAAGTGCAGAAGAAGCCTATGCGCAGCAACCGAAAAGGGTGATCCAATTGTCTGGTGTGACGATGGATACCGTATCTGGCCCCGTGCCTTATGTTAACGTATACGTCCCAGCTGCAGGTCGTGGTGTGCGCACAAATGAAGTGGGATTCTTTTCCCTACCCGTGCTGGCAGGTGATAGTGTTGTGATCAGTGCGGTCGGTTATCAGCGCCAATACGTTGTTCTCCCCCACGATGCGCCAGAATACCTCACAGTCTTTGTTAGTATGGTAGAGGATGTGACGTATTTACGCGAAGTCGAAATTCTCTCATACCCGACCGAGGAAGTCTTCAAAGAAGCCGTACTTGCGCTTAATCTACCACCTGGCGATATCGACGAGAAAAATCTCAATGCCGAATTACTAGCGTTAATGTTGAAGACGATGCCAATGGACGGCCCGCTAAACCAGCGTTATTCACTTAACCAATGGGCCGCGAGTCAGAACGACAAGTTCATGCCAGTGACCAATCCCTTCCTTAACCCGTTCAACTGGGCTAAGTTCTTTAAAAGCCTGAAAACCGATAAGAAGAAGTAAGACAGGTCACGTCTCAAAGACAGGCGTTACTTCGTAGTGATAGTAGGGTTGAAAGACGTGAAAAGGCTTATCGAGCTCAAATTGCATCACAAAGTTAAGGTCGCTGACCGAGACGAGGCCGTAAGTATCGTCAAGAAAAATCCCACCTTTTTCGGTGACTCTTACAATCCTCACGAAATTCACATTCCACAGTTCGCCCAGCAGCCGGAAACGGATACAGATATCAGGGCGCTTCTCGAGGAGATCCACTAGGAGCCTCCTGAGTTCTATTACTGAAATCAAGGTCTTGTTAAGAGTCACTTCCATCAATACACCGCCCGGACAGGGGGCAAAAAAATCATTCCGTTAGACATACGTGAGTCGCTTATAAGATCATGAAACCAGTGCCGGGATAGCGGCGACTGCCAGGACAGTCGGAGGGTGAGGATTCAATGATATTTTTGTCCGCGATTGCGAAATAAAAATTTATATTCGCACCAGAATTCGGACGCCCGATCAGACCTCGGGAACCCGTGTTTCGGATTCTCCACACCAGTGTTCGGGGTGTAGCGCAGCCCGGTTAGCGCACCACGTTAGGGACGTGGGGGTCGGAAGTTCGAATCTTCTCACCCCGACTTCGCTCGCCATAGCTCCGCCTCGGAGCGACGGCGAGCTTCGCTTAC
>CAYTMU010000103.1:0-4909 GCA_964438975.1 uncultured Roseivirgaceae bacterium | reverse complement strand
GTGTCAATCCGACAAAATCAGCGCTGGGATAACATCGCGACCGACCTGAAGCCGAGTTTTGTTCGCGAGATAGAAAAGCAGCTTGAGTACCGTTTTTTCGAGTCGGAAAAGATGTTCCAGGGTGGGAATGAGTTTCGCTTCTTTGACGTGCGTTCGCTCAACAATCCCGGTCGAAATGTAGCCGGTGTCAACCGGAATGTGAAGCCCTATGAAGTTTACATCGACCGCGACAAATCCAGACAGCACGAGGCATACTCTCAACTCCCGGATTTCAACGGCGGATTCATACCCGGCAATCTCGATTATCCCGACCCAGCATTCACCAACTATGCATACGTCAACTTCACACTCGCAGCACCAACCCCTTATCCCGGAGGCGTCTTCGTCACAGGCGCATTCAACCATTGGAACACGAACGACCTCAACCGGATGCACTACGACTCATTAAGCAACGAGTACAAAGCACGCATGTTGCTCAAGCAAGGATGGTATGATTATCAATATATAATCCAATCCAATGACCTACCGCCCTACCACGTCGAAGGAAGCCACTACCAGACAGAGAACCTTTACGAGGTGTTTGTGTACTACCGACCGTTTCAACCCCAGGCAGATCTGCTGATCGGGTATTTGAGAGTGGAGAGGAATGCGAGGAGGTGAGGCGTGAGTGGTGAGTGAGTTGCCAATGTGAGGGAGTGCTGCTGAACTGCCGTGCTAGCTATCAACTTTCGTTGGTTTTGGAGATTTGCAAATGACTGCCGATTATCCAGATTGGATATCATGGACCTTGGCTCCGCTCAGATTCAGAATCATATACAGTTTACAAATTACTGAAGCTACCAACTACGAGCGTTGATCATTTAGATGTCTATCGAGTCGCACACCCGACTCACTACTCACTACTCACCACTCACTACTCACCACTCACCACTCACTACTCACCACTCACGCATACGTCGCTTCCTGTTCCGCTGCGCGATGAATCGAATCATTGTTCGCTATATCGAGCATTCCGAAGCCTTTGTGGGTGTACTGGCCCAGTCCGTTCTCATAGATAAACTGGTGTACTTCTCTCGCTGCGTAGAGCACAAACGGAAAGGTGTATCCGCGTACTTCGAACTTGATGTCGTTGTCGTATAATGGATAGATTCTCGCGAACTTCTTGTGCGATGCCTGTATTCGCTGGATGTAGGCCTTATCCGGGACGATCTGGAACTTATAGAATGAGCTGAGTTGTTCGGCGGTATACTTGCCGGTAGCCTCCATCCGGTTAAAGGTGGACTCGTACAGCAAGTCCGAGAATTCATCGCCATCCGGACTTATGAATTTCTTGCCCCGGTCGTCGTTAAATGCCGGGGGAAGCAATACGACGGGCGATATACACAGAAACCGCGTCTCATCGCCGATGTGAACAGGTTCCTCCGGCTCGACGCTTTCTGGCTCCAGGTGGAGATTTCCCACAATCAGTTCGTTTTGGGCAAATAGCTGCTTGACGAAATAGTCCATGAACACCTTGTCGGGGCATGCAAAGACCAGCGTCACCTTGGACGAATAATAATGAAGTCCCTTTCGACTGACCTTGGTCTGACCTTTCAGGCCGGAAAAGTTGAAATTGTTGAAATCCAGGAAAGATTTGTCAGGACCGAAGACCAGCAATCCCTTAATGACTTGCGCCAACAGGTATTGATGATGGAACGGGACATAAGCCCCCCTGTTTCTCAGCGAAAAAATGATCCTTATTCTCAAACCTCAAAAAATTAAATCCGGGCCAAAAAAGAAGTCAACCTTGGATCCGCCCTTGTACTTTGAACCTGAGCGGTTTATAAAGCTAACAAATTTTCAGAAAGGTTTGAAGAGCTGAAAAGAAACTTTATACATTAAACCGGAAGTGCATGATATCGCCGTCTTCGACCACATATTCCTTCCCCTCGACCGACATCCGACCCGCTTCCTTGCACCCCTGTTCCGACTTATACATCTGATAATCAGTCAATTTTATGACTTCCGCGCGGATAAATCCCTTTTCAAAGTCGGTGTGGATAACACCTGCGGCCTGCGGCGCTTTCCAACCCTTCCGGATCGTCCACGCACGCACCTCCTTCTCCCCAGCCGTGAAATAAGTAATGAGATCGAGCAACTGGTAACACGCCCGGATCAGCTTATTCAGGCCAGACTCCTTCAATCCGTACTCCGCCAGGAAGATCTCCCGATCCGATTCATTGTCGAGTTCGGCGATCTGCGCCTCAATCGCCGCGCTGATCACTACCACCTCAGCACCCTCCTCAGCGACCAACCGTTTCAGAGCATCCACATGCTTGTTTCCCGTGTGGATCGCGTCCTCCTCGACATTCGCCACATAGACCACAGGTTTGGCCGTCAAAAGCTGGAGATCGGCGACTGCACGCTGATCCTCCTCGTCTGCCTGTACAGACCTCGCATTCTTGCCTGCCAGCAAGGCATCTCTGAACAACGTCAGTGCTGACAGCTCTTTTTTCGCCTTTGCGTCACCACTTTTGGCAGTCCGTTCAACGCGACCGATCTTCTTCTCAACTGAATCCAGGTCGCGCAGTTGAAGTTCCGTGTCGATGATCTCCTTATCGTTGACCGGGTCCACCTTCCCGTCTACGTGAACAATATTATCGTTTTCAAAACACCTCACAACGTGTACGATAGCGTCGACCTCCCGTATGTTGGCCAGGAACTGGTTCCCGAGGCCCTCGCCCTTGCTCGCCCCTTTGACAAGACCGGCGATATCCACAAACTCGATTGTCGTCGGCAGGACCCGTTGCGGTTTGACAAGTTCCTCCAATACCACCAGTCGCCCGTCCGGGACCGTGATCACCCCCACATTCGGCTCGATTGTGCAGAACGGGAAATTGGCCGCCTCAGCCTTATTGTTGGAAATAGCATTAAACAGAGTTGATTTACCCACATTCGGCAGTCCGACGATGCCACACTTTAGTCCCATTCGTATACGATTAATGAAAGCCGCAAAGTTAATCAGATTCGGCAATGCACAGTGCGAATCCGGGCACTTGCTGTCAAGCGAGCAAGAGAGATCGAAGAAAAAAATTAAACCCCTGTGTAAAAGGGGTTTATAAAGTCAGGTATCGGTCTGAAGGGGTTAATCCCATTTGAGCTCCGTATCAAGCTCGGTACCTTTGCCGTTAGCAGGAGCCTCGGCAGTCGCCTCCTCCCGCTCGTGCGGCTGGTCGAATTGTGAAAAGTCAACGTCCGGCATCAGTTCCTGCTTGACGTGGTTGACTGTAGCGTTCAATGCCTCCAGAAACTTATTGAAGTCCTCTTTGTACAAGAATATCTTGTGTTTCTCATACGTAAAGCCATCGTCCTTGAAACGCTTCTTACTCTCAGTGATGGTCAGGTAATAGTCATTTGAACGGGTTGCTTTAACATCGAAAAAGTAGGTGCGTTTCCCTGCTTTAACTTTCTCGGAGAAAATTTCTTCCCTACCGTTTGTCTTGTTTTCTTCCACAATCCTTCAATTTTAGTGTTAGGTTTAACGTTTTGATTATTTGAAGATAGCACTTTGAAAAATCATAGCAAAGCGGGGCCCGATAATAGTTTGAAGTGTTGGGTAAGACTATCAAGGGCAGAATCGCCCAAAATAGCACCTATTTGCCCAAAATAGCAATATCAGTGAGCATCAAACTACACGAAATATCACAGCATACGAGCCTTGAAATCCTTGCCCGCCAAATGGTGGAAGGATTCATCACCGGGATGCACAAATCGCCTTATCACGGCTTTTCTGTGGAGTTTGCCGAGCACCGCTTGTATAATGAAGGGGAGAGTACGCGTCATATAGACTGGAAGGTCTACGCCCGCACAGACCGGCTGTTTACCAAGCGATACGAGGAAGAAACCAACCTCCGGTGCCTGATCGCGATCGACGTATCTCCCTCGATGTTCTACCCGGTCGAGACCCGGTCAAAGCTCCGATTCAGCATTTACGCAGCTTCCGCGCTGGCATATCTGCTTCACCGCCAGCGCGACGCGGTCGGGTTATGCCTGTTCTCAGACGATATCAAGACCTTCACACCGATCAAGTCCACGCCGACCCACCTCGACAAAATGTTCACCCTCCTGAACAACTTGTCAGACGCGCACGCGACGCAGGGCAGCACCCAGGTATCCAAAGTCATGCATGAGATCGCGGAGAAGATCCACAAGCGATCGCTGGTGATCATCTTCAGCGATATGTTCGATGGAAGCGAGAACACAGACGACCTGTTCAAAGCACTTCAGCACCTCAAACACAACAAACACGAGGTGATCGTATTTCACGTCACCGATCAACAGACCGAATTGCAATTTGAATTTGAGGACAAGCCGATCGAATTTGTCGACCTCGAGACGAGCGAAAAGATAAAGCTAAATCCTGCCGACGTAAAAGCCCACTACCGACTCGCCGCCGATCAGTTCTACAAAGCCCTGAAAATGCGCTGCAATCAGTACAAGATCGATTTTGTGGAAGCCGATGTGCGAGGAGACTTCGATACCGTGCTTCAGACGTATTTGATCAAGAGAGGGAAAATGAGGTAGTGAATCTCACCACTCACGCTTCCACTTCCTGGTGCAACCACGCCTTTTTCGCGAGCAATTCTTCTTTGCTTTCTACGTAATCCGGGTCGGGGACACAGCAATCTACAGGACAAACCGCGGCGCACTGGGGCTCTTCATGAAAACCGGTACACTCGGTACACTTACCAGAAACGATATAGTAGAACTCATTTGACACAGGCGTCTGAAGCGCCTTCCCGTCAATGGCAGTCCCATCTTCCAACTCAACTTTCTCCAGCTTTGTGCCTCCAGCCCAATCCCATTCACGTCCGCCTTCATATATGGCTGTATTCGGGCACTCCGGCTCGCATGCACCGCAGTTGATGCA
>CAYTMU010000102.1:0-4940 GCA_964438975.1 uncultured Roseivirgaceae bacterium | reverse complement strand
CCAAGTCTTTTCGCGCTGTTGCCAGCGGGCACTAAATCCCTCCGCTGCCGACCAGGCAAATTCAAAAGGAGCGCAAATTTATGGATATTTCGGGAATAAAGAATATTTTCTGATTGTTTAGCTAGTAGTAAGCTTATTACCCTTCAAAAGGGTTAAATTACGAGTACGAAGTAAACGAAATTCTTAGCGCGTTCAATGATGGTCATAGACACCGAGCAGGAGAAAAAGGAGATCATAAATCGCTACCGAAGGTTATTACGCAAGGCAAAACCGATACTAAGAGAAGGGGACGCCAAACTCATAAAAAAGGCCTTTACCATTTCATTGGAGGCGCATAAGGATATGCGCCGGAAGTCCGGAGAACCATTCATTTTTCACCCCTTGTCGGTCGCCGAGATCTGTACCGAAGAGATCGGCCTCGGCACTACTTCCATTATTGCCGCTTTAATGCACGATGTCGTGGAAGATACCGACATCGAGCTGGTTGATATCGAGCGTATTTTTGGTCAGAAGATCGCGCGGATTATCGATGGTCTGACCAAGATACGGGGTGTCTTCGAATACGGCTCTTCGCAGCAGGCGGAGAATTTCCGCAAGATGCTCTTCACGCTTTCGGAAGATGTCAGGGTGATATTGATCAAGCTTGCCGACCGGCTGCACAACATGCGAACGCTGGATAGCATGCCGCGGAACAAGCAGCTTAAGATCGCGTCCGAGACGATTTACTTGTATGCACCTCTTGCGCATCGTCTTGGCCTCAATGCGATGAAGACCGAACTCGAGGATCTCTATCTCCGCTTCACCGACCGCCACATCTACGATACGATCGTACAAAAGATCGACATCACAAAAACGACGCGGAACAAGTTCATCAAGCACTTCATGGTGCCTATTGATGAGGAACTCAACAAGTTAAAGATAAGATATGAGATCAAAGGTCGGCCGAAGTCGATCTATTCTATCTGGAACAAGATGCGCAAACAGAATATTCCGTTTGAGGAAGTGTTCGATCTGTTTGCGATCAGGATAATTCTCGACGCTCCGGTAGAGCAAGAAAAGGCATTGTGCTGGCAGGTGTATTCAATCGTCACTGATTTCTACACGCCAAATCCCGATCGTCTGCGCGACTGGATCAGTACGCCAAAAGCCAACGGGTATGAGTCACTTCACACCACTGTTATGGCCAAGAATGGACAGTGGGTGGAGGTTCAGATTCGGACTAAGCGCATGGATGAGATAGCTGAGAAGGGTTATGCCGCACACTGGAAGTACAAAGACGCGCACGCAACCGCGGAGTCGAACCTCGAAAAGTGGCTTGCGCGGGTTCGCGATCTTCTCGAGCAACACAATCACTCTGCACTGGATTTCGTCGACGATTTCCGGGGTAACCTGTTCAGCGACGAGGTCTTCGTATTCACCCCGAAGGGCGAATTGCGAAACCTGCCCTATGGAGCGACTGCTCTCGATTTTGCGTTTGAGATTCACTCACAGATCGGTTCCCGCTGTATCGGCGCAAAGGTCAACAACAAACTGGTGCCGATAAGCTATGTGCTCAAAAATGGGGACCAGATTGAGATATTGACTTCGGCGAAACAAAAGCCTAACGAAGACTGGCTGCGTTTCGTAGTTAGCTCCAAAGCGAAAGCGCGGATCAAGGACGAACTTAAGGAGGATAAGAAGAAGGTCGCCGAGGACGGCAAGGAAATACTTCTCCGCAAGGTGCGGCAGTTGAAGGAAGAGCCTTCTCAACAGATACTCGAACAGATGCGTGATCATTTCAAGGCGCCCTCGCACTTTGATCTGTACTTCCGTGTCGGCGCCGGGTTCATTACAACGGCGGATATCAAACGGTTTGTGGAAAACAAGCCAGTCTCGCCGATCCGGTCCAGGCCGAACGCAGTCGTAACTGATGCCAGGCCGGTTGAGCAGGAAATCAACCGGATCAAGGGTCGCTACGAAGACAGCCTCCTGATCGGAGAGGATATGGATGTTGTGGACTACAAACTGGCGAAATGCTGCACACCTATTCCCGGCGATGATGTCTTTGGATTTGTGACGGTCAGTGAAGGGATCAAGATACACCGGACAAACTGCCCTAACGCTCCGGAATTGCTCTCGCAGCACGGTAATCGGGTGGTAAAGGCGAAATGGACTTCGCAGCACGAGGTGGCGTTTTTGACAGGACTTAAAATACACGGCGCTGACCGGGTCGGGCTGATCAACGATGTTTCCAAGATCATTTCAGAAGAATTGAAGGTAAACATGAGTTCGATGTCGATTCATACAGATTCGGGGATTTTTGAGGGCGAAATTATGTTGTATGTGAACGACACACGCCATTTGGAGCAGTTGATCAGCAAATTGCTGAGTGTGGACGGCGTCATCAAGGTGAGCCGGTTCGACTCTAAGGAATAAAAACTTTTGATAGGGGCCGCCGAATGCTATCTTTGGCCCCGCGATTTATGTTATGCCACTGAATCCGACAGTATACGACGAAGTCAAGAAGATCTTTACTGCTTACCTGGAGAACAAGGAGCTGAGAAAGACGCCGGAACGCTATGCGATCCTGGAAGAGATATATTCACGCACCGGCCACTTCGATGTGGAATCGCTCTATATCAGTATGAAGAATAAGAACTACCGGGTGAGTCGCGCAACGGTTTACAATACGTTGGACTTGCTGGTAGAGTGCGACCTTGTTTCCAAGCACCAGTTTGGAAAGAACCTCGCGCAATATGAAAAATCATATGGTTATAAGCAGCACGACCATTTGATTTGCACTGATTGCCATAAAGTTGTGGAATTCTGCGACCCGCGTATTCAAAATATACAAAGTACCGTCGAAGAGATCCTGCACTTTAATGTGTTGCACCACTCCTTGATATTGTACGCGGCCTGTACGCGCGAAAACTGCGAAAATCGAAAAGTCGAAGTAAACGCACCTCTGCAATGACTTTTGAACAGGAAACAAGAGACAACGTGCTCGTATTACGTCTTTCCGGCGACCTGATCGGGGAAGACAACGGAGCCAATCTGATGGACAAGGTCAGCACCGCCATTCAGAATGATATCCGCACCTGCATAATTGATATTTCGAAACTTCGGTATATCAACAGCAGTGGTATCGGTGTGCTGATCACGATCCTCACGAAGTTCAGGAACAAGGGCGGAGAAGTGTATCTGATGAAGCCCTCCGAGACCGTCCAGAAGCTTCTGGTGATCACCAAACTCAATTCCATTTTCAACGTTATCCAGAACGAAGAAGAAGTTCTCAAAAACGCCAGAAAGTAATGTCCAAAGTAGATGTATTGCTAGGCCTTCAGTGGGGAGACGAGGGCAAAGGAAAGATTGTGGACGTCATGGCACCTCGCTATGACGTAGTCGCGCGTTTTCAAGGCGGACCCAACGCGGGTCATACGCTTGAGTTCGACGGGATCAAACACGTGTTGCACCAGATTCCCTCTGGTATTTTTCGCGAGACCACGCGAAACATAATTGGCAATGGCGTAGTGTTGGATCCAATCGTCTTTAAGACCGAGATCGCCAGTCTCGACAAGTATAATCTGAACGTCAAACAGAACTTGTTCATTTCGAAGAAGGCGACAATCATTATCCCCTCGCATAAGTTGCTCGATCATGCCTACGAAAAGGCCAAAGGCGAAAACAAGATCGGTTCAACACTGAAAGGTATCGGCCCGGCTTACCAGGACAAGATCGGTCGCCAGGGATTGCGTGTCGGTGATATTGTTGCTGATAATTTTTATCAGCGCTTCAAAGACCTCTGTGATTTCCACGCGCGCATTTTACGCGACTATGAAACTGACTTTAACTGGAAAGAACACGAGGAGCAGTTTTTGGACTCTGTTGCTTTCCTGCGGCAGTTCCAGCTTATCGAAAGCGAATATTTCCTCAATCGGGAGTTAAAGCGTGGCTCGACGATCCTGGCGGAAGGTGCGCAAGGAGCACTGCTGGATATTGATTTCGGCAGCTACCCATTTGTGACAAGTTCGAATACCGTAACAGCGGGAGCCTGCACCGGCCTTGGAGTAGCTCCAAGGCACATTGGCGAGGTGTTTGGGATATTTAAAGCTTACAGCACACGCGTCGGAAGCGGTCCTTTTCCGACTGAACTGCTTGACGAGGAAGGGGATCTTATGCGCAGGCAAGGCAACGAATTCGGATCAACAACCGGTCGGCCACGGCGTTGCGGCTGGATTGATCTTCCTGCGCTGAAGTACTCAATAATGATCAACGATGTGACGCAATTGCTGATGATGAAGGCGGATGTGTTGAATGTTTTTTCGCGTATCCGCGTTTGCACCAAGTATCAGTTGAAAGACGGTACCATCACCGATATGCTGCCGTTTGAGCTGGTTCACGAGAAGATCACGCCGGTATATGAGGATCTTCCGGGATGGAATTGCGACCTGGCGGGTATTTCGGATGAAGCGATGCCGGATGAATTGCGCAACTATATTGATTATCTCGAGAAAAATCTTGGTGTTCCGATCACATTGATCTCTACCGGCCCGGATCGCAGGCAGACTGTCTATCGGCAGCCGTTCCTCGATCAGACTATAGCCGGATAGGCTGCGGAAGGCTTGATTATCATGCGGGTACGGAATATGTTGGAGAGTTCCGAAAGAGGAGAACTTTCGAGTGGCCTGTAGCGTTTCATATTTCCGGGCTTGATCGAGCCTTTAGGCCGGGGGTGTCGCCCCCGGAGAAATCAAAAAAAAATCATTAGCGCTTGCTTTTTGGATTTTTTGGAATACTTTTGCACTCCATTTTGGAAGGAAGTGGACGAGTAAATTGAAATACGGAGTCTCTCTAAAAAGGAAACTCACATTTGCCCCGTTGATTCTTGAGGGATTAATTGAGGGGATTAGATGTTCTTTGAATGACTGTTAAATTGATAGCGGACCTTCCGTTCATGATTT
>CAYTMU010000101.1:0-5057 GCA_964438975.1 uncultured Roseivirgaceae bacterium | reverse complement strand
GTGAGTTCATCGTCGGTTGAGTGCAACAATATTCTCGACGTGTGTCGTGTGAGGAAACATGTCGACTGGCTGGACGGCGGTTATGTCGTACTGCTCGGAGAGTATCTTCAGGTCGCGGGCTTGTGTCGCGGCGTTGCAGCTCACGTACACAATTCTTTTTGGGGAGGCTTTTAGCAACATCCGGCAAACGTCGTCGTGCATTCCGGCGCGGGGCGGATCCGTGATAACAACGCCAGGCCGACCGTGTTCGAGTAAGAACTCGTCGTTCAGCAGGTTCTTGATGTCGCCTGCGTAGAAGTCCGTGTTGTTAACGTTGTTCAGGATCGAGTTCACCTTTGCGTCTTCTATCGCATCCGCGACATATTCGAGTCCGATCACCTTTCGCGCTTGGTCCGCGACAAAATTCGCGATCGTGCCCGTGCCGGTATAGAGATCGTAAACGAGCTCATCTTTTTGGATCGATGCCATCTCTGCCGCCATTCGATAGAGGTGATAAGCCTGCAGCGAATTGGTCTGATAGAACGACTTTGGGCCCACGCGGTATTGAAGATCACCTGATCCATCCGGTCGCGGCATTGTTTCCGTGATATAGGGGTTGCCCTTCCAGCACACGATCTCCAGGTCGTGAAAGGTGTCGTTTTTCTTCCCGTTGATCACGTATTGAAAGGAGGTGATCTGCGGGAAATCTCGTTCGAGTCGCGTGAGAACCCTCTCAATCCATTCCATCTTGTCGTATGTGACCTGGAGGATCACCATTACTTCCCCCGTGAGTGCTGTGCGGATCGTCAGCGTTCTCAAGAATCCGATCTGTTTTCGCAAGTCGAAGAATGGAATGCTGTTCCTGACCGCCTCGTCCCTGGCAGCGAGACGGATGGCGTTCGATGGTTCCGGCTGGAGGTGACATTCCTTTACGTCGAAGACCTTGTCGTATTTGCGGGGAATATGATATCCCAGCGCAGGCTCGTCCTCCATCGACCCGGAGCGTACGCTTTCCAGCTCATCCCACGTTAGCCACCGCTGCGCCGAGAACGTGTAATCGAGTTTGTTGCGATAATAGCGCGTATTCGACGATGGATAGATAGGGGAGATCGCAGGAAGTTGGAGGCCACCTATTCGTTCGAGGTGATCGACGACCTGCTGCTGCTTGTACTGAAGCTGCGCTTCATAGCGGATATGTTGCCAGGAGCAGCCACCGCAAAGGCCGAAGTGAATACAAAACGGCTTATCGCGGTCAGGGGCATATTCAACGATCTCCGTCACCGTAGCCTCCAGGAAGTTGCTTTTGATCTTCGTCAACCGCGCATTTACCAAGTCCCCCGGCGCACCCCCCTGAAGAAACACCACCAAGCCATCGACCCTCGCGACACACTTCCCCTCGGCAGCCATCGTCACGACCCGAATATTTTCGATTATATCACCCTTCTTCACCAACCTTAAACCTTAAACCTTAAACTTTGAACTTTTGAACCCGAACCCCAAACCTACGCATTCCAGTCGTTTTTCTGCCAGCACCCCATTTGTTATCTTTAATCTCTGAGCGAGGGTGTATGAAAAAGATTCTACTTATTCTCCTGTGTTTGTGGGGATTTCCGGCTGTAGCGTCACACATTGTAGGTGGAGAATTTGAGATACTCCACATCTCCGGAAACCGCTATCGCATCAACCTGATCCTCTACTTCGACAAGCTCAACGGCAATGAAGGAGCACGCGATCCCTCTGTCAATGCACGCATTTTCCGCAAGCGCGATGACGCCGTGATGATGGAAGTATATCTGCCATTTGCCGGTGAAACAGCTGTGGATTACACACAGCCCGCATGCTCCAACGGTGAAATCGTGACCAGTCGCATAGTATATACCAGCACCGTGACATTGAGTCCCGAGCAATATGCCGACGCCCAGGGATATTACCTGTCGTGGGAGCGGTGCTGCCGCAATTACAGCATTACGAATATTTACAGCGACGACCCCGCAGTGAGCGGTCGCTATGCCGGACAGACATTCTACCTCGAGTTTCCCCCAGTAGTGAAAGACGGACAACCCTTCATAAATTCATCGCCACGGCTGTTTCCACCGCTGAACGATTACGCATGTCCACGCCGTCCCTACTACGTTGATTTCGCAGGAGTCGACGACGACGGCGATTCACTGGTCTATTCCATTGTCACGCCGTTGAACACGAAGACCGGCGATGCCCTCCCTTTACCCGACCTGCGTCCGCGTGCGCAGCCCTATCCGTTAGTCAGCTATCGCCCACCGTTTAGTCCCGCGAACATTATAGGAGGAGTTCCGGATCTCAGTATTTCGGACGACGGCTTTCTCACCGTCACACCTGCGTTCAATGGACTTTACGTCTTTGCAGTGCGATGCGAAGAATTCCGCGATGGCATCAAGATCGGCGAACTGCGACGGGATTTTCAGATGCTTGTTGTCGACGGATGCAATCCGGCAGACCCGCCGCAGATTCTTGGCAAGAAATTGACGGACGGCACGTTTACGTACGACGACCACATGAACGTGACGTTCTCGAACAATGTTGCAGACCCTGATCGATGCATCCAGGTACAAGTGTCCGACCTCGACGCCACACGCGAACTTGACGCCTTCACGGAGAACGTTACGATCCGCGCGATCCCATTGGGCTTCAGGAAAGATGTTTCCGGCATATTGCCAGCCGTCACCTCCGCGACGCTCGTTAACGGCAGCATGCAGACTTTCGATATCTGCTTCGATCGGTGCCCCTTTGTTGAAGACGGACCCTTCCAGATCGGTATTATCGCCTACGACGATGCTTGCAGTCTCCCGTTATCAGACACGCTCAAGGTCACCGTCAACATCGAACCTCCCGACAACACGAATGCCTATTTCACCACGAACGACGTTGTCGCCCAGTTGTCGGAAGGCGAGTCGCGGAGCTGGCCCATTGCCGCCCTCGATGACGATGGCGATCAACTGGTCGTCAGCGTGATTGCCGACGGATTCGATATGGCAGACGTCGGGATGAGGGTTGAAGTAATGGAACAGAAAAGCGGATCATACCAAGCCCAATTGACCTGGGATGCGTTTTGTGATATCTACAACCTCGCCGGACTGACCAACTTCAGGGTGAAAATCATCGTCGAGGACGCAGACGAATGCAGCTTCTCCCACCCGGATATTATGGAATTCGACCTCACGGTTATACTACCCGGCAACGCCGACCCGGTGATCTGGACAGACCTCACGGAGCAACAACTACACGACGGCATTCCGATGAAGGTCTTCGAAACCCTGTCCTTTAATGTGTATGGAAGCGACGTCACCGACAACGACGCGCTGCGCCTGACAGCCCGGGGGGTGGACTTCAATTTGCTTGCGTACGGAATGGACTTCCCATCCGCCGCAGGGACCGGACACGTGGAGTCGCAATTCAACTGGACCCTGAGCTGCGGTATGGATCTTGCGAAAGCCGATGCTTTCGACGTTGCATTCATCGTCATCGACGACGCAAATCGCTGTCGCCAGTACAAGGCAGACACCGTGATAGTAAAAGTACTCGCCCAGCCCCCAGACAATACTGGTCCCCACCTGGAAGTAGTCTCGACCGACCTCGACCTGCCACTCGTCAATCATGAGCAGGAGATATTTGTCGGCCAGCAGGTATCCTTAGCACTGACCAGCAGCGACACCGATATCACGCCACAAGACAATATCGCCATAGAGATGATCGGCGCAAGCGGTCCGGCAGACCCGGAGGGATACGTATTTGAGCGCGTGACCGGGAAAGGAAGTGTAGCGACCACATTCACCTGGCTTCCCGACTGCTCGATCTTCCAGAGCGGCGTATACGAGAACGATTACGTATTCATCTTCAGGACCTATGACGACCGTTGCCATAACGCCAAAGGAGACACAGTCGAAGTGAAGATGAAGATACGCGACTACAGCACCCAGCCCGTCGAGTTCATTCCCCCGAATTTCGTTTCCGCCGACCACGATGCCCGGCTGCGCAATGAGTTTTTCGCCATGGTACGGATCCGGGATGAAGTCACCGGTGAACTAGAAGAGATCCTGCCCCCTGACAATTGTGTGGGGAGATTCGTGGGTATTTCCATTTACAACCGGTGGGGTAAGCTCGTTTATGAGAGTACCCGCCGCGATTTCCGGTGGTATCCCGACAAAGATTCCTCCGGCGTGTATTTCTATACGCTGATATTTTCAGACAAGGAGTATAAGGGGAGTGTGACGGTGAGGAATTGATTGGTTCAAAGTTCAAGGTTTAAAGTTTGAGTTCGCGGACGGCGTTGGATTTTATGAAAGCCACGTTATCCTCCCAGCGGATTTTCAGCCAGACATCTTTTCTGCCGAGGATTTCGACCCGGTGTCCATCGCCGACGACATCGATAACCGAGGCACCAGCCGAGGGGCCATCCATCACGTAGGTAGTAGGTCCTGCGATGATCGCGCGCGACCGAGAAGAGCCATAAAGTTGGTGCATGAAAAGCAGCGCACAGATCGCAGCGGCGGCCACAGCGGAGCCAATGGGTCGCTGGTGGAGGCGATTTCGCGCATAGTACATGGCCGCCAACGCGAGGACCGCCAACGCCGCGAGAGACAGCGAGATCCAGGCATGATAGTCGAGGTAGAACGACCAGAAGCGGTCGAAGTCGGAAGAATCATATCCCTGGAGGTCGAACTTCGTGGCCATCTCATCCATTTTAGCGACGACCGATCTATCATCCGTCGCGAGTTGGTAGAGATTGAGGTAGTACATAGCAGAGCCCATCTGGTTCAGTCCCTCGTGGACGTAAGCCATTTTCAGGAGCATAGCCGGGGAATACTGATTTTGGCGGAGGATTTCCTCGTAGTGTTCAAGCGACTGCGTATAGCGTTTAGCGAGGAAAAGCGAATCCGCTACATAGAGACGGTGCGAAGAGACCTGCGCATGCGAAAACGAACTTGTACCCAAGTTCAGAAAGAAGATTACAATTATAAAATTTAAACCCCCGCTTTGCATTATTTTCATATCCTGCTACCTTTGTGGCCTCAATTACGGAAAAGGGTAGCAAGGAGGCAAGT
>CAYTMU010000100.1:0-5094 GCA_964438975.1 uncultured Roseivirgaceae bacterium | reverse complement strand
TTCCGCCGCGGTGTAGATGTTAAATAGTTCGGCGTACTCGCGACCGTTCATCAGGTCCAGCTTTTTCGCCACTCGTTGCACACTGTAACTGCTTGACACTTCCACTCTCGTTGGGCCTTCGCGACCCTGCTTTGTAGTAACGATGACGACACCATTGGCACCGCGTGATCCGTAGATGGCCGTGGCGGACGCATCTTTAAGGATTTCGATGCTTTCAATGTCGGCAGGGTTTAGGAACACCTGGTCGCCCGGGAAGCCATCGATGATCCACAACGGCTCGTTGCTCCCCTGGATGGAATTTGTTCCACGGATGCGGATTTGCATACCGGCGCCAGGCTGGCCTGAGTTCTGTTGAACATGCACACCTGCGGCAAGGCCTTGCAACGCCTGGCCGATGTTCGTGCGCGGGAAGTTCGGCAGATCCTTGCTCCGAATCGATGAGATGGAGCCTGTCAGATCGTCGCGCCTGGCGGTACCGTATCCGATAACGACAACCTCATCCAGATTGGTTACGCTGGTTTTCATCGCCACATCTAGCGTGGTCCGTCCTTCAATCGCAAGAGAGATGCTTTCATATCCAATGAACGAGAACACCAGAACCGCGTTATTTCCAGTGTATGCGATCTGGTAGCGTCCGTCGACATCGGTCATGACGCCGTTTTGTGTTCCTTGGATCTGCACGCTCACGCCTGGCATAGGAGAGCCGTGTTCGTCGTAGACAACACCGGAAACCGAATTTTCCTGATCTTTCTGGTTGAGGTACTTCGGCGCGAGAATGATCTTGCGATCGATTATGGTATAGGCAATGTCGGTCCCCGAGAAGAGTCTATCCAGGATCGTGGTGATAAGTTCATTTCTGGCGTGCAGGTTGACCTGGCGATGCACATCAAGCAGTTTGACGTTGTACAGGAAATAGAACTCGCTCTGAGTCTCAATGCTCTTCAGCACTTCTTCCAACTCGGTCGCCCTGAAATCGAGGTTTAGTCGAGTGGACTGTGAGTAGGAATCGGCGGCATGTAGCTGCCCGATTCCGATCACCAGCAATATCACTGAAATACGCATGGTTAGTAGGATTTTGTAAAGAGAATGACTACGCAACTCCCTTTGAGGATTGCATTTTTTCATAGCTTTGTAATGTTTGGTAAAAAGATGTCTAACAGATGTTTTTTTGGGGAATCGTGGCCGCGATTCCCTTTTTTTTGGTCGTTCGTTATATCATAGGCGATCGGTTTTGATTGATTATTTTCTGGTTGAGTAAAGAGTCACTTCACGCTTGCGCACGCTTCCGTCATCCATTCGCTTCGGAGGCGTTATTCTGTAACTCATCGGTGAGGTCATGCTCAGGAATTTGAGGACCTCATCGATGGTGTCGTCGCGAAACGTGGCGAAGAAGGAATATTCTTCCAACGCTTTGTCTGCAATCCGAATATCTACGTGATACCAGTATTCCAGCCGCCGGACGACGTCACTCATTGGCTCTCCTCTGAATATCAGCGTTCCGTTCGTCCAGGCGTAATAGGGTTCAGGGTCGACGGACGACTTGATTGCAGTGCCTTTCTTATACAGCAGGCGTTCAGACGGCAACAGCGGAATTTCCTCGTTTTGCGGAGTAATAAAATTCACTCGCCCTTCCGCGAGTACTACTTCGGTATGATCAGTTCCCGGGTATGCGTTGACATTGAACATTGTTCCTACAACCTCAACCTTACATTCGCCCAACGTAACGCGAAACGGGTGGATCTCATCGTGGGCTACTTCGAACCACGCTTCGCCCGTAACTTCCACTGTGCGTTCGCTGAAAGGGATGCTGTAAGACAGCGTCGAGCCGCTGTTCAGCGTTCCACGCGTTCCATCGGGCAATACGAACGATGTACGCGAGCCCATTGGCGCAAAGAGGGCGGCTGTGGTTTTTTCGGAGACCGTTTCTGATGTGGCCTCTCGACTTATCCCGAGATATAGCGCAAATGCAATCAACGGAAGTAGTAAAATGGCTGCGGCCCGCATGTAGAAGCGTGTCGCTGCATCCCAAAACGTAGGTGTTTTTTGATCACTCTCAATAGCGGCATGCAACCGATCCAGTACCGTGTGCAGTTGAGGGGAGTCTGACGTATGGGACTTAAGAGCAGTATCCTCCCAGTCTTTATGAACATAGTGCCGTAATTCGAGGTTACTCTCTCCGTCAGCGAACAGTGATTCCACATAACGGGCTTCCTCTTCACTCGCAGTTCCGCGTAGGTACCGGTCGATCTTTTCCCTGTTATCGTTGTTTTGCATGAATGAAATTTACCGGTTGGGTCTTTTGATATACTACCCGCAGGACATCAAAATCTCATGTCGATTCTTGGTGAACTCAGAAAAAATCCGAAATATGGATACAGGCGGTAAGAAAAAGGGATGGATGGCATGAGGCTAGTGCGCCATAGCAAAAATAGTTATACAATCGGATATATTGTAAAGGAACGAAACGACCCGTTAACGAGGATTTCTTGAATGAGAGTGTGTACAAGTATTTTTGTGACGGTGTACTAGTTTCCGAGGAATAGCGCTATTCCGAGTGCGACTGCTAGTCCTTCGCCTTTCATATGGCTGCGGACATAGCGCATGGTCTCGGAATTATAGTTGTCGACACTCCCGGATGACAACCCCAGTTCGTCTGCGATCTCCCTGGTCGATTTTCCTTCACGTCGGCTTTTCAGAAAGGCAATGCGTTGCTTTTCGGGTAATTTGTCTACCAATTCATATACGCGATCAAGAAATGATCGAATTTCAATGCTGGCTTCGAGATCATCGGAAAATTGAGTGCCAGACTTCAGGGCTTCTGTGAGAAACTCGCGGTGGTAGCGCTTCTTCCTGAAAATGTTGCAGATCCTGTTATAGGCAATTGTGAAAAGAAACGACTTCACTGGAGCCGCGACTATCAGCGATTCGCGCGTCTCCCAGAGCTTCAAAAACACGGATTGTACGAGTTCTTCGGCATCTTCCGGAGAATGTAAGTAGCGTAGACCGAAGGAATAAAGACGACCGGCGTATTTTTCGTAAATCCGATCAAAGGCTTCAACGTCCCCGCCCCTCAGGTGTCTCACAAGTTCCATTTCATCTTGCAGCATTCCCACGTTTCTTCGTCGTCTGATTGCTAAAGGTAACCTCTTTGCCGGAAACAAAAAAGGTATGTGCGTTGAGCACATACTACGTGTTAAGGGCAATATGTTCAAGAGGTGATTGCCGATGCTCGGCGGTACGCATTCTGTTTGTATATTGTCTTCGCATACACAACCTTTTAGAAACCTATGGAACGTCGCGACTTTCTCAAGACCACATCGCTGACTCTTGCCGCAACTGTTTTTTCATCCGACGTTTTGCGAGCGAGTGAGAATAACACCGCACTTAAATTGAAGAAGTCCCTGAAGTTTGGAATGGTAGAGGAGGAACTTTCGATCATGGACAAGTTCAAACTCCTGAAGGATATCGGCTTCGATGGAGTGGAACTAGAAACTCCGAACGATCTCCCGATGAAGGAGGTGTTGAAAGCACGCGATGCAACCGGCCTCCTGATCCCAGGAGTGGTATGTGGTGCGACCTGGAAGTCGCAACTTTCCCACCGCGATCCTGCTGTAAGAGAGGCGGGGGTCAATCTTGTGCGGCATTCCCTCGACTTGTGCAAGCAATACGGCGGCACGACCGTGCTGGTGATTCCAGGTGTTGTAAATGCCGAGACAAGCTATCGGGATGCGTATGTCCGCAGCCAGACAGAGGTGAGGAAGTTGTTGCCCGACGTTGAGAAGAGTGGTGTAAAGATCGCTTTCGAGAATGTGTGGAATAACTTTCTGTTGAGTCCGCTGGAATGTGCGCGCTACGTTGACGAGATCGGTCATCCGATGGTGCAGTGGTATTTCGATGTCGGCAATGTTGTGCGGTACGGGTGGCCAGAACATTGGATCGAAGTTCTGGACAAACGCATTCTCAAGCTTGACGTCAAGGAATACAGTCGCAAGAAGCAGTTTGAGGAAGGCACCGGTAAGGGTTTCGATGTCGAGTTGCTCGAGGGCGATTGCAACTGGCCTGTTGTTAACGCTGCTCTTCGAAAGATCGGGTATTCCGGTTGGGCATCAGCAGAAGTGCGCGGCGGCGATCGCCACAGACTTCGGACGATCAGTCAGAAGATGGACGAGATCGCCAGGGTATGATGTGGTGCATTTGCCAGATGCTACTCTGTCATCGGGCGGTTCAATTCTTTCACCTGTTGTTTGTATTCTTCAGGCAACAGAATTGAGACGATCCGCCAATCCCATCCTGCTTTTCGGCTTGCTTTGTAGACCGGCAGCAGCGGTGTCAGTCGCGACGTCGTTCTGAATCGCAGTAATTTTGCTACCCTTGGAGGAACGACGAGGATCTGTGCTTCCTTCAGAATTTGAAAGCGCAGTGTACCCAAGTGCTTTTTGTATTGCGCGTAAAGATTGTCCGTGTAACCGGTGACCTCCAGGTCCTGTACGAGGTGTTGCTGATACACCAACAGCCAGTCGGTGTAACTGCCCGGCAGATTCTTGACACCCATACGTACACCAACGCGATTGAAGACATCGAAGACCTGTTCTTTTTCTTCAGTCGACATCTTGCGGTAGAGGACTTCATACGAACTGATGGAGTAATGTATCAGCATAAAGAGAACATCGCGATACGCCCAGTCGGGTATCTGGTATCCGCGGTTTTTTTCGAGTGTTGTGTGAATGGAGCGCATGTTGTCGATAATAGCGTGCGCTTTATCTCGGGAGGAGAAGACGATATGTCGCGCATAAGTGACGGTTGAGAACAACCGGCCGATCGGGTCGGCGGGCAAGCGTCCGGTGAAATACAGCCAGTCAACAGCTTTGTTCAGCGCGAATTCCGCTGCTGCCCCTCCGAAGATGAAGAGGATGGTATCCGCAGCGCCCCAGATCCGGCGTACGATAGAGTCGTGTTTTACGAAGGGTTCCATACGGGCGATTCTTCAGGTGGGTAAACGGAGTGCGGAAGCTCCGGGTTCCACGGATTGTCCACAGTCGACGGTCGACGGACCACGGTAGTGGGGACATTGGTCGTAGTGTTTCCCTCACCTCA
>CAYTMU010000099.1:0-5113 GCA_964438975.1 uncultured Roseivirgaceae bacterium | reverse complement strand
ATCGGCTGCGAGTCGCCTGTCTCAACCTTCCATTTGCCTAATACCTTCGCGAGCTTCTTCTGCTCCTTTGACCATACTGCCTGTCCAAACAAATTACTGGCCTGCTGAGGATCCGTTTCGCAATCATAAAATTCATGTCGTGGCTGAGGTATCGCAAATAGTGTTCTTTGAAGGTCAGTCAAAGTGTTCTCTTCAAACCCCTTTTGCAACTCCGTCCCTGCGCCCCGTCCCATAACATCGATAGCTCCACGGTTATCCACAGAAGGCAAACCGTTTTCGATATAAAGGAATCTCTCGGTTCTCACCATCCGTTCGAAAGCCTGAAAGTCATGCCAGTTATGCTCGGCAAAAATAAAGTTCCTGAACTTCCTGTCTGGATCACTCAGTACGGGTTTGAAGCTCTTTCCTTGAAACGTCGACGATAGCGGGACACCGGCAACATCCAGGAGAGTGGGGGCAATGTCGATCGCACTGAGGAGACTCTTTGACGCTGCACCGTATTTCCTCATTCCTTTCGGCCAGTGAACGACAAAGGGTGTCTTGATCCCCTCATCATACATACGAGTCTTGTTTCGTGGAAATGCCCGACCATTGTCTGCCATCACAATTATGAGTGTATTGTCCAGCACTTGTTGTTCCTTGAGCGCCTTGATCGTCTCGCCGATAAAGAAATCAAATCGACTGACTTCCTGATAGTATGAAGCCAAATCCTCCCTCGTGGTCTGCGTATCTCTTAGCGAAGCGGGAACCACGACTTGTGACGGCTCATATTTGATCGGTACCCACTCATCGTCCCAATCCCGATGTGCGTCATGTGCAGCAAACCACATAAAGAAAGGCTGGTCCCGTGGTCGCTGTTTCACGTACTCGACCCATTTTTCAGCTCCGCTTTCACCTCCTCCTTCGCTTAAACTCCCGCCTACGCGGTCAAAGGCACCGAACATCGCATCCCCGGGCTCCAGCGCTGAAGGTCCAAAATGCCATTTTCCTGCCTGAGCGGTATAATATCCAGCGTCTCGCAAAAGTTTCGGGAACACAACCTGACCCTTCGGAACTGGTGTGTGCAGTTCGGCTGCACCCGTGTTGTGGGGATACCGTCCGGTAATAATACTGATACGACTCGGGCTGCATGAACTTGTCGTTAGAAAAGCATTGTCAAACCGAATACCGTTGCTGGCGAGCAGATCAATGTTCGGGGTTTGTATTACAGGGTGACCATAGCATCCGAGGTCCGAATGAGAAATATCATCGGCCATAAAAATTATGATATTCGGTCGGTCCTGCGCCTTAGCTAAGAGATGTAACGACGCTAAACACAATAACAGCAAAAACCTGATACTGACTAATGACATTGGCTATCGAGCAAATAAAGTAACTCAGCCAATCTAAAAAGGAATCTGTTAGATCAAAAACCGATGGTAAAATAGTACAGTGTTTGGGTAAATGGCGTCAAGATCTCTGGCCTGCATTCCGGCTGCCCTCGCGGAACCGCATCAGGAAATGTACTTCGGCCTCACGGTACGGCGTGCCATCCGGCCTGAAAATGTCGTGGAACCATAGTTCAGGTTCCCCGTTGTATGTGACTGACCACGAATCCCATGCATAGTTAGTTTGCGTTTTGCCAGCGACAAGTCCCCAGCTATAACCACCAACATCGTGCTTGGCAAAGACAGGCAGAATATTCTCAAAGGTGTTATTCAGACCCCGCGCCATATACTCAGTACACACGATCGGTCGCCTGAAACGCTTCAGGATATTGATTCGGCGCTCCATTTCACTTGGCGAGTCGTAGTTGTGGAATGTAATGATATCTGAATTCGCAAGCATGAATCGGTCCAGGTCCTTGATCTCACTCTCCGTCCACTCCCCGATCCAGACGCCCGCGGTCAATGGTTGAACTGGATTTATTTCGCGCGCCCAACGAAACACCTTACGTAGCAAGGCCAGGCTGAGCTCTGCCTTATCCTCCGGCTCATGGGCTCCGTAGGATGCTACATTGCGGTTGCAGGGTTCATTGAACAGATCCCATACGTGCACTCGCGGGTCGCTGGCAAAATGTCCTATCACTCCTTTGACATAAGCCTCAAGTTTGTCATGGCGCGCCGAATCCTTGAGAATGTCAAGACCCGGACTTTGCAGCCAACCCGAGTTATGTACGCCGATCTTGTACTCCCGTTTTCCTTTTTCAGGAAACGGGTTCCACACACTGTCGAATAGTACGAACATCACCCCGATACTGTGACGATCCGCAATAGCCAAAAACGCATCCATTCGTCGGAGCAATCCTTCGGCGTCGTGATCCCACAACAAGTCGTGAAGGAAAACTCTGATTGAATTGAAACCCAGGCTCTCCGCCCACCCCAGTTCGCGGTCAATTGTTGCCAGATCAAAAGTCTCCGCCTCCCACATCTCTAGCTGGTTGACTGCCGTCGAGGGCGCATAATTGCAACCGAGTAAACTGCCACGGTTGCGATACCAATCGCGGATCCTCTCTTCGCTCCAGCGTCTTCCCAGACGCACGCGAACACCGCTTGCACGATGCTTGTTCATATGTCAGTTGAAATCGTTGTAAGAACAAAACAGTCTCCGCGAACCAGGACGGTTATCGAAAAATTGGTATAGGTCAGGCTCGCGGGGGACAGTGTCATATTATGATCACGTCATCCATCTCACAACAAAAATCAGTCAAATTTTGGATATAGGCGGTAGTATCACACTAAAATAATTTGCGTGTAAGATTTCTTACACTAGCGAAGAATCACATGTAGCAGCAGTAAAGCGGTCATCCCGGTGCCACCACCCCGCTTCGCGCTCCGCCGGGTGACGATAGTGCGGGTCTTCAGCAATCCGCGAGATAAAATCTGCCAGGGGCGTTGCAACAGGAACGCCCGTCTGAACATCAAAAACACCGGACTCATAATTTCCCGGTATGTCAGTCAACAGTGTGTCCCACCCATAGGCGCCAAGCATCGCCCAGGCGGTGACCGCACGGATATCAACGCCCTCGTTCATCAACGATGTGCAAACATTGCGGATCTCACTCAGCCACCGGATCTGGTTCTCAAAATCGCAGCTGATGTGCGCTTCGGCAACAACCATAGGAAGCCGATAGCGTTCCCAGCATTCCCGGAGAAGAGGTCCGATTCCGGAATGTTGTTCATGGGGCACGCGGACCGCCTCTACATCCGCGTACGCCTCGATATGATTAGCGCCATGCGTATGTCGCGGATAGTGCTCGAGCGCTTCATCGAGGTAGCGCTCTGACGTAGCGTAATAGTCTGCACCGATGATATCAGGCGGACACGAATTCTCGAGAAAAAAATGAAGCGATGCCTCGGAGATTCCGGCATCTCTCAGATAATGCCAAAGTGGATGCTCAGGGATGACTCTTCCACAGAGAAAATCCCATGAAAGCCACCGCCGGTGATTTTCGAAATCCGCCTGATACTGCAACCGGGGTGTACTGTATACCTTGCCGAGATCTTCCGTCTGCACGAGTTTCGCGTCTGGATTGACCATGCGGATTTGTTGCATCGCCAATACGACCCCCTTCATTTGGTTAACCAGTGCAAGAGCAAAAGCGTTGTCGCTCCTGCAATGTGGATACCAAACTCCATACAATCCACTAAAGCGCGCCGTCGTAAGTGGCTCGTTTACCGGCGTATAATAGTTGATCCACGGATATCGTTTTGCAACGCTCCCTGCAAATGCACTGAGTTCCGCGCCAAACGAAGGGCTTAACAAGGAGGCATAATGGGGACCACTGCCGTGATGCATAAGGCCGGCGATCGGCGTCAGTCCGACGCGTCTCAAAGTTGAGAATGCCATATCGGAAAACTCCCAGGAAACCGGACCGTCTTTCAGAGGTTTGAGCCTTTCCCAGATCACCGGGTATCGTATCGTCTTAACGCCGAGAGCCGCGATCGACTCAATATCGCTTTCCACCCGTGCGTAATGTCCGGCGTATGCCAACTGGTCCATGTAACCATCCCTGACGCGGTTAAAAGAACATTCGATTCCACCCCAGATCTCAGGCCTTTTCGTAGACTGCCGAGCCATTGACATGCTGTTCGGGGCGAGCTTGCGTTATCTTTTCGAAGAGCGCCAGCGATTGCGCGACGACCTGATCCATGTTATAGTACTTGTATGTGGCCAGCCTACCCGTGAAATACGTGTTGGTCATTGTACTCGCCAGGTTGTGATACTTTCTATATATCTCCGCATTCTCCGGACGGGGTATAGGATAGTACGGATCGCCCTCTGCTTTCGGGTACTCGTATACTATAGATGTTTTGTGATGCCTCTGCCCGGTGAGATACTTAAACTCCGTAATACGTGTATAGGGATGTTCGTTGGGAAAATTGATCGTGCCGGTTGATTGGAAGACATCGAGGTCGTGCGTCTCGAAGCGGAACTCGATTGATCGATAGGGCAACCTTCCATAGCAGTAGTTGAAGTATCCATCGATCGGTCCTGTGTAGATGAGCGTCTGATAAGGAATTAAGTCGACTATGTCCTTGTAATCGGTGTTGAGCATGATCTTGATGTTCGGATGCGACAACATCCGTTGCAACATCCGTGTATACCCCTGGGCCGGCATTGCCTGGTAAGTGTCCGTAAAATAGCGGTCATCGCTATTGGTGCGCGTTGGTACGCGGGCCGAAACAGATGCGTCGAGCTCCGAGGGGTCAAGGTCCCAGAACTTTTGCGTATATCCGCGGAAGAATTTTTCGTATAACTCCCGACCGATCTTACTAACCACGACATCTTCTGAGGTAACACAGCGCGCCACCGTCTCTGCACGTGACTCGAAAAACGACGCCAGCTCAGGCGAACTCAGCTTAAGACCATACAACTTGTTGATCGTATTGAGATTGATAGGCATCGGAACCAGTTGTCCGTCCACGCTTGCGAGAACGCGGTGCTCATACGGCCTCCATGCAGTAAACTTCCCGAGATAGTCGAACACCTTCCGCGAATTCGTGTGAAATATGTGTGGCCCGTACTTGTGGATCAATATCCCGTCCTTATTGTAGTAATCGTACGCATTACCTCCAATATGATCGCGTTGGTCCAATATCAATATCTTCTTTCCCGCCACATTTGCGAGCCG
>CAYTMU010000098.1:0-5154 GCA_964438975.1 uncultured Roseivirgaceae bacterium | reverse complement strand
CGCTGTAGAAGCTTTTGCAGAGCTCTGCCTAGCCACTCGGCCACGAGACCTTTTTCGGTAATCAGTGATCGGTAATCAGTAAACTGGCTACTGACTACCGATCACAAATCACTGCTTATTCCTTCTCTTCTCCACCACCCGACATCTTCTCTTTCAACGCGCTCAACGCTTCAATATCTCCCAGCGTGGATTTCTCGTTCTGCTGATTGATGTTCTGAATCGACTTGCCTTTGGGCTGTGTCTGCCGTCTCTTCGCTGCAGCTACCTCCTCTTCTACTGACCACATCGCCTTGTGCGACAATACGATCCGGCGGTCGTCTTTCGAGAACTCGAGAACTTTGAAATCGAGTGAATCACTAACTTCGATCTTGCCTCCGTCTTCCTTTTGCAGGTTCTTAGCGGAAACAAAGCCCTCGATGCCGTATGGCAACTCGAGAACGGCTCCTTTGTCGTTCTTGTTGATGACCGTTCCTTTGTGAACCGATCCAAGCGTGAACACCGTCTCGAATGTATCCCAGGGATTCTCTTCGAGGTGCTTGTGACTCAACGCCAGCCTGCGGTTTCCTGCATCCAGCTCGAGTACCTGTACTTCCATCGTGTCGCCTACTTTCACGAACTCGGATGGATGTTTGATCTTCTTCGTCCAGCTCAGGTCTGATACGTGGACGAGTCCGTCGATACCTTCTTCCAACTCGATGAACAAACCGAAGTTTGTCAGGTTGCGAACGATACCTTTGTGACGTGTGCCGACCGCGTACTTCGTGAGTACGTCCTGGCGTGTCCAGGGATCTTCCGTGAGTTGCTTGATGCCGAGCGACATCTTGCGCTCTTCGCGATCAAGTGTCAACACGACAGCCTCAACTTCGTCACCTACCTTCAGGAAGTCCTGAGGATTGCGCAAGTGTTGTGACCAGCTCATCTCACTGACGTGGATAAGTCCTTCAACACCGGACTGAAGTTCGAGGAACGCACCGTAGTCCGCAACATTGACGATCCGACCTTTGACCTTCGATCCAACCTGGATCTCAGTCGACAGCGAATCCCAGGGATGGGGCGTGAGTTGCTTCATACCCAAGGAAATGCGCTTCTTGTCGTTGTCGAAGTCGAGCACTACCACTTTCACGGTCTGATCAAGCTTCAACACCTCTTCAGGGTGATTGATGCGTCCCCATGAAATATCCGTGATGTGCAACAGTCCATCTACACCGCCGAGATCGATGAATACGCCGAAGTTGGTCATATTCTTGATCACACCTTCGAGCACCTGACCTTTTTCAAGGTTGTGCAGGATAGCAGCTTTCTGCTGCTCGAGATCTTTCTCGATCAGGACTTTATGCGATACAACAACGTTGTCGTTGCTGTAGTTGATCTTCACTACTTTTACTTCGATAGCCTTGTTGACATATACGTCGAAGTCGCGGATCGGCTTCACATCGATCTGAGATCCCGGTAAGAACGCTTCGATACCAAATACGTCGACAATCAAGCCACCCTTCGTACGGCGCTTCACGAAACCTTCGATCACCTCGTCATTATCGAGGGCTTTCTGTACATACTCCCAGCCTTTTACAAGTTTCGCCTTACGGCGGCTAAGAACCAGCTGACCCATGGAGTCTTCGCGCTCTTCAATAAAGAGATCGACTACTTCACCGATCTTCAGATCAGGCATATCTTTGAATTCCGCCAGTGGTACAAGACCGTCGGACTTGAACCCAATGTTGAGTATCACATCGCGGTCGTTGATGCCCACCACAATGCCTTCCACCACCGTGCCTGAATCAACCGTTGCTACCGTACCGGAGTACATGTTAAGCATTTCGTCGCGCTTGTCTTTCGAGTAACCCTCGCCAAACCCTTTGCTTTCGAAAGCTTCCCAGTCGAACTCGCCGGGAACTTGCTTCGCGTAAAGCGACTTCCTCAATTCCTGTACAGGGATCGCTTCTGTTGTGATCTCTTCATCCTCGCGATTGCGTGTCTTCGCGGCTTCAATCGGATCCTCGTCATCTGCGTTCTCTTTCAGAGCTTTCGACTTTGCCGGAGTGGCGGCCCCTGTTGAACCGGTTGTCCGTCTGGGTCTGGGTGTTCCAGGCCCTTTTTCTGCTTTTGCCATAATTAATTTGCGTTGCCCTGATTACATGCAGCGGTCGGGCTTACAGCTGCAAATTCGTGTTACAATACATTTTCGCCTAAAAAGCGAAAAGCCCACTCTTTAGCGGGGCTGCAAAGGTATGAAAAATCGGCTTAATTAAAGTATCTGAACAGGTTTTTACGGGATATCCTCAAATTTCAGCGTGCCGGTCGAGTAGTTGATCAGCAATTTTCTGAACATGAGGGTATATCGAGCGCTTTCCATGTCGGACTCGGCCTGTGTCAGAAGCTGGTTGGCCTGCGTCAACGCCACAATATCAGAAATGCCGAGACTATAGCGCTCGCGCTCCAGGGAGTTGGATACCTGCGCGGCTTCCAGTTGTGCTTCCGCCGCCTCGAAACCAGCCGCGGCATCCTGCAGGTTCTGATATGCCACGAGAATATCACCTTTGACCTGAAGCGATAGGTTTTCTGTGGTCAACCGGGCATTTTCGTACAACGCGCGGTTCCGGACTACGGCAGAGCGGGTTTGAAACGCGCCGTAGATCGGTATCCTGAAGGATAACCCATACGTCAACTGGGTGTTGTCACTGGTGAACTGCTGGTCAAAGTTGCGGTTGGCGGCCGCCCCATGTACATAATTATAGGCTGATCCGTAGCTCGCGAACAGGCTGATCGTCGGAAAGTAGCTTCCCTTGGTGGCTTGGTAGCCGAAGCGGGCGGCGCTCTCGGTGAGGTTGGCTTGCCTGAGATCACTCCGTCGTCCCGCGCCGATCGCATATAACTCATCCAGGCTCAGTCCTTCCAGATTACTTTTTGACCAATCTGGCTCGCGCAAATCAAACGTGATGGCGGGGTCAAGTTGGAGGGCCTGCGCCAGCACTGCCTTGTCGTTTCTAAGTGCACTCCTCGCGCGCAATAGCAGCAGATTGGCATTCTTTACCTGATACTCCTGATTCTTGAGGTCGACTTCTGCACGTGCACCGGCTTCCACCTGTGCGGCAATCTGCTCGTACTGTTGCTGCTGGGTCTCGAGGTTCTTTTCATTGATGGCGACAAGGCTCTGGTCTAACAGACAGGTGAGGTATTGCTGGGCAACAACGCGGATAACATCCTGCTGAGTGCGGTTCACATTCTCCAACTGGGCTTCGTACAAATTCGTCGCCCGTTTGTACGAATTCATGACATTCAATCCCCGGAATACGGGCATATTGGCATCGATGGACGCACTGGTGAAATCCAGGACTCCGTTGATCACTTTTCCCTCCTGTGGATTGAAAGAGTTACCGTCGTTCCGACCGGTATTTCCACTGATGCTCACGACCGGGCCCATCGACAAAAGTCCTGCGGTCTTGTCCACTTTTGCGGCGACGAGCAAATTCTCCTGTTGATTGAGATCGAGGTTGTGTTCGAGCCCGATCTTCACGGCCTCTTTGAACGTCAACACGGCATTCGCGCTTTCCTGGGCAACGGCGAGGCTATAAGTGCCAAGGATCGCCGTGACCAGCGTAATGATACGTTTCTTCATTGTCAAACTCGTTCCAATACTGCAGTGTCCTCGACAACCGCGCCATCGGCTACGCGTACGATGCGCTTCCCGTAGCGGGCGTTGTCTTCGGAATGTGTTACCTGTATGATGGTGATTCCTTCGTCATTCAGCTTTCGGAAAATATCCATGATCTGTCTGCCCTGATCGGAATGAAGGTTTCCGGTCGGTTCGTCTGCGAGGATCAATCGCGGTTGTCCAACGATCGCACGGGCGATTCCGACTATCTGCTGTTGACCTCCACTCAACTGCTCCGGAAAAAGGTCCTTCTTCGCGACCATGTTAAACCGATCCAGCATTTCCGCGACCAGGCTTTTCCGCTGGCTGCTGCTGACACCTTTATATAACAATGGTGTCTCGATGTTTTCATACACCGTAAGCTCATCGATCAGGTGATAAGCTTGAAAAATGAAACCGATGTAGTTTTTATGCATTTCCGACTTCTGACGTTCCTTCATGCGATGGACGGGCTCGTCGAAGAAGAAGTACTCCCCTGCCGATGGCTCATCAAGCATACCTACAATGTTCATCAGTGTAGATTTCCCCGCCCCGCTCGGTCCCATGATGGTTAGAAACTCCCCTTCCTGCACGTCGAGATCAATACCTTTCAGTATGAAAGTCCGTTGGAACCGGGAGTCAATGAATTTGTCTATATCGCGCAGCTTGATCATTGAGAACAGGGTGAAAGAAAAACGTATGGCACATTCGGCGAATATGGTGCCAAGCACTTTTTTCTACGTCTACCGGCTTGATTGGAGGTTTTGAGGAAGATCCGTCGTCCGGATATGGATTTAGGTGTTCGGAACCGGACGGGCAGCGTGAGGGGGAGGAAGGCAAAAACAACTGAATTACAAGCAAAAAATAGCAGTAAGAGTAGCCATCAGATCAGACGAGATGAGAACGTATACCCCTAAGCCGCACTCACCACTCACCACTCACTACTCACATCACAACAATATCGGATAAAGGATCACATCCACTCTCCTGTTCATCTTCATACCCTCCCAGGTATCGTTTCTATACACGGCGTTCTCAAGTCCCCAGTCTTTGATGGTAATTTTCCTTTCGGGGATAGGCTTGTTTACGAGCAACTGCTCAACAGCGGCGCTTCGCATCCTGGAAAGCCATGCATTGTACTCTTTGCCACCGATGGGGTCGGTATGACTGATCAGGTGAATGTCGTATTTCTCAAGAAGATCAGGAATGGAGTCCAACCAGTGATAAAGCCCTTCCGCCTGCTCGATACTGATATCATAACTACCACCGCCAAAGTAGATACTCTTGCGGATTTCATCTGCCTGCTGTGCCAAGACCGGCACTGAAGAGACTACCAGCATACCAAGCAGCAAGAACTTCATTGAACTAAGATAGGGAAATATTTGAGATCGGGGCCGGAGCGTGAGGCGTGAGTTTAGTGCGTTCGGCCTACCGCAAAGCCCCACTGACCACTCACTACTCACCACTCACCACTCACTACTCACCACTCACTACTCACCACTCACGCCCCTAACAACGCCTTC
>CAYTMU010000097.1:0-5252 GCA_964438975.1 uncultured Roseivirgaceae bacterium | reverse complement strand
CTAATTCAAGTCAAGCAATGCAAAAGTCACTAGTCGCGGTCATTCTTTCGTTCAGCAGTATATTTTTTTCCGGCCAGGTTTACGGGCAGGATCCGGTTCCCCTGCGGCAGTTTTATTTCAACCCGTACCTCTTCAATCCGTCGTTCAACGCGTCGAGTGGCTTTACTGAAGTCAGTATTGTACACAGGAGACAGTGGCTTAACATCAACGATGCCCCCACTACAAGCGGGATCAACGTTCAGATACCGACTCGTTCCAGGGTGTCGCTCGGATTCAACGTCCTTTCGCAAGAAGTGATCGGACTGCGGAATTCGTCATTGATGGCAACATTCGGCTATGCGATACCAGTGGCTGAAAGCCAATTCCTCCGCTTTGGATTGTCGGGTGGAATTGGTATGAACGATCTCAATTTGAAGGAAGGAGAATACGATCCGAATGATGAGACCATTATCAACGCGCTGACCAACAATTACTACGCGAACGGAAATTTCGGTGTGTCCTATACGAACAAGGGATTCAGTCTTGGCTTTTCATTGCCTCAGCTTTTCAAAGTCCCTTATGCTACCTCGGGTGAGTTGAGTGCGGACAAATTTTCTCCGACCGACTACCAGGTGATCTCCGCAAGCTACAAGATCAGCCCGGGTATGGGTAAGCTCACGGTAGAGCCGTACGTTGTTTATCGAAACACCAGCGTTGTCGGATTGGAGTCGGTTGATTTCGCTGCGCTTTTCTCCTACCGCGACTTCCTGACACTGGGCGGATCGTATAACACCACGCTGGGCCCCGGCTTCTTCTTCGGTTTGAAGCTGAAGGGCTTCAAGTTTGGATATAGCTTCGAAGTACCGCCGAGCGGTAACAATTTCGTCAACACATCATCGCATGAGATCCAGCTGACGGCGCACTTCGGCGAGCAGCGATTGCCAGCCTTTGCAGGAAAAGCGAAGAGCGCGGAACCCACTGTCGAAGAGCCGGAGGAAGCGGATGCTGTCGCGCACGATCAGCCCGCTGACCAGGAACCGGAGGATAACACGAGGATTGCCGAAGCAGCTCCCGAAGAACGGTCGGTGGCTGAGAAGTTGAGAGACGAACAAGCTGTGGAAGAAGGGGTGACACGATCGGGTGACGTTGCGCGGACGGAAGTACCGGCGCCGGATGCGGTCATTGAACCGGGAACTCAACCGGAGCCGGAACCAGAGGCGAGTCCTCAGCCCGCTTCACCGCCGAAAAGCTTCGGACTCACGACGGGGCACTACGTTGTCGCCGGCGTATTCAGGGTTATGCAAAACGCGATCGGACTTGCTCAGACGCTCGTGCTGAAGGGATACACGGACGCAACGGTAGCGGTACATCCTGAGAATGATCTATATTACGTTTATGTGTTTTCGTCGTATAGCCTGGAAGAGGCCCGAAAAGTGCGAAATCAGACAAGGATCAAGAGGCCGTTGAACGACGCCTGGATCCTGACCATCGGGAACCCCTGATATTATATTGATAGTTTTTCTCCGACATAGAGAATACGAAGAGGTTTCTCTTCACCATGGCTGTCGACAGTCTGGAGAACTTCTTTCCGGAGAAGGTTGAAGAATGTCTTGAACTTCTCCTCGAACCATTCTTCCGTATACCAGGAAGGAAGACTCTGTGCGTTGCTGCTGTCACCCTCCCCGAATGGATAGAAGTCGATGTAGACGTGGCGCTTTGTGTACATGTCGATGATCGAAAGTACTGCGTGTATCTTGTACTGTTGCGTCAGGATCAGCTTGTGCGTTATTCCGAGTGCCAGGACGACATCAGATCGCACTGACGCAACAAAAGGTTCGCGCTCTCCAAATGGAAAGAACGGGTTGACATGATAGAACGAAATGCCTTCGTTCCTGAATCTGGCAATACCCGACTCAATTACATCCTCATCCGGATCCAGACTGATCACCGATGTAAAACGGCCAGTCTTTGAAAGAAGGTAGCTGACCTCTCCTTCGTCGCCAGCCAGATCGAGAGCCGAAGACGCCTGCGGTGAGAAGTCGCGTATGACTTGAATGATCCGCGTGAACTGATCGGCCGGCGGTGTCGATCTGTTGACGAGGTTGGGTGCTTCGCCCGGGATCGTTTCAATTGCGAGCCGTTTGCCAAACAGAATGTCTACATATTCGGGTTTGATTCTCTTCTCGCGAAACACTTCACTCAGGATGGCATTGTAGCCCCGGCTGCTGTGGCGTTTGTGGTAGTCGAAGAACACCTTGTAAAGCGCCTGCTTTTCAATTGATATTCCTTTGGCGGTAGCCGCACGAACGGGAGTATTCATGACTGCAATGTTGTGACGCGCAAAGTGACTCCGGTTGATAGAAAGCATCAGCAGTGTACTGAGCGGGTAGTGAATCAGTTCACCCGCGAACTGGCATTCCTTTCGTTTGACAAAACTGCCGATATCAAACATCACCGGATGCCCGTCCTTGAACGCAGTGTTGAAGGGATGTCCGTCGATAACACCGTATCCGAATTTTTCCAGAACGCTGTCGATGAGGAGCAGGTTGATAACGCACTCCCTGATCATGGAAAAGGACCAGAACACGGGATTGACAACGTGGAGCGTTTCTACCTGGAGGATCATCGGATAATCATCTGTGTAGAAGTTGGTCGGTGTGATCTTTGCGACCCGTCCCGCCTCGGCCAAAGACTGCAACACGCCGGTAGCATACAACTCTTTGAAATAAGGAGCGTATCCCGGCAGGATACCGCGGTAGTATATTACCCGGTCGCCTTCGCGTTGTTTGAGAACATCACTCGAGACATCGGTGACAGATATTCCGTATTCGTAATTTTTAAATCGTTCGGTGGGTGTCGGGAACGGCGACGCGTGATTTGATGCATTTCGGATGATGCTGTCGATTCTATCCCTGTAAAAGACTTCCCGCTCCTTTACATTCGTCTTCTTGTATGAAGGAATACTGACAAACAGATTCTCATTGAGAAGACGTTTCAGCCGATAATAATTTCCCCGGATCTTGCGCGGAAGCGCCCAGATGTTGCTCACGTTTGTGCGTTTTAAGCGAGATTGAAAAACCTTACCCCCTTCGCCCGCCATAGCTTTAGCGAAGGAGGGCAGGTCACCATATAACAGACAAATGTATTCACCCCTGTTATGCGCTTCAAATTTCGGCAGCAAAAGCGCACCTGTTTTCTTTTTTTGTTTAAAAATTGACACATTTGAGCTGCCTATTCTGAATCCATGAAAACCCCTAAAATCCATTGCGCATGACCACCGAAAAGTACGATCTCATCGTGGTGGGCACTGGTTTCGCATCCTCTTTTTTTCTCAAGAAATTTTTGGAACAGGCGTCCCCTTCCGCTCGTGTACTGGTAGTTGAGCGCGGCGGACAATACACCCACAGCATGCGGCTGAAAGTAAAGCGCGGAGAAATGAAACAACCCTCCGAGTTCAGGTTCCGCGACTGGGATACATATACCTCGACCTCGAAGAAACCCTGGGCCATCGAACCGAATTTCGGCGGCAACTCTAATTGCTGGGTTGGCTGCACACCGCGATTTATGCCGAATGACTTCCGGCTGAAATCGGAATACGGAGTCGGCGTTGACTGGCCGTTGCAATACAACGACATCGAAGACTATTACTACGAAACGGAAGACATTATGGCGATCTCCGGCCCCGATGTCACGCCGTTCCCAAAAAGCAAGCCTTACCCGCTTCCGTCGCACATACTCAGTTCGGTGGATCGCGCTATGCAGAACCAGTACGGACCGCTGTACATCAGTCAGCCCACCGCACGTGCCAGTCGCGCTGTCGGCAATCGCGGAGCGTGTTGCGCGAGCAGCGTGTGCGGACTCTGCCCGGTAGACGCGAAGTTCACCATCGAGAACACGCTGAAGTATCTTTATGAAGACCCGCGCGTGACACTCACGCAGCATTCGCAAGTGCTTTCACTGAGGATCGAGAACGACGTCGCGAAGTCGGTGCTGGTGCGAAAAGACGGACAAGACATCGAGTTCTTTGGCGAAACGGTAGCGCTCGGGACCAACGCGATCTTCAACGCGCATATTTTATTGAACTCCGGCGACACCCTCCACTGGACCGGGAAGGGGATATCCGACCAGGTGGGGCAATTTGTCCGGATGTACCTGGACGACCTGGACAATGTCGGCGGCAGCAACCTGGTATCCGCTAACGGATACATGTTCTACGACACCGCCGACCGGGCGAACCGCGCAGGATGTCTCATTGAGAGCATTTCGAACCCTATCATCCGGAACGAACGCGGAAAGTGGCGGAAGATCGCCTTGTTCAAGTTCGTTTTTGAAGACCTTCCGTCCGACAAGAATTACGTCAGGACCTCCGAGGATATCGCACGACCAGACGTGGTGTACGGCGGGATCTCCGATTATGCACAGCGCGGATTTGATACACTGAAAGCAAACGTCGACAAATACTTCTCCGTGCTTCCCGTAGAGCGGATTGAATACGATGGGTACAACCAGGAAACGGAATATCACATTTGTGGCACGACCCGCATGAGCAACGCAAAAGAAGACGGCGTGATCGACAGCGGACTGGTTCATCACCAGTATCGCAACGTGTTAGTGCTCGGAGCAGGAGCCTTCCCGACCATATCGCCGTCAAACCCGACATTGACCCTGTCCGCCCTGTCGCTCAGGGCGGCTGAAAAATATTTCCAATGATGAACAGGCGAAGATTTATAATTCTATCGATTCTGGGTGTCTTAAGCGCGATCGCGCTTTCGATGGTTGCGATCTACGATTTTGAGACAGTGGTCGTCAAGATGCTCAAGCGCGATCTGAGCTACCTGAAGATCAAGGATCGGGACATCGACCGCTTCCTCGAAGACGCCCGCAATTCCGGTTACTGGGACCGCATCAAGCTGGACCGGAACAAGCGCGCCTTTGTTATCCTGTACTTCCTGCTTCCGAAGGTCGGGCTGCCGTACCAGTTCAAGTTTGTGCAACTGCGGGCGACAATTGTCGGGAACTTCCTGCTTTCCACCGACTTCTTCACCAACAAGATGAATGAAGACGCCGAGATCACGTACGTGGCCCTGTTTGACCCCGAGTTGCGACCCTGCCAGAACCCGTTTTCGCACGCGTATTACAAGCTGGATTAGCCGGCGACGTTTGCGGGAAGCGTCAGTATGGTGAAAACACCATTTCTGGCCCGCTGCTTCAAAAAATTACATACGTCAGTCCTCCTGATCTGGAAGCGATTAGCTACCTTTATATCCGCCTTT
>CAYTMU010000096.1:0-5337 GCA_964438975.1 uncultured Roseivirgaceae bacterium | reverse complement strand
AGTTTATCGATCCCCGCTAATGTAGTCTGGGTAAGCTCGCGCACTTTCTGTGCATTCTCGCGCGCCTTGACAACTTTTGAATTCGGGCTTTTACCCGCTTCTTTCACGATTTCATTCAGAGTAGCAGCGTTCTTTTTGCTGATTTCTTCTTTGAAGGTGACCATCGTTTCATTGATGATCGCGAACTTCTCGAGAACAGCGCTACTAACCTGCAGGGCAAGAAGTGCGGTGAGTACGAGGTACATCATACCGATCATCTTCTGCCTGGGTGTTTCCTTACCGCCTGCCATATTCGATTAGTATTTGAATAGTAGATTGGAAAAACAAAATAACTTATGCCTGAGCCTGAACGCCACCACCCTTCATAGCAGTGAGCATGCTGCCATAAACGCGGTTGAGTGCCGTAATATTATCAGTCAGTTTACCAAGCTCTGTTGTGAACTTCGCTGTATTGTCTCCCACTTTGGAAAGACCCGTCATAGCGCCAGTCAGACTTTCATAGAACTTATTCATGTTCTTGACGTGGCTATCAGCATCCTTCAGTTCCATCTCATAGACAGAGTTAAGTGCAGCAAGGTTCTTCGTTACCTTTTGAACCTGGCTGTGGTATTCACCTGCATCTTTCGATGCATCTGCCATTGAGGAAACAGCCTTGATAGCGATGTCGTAAGACTTATTCATTTCTGAAAGCGACTTCGAAGCAGATTGAACATTCTTGGCGTACTCGTTAGTAGCGACAGCTGCATCGGAGAGATTGTTCATCTTCTTGGCAGATTCAGCGAGATTATTCATGCCCTTACCCAAGCTCTCGAGCAGTTCAGGTCCGATCTTAGCTTTCTCCAGAGATACATCGAGTTGTTGTGTAAGGGATGCTGTGGCGGCGCCAGGTCTGTTGGAGATACGCGGAGCGACGGTCGGTGCTTCATAGTCTTCTGCGAGTTCAGGGTACACTTTTGACCAGTCAACTTCCTGATGAGGTGGTTCAAAAGCACTCAAGAAGAATATGATAGCTTCTGTTCCAAGACCAATCATCAACATCTGATCGGCGCCAGTCAAGTGCAGAATCTTGAACAACGCACCAATAATAACGACCGCAGCACCAATACCATATACTTTCGGCATTATGGTTTTGTATAGAAGCTCCGTGAATCCGCCTTTTTTCTTGCTCATTTTAGTAAGGTTTAAGTCTTATTGTATTGTTTAGGGAGTTTTGTGGGTTTAAAATTCTTGTCCGGATTTAAAATTCTTGTCCGGATGAACGACCAAGGTGAGTCAGTGCACAACGGAAACCGATATATGCACGTGTCGAATCCTTGAATTCATAAGTACGTGTACCGGTCTCGAGGTAGTAGGCAACATCTTTCCACGAGCCACCTCGCACCACCTTCTTAGGCGGGATGCGCGGATCGTATAAACTGCTTTCAGGGTTTGTTCTCTCATCGATGTACTGAGGGTTCAAATCCCACACAGTCGGAACCGAAGCCGGGTTGAAGTCGTCGAGGCACCACTCAGATGCGTTACCTGCCATGTCGTAAAGGCCGAAGTCATTCGGGAAATACGATTGAACGGGTGACGAGTAAGCAAAACCATCATCGTAGAAGTTGCCACGACCAGGTTTGAAATTCGCGAGCATACATCCCTTTGCGTTTCGGATATAGGGGTTACCCCACGGGTACTTCGCCATATCCCGGCCTCCTCTTGCTGCGTACTCCCATTCCGCCTCCGAGGGCAACCGGAACTCCGGCATCGGGAACTCACCTACACTCTTGCGATAGTCGTTGAGGTAAGCTGTCCTCCACTTTCCAAAAAACACGGCTGCATCCCAGTTGATACCGACGACCGGATAGTCATCATAGCCCGGGTGCCAATAGTAGTAGTCCTGGATAGGATCGCCCATGTGGTGTGCAAAATCTCTCACCCACACAGTAGTGTCGGGATAGTATTGTTCGCGGAATGTTTCCGGATCGATCGGATCCAATCCCTCGATACTACCTGCATCGACAAGGTAAAAGTTCGTGAACTGGCGGTACTCGTTGTTGGTGATTTCGGTATCATCCATGAAGAACGAACCGATTGTCACCTGCTTGTTGTAGTTAATCTGCGTAGAGGCCGGATCTTCATCAGCCTGACCCATGTGAAAGGTGCCCGCAGGAATCGGAACCATGCCGTAGGGTATAGTCATCACCCATCCCTCCCGTCCGGGAACACCGACTAGTTCGCCCTGGTCGCCTCCTCCCTGACCTCCCAAGCCAAGCAAGCCGCAAGCGCTGGCTACAGCGCCTGCCAGGATTAAGACCAATTTAGAAGAAACAGATCTATTCATAGAGATTGAATGATTACAGACTCGAAAGATAAGTTAATATACTTTATTTTAAAATAAGCTATTCAAATTCAAAAAAATCCGCTCATAACCAAAATCACTACCTACTGATGTCTGTACCGGGGGGTCCGAATGACTTTTTTGCCGGTAGCATACACGGGGAGCTGATAACTCAAAAGAAGTTCATGAGAGAAATTCTCTTTCGCGTCCCGATCTATAACGACAACGTCGATTGCGTAACCCAACCGGAGCGAATTATCTTTCAAAAAACTATAACCGAGGAGCACATTCGCTGCCTCCGCTTGTCTAAACGTCAATCCTCCCCACATCTTATCTTTCAGCGTCGCAATTATGGCTACGTCAAAGGAATATTCTTTGAAATCCGTTTTTATCAAGGCGGAGTAACTCAACGTCAGGTCGAAGTTCACTTCCTGATAATATCCGCCAGTCAGGTTGAGGTGGTTCTCCAGGGCGTTGCGGGCTTCGTTGACATTGAAGTCAAACTCGGCACGGGTCAGGTGATTGACACCGGCACCCACGTAATATTTTTCAGCGCGGTACAGCATCCCGAAGCCGATGTCAGGCCTGACCTGTGATTCCTTTCCTGCCTTATCTTCAAGGAGAGGATCATCGTGGTGAATCGGCCGGTACATATCGTAGTCTATCGTTTGGGAAAAGATACCAGCCTTGATGCCGAAGCTCAACTTGGCGTCTCTCAACGCCAGATGGTAAGCGAAGATGGCTTGCGCCTCCAGAGTGTTCAACGGTCCGAGTTTATCATTGACAATGTATGTACCGAAACCGCTCCTTAATTTATAGATAGGTGAATTGAAGCTGACCAACTGCGTGGTCGGAGCACCCCGGTCGTTGAAACTCGACTGGTAGCCCGCCCACTGACTGCGGTGGATCGCGGTGAGTTGTGTTACGCCCTCTACACCCGCATACGCCGGCGTGATGTAAAGATTGTTGAACATGTACTGGGTAAATTGCGGATCCTGCTGCGCATGGGCTAACATGCCAGACAATACCATGAAGAAGGTATAAAAAGTGCGTTGCAGCATTCCAGATTAAAAAATGGAATATAAAGTAAAGGCTTTTTTACGATACTTTCAACAGCATGTAATTAAAGTGTAAGAAAATACCTCACATTGTAATTTCCAATGGATGAAGAGGTTATTTCGTCCCGTTAGCCTTCTTGATATACAGCTCCAGAGCCCCGGTCATCGACGGAGCGTTGGGTAGCGGAGCCTCAATATCAAGGATCAGACCCGCGTCGCGAACCGCCTTGGCAGTGGTGGGACCAAAGGCCGCAATACGGGTATTGTTCTGCTTGAACTCGGGGAAATTGACGTATAGAGAATTAATACCGGAAGGACTGAAGAAAGCAAGGACGTCATAAAATACCTCCTCCAGATCGGAAAGATCGGCAGCAACCGTGTTGTAAATAACGGCCTCCGTATAGCGATAGCCATTGTCGCGCAGGTAATCAGGAATGTCGTTCTTGCGAATATCGGAGCAGGGGAAGAGATAGTTCTCACTCTTATGCTTCTTCAGCAGTTCGAGTAGATCCTGTGCAGTCTTGGTGCCTGTGAAGATCTTTCGTTTGCGGATCACGATATACTTCTGAAGGTAGTTGGACGTCTGTTCGGATATACAGAAGTATTTCATCTCCGGTGGCATATCAACCTTGAGTTCCTGACAGATCTGGAAAAAATGATCCACCGCATTCCGACTCGTGAAGATGATCGCCGTGTGACTCAGGATGTCAATCTTCTGTTTTCTGAACTCCTTCACCGGCACAGCGTCAACCTGAATGAACGGTCTGAAATCAATCTTGACATTGAATCTCTCAGACAACTTCAGATAAGGAGAATTTGTATCGGCGGGAGCTTCTTGGGTAACCAGGATACTCTTGACTTTGCGCATCCTGTCAGTAGCAATTTCACTCATATCAACGCGGGCGTAACTTACCTATTGAAACAGTACCTTGACGGTAATTAACAGAGGAATAATTTCTGTGGCACAAAGGTACGAAAATAAATGGAACATGGAACGACGGGGGCCCGCACTCAGTTTAAAAAACGCGACAAGGATCCATCCAAGCAGCACCGCAACTATCACAAAAAGGAACCCGATGTAGTACACGGGGTCATCACCCCGTGTGATAAAGTACATAAACAAAATGATCGTCGCCGCCCCGAGCACTACCAGCAATAAGCGAATCCAATTAAAGAAATGGAAGCGCGCGACACCGCGCATGTCGAACAAACGTGTGAGCGAATAAATGATCAAGACCTTCCCGACCAGGAAGAAGAACACCAGGCCGCTTAGTTTCAACCACTGCCACCACATCGTGCCGAAGGCGGTTGTGTAAAAACGAACGGGTAACTGATAGTGAACCGGAAGATGCTGTATGATGATAAAGAGATAGTATCCGATCATCAAACTGCACAGTACGTAAAACTGAACATTCGAACCGCCGGTTAGTCGGACGCTCGACTGACTATCCTCCGACTCTCGGGAAGCGAGTATTCTGTTTACCGCGAAGTAATCACTTGCTAATTTTGGATTCAGGTGAAATGCTCCGACAAACAGAACGATGACAATCAAACCGGCAATCACAACAAAATCGCGAAAGGAGTTATAAGGGCGCGGTATGGCATGACTCAGAACCGGTCGCGCTACAGTACCCATTGAGATGATCTCGGTCGTGAGGTCCCGTTCATTTATCCGTTGTTGATGAATCGCGACCCAACCCGGCCGCTCACCCGATGTCAGAAGACTGTCGATCCTGAACACCGATACTCCATTGAACTCACCACGCACTTGCCCGTTCACAAAAAGAAAATACGACCGGCCGGAGCTGACGCGCAAATACTGCCTCGGATGATCGTCTGGACGAAACTGAAAATAAATTGTGCGAAGTCCCGTGAGGGGTATCGTCTCCACATACTCATACATTCCGTCGTCGTGTGACATCCACGCGCTGCGGAGATCTTTGACTACGGTGAATCGTT
>CAYTMU010000095.1:1685-5365 GCA_964438975.1 uncultured Roseivirgaceae bacterium | reverse complement strand
AAAGATAATTGCGGATGTGGCGTAATTGGCAGCCGCGCCAGACTTAGGATCTGGTGCCGAAAGGCGTGGGGGTTCGAGTCCCTTCATCCGCACAAGAAAACCCAAAAAATAAACGGACCCCCGGCACTGGTTTACAATGCGGTATCGGGGGTTTTTGGTTTCTTTGAACGTCAAAAAAATAGCGATTTGGAAATTACACTGGACAAAAAGACCGACACAGAAGGTCTCATCAAAATCAAACTAACCGAAGGCGATTATCAGGCAAAGGTTGACGAATCCGTCAAGGACTACGCGCGCAAAGCCAACATCAAAGGCTTCCGCCAAGGTAAGGTCCCCCCCGGCGTCATCCGCAAGATGTTCGGCAAATCCATTCTCGTGGACCAGATCAACCATCTTCTGTCACATACCGTCACCGACTATATCAAGGACAACAATCTACGAATCCTTGGCGAACCCCTGCCCAATCACGACAAAACCCGTGAAATTGACTGGGACGCTCAGAAGGATTTCGAATTTGAGTATCAGATCGGAATGGTCGATGAGTTCACGTATGACCTTTCGAAAAAAGCAAAAGTGAAGGGATACCGCATAAAGGTAGATGACAAGACTGTGGAAGAAACGATCGACGACCTGAAGAAGCGGTTCGGGAAAGTCACCTATCCCGATGCTAGCGAAGATGGCGACACTCTCTACGGAGAGTTGAGGCCAAAAGACAGCGAAGACGAGTCACTGAGAAAGGAACACGCGGCCATCCAGGTTGAGCATGTCGAGGCTGGTGAACAGTCCAAATTCATCGGACGCAAGAAGGATGAAGAGGTCGAATTCGAGCCTAAGAAGATCTATAAGGATGCAGCTCAAATCCAGGACTTGCTGAATCTCTCAGAAGCGGAAGCTAATGGTGTATTCGTGCTTAAGATCAATACAATCAGCCGCACAGAACCCTCCGAGTTAGGCCCTGAATTGTTCGACCGGGTATTTGGAAAGGATATCGCCACGACGCCAGAAGAGTTTACCAACAAGGTTCGCGAAACCATTTCCGAAAATTACGGGCGCGAGACCAACCATTTCCTCGATCACCTGATCGAAGATCACTTTATAAAAAGTACCGATATCAATATGCCTTCAGATTTTCTGAAGACATGGCTGAAAGCTTCAAGTAGTGGTCAGGTCACCGACGAAGTTCTTGAGAAAGAATTTGAAGACTACGTTCGCGGGCTCAAATGGGATCTCATCAAGAACAAGGTCGCCGACGATCACCAGATCAAAGTCGAGGCAGACGCAGTGCGGGAGAAAGCAAAGGATATGATCGTCAGCCAATTCGGAGGACAAGCATTTGCTGAACAACTGAAAGACCGGCTTGACGCGATAGCGGATAATTATCTCTCAAACGAGAACGGCCAGAATTTTATGCGACTGTACAACCAGCTGCGCAGTGAGAAGATCATGAGCCACATCCGGGAGAGCATCACGATCGAAGAGAAGGAAGTGTCACTCGATGAATTCAAGAAAGTCGTAGCTGAACACCAACACTAAGCGCGCCCCGAAAACCATTTTGGCTCAAACGCCGTTTTAGGGTTGTATTTTAATTCGGGTATAATTAAGATTGTTCAAGGCCAAGCCCTTGGAGCCAATCAAATAGTCTAACTAATTACTATGGATAGAAATAATGAATTCCGGAAATACGCGGTTCATCATCTCGGTATGAGCGGCAGTTCAGTCGATCGTTACGCACAACGAATCGACAATATGACCCAGTATGTTATTGAAGAGCGCCCTGGCAACTTCCGCGCTATCGACGTCTTTACACGCTTGATTTCCGACCGTATCCTGTTTCTTGGGATGGGAGTGGATGACCAGGTGGCCAATCTGATAACAGCTCAGTTGCTCTTTCTCGAGTCGTCAGATCCAAAAAAGGACATCATAATGTATATCAACAGTCCCGGAGGGTCAGTCTATGCCGGCTTGGGTATCTACGACACGATGAATTATGTAAATCCGGACGTTGCTACTATTTGTACCGGCCTCGCGGCGTCAATGGCAGCTGTTCTACTGGCAGCGGGAACCACCCGCAAGCGGTCTGGACTACCTCATTCGCGCATTATGATCCACCAGCCTATGAGTGGGATGCAGGGTCAGGCAGCGGACATGGAGATCGCTCTGAAGCAAACACTTGAAGTAAAGAAAGACCTCTATAACATACTGGCTAATTGCAGTGGCCAGAAATACGAAAAAATCGAGCGCGATGCCGACCGCGACTACTGGATGCGCGCCGCTGAGGCCAAGGAGTACGGCCTCATTGATGAGGTGCTTGAGCGTAATCCGCCTGCAAAGGCGTAGTTTGCCCAATCGGGGGCCTGACCGATGTGACTGATTTATTGCGTACCTTTGTAACATGGTGCGCAATGACCTCTGGCATGGCGGCCTTTACCAAAAACACTTATGGCAGAAGTAACATGCTCGTTTTGCGGAAGAAGCAAAAAAGACGTGGATCTGATGATCTCGGGTATCCACGCCCATATTTGTGACAAGTGTGTCACCCAGGCTAGCCAGATCCTGCAAGAGGAAAAGAAAAGCAAGACTGAGGCGGGGTTTTCGCCGAACTTCAAGCTCATCAAACCCCGGGAAATCAAGAAATTCCTTGACGAGTACGTCATCGGCCAGGACGAAGCCAAGAAGATCATGTCGGTAGCGGTGTACAACCACTATAAGCGGTTGATGCAGCGCAAACTGGAAAACGACATCAATATCGAAAAGTCGAATATCATCATGGTGGGTGAAACGGGAACAGGTAAAACCTATCTCGCGAAGACACTTGCCAAGATTCTTCAAGTACCGTTTTGTATCGCTGATGCTACCGTACTTACGGAGGCCGGGTATGTCGGCGAGGACGTCGAAAGTATTCTTACGCGCCTGCTCCAGGCAGCCGATTACAACGTAGAGGCAGCAGAGAGGGGTATCGTATATATCGATGAAATCGATAAGATCGCCCGCAAGTCAGATAACCCGTCTATCACCCGCGACGTCAGCGGAGAAGGTGTGCAGCAGGCGCTTCTCAAATTACTTGAAGGGACTGCCGTCAACGTCCCTCCGCAGGGGGGGCGAAAGCATCCGGATCAAAAAATGATCACCGTTAACACGGAGAACATACTCTTCATTTGCGGGGGTGCTTTCGAAGGCATCACGCGTTTCATTGGGAACCGCCTGAACACCAAACCGCTCGGTTTCATTTCGGCGGCAGATGGTTTCCACCCCGGCGATATTGACAAAGACAACCTACTGCAGTTTGTATCTGCACAGGATCTCCGGAGTTTTGGACTCATTCCCGAGCTGATCGGGCGCCTGCCGGTGATATCTTATCTGAATCCGCTCGACAAGGAAGCACTTCGCCGTATTCTCACCGAGCCAAAGAATGCGCTGGTCAAGCAATATCAGAAGCTCTTTGAAATGGAGAACATAGAACTTGAGTTCAAGGATGGTGCGATCGAGTTCATCGTCGAAAAGGCACTGGCTTTCAAACTTGGTGCCCGCGGACTTCGCAGCATCTGCGAAGCGATCATCAATGATGCTATGTTTGAACTTCCCTCGGAGAAGACCTCAGAAAAACTCAGTATCAACCGCGCCTATGCGGAAGAGAAATTCAGCAAGTCGCAATACAGCAAGCTGAAAGTCGCTTAGTCGGT
>CAYTMU010000095.1:0-1585 GCA_964438975.1 uncultured Roseivirgaceae bacterium | reverse complement strand
ACCGATCACCACCAACCAAGCGACTCACCATCAGCCGAGCCGCATTCTCCGATGCGGATCCCGTATCGAGTTTCTTAACGATCTCGTCGTACTCAGAGAGCATCTTCTTTCGGTATTCGCCATTGGAAACCAGCGCGGATAACTCGTCGCTGATAGTATCGACATCTGCTTCACTCTGGATGAGTTCTTTGACTACCTCCTTGTCCGCGATGAGGTTTACAAGGGAAATATAGGGCACTTTTATCACCAGTTTTGCCAAGGCGATCGACAAAGCCGCCCCGCGGTAGACTACCACCTGTGGCACTTTGAACAGCGCAGTCTCCAATGTTGCAGTTCCGGATGTCACAATTGCGGTGTCGGCGTGCAGGAGAAGATTGTAGGTATCCTCAACCACCAAGGCTACGTTCGAAAGCCCGGCAACTTCCACGTAAAGCTCACCGTCGAGGTTATCGACAGTGGCAACGGCGAACTGCAAGTGTGTAAAACGCTTGATGACTTCGCGCATTACCGGTAAGGCCCGAAGTACCTCCTGGCGGCGACTTCCCGGCAACAAAGCAATCAGTGGGCGCGAACGGTCAAAGCCGTGCCTTTCCATAAAACCCACATCCGGCTCATGCGCCTTTACGGCGTCAAGCACAGGGTTCCCGACATAATCGACATCCCAGTCGTATTTCTTATAGAAGTCCTTTTCAAAGGGAAGAATGACAAACATCCTGCTCACCGTTGCCTTCAATTGCCACGCACGGCTTTGATTCCACGCCCACACTTTGGGGCTGATGTAATAAAAAACTTTGATGTTGTTTTTCTTGCCGAAACGGGCCATCTGGCGGTTAAACCCAGCGTAATCGATCAGGATGATCACATCCGCCTTGAAGTAGACAATATCCCGGCCGCATCTGCGGAGATACCGGGAGATCTTGATGATGTTCAGTATCACCTCGACAAAGCCCATAACAGCGAACTCCGCATAGTGAACAAAGAGCTCCACTCCCTGCTGACGCATGTAATCTCCTCCCAGCCCGCGAAACACCGCATCCGGATCATGGTTCCGAATAGCCTTTACAAGGTTACCTCCGTGAAGGTCACCGGAACGCTCGCCTGCTATGAGATAGTAACGCATTCGTAAGGGTCGGATACTTTGTCCATTAACGGAATTGAAGACATTGAGTTTGGCTCATTTCAGTCAAGATGCCACATCGCCGTAGTACTCGACGTAATTTCGCGGAGTTTCGTACAGGCGGATACAATGAAGCCTGGCCGTGGTGCTTAAGGAAGGCAAATGACCGTCGAGAATGCTCCAGATCTCGATGACCAGGTTTTCACAGCTGGCGAGTTTGTCCTTCATGAAATCGACGTCGAGATTTAAATTTTTATGGTCCAGCTTGTCGATTACCTCACGGCGTATCAGGGTACTCAATTTCTTGAGATCGACGACGAAGCCCGTGTCAGGGTCCGGCCATCCTTTCACAGTTACGATCAGGTCGAAGTTATGTCCGTGCCAATTTTCATTAGCACACGGTCCGAAAACCTCAAAGTTCTTTTCCTTGCTCCACGAAGGATTGAAGAGCTTGTGAGCGGCGTTAAA
>CAYTMU010000094.1:0-5550 GCA_964438975.1 uncultured Roseivirgaceae bacterium | reverse complement strand
GACAGCAAGGCCAGTGTAATCGATACCGCATAGATCGTTCTTCTCTGGTGCGTTACCATGCTATCCACCATTTTCAGGAATCCTCCCATCATGCGGAAGTTGAGATGGCGCAGATGCCGTGCATTGGGCGTAGGAAGCCATGAGAATATACTCGGAAGCATTACGACGCTGACAAAGAAAAGTGCCATGATGTTGAGGCCGGCGACAATGCCGAATTCGCGGAGCACCAGGATGTCAGTTGATAGCAACGTCAGGAAACCGATCGCGACGGTCAGATTGGTGAGGAATGTCGCGAGCCCCATCTTGTTCACTACGTTGGTAATGGCCGCCATCTTGTTGTTCGTCCGTGCGAACTCAAGGTGATACTTGTTAAGGAGGTAGATCGCGTTCGTGATTCCGATCGTCACGATGACGGGTGGAATGAGTCCGGTGAGCAACGTGATCTTGTAACCGAACAGCGCGAGTGTACCGACCGTCCAGATCACCACAATTCCAATGATGATCATCGAGAAGATCACGGCGCGTGACGACCGGAAGAAGATGAACATGATAAGGCCGGTAATGAGTACCGATGCAATGAGAAATATCCTCATCTCGTGTTTCACCTGATTGGTGACCACAGTCCGGATAAACGGCAGGCCTGCGTAGTGCGGCTGAATACCGGTTGTCTTCTGAAAAGCAGCGGCTGACTCAAGCAGGGCGGCGGTCAGCGGCTCCCGCAATGCAGAGTTCATCACATCCTTGTTGACCGATACGATCATCATCGTGGATCCATTGCTGCGGTTTACGAGTTGCCCCATGTACAGCTCCTGGCTGCGAACCAGGTTCATGAGACTGTCGAATTCTTCCGGCTTGATCGTTTCCGGAAAAATGTTGGCCAGATAGAATCTTGAGTTTGGAATATCCTTCAATCCGATCTTCAACAACGGAAGCGCAATCACTTCGCTGACGCCACTGATCTGCTTTACGCTTCGCGCAAAATCGCGATAGGCTTCAAAGTTGCGTTGCTGGTAGATTGCGCTGTCGCGAAAGCCCACCGCAATGATATTTCCATCCTCGCCAAACTGCTCCCTGAATTTCAGAAGCATGATATGGTCAGGATCGTTGAGTGGAACGGTTCGCGCAAAGTCATAACTCATCTGGACCTTTGTCGCATAGTAACCCATGACGCAGGTGATCGCGGTGATGAGAAGGATGAGCGGCAAACGGTAGTTTATGATCAGCCGGGCAACAATATCCCACATAGAATTCGTGAATTTCGGGCGCAAAAGTAGTGAATTTACCGCCAAATGATGAAAAACCGGGCTAAAATGACCGGTTAAATCAGGTAGCGTTTGAAGTACACCTGAAACGTCGTTCCTTCATTTGGCTCACTGCGTACTTCGACTTTGCCGCCAAGCGCTTCTATCTGTGTCTTCACAAGATAGAGTCCGAGGCCCTTGCCTTCGACGTGAAGGTGGAAGCGCTTGTATAGATTGAAGATGTTCTGGTGATATTTCTTGAGATCAATGCCTAACCCGTTGTCCATCACGGACAGGCAGACAAAGTCGCTCTCGTGCGTCGTCTTGATTGCGACGTAGGGAGTGCGTTCCGGATCGCGGTATTTTATCGAGTTGCTGATCAGATTATACAGGATGCTTTCTACGTAGGGGGCAATAGCATACACCTTATCGGCCTCGCTGAAGTTGTTGAGAATGCGTGTGCCGGTCTCTTCGATCTCCTTTTCGAGAATTCGCTTTGTTCGCGATAACGACTGATTCAGATCGACTTCCGCCAGATTGCCTGTGTGACGTTTGATGTTGAGAATGGCATTGAGATCCTTGACCACCTGGTCGAGATCAATCGCGGATGAGATGAGCTTTTCCAGGGCGGTCTGTTGATCTTCTTCTGATTTGCTCATCTGGATCAGATTGGCAAGTCCGAGTACCCGGGCGAGGGGTGCGCGCAGATTATGCGCAGCAATGAATGCAAATTGCTCAAGCTGATTGTTTTGTTCGATCAACTGCTGGTTTGTCTGCTGCAATTCGCGTGTGCGGTTGTCTACTTCGATTTTGAGATCGTCATTCAGCGAGTGAATCTTTTCACTTTGCTGTCGAATGGTCAGTTGTGCCTCCTGAAGTCGCGTATTCTGAAGGGAAAGTTTCTCCTGGTGTATTTTCAGCGCTTCGTTTTGCGAACTGATCTCTTTGTTCCGTGCCAGTATCTCCTGCGTGCGCTCAGCCACCTTACGCTCAAGTATGAGATTCTGTTCGCGCAGCATCTTGTTCTTTTCTTCTTCGGAATTTCTGATCATGTCGGAAAGTTTGAATGCCTTCCGGGTGTAAAATGCCGTGAAGAATAGCGTGGGCACACAGATCACGAGTAGCAACAGTTGGATCGCCTGACCGACTTGCGACTGGATGTCGTAGTTCTGTTTGATGATCGTGTTGTTGTAATAACTCAGCGTCACATTCGCTACGAGAAGCATGCTGACCAAAGCCACGATGAGGAAGATGATTTTCGGGACGATCGATAATTTCATAGATCAGTCAGCGGGGACAGACGACACAAGGTCCGGTTGCCAGTCTGTGCCAAGTTACTCATAAACTGATTCCCTTGATCTTCCGGTAAAGTGAAAGTGCGTGGCGGTCTGTGAGGCCGGAGACGAAGTCGATCACGCTGCGGAGCATGTGGTAATGGTCTTCCGGTTGCGTTCGGATCGCGAGGACGACATCGGGGCTTAATAACAAACTCAGATTCTCGTATTTCCGGGAGCGATCACCGCGAATGAGGTGCAACCCCGCTTCGGTAAATTCTTCAAGCAGTCCGGGCAGCACCTGGTGACCGGAAGCTTCGATCTCTACGACGTGGCGGGCGCGGTAGATGGCGTCAACGGAAACCCGGCTGATACTGTTCAGGGCGTCGGCAAAAGTCGATAGTTCTGTAAGTGCCTGATCGAACGTGCCGTTCAGGAGACCTGTTTCGTTTTCAAGAAAGACATCTGCGCAGGTGTCGATCAGTTCGCCAATTGCCATTGCCCGGAGGATACCGAGTTTTTCATTGAGATCTGCCCGCATGCTCAGTTTATTGCGATCAAGTTTATCGCGCAGGATACCCGACAGCAGTTCAACCGTGTCATCAAATGAGACGAGCCCGAGCCGGCACCCGTCTTCGAGGTCGATGATGCTGTAGCAAATGTCGTCGGCGGCCTCTACCAGAAAAGCCAGCGGATGCCGATACCAACTGTGCCCGTTGGTGGTAATCAGGTCGAGATCTCCGGCCACCTCCGCGAAGGCGTCCTTTTCAGTCTGAAAGTATCCGAACTTCTTCTGACTTTTTCGATTCCTGTCGCGTTCAGGGAACAGGGCTGCACATGGGTATTTGGTGAATGCTCCGAGGCATGCGTACGTCAGCCTGAGACCGTATTGTTCTTTATCGAGTATGCGGAAACCCTGCGCATTTCCCTCGAACCGGATCAGGTCTTCCCACGCTGCGGCGGATACGTGTGTTTGAAAGCGCTGGCCGGCGGGATTGACGCGAAAGAAATCGGAGATGGCGTCTTCGCCTGCATGGCCGAACGGAGGATTGCCCAGGTCGTGCGCGAGGGCGGCAGCAGCGACGATCGCCCCGAAATCGAACAGCGTAAATACACTGGTCAACTCCGGGTGACGCTCGAGAATGACGGTGCCGACGCGCTTACCTAGCGACCGACCAACGCTTGACACCTCCAGGCTATGTGTCAAACGCGTGTGTACAAAATCGTGCTCGGGAAGGGGGTGTACCTGAGTTTTGTCCTGCAATCTTCTGAACGGATGTGAAAAGATGATGCGATCGTAGTCTTGCTCGAACGCACTTCTGGAAGGTTCGTTGGAACTACGACCTTTCTGACCTTTGCGTTTCGCAGAGAGTAGATTTTCCCAGATCATTCGTTTTTTTGCAATGATAGTCAATTCAGTCTGACTACGACCGACCGCGTATCACAGTGCAAGGATGCCTATATCTTCCTCAATAGAGAATTGATGGAGCATGCCTCGACTATTTTCGCCTTGACAGCTGCGATTTTCACGCGTTCCTGCTTCATATCGTCGCGGTTGCGTATGGTGACGGTATCATCTTCGAGAGTCTGGTGATCGATGGTAAGGCAGAATGGAGTTCCGATCGCATCCTGTCTGCGGTAACGCTTGCCAATGGTATCCTTGTCTTCATAGAAACACTTGAGATCATACTTGAGATCATCCATTATCTTCTCAGCTTTCTCCGGAAGTCCATCTTTCTTCACCAGGGGTAGTATCGCCACTTTATTCGGTGCGAGAGCAGGTGGAATAGCCAGGACAACACGTTCGCTGCCGTCTTCGAGTTTCTCCTCCCGATAGCTTTTTGAAAGGATAGCCATAAAGCATCGGTCGAGCCCGATCGAAGTCTCGACGACATAAGGAATGAAGTTCTGGTTCTCGTCTGCGTCAAAATACTGAAGTTTCTTGCCGGAATACTTCTCGTGACTCTTCAGGTCGAAGTCGGTTCTGGAGTGGATGCCTTCCAGTTCCTTGAATCCCATCGGGAAATTGAACTGGATGTCACACGCGGCATTGGCATAGTGTGCGAGGTTGAGGTGATCATGGTAGCGATAGTTCTCATCGCCGAGCCCGATTGCCTTATGCCAGCGCATTCTTTTATCCTTCCAGAACTCGTACCACTTCATCTCCTCCCCGGGCTTGACAAAGAACTGCATCTCCATCTGTTCAAACTCGCGCATACGGAAGATAAATTGGCGCGCTACGATCTCGTTCCGGAATGCCTTGCCGATCTGGGCGATCCCAAATGGGATTTTCAGGCGGCTGGTTTTCTGTACGTTCAGAAAGTTGACAAATATTCCCTGGGCGGTTTCAGGCCTCAGGTAGATCTTGTTGGCGTCTTCAGCGAGTGAACCGATCTCTGTAGAGAACATCAGGTTGAACTGTCGCACGTCCGTCCAGTTGCGAGTGCCCGATACCGGGTCAGTTATCTCCAGGTCTGTGATGAGCTGTTTCATCAAAGCCATATCACCGTCGGTCATCGCGTTCTTGAGCCGCTCATTTGCTTCGTCGATCTTCTTGCGGTATTCGAGGACACGGGGATTGGTGCTGGCGAACATTTCCGGGTCGAACGATTCTCCGAAACGTTTCGCCGCTTTGTCGATCTCCTTCTGGATCTTATCCTCCATTTTGGCGACAGCATCCTCGATCAGGACATCCGCGCGGTAGCGCTTCTTCGAATCCTTGTTGTCGATCATCGGGTCATTAAAGGCGTCGACGTGGCCGGATGCCTTCCAGATGGTCGGGTGCATAAATATCGCGGAGTCTATACCGACTATATTGTCATGCAACAGGGTCATGAACTTCCACCAGTACTCCTTTATATTATTCTTGAGTTCCGCTCCGTTCTGTCCGTAGTCATATACCGCGCTCAGGCCGTCGTAGATTTCGCTGGAGGGAAAAATGAATCCGTATTCCTTGGAGTGTGAGATTACGTTCTTAAGTAAGTTGTCTTCTTGTGCCATAGGGGGACAAAGATAGGGGATAAGGGGGATTTGGG
>CAYTMU010000093.1:0-5944 GCA_964438975.1 uncultured Roseivirgaceae bacterium | reverse complement strand
TGTATCGGAAGTGAGTTGTCAGTGGTGAGTTGTGAGTGAGTGTGTGCGACTTGACGGATATCATTTTGGGCTTTCAGCATGATATTATCGGAGAGCCTACGCTATCCGATGCCATCCTAGACCGACTCACTAGCAAATCAGAGCCAGAGCGAAGTAAGAGGAAATTCGCCTTTCTGGGCCGTTTTTAAGTGAATTTCTGAAGCGGTTGAAAATTCATATTTTCAAGACAACAATAAGGAAATATAGGCAATAGTATTCCTATATCTGATTGTTGCCGGCAAGTCATGACAATGATTCCGCGACAATATACTGAATGACATCTGTGAAAATATGAATATTAAATCTGAAATGCCTACTTATACCATACCCGGAGAGAAGCAATTTCTAACAAAGGAGTTGACAGTTTTCTTGACTATATCCATAATTATATCTTGGCCAGTTGTGCTGCTCATAATAGCGCAATTACCACCGGATTTTAAGACTGGAGATATTGAATCATTCAAAAATGCGGCTGGAAGTCTTAACATGTTGTACGGCACCGGCCCCATGATTTCAGCAATTATAGTTACCCTGATTTATAGGGGAAAATCTGGACTTAAAGGACTTTTTCAGAAAGTTATTACGTGGAAAGTTCCGGTACGATGGTATTTCTGGGCGCTTATCTTACCAGTCATTCCACAATGGATTGGGTTGTTTCTGTGGGCGCAACTTACAGATACAGAATTAATACTTCCAACAGTAACAGGTTATCTCTCGAGTTGGCTACAGATAGCGTTGATTAGCGCAGCATACTACATTACTGAAGAACTTGGCTGGCGCGGTTTTATGCTTCCCAGAATATTGTTCATGCATACGTGGATCAAATCCTCCTTACTTGTTGGTATCATTTGGAGTATTTGGCATTATCCGATCTGGATCACCTCTTCATGGGCAACTACTGGTTCTTTAACAGAAATATCACTTATGGTAACAGCATCCTCAATTTTTGCGATTGGAGTGTCTGTCATGCTGACCTGGATATTCAAAAACACAAGAGGGAGTATTTTGCTTGCCATGCTTCTCCACGGCTCAAGTCAGGCGAATCTAACAAAAATGTATGCGGCTGCTGGCGACTCATCATTGTTGGGATCAAGTTTCATAATAGTTGTGGCAGTATCTTTATCAGTAATAGTCGTTTTGCTTCTGGCAGTAATCCGAAATCAAAAATTGACAACAAAGACAACATAGACGGAAGAGAATTTTGTCCATTGACATAGATTCTTGTAAGTGGACAATTTGAAAAATATAAGCAAATACAGACTGACCATTATGTCACGGTGGACGAAATGGCCAGCCGCCAACAATGTGTATGTGAACATTGCGGGCGTAGGCTATTATCATGCAGAACTTGTGATCGAAGGGCGTACAGAATCTTGAATCGAATATGACGTCACTATCCGTCTACATCTTCGAGTCTGAAAGGAAATATTTCGAATCCAGGTATTCGTAGCCGAAATGATAGTACTTATAAAGTTCAAGGTTTACATTGATGAATGCTTGTCCTTTTTGCAAGTAAGTCCTGATAATAAAAAAGCCGTCCCGGGACGGCTTTTTTTACAACTTCTTCCAATCAGTAACCATCATTCTGATCAACGTGCGGTAACTGTTGCACATCACCGTCTGGCAACGGGAAGTATACGTTATGCGCTTCAAACTTGGTCCCCACCTGGACTGAATAAAATTCCTGATCCTCCAGATCGATTTTGATAATCGGGTCTGCAGCAAGGTGCCTGCGCCTGAGATCAAACCAGCGTGTTCCATGCTCAAACGCGAATTCGAGCCTTCTTTCTTCGAATATCCATTGAAGAACGGTTGCCTTATCTCCTATAGACGGGCGATCTGCGGGTTCCGCCGCGGGTACGCCATCGTCAGTAGACTCACGTGCGCGCTTTCTAATCTCGTTGATGAGGTCAATAGCTTCATCCAGATCACCACCTGACATGGCGATGGCCTCTGCTTTCAGCAGCAATGCCTCGGCATAGCGCAGAATGCGCGGGTTGTTAGAGTTGAGGCCGTTTCCGGCAGGGGGTGTGTTGCCCGGAAGCCATGAGCCTCTTTCAACGTACTTGACGATGTTAGGCGTGGTGCCAGTGAAAGACGGTGCGTCGACAAAGATGTGTCCCACGCGAGGATCGCCCGCCGGATATGCATTGTACAGGTCTTGCGTCCCAACGTGGAATCGATCGCCAATCCATGAGGGCATTTGATTGAAATATCCCACATAGTTTGAGATTTCGCCAATGGCGGCGAAGTCGTCGGGAGGCAAGAACGCGTTGGCGTTTCCGATAGATCTGTTAGCCTGATACTCGAAGAGCGACTCGCTGTTATTCTCAAAAGCTGCGTCGAAGTTTTTGGCATAGTTGTCCATTAGCGATCTGCCGGCAATGTTGTTAATATCTGCGATTGCGCTGGTATAGTCGCCGGCCGAACCGCTAACTGTTGCGCGGAACACAAGCGCTTTCGCCCGTAGGCCGTACGCGGAGCTATTCGTTGCGCGACCCAGCGTGGGCTGGTTAAGCAATGTCGCAGGCCACGCGGGAGGCAACAGTGCCGCCGCTTCCTCAAGATCCTTGATTGCCTGATCCAACAATTCCGTGCCGGTGGAGTTTTTCATCTCGTTGGCTTCCTCCACAGTTTTGAACCGTTTCGCTACGACCGGGGCGCTGCCAAACACATTCCACAGCATAAAGTTGACGTAGGATCTGAGGAACAACGCTTCACCTTTATGCCAGTTCTTCAGGTCCGGGTTCACCGTATATACATCACCCCGCTCTTCGAGCTTTTCCAGCAAGGTGTTTGCTCGCTGTATTGCTTGATAGGATGCGTTGTAAAAGCGCGACAGGCGATCATTCGCACCATTGAGCGCTGTAAAGTTCTCCTCAGCAAAAGCACCGTTGCGGGTGGTGAGATCATCGTCTGGAAGCATAAATAGACCCGCGATGACGCGGTTTGGATCGCCCTGAAAGGCGAAGTAGATTCCGATCTTCATATAGACGCCGCGAGCGGCCCAGTCGAACTCCTGCTCACTGGAAAAGAATCCGGCTTCGGTGTAGCCCACCGGCGTAAGTTCCACGGTATCCTCGTTACAGGATATCGATGTTAACATCGAAACCGCGATAAAAGCTGATACAAGTATTTTTTTCATAAGCTGATTCATTTTGGATTAGAACCCGAAGTTTAGACCCAGTATAAAATTCGTCGGAGTCGTAATGTTCTCCGGATCCAGATCAGGGTATGGGGAAATCACAAACAGGTTCGTACCGGTTGCTGTTATGCGGGCGGTACTCAAACCAATTTTTGATACCGTCGACGCAGGAATGGTGTATCCAAGTTGTACGTTCTGCAGACGGATAAAGCCTGCATCGTGAACAAACCGATCGGAGAAACGTCCGTTTCCAGACGGGTCACCCTGAATGGCGCGAGGGGTCGTGTTCGACGGATTGTCTTCTGTCCAACGGTTGCGGTAGTCGGTGACGTAGTTTCCGCCAGCACCTCCTACCGAGAGAAGTCCCAGAGACGTTGCCTTGTTCACATCACCAATTCCTCTGAAGAATACAGTGAGATCGAAGTTGCGATACGTCGCGCCGAGGTTAATACCGTAGTAGTACCCAGGAAGCGCTTTTCCGATAATCGTTTGATCGTAATTGTTGACGGTCCCGTCAGCGCCGATCGACTGGAACACGGAAGGATGGGCGCCGTTGGCGGGAGCGCCAGCAAAATCTACATAACGGACATCTCCGGGGCTTTTAAACGCCACGTATCCAGGGTCATTCGTGGTAGCCAAGTAATCGTCAACTTCTTCCTGCGTTTGGAAAATTCCGGCGGTTTTGTATCCGAAAATAGAATTGATCGGAGCACCTACCTGAATTCTGCCACTGCCACTGCCTGTAGGCACGTCGTTGTAAAGTTTCAAGACGCGATTCCGCACCGTGGTCAGATTAAATCCTGCATTGAACTGAATATCGCCGAATTGTTGTTTGAACTCACCCTCGAATTCAAATCCCGTGTTGCTAACCTGTGCCAGGTTGACAACGGGGTTACTTGTGAATCCAATGAGTGAAGGAATCGGATACGATTGCAGAATATCGTCGGCAAAACGGCTGTAGTACTCAGCAGAGAGCCTGAATTTTCCATGGAGGAACTCACTGTCAAAACCGACGTTGAACGTAGTGTGTGTTTCCCAGCTTAGCGCAGGCGACGCGAAATTTGCCAGGGCTGCAGCATCTCCAATCGCGCCGTTACCAGGAGGTTCAGCTGAGTTGCTGCCGAATGCCGCCTTGGGATTCACATTGATTAGCGACAGGAATGCGAACTCCTGGGTATCCTGGTTTCCGACCTTGCCGACGCCGGCCCGCAGCTTCAGATCGCTGATGAAATCCAGTCCACTCATGAACGACTCGCTGGAGACCCGCCACGCTGCTGCCACCGAAGGGAATGTTCCCCAGTTCAGGCCAGGTGCGAAACGGGACGATCCGTCGCGTCTGATGGTGGCATCAAGGTAGTACCGGTGATCGTAATGATAACTGATCCGGCCCATATAACCCTGCATTCCGTATTGAAGGCGCTCGTAGAACACCCCTTTGTCAGTCGGTGACCAACCCTCTTCGATGCGTCGTTGCTCCCAGTTGGGAATAGGAGACCGTTGCGCCATGGACATCTGCGTATTGTTCCAAAAGAACTTTTGATCCATCGCATTCAGCACCACATCCACGTTGTGTTTGCCAAAGATCTGCGTGTAGCCAACAAGGAATTCGCCGACAAGATTGAGGTTCTCATTGAGCCGTCGGTCATAGGGGTTACCGGCGTTGGTATTGATTACGCCGGACGTGTGATTGTACAGCGGAAAGCGCTGATCTTCGAATGTCTCGCGAATGTTATACGAATGATCAACACTATACGTACCGCGAACGCGCAAACCCTTGAGCGGTTTCACCTCAGCATAGACGGAACCGAGATTGCGAATGATATCTCGCTCATTCTTCCTGAGCGGCCCCTGAGCCCTGAAGTTTGTCATACTGCCAGTACCGTATCGGTTAGCACGGAAAGTGCCATTAACCATCCCGCCTGGCCTCGCAAATCCGAATGGATCGTTTTCATCATAAAAAGGCTGCCATGGCGCGACAAACGATACATCAAATCCTGGGCGGGATCCTGCCGTTGCATTTTGACCGTAGACGATACGAATGGTCTCGCCAACGGTCAGCCACTTGGTTACCTTGTGGTCGGAATTGACGAATAACGAATAGCGCTTGAAGCGGTCTGCATACACAGCATCCTCCTGATCGGAGATACCAGCACCAATGGCATAGTTAGTAACATGATTTCCTCCGGAAATTGACAAATTATAGTCCTGGATCAACGCATTCTTTACGAAGGCGTTGTCAATCCAGTCCTTGCTGTAGTTCTCGCTGTTGCCCAGGTATTCGGCGTGGTTCGGGTCGAACAAGAATACGTCGGGTGCTCCAGCAACGTAACCCGGTCTGTTTTGCCACGCCTCCCGTGTGATGTCCACATACTCGTCGACACCCAATACATCGTAACGCTTCGTGATGTTCTGAACGCCAATGTTCGAGCTGAAATTTACACGGGCCTTTCCTTCCTTTCCGCGTTTGGTGGTGATTAGAATAACACCGCCGGCCGCGCGTACACCATAGATCGCAGTCGCCGACGCATCTTTCAAAACGGAGATCGTTTCAATGTCGTGCGGGTTGATCATCGCGAAGACGTTCACAGGCCCACGCAAGTCGCCCCTGCGATCATTTGCACCTGATGAGCTTGCGGTCCGGGAAGCGCCCCCTTCAAACATTGGGATACCGTCAATAACATATAAAGGGTCGTTGTTATTCAACGTACCCACACCACGGATGCGAATCTCCGGACGGGCAGTCGGACCGCTTCCCGGGTT
>CAYTMU010000092.1:0-6035 GCA_964438975.1 uncultured Roseivirgaceae bacterium | reverse complement strand
TAGCCCCTAGCCCCCTAGCCCCTAGCCCCCGTAGCCCCTTACCCCCCTATCCCATTAACATAAACCTCAACATTGTCATAAGCAGTACTCAGTTCTCTTCCATTCGCGTTCGGCACATTCGGATCGAGTTTCATCGCTATTTCCCAATCGTCGGGCATGCCGTCGTTGTCGGTATCGACGGGTGGTGTTGTGCTCTGCAACAAGGGCCAACCACCCGCGTCTTCCTGGCTGTCGAGGATTCCGGGATAGTCTGTTTTGCTGCCGGAATAAGTGGTGGTTCCATTCCTTACTTCATTCACAACTCGGGTGTCTACCGCATCGCGCACCAGGCTTGCGCCTGCGGAGGAGAGCACGGCGTCGAAGGCTTCTTCCGCGGTGTGGGTTGTGGTGGTTTCAATTTCGAGAGGTGATGTAAGCTTGGCCATGTTTTCGGTTACACCTGCCGCATAGTCGACGCCTCCGCTCCAGTTGTTCGACGTCACAGCTGTGCTGCCATAGATGTAATTGCCGGAGATGTAAAACTGACCGTACCCGACGCCGTAGTTGGTATCGGATTCCAATGATACTTGTACGATCCGCTTATTTTTAGAGGGTGGTGTTGCCGGTCCTGGTTTGTAGTAGTTGTTGACGATGTTGTAGTTCCCGTTCTCGCCGCCGTATGCGCTGTTATCGCGCCAGTTGTAAATGACATTATTCCGGAAGTCGACATGTTCGTTTGGGTAGATTCCGTTGTTGATTCCACTGCGGCCTCCGCCATTGAATCGTGGGTTGCGACTATTGTGATGTGCGAGCAGGTTGTGGTGGAAGCTCGCGCGGTCTCCTCCCCAGATCGCGCCGTATCCGTGGTTGCCTTTGCCGTGGAATGATTCGTTCAGGCTTTCGGAAATGATGCACCACTGCATGGTGAAGTTTTGATTGGCGTAGAACGACGCAGCCTCGTCGACCGACCAGCTGACGGAGCAGTGATCGAGGATGACATCGCGCTGATACCTGCCCCAGATAGCATCCGTTTCCTGCTCAAACAGGTCGCCCATCCGGAATCGCATATACCGGATGATCACGTTTGACGCCGATACCATGATCTCATAGTTCTGCACGCAGATCCCGTCGCCGGGAGCGGTTTGACCTGCAATGGTCAGATTTCCATTGGCAATGTTAATGCGACTTTTGAGTTCGATATTTCCAGACACGCTGAAGACGACGATGCGAGGTCCGCTTGTCAGCAGGGCAGCGCGCAAGCTACCCGGTCCGCTGTCATTCAGGTTCGTGACATAGATAACCTTCCCGCCGCGTCCGCCACTTGCATTTCGTCCGAACCCTTCGGCGCCCGGGAATGCAAATGCATCTTCCTCGACAGGAATAGGTTTGTCTTCATCGCGGATACCAACATCGTCGTTATCGCATGAGGAAACGAGTAAGACCGCAACTGCGATCAGTGCATACCGTATCCGTGTGATCATAGGTACTTCGAAAAAAAGCAAGGGTGTGAGATTACTCACACCCTTGCGGCAAATAAATATCAACTATTGCAACCAGCGCGGATCACCGATGTTGTTGTCGATGATATCCTGATTGGTCACCGTAAAGTCACCGCCGGCAGCATTCGCAAAACCGGGGTCGAGTTCTGTCGCACTAATTGCGGCAACTGTAGTATACAATCCTGTAAGGAGGTTGTGGCAACCGTGTATGTTGTTGTTGCTATACACAGGTCCGGCCACCATATTCGACGCCTGTCGGCAGAAGTTGCCCAATGTTGCTGGAGCTACTGCACCCGGAACACCTGTCTCGACAAAAAGGGAATTACGTACCTCAAAAGATCCGCCTCCTGACATCCGGAACAGTCCGTGATTGTTGCCATTGTCGAAGTTAGCGACCTTGTAGAACGTTACATTCCGGAAGCTAACGTCGCTTTGTACCTGCATCCGGAGGAAGGTGCGGAATCCATTGGAGAATGTCGTGTTCTCCACCTTAAGTGTACCGAGGCTTCCACCGCGGAAGTCGATTCCATCGCCGCCGGCACCCTGGATGTCGTCTATGATAGTGTTCGTGATGGTGATCGTTCCATACGCGCCGGTCTGGTTGTTATAGATGAGGTGATCCTTGTAGCCTCTGATCTCGCAGTTGTCGATCGTCAATGTCGTCAGATTGCAGCTTGAGCTGGAGGTGTTCAGGAATTGCCCGATGTAGGCAGCCGGGTCTTCGTCTCCACGGAAAATGAGATTCTTCAGTTCAAGGAGCGCAACGGCCGCACCACAGGTAAATTGTCCGTGGATGATCGGTTTGTCGCTCGCGAGGTAGCCGGTCAGCTTCACCGATTTGGTCACTGCGTAAGACCCCAATTCATACTCTCCGGGAAAGATCACATAGGATGCACCGTCTTCGGCGCCGTCGAGAATTGCGACGAGGTCATCTCCCGGATTGATCGCAAGGGCGCCACCCAGGTCTATGAGAGTTGTGAATGTCGCTGTGCCTCGCGTTTTCGCATTGTTCATCAGCTTGGCGGTGTAGGAGGTCTCTGCGGCAAGTCCCTGGATCGTAGCCTCGCCTGCGGCCTTCTCATCGGCTGTGACCGTGTGTTGTATGTTCCCCGGTGTGAGGGTGATGTGTGTCACTTCGCTGCCGGCGGGCCATTTGAGCGTTGCTTCAAACGCGGCGAGATCGGCTTCTTCTATCGCGAAGAAGATGTTCTCAGCTGCTGTTCGTATTGCAATCGCTGACCACTTTGAATCCCCCGCTGTACCAGGCCCAACCGCCTTGACACGAGCCGAGTACAGGGTCTCACCTTCGAAGGTTGCCCGGTAAGGAAGATCCTGCGGTGACACCTCGTCCGTGAAGATGATGTTACTGAACAGTAGACTATCAGTTGCAAATTCGACTACGTATGTGTCGATACCTTCGCGAGGAACCCACTTTAGTTCGATTGTCGTATTCGTTCGGATAAACGCCTCCAGCCCTATTGGCGAGAGGGCACGCGAGAACTGGAGTTCTTCAATGGGCTCAAGTTCGTCGTCGCTGCAGGCCACGAACACAGCCGCGCTGCACGCCGTCGCCACAAGCATTAATAAATATCTGTAATTTCTCATCGATGTTCGATTAGTATGATTAACGATCTACTGGTTTGACAGCTTTCCGTTGCTGCCGTCGACAAACACTTGCCAGATGGGCCAGAACTGATTCGCATTTGGATCACCACGGTACAAGGTCTCGATCTTGTCGTCGTTCAGGTTTGTCCACGACTTCGTCGACCAGCCCTCGCCTGCAGGTGTACCGGATTCACCGCGCTCTAGTCCGTATATTTCGAGTGTCTCCTCGTCTGCGGCATAGCGGAAGTGCAATGTGCTGGGTACGTCTGCGTACTCCCCGGTGCGATCCTGCAACTCGTGCATTTTGGCTTTTGCTTCATCCAGTTTCGTCTTCAGCAGGTTCCACCGGATCAGCGCTTGCTTGCGCTCCATTTCGCCGGTGAACTCGAACTTGTGTTCTTCTACAATGGCGTTGAACATCGTCTCCTTGGTGTTGAGACCGTCCACGTAAGCATCGACTTTTGTAGCGTGCTCCGACGCAGGGAATGCGCGCTTCCTGATCTCTTTCAGGTACGGAGCTGCTGCCGACGGGCCTTCAAGCTCGTTGGCGGCTTCCGCTGCCATCAGGAGAATTTCGGCGTAACGCATGTACAATTTGTTGACGCCATCGTCATTCGAAGAGGTCACAAATCTTGTCATCCACTCATACCGGAATTTACCAAAGTACCAGGTGTTGAGATCCACTAGTTCCTGCGTCGCGAATCCGTTGACAGCAGCTCCATAGCGGTACGGAACGGTGGTGACGTTTCGCCGTGTATCCGTTTTGTCATAATCATAGAACATGTGCGGAAGGGGTCCTGCCGCGCCGCCGCGGTTAGCGCCATTCGCGTGATACTGGTCGTTGCTCGTATGACGCACAGCAAAGGTGAAGAGCATGCGTCCGCGACCATCTGCAAAAGGAATCTCCCAGAGTGACTCGCCACCGGCGACGACATTGTCCTGGTTGTATTTTTTCCACAGTGTTTCAAATGAAGGTTCGAGACGGGCGGTGTTGCTCTCGATGACGTCGCGGCATTCCTGCAGCGCCAGGGCATACATCGTTGCAACCGAGAGTGCGGGGTCGGTGCTTCTGCGAACTCCATCGGGATACTGTGAGTAGCCACTGGCAACGAGGCATAAGCGCGCGCGAAATCCCTTCACGAATGCCTTGTTGATGCGCTCCACACTTGTAGTGCCTGTGGTTTCATTCGGCCAGGGTACCAACGTCGCTGCTTCACCGAGGTCGGCGATAAGTTGCTTGTAGATTTCATCGCGATTGGTTTTCGGCAGGTAGAGTGTTTCGGATGTGATTGGCTCAAACCGGGCCACGACGTCTCCCCATGCCTTCAGCAGGTCGGCGTAGTAGACTGCGCGGAGTGTCAGCGCTTCGCCGAGCAGGTGACCCATGTCCGTTCCGGGCTCCGGGTTGCCAAATGTGCGCAGGCCGCGGATGCATATGTTCGCACGTTCGATACCCGAGTACATCATCGCCCAGGCATTATTCTCTGTGTTCATGTTGGTGTTAACCGGTGTAGCATTGTACGTGGCTAGTTCGGAATTGGCATTCGCAGTCTGCGAGGAGTTGAACCACTCGATATCTGTGTTCATTCCATACCATGGCAGGTATCGGCCGCGATATGAATTGGTTTCTGCGAACGGGATCTTGATGCCGTCCACAGCTCCTTTCGCGAGGTCGAACGTGGAGAAGATAACGGATTCATCCAACGTCGATTGAGCAGGCGCTTCCAGGTAGTCTTCGCATGACGACACGCTTCCTGCTATAACGATAAGGGCTATATATCTTAATATTATTTTCATAACCAGTTTTTGTTATAGTTAGAAATTGAAGTTTAAACCGAACACGATCTGGCGGCTACGCGGATAGGCGGAATAGTCGACGTTAGGGGTATAAGGCGTATCTCGGCGTGTAGAAACTTCCGGATCGAAGCCGGTATAGTTGGTCAGCAGGAACACGTTATAGCCAGTCGCGTACACGCGGAAGGTTCGCAGTTTCAACCGGGAAGCGATATCTGCCGGGAGGGTGTACCCTAACGTAAGCGCATTCAGTCGAAGGAACGAACCGTCTTCCACAGCCCAGTCACTGAGGACATATCGATCCATATAAGGGGACCACATGGTGGTATTCGCATTCATCGTCTGTAAGACAGCGGGATCAGTGACGAGTCCACCGGTAGCCAGGTCGATATCGGTCCACCGATTACCAGTGCTCATCGTTCCGATAAGATTCCTGTATTGCGCCTGGGGTGTCGAAGTGGTGTACTCGACCTTGTTGGCGTTGTAGATGTCGTTGCCATAGGTCCAGTTGAAGGATGCTGTCAGATCGAACCCGTACGCATAACCATTGAGGACGACACCTCCCGTGTGCTTGGGATTCGCAGTCCCGATCACCCGTTGATCATCGACGTTGATAATGCCATCCGAATTAAGATCAGCTAGTTTCATCACCCCCGGAGCCGGGGTACGAACGACTCCCGAGCCGTTCGCGACACCTTCCTTGAGTATCCATCCGTTCGACTGGTCATACCCTTCAAAATCAGATACTTCATATCTGCCTTCGTTGACATAGCCAACCATGGATCCCAGTGATACGCCGGGAAGTACGATGAAGTCTGGTCCGATAGAGGTGCTCGCCCAACCGGATGTTCCGTTGATGTATTCCATTGTGCCTATGGACACGATCTTCGCGCGGTTGAAGGCGATGTTAGCGGATATATTCAGCCCGTAATTTTCGCGTTCCAACGCGGCGTAACTCACGGCGAGTTCAATCCCCTTGTTTTCCGTTTCTCCAATGTTGCGGAATTGGTTGAGGTATCCCGTTCCGGGTGTTGGAAACCGAAGAAGCAAGTCTTTGGTGCTGTTCTGATAGGCTTCGGCGGAACCCGACAACCGTCCTCCGAGCAATTCGAAGTCGAGTCCGATGTTTCGGGTGATAGTCGTTTCCCATTTCAGGTC
>CAYTMU010000091.1:0-6702 GCA_964438975.1 uncultured Roseivirgaceae bacterium | reverse complement strand
ACCACTCGAGATCGTCCAGCGTAGAACATAGGTCTCCCCGGCATTGCCGTTGAACTCGGTATCAAAAGCTTCATCATCCACAAAGCTGCCACCCGCACCACTCGTGATCGTCCACTGCCCCGTGCCGATCAAGGGGGCATTGCCCGCAAGTATCGCACTGGTCGTGCTGCAAAGATCCTGGTCGGGGCCGGCAACGGCTACTGTCGGGGCTTGGTCGACTGTGACGACGATCTTGTCGACGAGGTCTGCTTCGCAAAGCTCTACTGCATTTCGGGCGTGTACTTTGACTGTCGTGGTCGCGGTGAGGGACCCCGAATTTATGACGAGATTTCCGCCATTGCCAGAAAAAAAACCGGTCAACGGTGTGCCGTCGGCGTCGTCTTGCAACTGATATAAAACTCCGGCCTGGCTGGACCCGACGGTGATGGCTACTTGATCACCGGAACAGATCGTGGTCGCGGCGGCTGAAACGGTTAAGCCGGCGTCGGGCAACGGATTGACGGTAATGGTCCTGACGTCAAGGCATTGCGGGACAAACGCTACATAATCACCGGCGGCTGAATACATGACGTCGTTCCGGCCTGCGCTGTAGTACAGGGTGCCTGTCGGCATCCCATGACTCTCAATACCCTGTGTCGCCTGGCGGTCGGTGAAGTTAACGTTGGTCGAATGAATTTCGATCACGTTGGTCGTTTCGTGTATCTGCAACTGCACGGTAATGTTTCCACCGGTCCCGTCCTGTGGTACGTCGATGTAGTCGACGACAAACTTGCGAAACGGTGCCGTGCCGGTAATGAAGTACCGGATCGTTTCAGTAATGGATGCGTTGGGTTTCAGATCTTGCCAGGCCACCGCAATGAGGGTGTTGGGATCCGAACCGTTGCCCAGCGCTTCACTTAGTCCCGATATGTCAGGGCCTGATCCCAATCCCACGAGGCCATTGCTGCCGATGCGCAAGGTGGTGTAGTTCGTGCCAAAGAAATTAAAGGTAAATCCAATCCCGATCTCAGGGGTCTGCTCGTCATCGTCCAGGTCGAGGATGGTTGGGATGACGGCGGGTTCGGGACTAAAGGCGCCTGTGGTCGAGACGTTGTACGCGCTCGCGACCCCGCTGGTCGTCATAACGCGATGGGTACCTGCACCAAGGGAGGCCGGATCAAATGTCGCGGCGGGGGCGTCGTTTACCCAATAACTGGTACCTCCGGTCAATGAGAACGGCGGATGGTCTATGCAATAGGATGGGTCGAGGTTGGAGAGTGTACACTGACTAAATGCGGAACTCGCTGCAAGAAGAAAAAAGCAGAAAAACAAACCCAGGTAAAGGATCTTTCGGTACAATCTTCTCATTCGACAACAAGTCTGCCAGCGTCCAGGTAAATAGTAATGTCTATAGTTAGGTAACCGCGCAATATAGTCGGATCGCAGTGCATTTACTTCATAAAATTACCGTCTCTATTCAATTTCACCAGGGCCATTTTGAATTGGCTGTTGGCTAACCCCATTGTGGCGAGAACAGCAATTCTTCCGTCTGGTAACTCCAGGATCTTCGCACCCATGTCATTATAGGCTTCGGCTCCAATGGTGGCCGACCAAAGCACCGAACCGGTTTGATTCACTTTTGATATCCAGACATTCGTGGCGCCCGTGGTGCGCACCTCGTCACCTAACAGGAGAAATCCTACTTCACCCGCGGTCGACATGGTTCCTGCGACGCCCCGGATATTCCTTCCAAGGCGGATGATATCGTAGAACAAGGCATCCCCCTCCAAGGGGGCTCTGAACGTAAGGGTAGGCCTGAGACGCGCAACAAAAATCTCGGATATTCCGAGGCTGGTCTGCGATGTTCCTACAACCAGATAACCGCCTCCATAGGTCATTGAAACTTCTTCTACCGAACTCACCCGGGTGTCGTTCGCAGTGACGACGTTCCCTGGATACCAGATAGGCCCAGGAGCTCCTTTTCCTTCTTCCCTCCATGAATAGAACAGCCCCATTCGCTGAAGCGGATTCTGGTCGCCTGCCAACGTGCTGTTGGTATGACCAAAAACGTAAAAGTCACCATTCGTCCGCTCAAATATTTTGACGCCGACATCTGTATTCAGGTATCCAAAAATTGCGTTCACCCAGTCGCTGTCCGGCATCCGGATGAGATTCTGGTCAATCCGGATATTCATTGCGTCGGACGTATCAGAATCGGAATTGGTAGCGTCAGTCGAACCCGTGATAATGAACCCCCCGTCGGACAACGGGGTGATCGTACGGCTGAAAAAATTACCCGTTGTCGCGTACGCCCCTTCGGCGAGGATAGCGCCATCGGGGGAGATCTTGACAACTTTGATCTCTGATCGGCGATCTTCCTGGCGTATATTGAAGTCGAGAAAATCAGCGACGACGATGAAATTACCGTCGCTGGTCGGTTCCAGATCACGTCCCGTCCATTGATGCTTGACCTCTCCATGCCGCATCTCCCAGATGATATCTCCTTCAGCTGTCACCCGCAAAATGTACAATTGACTTTCTTCCGACGTAACAACAAAATTTCCCACCAGCAAGAACGACCCATCGTCCAACGCAAGCATGTCTACTCCGTACTGATCGCCATCGCCTCCGTAGTATTTGACGAAGTAATTGTCATCCGGATCCTCCGTGTTCTTCTCCGTATCGCAACGCCAGAAGAGCAACATCAGGCAACTCAGAATATATATGGAAAGCCTTCTCATTTTCCGTTCTTAATTTTCCGAAGAACACTGTTTGTCCGCGCGCGCTTCAACTCCCGGGGCTTATAGAGTGGACGAATAAATCCAACGGTGATAGCCAGGTTGTCCAGCCTGAAGTAATCGTCGCGGTGTGCAAATGACATGGGAAGTTGCGACTCCACACGACCGGACGATGTGGCATCCGTCCGGGGATCCACAAAATCTCCCTCGGGATTCACAATGTTCTTTAACCCGACGCTATAGCGCAGATCTGCAAACACGAAATCAAGTCCCACTTTGTACTTGATGCCACCTCCCAGGATGATCGACTGGTTCAGACGATTGCGCCGGTAGATGAAGTTGACATCCGGACTGGTTTGCGTGATACTTTGATTTTGACCGGACTCAGTGTCGCTGTCGGTGGCGGCTTCGAATACCTGCTGTGCTGTCATCGACGCACGATCGGAAATGAGATATGACAGGGCATAGCCAGCATAACCGTAAGGCCTGTACTTTCCGCGGATATCCGTATACGACAGGTACAGCGGCGTATTCAACCAAAGCTGGCGATCGGTGATCGTCCGGGTATCTTCATCAAGGTGTTCGGTGACAAGCAAGTCATATCTGGTGTGAAGGATATTAGCTTCCAGACGCACTCTGATGTTATCATCGAAACTATACTCCCCTCCTCCACCGATACTATAACCGGGTTTCAGCGAATATTTCTTACGAACGGTCTCTCCCATGTACCCGCTCGCGATCTCATTGGTCCTGATCACTCTGGGTGGCGCAACGTTTGTACCTCCTCCCAAAAACCAGGAGAACTTGGGAACTGCAGTAAACCGTTTACTGAGATACACCACCTCAATGGCATGCAGTTGTTCATCCGCGACAAACTCGGGGTTCGCCGCGAGTACTTCGAGGTAACTTCGCTGGGCACCGACGGGGTCGTCGAGCAACAAATAGGTTTGTGTCAGCAACAGGTTGGCGCGCTGTCGTTGATCGCGGGTGAAACTGGTCATACAATCCGCAAGGATCGCCGGAACCGCGTAGAAATGTCCGGCATTGTACTCTTCGGTCGCATGCACAATGGTCTGCTCACAGTCGATCGTCTGAGCGTTGGTCCACGCAGGCGCCAGGAGGCCGAGAATGAAGACTATCCGGTAGAATCGCCCCATACTAGAAATTGTTGATCAGCAAACTCACGCATGTGGACTCGTAGGGAATATCATCCAAAGGTCCCACATACTTTTCCCATTCATCTTGTGTCATATTTCTTTTGAGCTGCGGGCAAATTTGTTCAGCAAGTAAAGATGGATTTGTCGGCCATACCCGCAGCTCCGATTCGCTGCACGCGGCTATGAGATACTGGGAATCAGGAGTAAATGCAATATTCCATACGAACCCGGCATTGTTCTGCATCGTAATGGGCAAATCTCCGGGGTTATCCAGCACCCACATCAGCAATCGCTTGTCTGACCCGGCACTCGCCATCAGCGCACCATCGGGGCTGAACTCGATGTCGTTGACGCCAGCGCGATGACCGGAGAAATGTCGTGTCTCACGCGACCGGAAATCGAAAAGCCGCACGAATCCGCGCTTGCTCTGTTTGTCTTCGCCGCCGTACGCCAAACCATCGCCGTTCGGAGTGAATCGCACGCTGAGCATACGTGTGTTGCTGTCGTTCGCCAATTCCGTGACGCCGTTGGTCCGGAGGTCAACAACGGTGATGCTACCGGTCCAAGACGCGGCGGCGAGCATCGTTCCATCGGGACTGATATCGATCGATTTGGCCTGGGCAGGCAACGTGACCAGAACCTTCATAACGCCCGTGCTTGCGTCGACCTGCAGCAACGTGCGGTCGCTCGATATGATGAACAATGGCTTGCCAGGTACAAACACGATATCGTTCGTCGCACCGGGAAGGTTACGGACCAGCCGCGCGGCACGCGTGGAACTCTCCGCGAGGTTATAAACCTGCACAAATGATGAATCTCCTCCGTTGACCAGAAAATTTCCGTCCGAACTGAGTGCAATAGCTCTGCTGGGATACGGAGTCGAGTATGGCGTTGGGATACTCTCTCCCCGCGACAGGCTTCCTTTCATGATACGTCCGTCCGTTCCGGACGTATAGAATTCATCTGACCCGGGATTCAGCACCAGCGACCGGATGCGGACGTGAGGGGGTCCTTTCACCCTGATAGCGTTGTACGCCATCCCGTTAACTTTCGTCAGCGAACTGTACAAACCTTCATATACATATGGGTCGTAGGTGCGCCCGTCATATCGGCGGTGGAAGTGATATCCTTGCATGGCAAGCAGTCCGGCGAGATCGGGATCGTCATTTTCTTGCACGGCCTTGGCCGCCAACGATTGGCCTATTGCGAGCAGGTACTGGCGATTGGCATCGTCAAGCGCGACCTGAAGAAGACTCGCTGTTGTCTGCAGTGAATCGCGAGCTGAATTCGCCCGCCCTCTTTCCTCGTTAGCAATTACCGTTTGCGCATTGGCATATTCGAGTGCCTGGACCGCGGCTCTTCTCTGTTGTTGTAGCTCTACGACCAGATCCTGGAGAATACGAGCTGTGGCCGCCAATGAGTCGGTCGCAAGTTGGGCCTCCATCGCCTTTTCCTCCGCAATGAGACGCTGCTGTGTGGCCTCCGCTTCCTGCTCACGCGCGATACGTGACTGTTCAATGGCGATGAGTGATTGGGAGTCTGCGCGCAGTTTCTGAATGTACGAGAACAAGAAGAACACGACCGATACTACAAAACCGATTCCCATGATGATGGCGAAACTACGTGTTCTTCGCAGCACCCGCCGCTGCATCATCTCCTGGTTCTTGAGTTCCGCCTCATACGTGATACGACTTGTATCGAGGAAGACAACCGCTCGCTCGAATGTCTCGTCGTATCGCTGTGCCCATTCGCGCGTGGGCTTTTGTTTGTTCTGCCAGTTGAGTGCGAGTTGAAGGTCAGGGGGACGCCACAAGCCCGTCTTGCCGATCTGATACATCGCCGCAGCCTCTGAAAGCCGCTTGTACATTTGGGCGGATTCGAATTCCTCCTCTACCCAGGCGTCGAGCCTCGTCCAGATGCGCATCAGACTCTCGTGAGAGAGTTCAATCATTGAGTCACTTGTGAGTGATACGTGTACGCCGGGCATCAGGAACGATCGCCCTGTCTTGCGAAAGTGGTCCACGACGCGGATCACATCCTGCTCGGGTGCTTCCGCGAGTTGCGCGATCAACCCCAGCCGCTCCGGACGACGCATTCCTTTATTGTCCTGATTTTTCTCTGTTATCGCTTTGAAGAGGATTTCCGCGATCTCCTTCTCCCGGGTGGTGAGTTCATCGTAAGCTTCATTGGCATGAAGCGAAAGCGCCTCATCGATCTTCCCGACTGCCTGGTAGTGGCGCACATCCATGGGCTCGTTCCCCTCGGGGTTCTCGACCCAGTAATCCCACGTACGCATCAGCACGTGCTGCAGGATCGGCAATTGATCCTGATGGTTGCCGATATCTGACAGCAACTGCTTCACCAGCCGCGGCGAAATCCTTCCGCCGGCGACGGCCACCGGACCTTCGATCACCAGTTTCTTCTGCTCGCGCGTCATCTGCGGCACGAGGTAATTGCTCTTGTTGATGATGTCGGTGAGATGTGGAAATACTGAGCAGTAGCCGATGAAATCGGAGCGCATGGCCACCGCCACGTACACGGGGACATCCGTATTCTGGATAGCTGTCAGAATAAGGCTCACGTACAACTGCGCCTCGTCATGCGATTCCATTGTGGCTGTATCGCGGAAGCGAAGCAGTTCCTCAAATTGATCAATGAGGAAAAAGATATTCTCCCCGAAGGAGTTCTGGAGGTATCGCGATGCCTCGATCATCCCGCGCGGTCCGCTGCGCAGCACAGAGGTAATCACCGCTTCCTGCAATTCCCTGTCGCCATCGGTGATGCGCCCATGGCTTAGCAAATTATCGACAATCGATTCGGCGAGATTA
>CAYTMU010000090.1:4532-6758 GCA_964438975.1 uncultured Roseivirgaceae bacterium | reverse complement strand
AGAGTGGGTAAGCTGTATAGTGATGTCCTTAGATCAAAGCACCTCGATCATAACTAGTAAAAAACATTCCGAAATCAGACTTCAACCGCGGCCGTATCATAAAGCTTGACATCACTGAAAATATCAGACCAACTCACAGAATCATAGAATCGATCGGGAGCCAACTGTTGGAACAGCCCAAAAGTACCTACGATCGAAAGTATCCTATGCGGATGTTGTTTTTTCCAAATCTCAAGAGGGTTACTCCAATAGTCAAGCACCAAATCGGCATATTTGTTTACGGATTTAGCTATCTCACTTTTCTTGTAACCTGGGACCAGCTCACTCATATAGCGATAGGCATATAAAGCATCCAATTCAAGATAGTGTACGACATGGACATTGTCTCTCTCGTGAGCGAGCCAGCGACCGTTGGAAATTTGCAGTTTCAAAACGCTGTCTATGACTCGCTCCGGATATGGAAATGTCTTATTGTGGTGTTCGTACATGGGTAGGATGTGGACACTTCCACCGAGCGGCTGATGTCTGTCCGTATGAGGAATTCCCTTCCGCCACCAACCGGTGTTTTCGTCAAGATTTGCATTGAGCCAATCGAAAACCGCGACAATCCAGTCCTTCGTGCAATGGCGGCTCATGCTAAAGCAATGAATTCCTCCCCAAAATTGATGTGAAGCGTTCCATTGCTTTGCCCAATCAATCTGTTCCAGCCATGGAACCACCTTTTCAACGGTATTAAAATCGTCGTATAACTTGACTCTGTACTTTTGCTTCCCGCCGATTGCTCCCAGGGCTCCAATGGTCATTCCGTTGCCGTGAAGCTTTGAATGATTTAGCCGCTCAATATAGCTTCCATCTTCGGGTTGTTGAAAGCTGTTAATATAGTCAGTCCACGCCTTCCTTTTTTTCGCTGAAAGGCTATGAATCATATCTTCACCCATGATATGACGCGCAATGGCCACATCACACGACGCATACAAATCAATTGGGGTGTTTATACCGGTGGCGTAGTCACCATAGGTATTTCCTTCCAACAGGCTTTCAAAATGGGCCGAAATCCGTCTTCTTACGTCAGACAGATCTAATCGCTTCGGACTGGAGCCAATTGAAAAATTTGGAATGCAGCCAGCGAGGAGTGCACTTGCTGAATACTTGATAACCTCACGTCTTTTCATCTTAGATGTCTTCTCAAATGAACGTACCAGCCTCTTTCAGGCAAAGTCACAACGAAAAATGCCGGTATTCGATCCCCCCAATCTTCAGTATGATAAATATAAATATATAAATTCCCTGTGCAAAGCACCCTCCCAATGAGGGTAGACTAACTACTTTTGCGTGAACGGCGGAACTCTATATCCCTATCGGACTTTCGTTGTCTGGAAACTGTTAACTTAGTCCCCTTATCTACCATATAAGACCGAAGCGAATGATCCGAGAGATAAAGCTCATAGACGCGCAGCCTATCCCTTCTTGGACCCAAGCATGAAAAAAATAAATTGAACAGCAGATCCAAATGGCCTATAGTACAAAGCTCGCCGAGCGCATAAGAACCTATCTTGAATGTATTCCAGGGATAAGAACTGAAGAGAAAGAGATGTTCAGCGGGCTCGCATTTCTCGTGAACGGGAAAATGTGTATAAATGTGACCGGAGAAGACCTGATGTGCCGCTATGACCCTGCCCTCGAAGAGGAAGTAGCTGAAAGAGCAGGCTTTCAGCCCATGATCATGAGAGGGAAGCAACTCCGCGGCTATTGTCGTGTCAGCGAAGATGGATACAAGTCGAAGGTGAACTTTGAATACTGGATAATGCTGTGCCTTGATTTTAACGGGAAAGCTAAAGCCTCAAAAAAGAAGGTAAAGCGTTCAAGATAAATGACAAAGTAGCTCGCTTGCCAATACTCACCGTTCTCCCTCTTGTTCACCCTGATATAGGTGAATTGATCGGTCGGGCTTTTGATGATTTTTTTTAATTTACGCCTAAAACACATGTCAGGATCAGTCACTCCGGAGTTTGGTACGATAGTTAAAGTATTTGTTGCCTTAGTTGTGTTGCTGGGATTGGAATATGCATTGGTTGTGTTGAGGCTTACGCTACATGATGAACGGTCACTCACCTGGCGAATTACGTTTGGAGCGATTACGCCTCTAGTCGTTATCCTAAGCTTGATCATTTCATGGTTAGCTGATAATAAAGGCATTAACGTCGCGTCCCTCGTAATACTGACTGT
>CAYTMU010000090.1:0-4432 GCA_964438975.1 uncultured Roseivirgaceae bacterium | reverse complement strand
TATACTCACCATACAAGCCGCTCAACGTTGAAAAATCTATTCTACGCCGGTCTGATTATCCTCGCGCTGTTTGAGATCGCAAATGTCTATTTCATCATGCCAATGCCAGGTAGTCAACAAATGGACAGCGTTGAACTGGCGTATTTTTTATATTCCTACAGATGGACTTTCAGAATCGGAGCAGTCATTCTAATCCTGATAGGGTCTGTATCCGCTTTTAAAGCCACGAAATGGGTGCCTGTTGTAACAATACTGCCTGTTGTTGCCATCATCTATGCGTTCAACTTCCGCATGACGGCTGATAAGATGTTCTTGCAGCCACGAACGCTCACATTCGAATCCAAGGCAGGAACTACATTAGATGACAGCAGCATTGTGATAGTTGTCAGCAGTCAGGGAGAGTCTAAGGCATATCCAATACGCTACATCCAGTATCATCATCAAGTTCGAGATACTATTGCAGGAAAACAAATCATGGTAACCTACTGCAACGTCTGCCGTACGGGGCGAGTTTTCGAACCGCTGGTCGATAATAATCCGGAACATTTCAGACTCGTGGGCATGGATCACTTCAACGCAATGTTCGAAGATCAGACTACCAAAAGCTGGTGGCGACAGGCAACGGGGGAGGCTATCGCCGGACCATTGAAAGGCAAAATGCTACCTGAATTCGAATCACGTCAACTGACGTTGGGTACGTTCTTTTCACTACATCCTTTTGGAAAAGTAATGCAGGCAGAAGATCGCTCAATGGAAAGTTACGATTCGCTGGGTCGTTTCGAAAAGGGTCTTAGCGAAAGTAACCTGACCAGAACCGACTCCCTTTCATGGAAGGACAAATCGTGGGTGGTCGGTATTGAGATTAATGGCAAATCAAAAGCGTATGATTGGAATTACTTGAAGGAATCAAGCATCATACTTGATCAGGTCGGAGAAACCTCAATACTCATTGTCATTACCTCGGATAATCAAAGTTTTGCTGCTTTTAGGCGAAACGGGGATGAAGAATTTTCGATTCAAAACGACTCGTTGGTGTCACTCCAAGGCAAGTACGACCTCGGTGGCCGCAGCGTTGACGGCGCTAACCTCCAGCCAGTAAAAGCATATCAGGAGTTTTGGCATAGTTGGAAACAGTTTCACCCCGACACGGAAGTATTCGATGCGCAATTGCGAATATTTGATGTTCACCTACACGGATCGAGAGATCCACAAACGCAACTTGAGAAGTTGACGGATGCAGGGGTTTACAAAATTGCAGTCAGCACTTCCTGGGACCTCCAGACTCAATATAAAAATGACAGCAAGCTGAAGGTCCTTCGCGGACTGATGGTGCCCTGCCCTAACGGAAAGGTTCCCTACAGCCTTCAAGCTTGCTTCAACGACGGTGGCGAATGGCCTCCTCGCGATTGGGTCGAGCAACAGATCAAAGCTGGCAACATCCATTTTATTGGTGAAGTGCTATCTCAATATCACGGAATCAGCTCGTCAGATTCAACGCTCCTCCCCTATTACCGTTTAGCTAAGAAGCACAATATCCCCGTCGGCATTCATACAGGATCGGCAGGCCCCGATCACGGATGTCCCAATTTCAAGGAGGCACTCGGGAATCCATTACTATTGGAGCCTTTACTCAAGAAAATACCAGGATTACGTGTCTGGATTATGCACGCTGGAGCACCCTATCTTCAGGAAGCGTTGTATATCATGAACAAGTTCCCGGACGTGTATGCCGATCTTTCAGCTATCAACAATCCAACTATTCTTGATCAAAAGCAATTTGAGACTATCGTTAAACTGTTTGTTAACAGGGGCCTGGAAGACCGGATTATGTTCGGCTCCGACAATGGTAACATCAATGCCACCGTTGAGTCAGTATTAAAACTCTCGTTCCTCACAGAAAGTCAAAAAGAGAAAATATTCTATCGAAATGCCGAAAGATTCTTTGAGTGAGAAATACGCTACCCTACTGCCCTCCTGAAGAATTCGTCGAATACAAAGAAACCGCGATCGTGTTCGCAGGACCGTAGTTTATATAGCTGTCCTTCAACCCGCGTCATGGCTGACAGCTTCGTAAATCCCCTTCAGATACCCGATTGCAAAAATCTTTCCCAGGACGCCGTAACCTACAGACGTACTGCTCTTGAAATCCGTCTGAACTTCGCCGTACATGGCAGGGGCGTGATCAGGACGTATCGGGCCATCAAATCTGTGCTTCCGATATATCCTGAACATTTCTATCATATCTGTCGGGCCATTGTCGTGAAATGTCTCGCGGAAGTTATATTTATCGCCTTCGACGTCCCGGATGTGCAGAAAAGCAATCCTGTTCTCAGATAGCCATTTCTCTGCAAGTGACGTGATGTCTGCTGTCATCAGCCGGAACGTTGCCTGGCAAAAAGTAATCGCATTGTTCGCAACCGGATACCGATCGTAAATCCTTTCAAATGCATCCGGATGGGTAAGGATTCTACCAATACCTTGTAAGGGACTGATTGGGGGATCGTCGGGGTGAAGGGCCATCGTGACCCCTGCCTTTTGCGCCGCAGGCATCACCGCATCCAGGAAGTAAAAAATATTATCCCACAGTTTCTCTTCCGTTACAACAGGTGGTGTTCCTGCTTGCACCGCTTCAGGATCAACTGAAAACGCGCTGACCAGTGCTCCTCCCCGTTCTTGCACATCAACCTTCGTGCGAAACCATCCGATTGTGGCCATAAAATTATAACACAAAAGGGGGATACCGAGCTCACCCATGTTCGTGAGCATTCGAATATACTTCTCAATATGAGCATCGCGTTCCGGCAGGCCGAGCTTGATCGCCGACATGTCAAACTGATCGCCTTCAAGCCCATACAGCTGAAATCCGGCATCACTAAATTGAGTCTTGATGGTCTTCAACGCGTCTTTCGACGAGGGATCAGGAAGACCGGAAAGTTCGGTTGACGCTTTCGTGATCGCGTAGTCAATACCGATCTGTTTAGCAACAGACCATTTGAACGCATCATATCGGGCCGGCAGCAGCATGGAGAACTTCATCGCGCAATGATTTGATTCCCTCAGAAGTATCCACCTTTCTCAGTAATATCGGTTGCCGTTTGACCTTCATTAACCCAACCGAATATCTTCTTCTCATTTTCTTTCACCTCCTCCGCCCTGATGAGGACCTCATAGGCGATATCACGAGGCACAATCAGTACACCATCAACATCGCCAAGCACGATATCACCGGGTTTAACAACGACTCCGCCGACCTCCAGGGGCGTTTGAAAATGTGTAATCAGGCATCTGCCCAGGCTCCCGTTGGAATTTCGGTATTTATAAAAAACCGGAAAGTCTGCCTCGAGTATCTGGTGGGTATCACGGATACCCCCATCCAGACACGCAGCCTTCACTTTCTTCTTTTTGGCAGTGGCTGTCATCACTCCTCCCCATGACGTGGCCTTCTCGTCTCCGCTTGTATCCCAGATTACGAAGGCGTTCTCATGCATCGCATCGAGCATCTCAGTCCGAAAGGCCATCTCCCCTTGCACCAGCGTATTCGGAGCACTTTTGACGGTAAACGCAAGACCGGCTACAGTCCGGTATTCACGTAATGGGATAATGTGATTGGGCAGTATCTGGTTAAGAAAACAGAACTCGCGCAACACATCATTGACGGCACCCGTGTACAGCTGTTCAAAGCGCAGTAACAGTTCGTGATCCGATATGGGAAATGTCTTCTTGGATATTCCCTCCCGAAAAGCAATCAGCCGGTCGAGCTTCATCATACCGACTTCCTTTTTATATTGTTCTGTACTCATAATAAAATGATTACTGGATTTTTCCTTTACTACGAACTGCGTCAAATGCCGGGATCAGACATGAACCCGCCATCTATCGGAATCACCGTACCGGTTACGAAGGCCGCATCATTTTCGCTGATAAGCCAATTCATACAACCCAAAAGTTCCTGCGCTTCACCGAAGCGTTTCAATGGCGTCTGCCGGAGAACGCTTTCTCCACGAGCGCTTAAACTTCCATCGCCATTAAACAGAATCTTCCGGCTCCGCTCATTGGTAAAGAATCCCGGAGCAATGGCATTCACCCTGATATTAGCAGGAGCGAGGTAGGCCGCGAGCCATTGTGTAAAGTTCGCTATTCCCGCTTTGGCCATGCCATAGGCGGCTACCCTCGACAGTGGTCGAAAGCTGTTCATAGACGCCAGGTTAATGATCGACCCCCCACCGTTTCTCACCATGTCTCCTGCAAAGATCTGACAGGGTATCACGGTACCCATTGTATTTACCTTGAGCACATCCAGAAAGGTGTTCATGTTTAAATTAAAAAAACCTCGCTCGTTGCCGGATGGATTTAATTCGGAAGGTTGAAAACGTGCAAGCGTCGTAACGGCTTCCGGTTGATTGCCTCCCGCACCGTTGATCAGTATCGAACA
>CAYTMU010000089.1:0-6894 GCA_964438975.1 uncultured Roseivirgaceae bacterium | reverse complement strand
CCGAAGTCGAGTTCGAGCTCGATCAGTGATGCGAAGTGAATGAGTTCTTCGCGAAGTTCGTTGATCTGTCGCGAGAAGCCTCCTCGCATTTGATTCAGAGCTGCCTGCCGTGCATTGTCGGTCTCGGCATTGATCAGGTCTGCTACCGCTTCCGCCTGGGCAAGGTCAAAACGCCCGTGAAGGAACGCGCGTTTCGTGAATTCACCTGGCTCGGCGAGCCGCGCACCCTCGCGCAGGAGTACGTGGATGATCTCTTTGACGATAAGGGGAGACCCGTGACACGATATTTCGATGCTGTCTTCGCGGGTGAAGGAATTGGGTTTCCGGAAGATTGATATCAATACTTCGTCGATCGCTTTTTCACCGTCGTGTAGTGTTCCAAAATGGATCGTGTGTGTCGGCTGGCCGGCCAGCCTTTTGCCGTGAAAAACCCGGTCGGCGATCTCGATCGCCTCCGGTCCGGAGAGCCGGACGACGGCAATAGCGGATACACCGGAGGCTGTGGCTAACGCGACAATAGTGTCTTGTGTCATGGGACAAACATAGCGTTTTTTGCTGCCGGATGTCGACGTTGCCATAGGTTGTACGTGAGCACGATCGCGAACCACACGCCGGCCATGCTCGCAATGGCGCCTGCGATGGAGCTGTCGATCCACACGGCGAGCCAGTATCCGGTAAACGATGCGAGTATGCCGAAGAAACAAGCCAGGAGTAGCATGCGTTTGAGATCGTCCGTCAGCAGATACGCTGTGGCGGCAGGTGCGATCAGGAGAGCTACAACGAGTATGGCGCCGACTTGTTCAAAAGAGGCGACCGTTGTAACCGACACCGCACCCATCAACATGTAATGCCAAATGGCGGTCGAGATGCCAATACTTGCCGCGTACGCGGGGTCGAAGGTCGTCAGAAACAATTCCTTGTAGCCGAATACAATAAATCCGATCACAATTAGCAGCACAGCAGCTGCCGTATACAACGCGCGTGGGCCCATAATGGTACCGTTCCCGGTAATCCACAGGTCCAGGGGAACGTAGGCGATCTCTCCGTACAGGACACAGTCCTGATCGATATCAACCTTTCCGGCAAACAGTGATATCAATACGACGCCGACGGCGAACAGCCACGTGAAGGTTACGCCGATGGAGGCATCAGTCTGCAGCTTTGCTTTCTTGTGGAAGAATTCAATCAGGAATGTCGTCGCGATACCGATAAGTCCGGCTCCGATCAGCATCGTGAATGAATCCCGGGAACCTGATATCAAAAAGGCGATCACGATACCGGGAAGAACAGCGTGGGAGATCGCATCGCCCACCATCGCCATCTTCCTCAAAATGAGGTAACAGCCTAGCAAAGCACAACTCATCGAAACCAATGATGCCGTTGTAATGATATAGAAGTCGTTCATATTTGGTCCACGGTCGACAGTCCACGGTCCACGGCATTTTCAACCGTGCACCGCCGACCCTCGACCGCGCTCTTTTTTATTCATATTGGTCCACAGTCCGCAGCATTTTCAGCCAGGCACCACCAACCTTGGACTAACCGTGGTCCGTAGACCGTCGACTAACGGTGGTCCGTGGTCCGTGGTCCGTCGACTAATACGGTATCTCCGACCTGTGAGGGTCGGATTTTGGATAATTAAGTTCTCGTTCGAGCTCGGCTTCGAGTTCGGGTGTCAGTAAGTGTTCAATCGTGTCTGCATCATCATGCACATGATCGGGTGCGATGTTCAGATGTGTTGTCAGGTAGAGTTCCCACAACCGGTGCATCTTCACAATGCGTTGGCCGCGGTCTTTTCCCACCTCGTTCAATCCCCACAGGTTGCCGGTCCGCTCGAGATATCCCTGGTTGCGCAACCGCCGGAGTACCTTCACCAGGTTTCCGCGTTCGAACCTGCGTCGCCGGATGATTTCATCGACGGATCGCTGCAGGTAGAAGTTCTTGCTTTCCTCGCCGAGTTGGTACAAGGCTTTCAATACGTTCTCGTCGTTGATGGTCTTTCGTATCCGGGTTTGTTTCAACACGCGGCTGAAGATACCTCGCTTCGGCGCGAAGAAGAATGAGACGAAGGCGATTGTTGAGATCACGATCACGATCCAGGGTCCGGTGGGCATGGCAGGAGCGACGTAGGAAATGTAGGCGCCGGTCAGTCCGCTGAAAGCGCCAAAGATGCTCGCCAGCAGGAACATAATCCGCAGGCGATCCGTCCAGAATCGGGCCGCGGCTGCGGGGGTGATCAGGATGGCGGCCATCAGTACCACGCCGACTGCCTGAATGCCGATGACGACGGCAAGGACAATCAGGGATGTAAGCACCAGTTCGATCTGTCGCACCGGCATTCCGATCGATTCGGCGTATTCCTTGTTGAATGCTACGAGGGTGAATTCTTTGAAGAACAGGAACACCGCGATCAGCAGCGCTACTGCTACGGCGGCGAAGACATAGAGATCCTGTCCGACCAACGCCGCTGCTTTGCCGAAGAGAAAATGGTCGAGCCCGGATTGCGCGGCGTTGCCGGACTTCTGTATGACGGTCAGCAAGACGATCCCTACACCAAAAAAGACGGACAGCACCAGTCCGATGGCAGTGTCTTCCTTGATCCGGGTTCTTCGCACGATATAATCGACCGCAACTAGCGATAGCCATCCCGTGGCAAATGCTCCGATGACAAGAAAGATCGGGTTCTTTGTGCCCGACATCAGAAATCCGAGGCAGATGCCGGGGAGGACGGCGTGGGAAATGGCGTCGCCGACGAGTGCACGTTTATTGAGAAAGGTGAATGATCCCACGATGGCCGAACTCGCGGTCAGCAGTACCGATCCGATCGCGACGAAGCGTATGTTCGGGTTTGCGAATGAAAAGAACTCAAATAGCGATTCCATCTTATACCGTTCGTGTTACTTGGTTTCCCGGCTGGGGAAGCTTTCTCTTCGAAGCAGATCCGCTACGTCTGAAAGGATCGTCAGCTTTCCTCCGTATGTGTCGTGCAGATTCGCCTGTGTAAACGTTGTCTTTGTCGGTCCGTAAGCAATCAGCCGGGTGTTCAGCATGATGACCCAGTCGAAATATTGTGTCACAGAGTGCAGGTCATGGTGTACAACAATCACGGTCTTGCCCGATTGCGTCATCTCCTTCAATAACTCGATGATTGTTTTCTCGGTAGCTGCATCGACTCCGGCGAAGGGTTCATCCATGAAATAGATGTCGGCTTGCTGCGCGAGCGCGCGTGCGAGAAACGTCCGTTGTTGCTGTCCTCCGGATAGCTGTGATATCTGGCGGCCCGCAAATGCTTCGAGACCTACTTTCTTCAGACAGTCCATCGCGACATCGTAGTCCGCCCTTCGCGGGCGTTTGAACAAGCCGAGGTCGCCGTAGCGTCCCATGAGAGCGACGTCGAGAACAGACGCAGGAAAATCCCAGTCAACCGATTCGCGCTGGGGAACGTAACTGATACGCGACCGGACTTGGTCGATGTCTCTGTCAAACACCTTGGCGTAGCCACTGCTCAAAGGAAGTATGCCCATCACGGCTTTGATCAATGTGGATTTTCCCGCACCGTTGGGACCGATGATCCCGACGAGTTGCCCCTGCGGCAGCGTGAGGTCCACGTTCCACAATACCGGCTTGCGATCGAACGCTACCGTGAGGTCGTGAATTTCAAGCGCGGGTTGTATTGATGTTTCGTTATTCATTTTTTAATTGGCAAAATCCATTACACAGAGATACACAAAGAGCCTGGAGTTGCACGGAGTTTTTTGAAGTCTTCTTCTGTACTTATCCCTTGTCTTCTTTGTTTTCATTCTTTATTGTTGCATAAATTCACTGCCGTGGACTGTGGTCCGTCGACCGTCGACCAACCCCTACAGACCAAATCTCACCCCCAAAAATCCCTTCACTCCCTGGATCGACGCGTAATTATAGCTCGTATCAAAGTTCTTTCCGAAGGGGTTGTCCGGTTCCAGCAATGGATTCTCCGGGAAGAAGTTAAGGATGTTCTTCACCCCGCCATATACCTCCAGTCCGTTGATGAATTTTTTGCCGGCCTGGAAATTCAGGATCGTGAACCACGGCGATTGATTCGGACGTGGGTCGATATCTGGCGGCCCGACGGGTAATTCCATGGGACCGGTAAATCGTCCGGTGAGATCGAATGTGAGTCCGGCGCGGTCGACGAAGTAACTGATAGCGTATGTGCCGGACACGTTCGGCGCAAAGAGTTGTGGAACTTTCTCGCCTTCGACGCCTGCTATCTGATAGACATCCATTACGGTAACACCTGCGATGATCTTGAGACTATTCGCGAAGGCAAGATCGGTGTTGATCGTGATGCCTTTTGATACGGCGTGGCCTTCGAGATTGTCGTACAGGATCAGGTCGGGATCCGTAAGAAAGTCACCGACGATCTTGTTCGTGAAATAGGTATAGAAGGCACTGGCGTCGAAGCCGATAAACCCGGTGTCGTGTGTAAGCTGTGCCGCGTAGTTGAGATTGACATTCCACGATTGCTCGGGTTTCAGCGCGTTCTGTATTACGACAGAGCGTGCACCTGTCAGGGCTGCGTGATCTTCGGTGAAGAGGTTCACTACGCGGAACCCGTTGCCTGTGCTTAGCCGGAAGGTGTTGTTGTTGTCGGGTGAATACTTAACACTCAATCGCGGAGAAAAGATATCGCCGTGGTGACTGTGGTGATCATATCGCAAACCGCCCAGTACGGTCAGCTGCTCACTGAACTTCATCTCGTCCTGGATGAAGAATCCCGGGAGAAAAGTCTGCATTGGGAAATTCCGCGTACCGGTGTCCCCGCCCATACTCGTGCCGGGAGTGTTGTCGTCGTAGTACGTGAACCGAAAAGGTATTCCCGCGAGAAGGTCATGTCGTCCGATCTTCTTATCCCACCGCAATTGTGTGAAGGCCACATGCTGATCGGCCAGATATTTATAGATGCCGTAGTACGAGTCTTGTAAATGATAGTTGTACGAATAATCTAGGGTGAGTTTCTCGCCGGGAACCGGAAGTTGATAGTTGCCCAGTAACTCCACGCGATTGGTATAAATGCTTTCGCCGTACACTTGATCACTACCTCTGAGACCCTTGTTCCATTGCAGTTCTCCGCCCCAGCGATCTTCGTACACGTAGCGGAGTGCCAGCGACGCCTGCCGGGACGCCTTGCGTTCGAAATCCAGTTTGGTAAATACAGAGACGCGCTGTTGTTGCGTCACGTCTGTGAAGTTGTCGTCGTTAACGTCCGTCGGATTGTCGAAGTTGAAGTAGTTGAACCCGACAAGTGCGTGCGTTTTGTTAACCCTGAACTTGGTCGCGAGGTCGATGTTGTATTCCGCGACGGTGGTGGCGGAGACGTCGACATTCAAGGCAGGGGAGGTGAGGGGATCTTTCGTAATGATATTCACGATGCCACCGACCGCTTCCGACCCATACAGGGTAGATGCAGGTCCCTTTACGATCTCGATGCGTTTCACCAGACTGTTCGGGATCCCGGCCAGTCCATAGACGGTCGCCAGGCTACTGACGATCGGCATTCCGTCGAGCAACACCATCGTGTAGGGACCTTCCATGCCGTTGATATGTATGTCGCCAGTGTTGCACACATTGCAGTTCAATTGCGGTTGCACACCGTTGATCATGCCGAGCGACTCGAAAATACTTGGCGTCGGATTCTTCATGAACAAGGCGGGAGAGTACACTTCCACCGGTATTGCAGAATTCATACGTGTTACCTCTTTCATCGTACCGGAGACGACAACCACTTCTTTCAACGAGCCGAGATCCGGTTGGAGAAAGATCGCATAGCGCGACTGTCCCGGTCGTACGTTGATCGTGTCGGTGCGATATCCCACGAAGGAAACGACCAGGCTTTCCGGAGCCGAGCCAGCCGGGAAGTCGATGGAGAAGTTGCCGGCAGGATCGGTTGTTGCGCCGGCTGTGGACGGAAGGATGAGAACGGAGGCAAAGGGTAGTGGTTCGCGAGTTTCGGCGTCACGTACAGAACCTGAAAACACCGCCTGCTGGCTCTTGCCAGGCAGGCTGCAAAAAAGAACTATTCCAATGATAACCAGTTGTCGCATATTATTTCAACGCCTCCACAATTGTCCCGACGTTTGCATGGAACATCCCGATGTAATTGCCTTCGGGCGTGCCGGCATCACCCATGGCATCGGAGAAAAGTTTTCCGCCAATACGCACACTCCATCCCCGTTTACGACATCCCTCGACGACGGCTTCGATGGATTTGGGTGATACGGATGATTCGACGAATATAGCTTTGACCTTTCGCGCGATGATGAAATCAACAAGGTCCGTGATATCGCGCAAGCCGAACTCCGACAGGGTGGAGATACCTTGCAGTCCTCTTACTTCGATACCATATGCGTCGCCGAAGTAGCCGAAGGCATCGTGTGCGGTGATCAGCACGCGCTGCTCCGCGGGGATCTGTTCTATAGACGAAATGACTGCGTTGTGAAGCGAGTCGAGTTTGCGCAGGTATACCTCCGCGTTTCGCTGATAAGAATCTTGATAGGCCGTGTCATATTCCTGCAGGAACTGACTGATGCGGACGACAGCTTGTTCCCACAGCTTCACATCGAACCAGATGTGCGGGTCATAAGTAGATTCGTAACCCGGCATATTGCGGAGTTTGTCCGTTGCAATAGCCTCGCCGATGGCGATCACCGGTTTCAATCTGCTGAGCTTGGCGAACACTTCCCCCATCTTACCCTCGAGATGAAGACCGTTGTAGAAGATCACATCCGCCCCCGTCAGGTTCTCGAGGTCCCCGTGTGTTGCCTTGTACAAATGCGGATCCACACCAGGACCCATGATCGCCACGACGTTTGCGCGATCGCCAGCGATGTTGACCACCGCGTCCGCGATCATACC
>CAYTMU010000088.1:0-6900 GCA_964438975.1 uncultured Roseivirgaceae bacterium | reverse complement strand
GGCTCTTCAGTGATGCAACAACATCTTTGGGACTCTTCAAGGTTCGCTTGATCTCGTCAAGCAATCCCAGTTCAGTGCGAACGTGGTCCTCCGCAACTTCACCTGTTACAGCCTCGATCCGCCGTATCCCTGCTGCCACTGAACTCTCCGAAAGGATCTTGAACAAGCCTATATTACCCGTCGCCGCAACATGTGTGCCACCACAAAGTTCTAGCGAGAAATCGCGGTCAAATGTGATCACCCGGACAAAGTCGCCGTACTTTTCGCCGAACAATGCCATCGCACCCATCGACCTGGCTTTCTCCAACGGTACGTTGCGCTTCTCATCCAAAAGAATGTTGGCGCGGATCTTCTCGTTCACGATCCGCTCTACGTTCAGCAACTCCTCCGGTGTCATCGCCGCAAAATGGGAAAAGTCAAACCGAAGCAAGTCCGAGTTCACAAGTGATCCTCTTTGCTCGACATGCTTGCCAAGTACCTGGCGAAGGGCGGCGTGCAAAAGATGTGTGGCGGAGTGATTTCCCATTATCGCCTGTCTTTTGGGACGGTCGACGATCGCCTGGAACGTACCCTCCACCGATGCGGGAAGATTGCCGGCCACATGAACGATCAGTTCGTTCTCTTTTTTTGTATCCAGTATAGCGATCTTCTCATCATCGCGAATGAGGTATCCGGTGTCGCCTACTTGTCCACCGCTTTCGGCATAGAAAGGGGTCTTATCGAATACCAGCTGATATAACTCCCGATTCTTCTGGCGGATCTTGCGATACCTGACGATGCGTACATCGGAAGTCAGATGGTCGTAACCGATGAACTGTGTTTTTTCATCTTCACCCGTGAGAATCCAATCGCCCGTTTCTTTTACGGCATCGGCTTTCGAGCGTGTCTTTTGCTTTTCCATTTCCGCGCGGAAACCTTGTTCATCGACATCGATACCGCGTTCTCGGGCAATGAGGGAAGTGAGATCGAAGGGAAATCCGAACGTATCGTAAAGCTCGAACGCCTGTTCTCCGGAAATCATTTTGCCCTTTAACTCTGTCTGGATAAGATCGATGCGCTTCAATCCTTTGTCAAGTGTTCGCAGGAATGACATCTCCTCTTCGAATATCACTTTGCTGACATAGTCTTGCTGTACTGCGAGTTCGGGAAATGCCTCGCGCATTTGTTCGGCGAGTATCAGCACAAGTTTGTGAAGGAATGGTTCCTTGAAATTCAGGAATGTAAATCCATAGCGCACGGCGCGTCGCAGTATCCGGCGAATGACGTAGCCCGCCCCGGTATTCGAAGGGAGTTGACCGTCTGAGATCGCGAAGCCAACGGCCCTGACGTGATCGGCCATTACGCGCATGGCGATGTCGGTCTTCTCATCCGCACGGTAAGCGACCCCTGACTCCTGACTGATGAAATCCAGCAACGGCGTAAATACGTCGGTGTCGTAATTCGAAGTTTTCTTCTGGATCGCCATGCAGAGTCGTTCGAATCCCATCCCCGTGTCGACATGACGCGCGGGAAGTTTTTCGAGCGAGCCGTCCGCCTTTCGGTTGAACTCCATGAACACGAGATTCCATATTTCAACCACCTGTGGATGCCCGGAGTTGACCAATTCCCGACCGGGCTTCAGGGTCACCTCCGCGTCCGAGCGCAGGTCGATGTGAATTTCCGAACACGGTCCGCAGGGTCCGGTGTCTCCCATCTCCCAGAAGTTGTCTTTCTTGTTGCCGTTCAGGATCTGTTCATCCGGCAAAAGCTTTTGCCAGTAGCGATAAGATTCGTTGTCAAATTCGAGTTTTTCATCCGGATCTCCCTGGAACACCGTTGCGTATAAGCGGTCCTTCGGAAGCTTGTACTCTTCTGTCAACAGTTCCCACGCCCAGGCGATCGCCTCCTCCTTGAAGTAATCACCGAACGACCAGTTCCCGAGCATTTCGAACATCGTGTGGTGATACGTGTCGATCCCCACTTCCTCCAGATCGTTGTGCTTGCCGCTGACGCGCAAACATTTCTGAGTATCGGCAATACGCGTGCTTTTCGGTGTCGAATTACCCAGGAAGTTGTCCTTAAACTGCACCATGCCGGAGTTTGTGAAGAGCAGCGTCGGGTCATTCTTGAGAACGAGTGGAGCCGAGGGGACGATCATGTGCCCTTTTCGTTCAAAAAACCTCAAAAACATGCGTCTTACAGATCCAGCGTCCATCCCAATGTGATTTAAGCGACAATATGTCGAATTTTGCTATATTAGCCCGCTAAACCCGACCATCCGTCGACGATCGGGAATTTGGCAAGCCACAAAAATAAACTCCCTTGAGGCAAATACTCAGAAAGGGCCGTTTTTTTTGTTGCTACAGGCGACCTGAAGGACGAACTGTTATTAATGCGCTATACAACTTTTCGCTACAACGCTGAGACGTGTCAGTACGAGCGTGTGAGGATGACCATCAAAGGTGCTCTCGTATATTCACTTGGGCTGACAGTGATGGCTGCGTGTATGCTCATCGCTATTCTGTTCCTGCACGACTGGTTGGTTAACACTGACCGGGAGATCAGTCTGCGCCGGGAAAACAAAGCGCTGGAAAGACACCACAGTGAACTTAGTGCGCAACTCAATGAACTTCGTCCCGTCCTCACGTCACTCGAAAACCGGGACAAGATCCTGCATAAGAAATTCTTCGGCACACAGCCGGTAGTTACCTCCGCCGAGATCGATCAACGTTCGCGACAGGATCTTTTGCTCGCAGACGCCGATGCGTTTCGCGAGCAAGTCGAACTCCTTTCAAAAACCTCGGAATCATTAAAAAAACACGCGGCCATCAGCAACTACGGATTCAGCGAGTCTGTTCCACTTAATCGCAAGTCATTGCCGACACTCCACACGATGCCCACGCTGCAACCCATTCATTCATGGCAACCCGACCGCGTGATCTCCGGCTACGGACTGCGTGTAAATCCGTTTCACAAGGGGTTGTACGAACACCTGGGACTTGATATCGCCGCGCCGCGGGGTACCCCCGTCGTGGCGACTGCTTCCGGGAAAATAACGCAACTCAAACGCAGCGACCTGCAGGCGGGATATGGCAATTATGTTGAGATCGATCACGGCAACGGGCTGGTTACGCGTTATGCACATCTGGAAGACATCATCGTGCGCTTCGGCGCAAAGGTGGCAAAAGGCGAAACGATCGGGACAGTAGGTTCGAGCGGTGGGTCCGTCGCGCCGCATGTACACTACGAAGTCATCCGCGATGGACAAAATGTCGACCCGGTGTACTACACGTTGGAAGGTATAACGGCTGATGAACATCACTGGATAACCGTGAGAAGCCACCAACAAAACCAATCGCTCGATTAATGGCTACGCGATTCCGGTATAACGAAGCTACGTGCAAATACGAACCGTTCTACGTGTCCGGAAGGGCTTTGCGAAACAGGGTATTGGTCTTTCTATCCCTGTCGCTGTTCATCGCCATCGGCACGTATATCTATTTACTCAGATATATTCCGTCGCTTGATGAGATTTTCCTCGCTGAAGAGAACCAGCGGCTTCACATCCAATGGGATATCCTTCGCAACCGTATTGACGAGTCGAATGCAAAACTTCTTTCCCTTATCGAAAAAGGAGATCACAATTACCGTGTGATCCTGGACTCGGAACCACTTGATCCGAGTATCCGTGAAGCCGGTATCGGCGGACGGGAAAAGGTCAGCAAGGCCCACCTGGAAGAGTACCCGATGATCCTCCATCAGTACGAGGTGTTGGAAAAGCTCAAACACCGCCTGGATGTCGAACTGCAGTCGTACGATGAAATTGCGCATTTGTACGAACAGAAGATGCTGATGTGGGCTGCGCGCCCCGCCATTCAGCCGATCAGCAACAAAACACTCACGCATCTGCACTCGACCTTTGGCGAGCGATTCCATCCGCTGCTTGGCTACGTTCGCGACCACAAGGGTCTTGATTTCACCGCCAAGGTCGGCACACCCGTGTACGCCACCGGCGACGGTGTCGTGAAGAATGCCTACTTCTCAGGAACGTTTGGAAACGTAATATTCCTGGAACACGGATATGGATACGAGACCCGCTACGCACACCTGTCGAAATTCAACGTAAAGAAAGGCGACCGGATCAAGCGCGGAGAGATCCTGGGACTCGTCGGATCAACCGGATTGTCGGGCGGTCCTCACCTGCACTACGAAGTACTTTATAACGGTCTGCAAATCAATCCTATAAATTTCTTCCAGCGCGATCTTAGCAACAAGGAGTACGAGAAACTCGTCGAAGAAGGCAGTAAATACCGCGTGCCGCTCGATTGACAATCTTTTTTAGTCTTCCGAAATCTGCTTTCTTTGCAGTCCGGTTCTCAATCACCTTCTTCATGCGTTTTGTGATCCTTATTTTGTGCATTTGCTGCGCATCCCCCGCTATTGCTCAAACAGTTGAAGAGAGTCGTGACAGTCTTATCCATGTGCAGATCAATGAATCATCCGGCCCTGCCAGCGACTCTATTATAAGTACCCGAACCGATACACTGACGATTATCGGAGTTGGAGACATCATGATGGGAACCAACTACCCGGAAGACCGCCTCCCTCCGGATGACGGAGACTTTCTTATGCGCGATGTCGCCCATATCCTCCGCGATGCGGACGTCACGTTTGGTAACCTGGAAGGCACGCTGCTGGATGAAGGGGGGACACCGAAAAGATGCAAAGACCCCAAGGTGTGTTATGCGTTTCGCTCACCCACGCGGTATGTAAAAAATCTCGTCGACGCCGGTTTCGATATGGTTAGTCTCGCCAATAACCACGCTGGCGACATGGGAGCGGAAGGACGCGACACAACAATGGAAGTGCTCGCCCGCGCGGGTATCGTTCATGCTGGACAGGTGTCAATGAAGACTGCGATATTTGTCAAGGATAGTGTGCGCTATGGTCTAGCTGCCTTTGCCCCGAATTCGAACTGCGTCCAGCTCAACGACCTGGAGGGAGCCCGTCAAATCGTCCGGGAACTTGACTCACTGACAGATATCGTCATTGTTTCGTTTCACGGAGGCGCGGAGGGTGCCAAGCACCAGAGTGTTCCGCGCGAGCATGAGATCTATTACGGCGAAGATCGTGGTGACGTGTATAAGTTCTCACACACGGTGATTGACGCGGGTGCAGATATCGTCTTCGGACACGGCCCGCACGTGACTCGCGCGATCGAGGTATACAATAATCGATTTATTGCTTACAGCCTGGGTAACTTTTCCACATATAAAGGTATTAATGTCGCCGGCGTTAACGGCCTGGCACCGATCGTGAAGGTATTCACGAACAGAACCGGTGAATTTATTAAAGGAGAGATCATACCAACCATTCAATCACACGCCACCGGGGTGCAGATCGATGCCAATGGAACAGTCATCAAGATCATTCAGGAATTGTCAAAAAAAGATTTTCCGGATTCGGAGATTCAGATTGACGAGAAGGGTATAATTACTTATCTTCGACGATAACATGGCGTATAAGGAAAAAGAAATCGAGAAACTCTACTATTCCATTGGAGAAGTAGCAGAGATCTTTACAGTTGCCCCCTCCCTTATCCGCTTCTGGGAATCCGAATTCGATATCATCAGACCAAAGAAGAACCGCAAGGGCAACAGGCAGTTCACAAAAGAAGATATTGAGAACGTTCGCATTATTTATCACCTGGTCAAGGAAAAAGGATTTACCCTTCAGGGTGCGAAGGAGATGCTGCGCAACGATTCTCAGGCCGTGAAGGACAAAATGGAAATGATCGATTCACTGCGCAACGTGCGCAAATTTCTCGTTGAGCTTCGCGAGAAGCTCTGAATTCAACTCCCCTGTAATCCCCCAGTCTCGTATTCCACAAATGTGTGAATGCGCCCCTTGACTGAAAAAAATCCAGATGGACCAGAACCGTCTGTCATTGCTCGCCATGCACTTTATTCCCGGCGTCGGAGATTACCTCATCCGGCAGCTCGTCAGCTATTGCGGATCTGCGGAACGGGTTTTCACCCTGCCGAGAGGGAAGCTTAGAAAGATTCCCGGCGTCGGCACCGTCACGGCCGACGCGATCGCGAAAGGGAAACCATTCGCACTAGCGGAGAAAGAAATCAGGCTGGCCGAATGCGCGGGAGTTGAACTGCTTCTTTTTATCGACGAGAAGTATCCGGCCCGTCTTCGCCAGGTGAATGACGCTCCTACAATGTTGTACGTAAAGGGCGCTATGATGCTGGACAATCCAAAGACAGTCGCCATTGTCGGCACGCGCCAGGCGACCGGGTATGGAAGGGAGTGTGTCGAGCAACTGGTCCGGGATCTCGTGCCTTACAAAGCGTTGATAATAAGCGGACTCGCCTACGGCATCGACATACATGCGCATAAGCAGGCGCTGAAACACAAATTGGAAACGGTTGGCGTTATGGGCAGCGGGATCGATGTGATCTATCCTGCAATACACCGCGAAGTGGCGCTCAGGATGATGGAGTTCGGAGGCCTTCTGACGGAGCATCCCTTCGGTACACAACCCGATGCGCACAACTTTCCGGCGCGCAACCGGATCGTTGCCGCACTAGCCGACGCAGTCATCATTGTTGAGGCGGCCGGGAAGGGCGGCGCGCTCATCACCGCAGATATTGCGAACAGCTACCACAAAGACGTCTTCGCCATGCCGGGAAATATCCGGCAAAGTCATTCGGAAGGATGCAACAACCTGATCAAATCAAACCGCGCACACCTGATGAGTTCGGTGAAAGACCTCGCGTACATCATGAACTGGGGTACCAGGACCAGTCCGCCCCCCGGGGAGACAACCGTCGCGAATCCTGCTTCCTATACCCGCGATGAACTGCTTATCATCCAGTCACTGCTTGACAACAATAAGCAGTTGACGATTGACGA
>CAYTMU010000087.1:0-8538 GCA_964438975.1 uncultured Roseivirgaceae bacterium | reverse complement strand
TGTTCTTTTGTTTCCGGCACTATTACGCTGGCCGATCCGATCCCAAACCCCTTCACGATCTCAACGTCCGATGCGACACCCTGCTCGAATAGCGCGTTTGCAGTTGACCTCTCGCTAGGAGAGGCCGGTGTCGAATACGAACTCTACGTCGATGGAAGTCCAACGGGCATTACAGTGGTCGGCCCCACGGCAACGCTGGTCCATCCAGGTCTGCCGGCGGGGCCTCACACGATCTCGGTTTTTGCGTCGATGGGTGCTTGTACACCCATTTTTAGTTCCAATACCCTTAACGTCACGGTGGATGCCGGACCGACTAGCGCCGTACTCAGCGGAGACGCGTCGATCTGCGCAGCAGGGTCGGCCGACATCGCTGTCATCATCACAGGAGGCGCCGGTCCCTACACGTTGACGATCGACAACGGCGTGGGCACCCTTACCAACTATGTCAGTGGCACCCCCATTCCAGTCAGTCCCGCGTCGACAACGGTCTATAGTATCGCCGGCAATGTGACCGATGCCAATGGTTGTGAAGTCGCGGGTAGCGGAAGTGCGACCATCACCGCCGAGCCCGCCCCCACGGCAGTCGTAAGCGGGGGAGGTGGATTTTGCGCAGGAGATACAGGTCCCACCGTTACGCTGACCTTTACGGGATCCGCCCCGTTTGATTTCACGTATACAGATGGGACAACACCAGTGACAGTCACCGGTCACAACGCGCTCACCTTCGATATTCCCGGAGTAGGCATCGGAACGTACTCCGTGACAGCACTCACCGACAACAACGGATGTCCGGGAACATCCCTGGGAACACCGGTAGCCGTCACGCAGAATACACTTCCGACCGCGGCCGCGACAGGAGGAGGGACGGTATGCGCAGGGGATGTTCTCCCCGGCGTAAGCTTTGTATTTACCGGTGTGGCGCCTTTCGATTTTGCATACTCAGACGGCACGACCACGCACAACGTCGTGGGTCATAATAACACGACCTTTGCGATACCCAACGCACCTGCAGGTAGCTACTCCGTAACGTCCCTGACTGACGCGAACGGCTGCGCCGCGACCGACTTCGGCACGGCGGTCAGCGTGGTGCTCAATCCACTTCCAACGGTGACCATCACCGGAGGCGGATCCTATTGCGAAGGAAGCACCTTACCAACGGTTACGTTCTCATTTGCGGGAACGGCACCATTCAATTTCACCTATACCGACGGAACGACCCCTGTGGTAGTAAACAATCACCCCTCGGCTACTTTTGAGATCACTGCCGCAGCGCCCGGAACCTATTCCATTACCGCCCTTTCCGATAACAACGGATGTGTGGCCACATCGCTGGGAACACCCGTCAGCGTTGTGGAAGATCCTCGTCCGGTCGCGGCAGCGAGCGGTGGTGGAACGGTATGTGCGGGATCGACACTCCCGGATGTAACGTTTACATTTACCGGTACTGCTCCCTACAACTTCACCTACACCGACGGATCCGCTTCAGTCGTAGTAACAGGCCACCCGAACAATACATTTACCATCGCGAACGCTGCTGCAGGTAGCTACTCCGTGACGGCGCTGACGGATATCAACGGGTGCGTTGCTACGAACCTCGGAGGCAATGCCGTTGTCGTTGAGGATCCGTTGCCAACAGCCACCGCCTCCGGTGGCGGCGCGGTTTGTATCGGCGACGCCCTTCCGAATGTGACGTTCACCTTTACCGGCGCGGCTCCGTACGACTTTACCTATACCAACGGCGTGACCTCGGTGACGATCAATAACCACAACTTCGCAACCTTCACCATTGCCAATGCTGCTGCGGGTACCTACGCGATAACTTCACTGACGGGTGACAATGGCTGCGTGGCGACCGACTTTGGCACGCCTGTCGTCGTCACCCAGGATCCCCAGCCTACCGCGACTGTAGGCGGCGGAGGTACGGTGTGTATGGGAGATGCGCTCCCCGATGTCACCTTCACGTTCACCGGTACAGCGCCATTTACCTTCACGTATTCCGACGGCACCACCCCGGTGACAGTCAATAATCACAATGCGAACGTCTTTACAGTTGCCAACGCGTCCACAGGAACCTACAGCGTGATCTCCCTGAGTGATGCCAACGGCTGCGTCGCCACCAGCCTGGCGGGCTCCGCAGCAGTTGTTGTCAACGATCTCCCCTCCGCGGCGATCGTCGGTGGGGGCGAAATCTGCGCAGGTGATGTGCTACCCTCAATTACGTTCACCTTCACCGGTGCGGTGCCGTTCGACTTCACCTACACAGACGGAACGAATACCTTTAACATCGTGGACAACTCCACGACCTTTACAATCGCGAATGCCGCACCGGGCACATACGCGATCACGGCCTTGACCGATGACAACGGATGCGTTGCGACCGGTCTCGGTATCCCGGTCGCAGTAGCTGAACACGCATTACCCACCGCTACTACGAGTGGCGGAGGAACGGTATGCGACGGCAGCGATCTTCCGGATATCACCTTCACGTTCACCGGAACGGCGCCGTATGCATTTACTTATACGGATGGAACGACGTCATTCAACATCACGAATCACAACACCAATACATTCGTTATCGCTGATGCACCCGCAGGCGCTTACGCTGTGACGGCATTGAGCGATGCGAACGGCTGCGCAGCGACCAGCCTGGGAATTGCGGTGGACGTTGTTGAGAACAGCCTTCCGACTGCGACATTGTCAGGCGGCGGAGTGTATTGTACAGGAGATGCACAGCCCGGGGTAACATTTACCTTTACCGGAGCATTACCACTTGACTTCACCTACACCGACGGAACAACCCCCGTCACGGTAACCGGACACAACACGTTGACATTTACACTGGCCGCTGCCGCGGCAGGCGTTTACTCGATCAGTTCGCTGACAGACGCCAACGGGTGCGCCGCGACTGCCCTGGGGACGCCGGTGACAGTTACGGAGAATCCGCTTCCGACCGTGGTGGTCAGCGGAGGTGGGACAGTATGCGAAGATGCCACGCTGCCCGACGTAACGTTCACGTTCACCGGCACCGCTCCGTTTGATTTTACCTACACCGACGGCACCACGCCAGTCACTGTTACCGGACATCCAAGTGCGGCGTTTGCGATCGCAGGCGCTTCTGTAGGTAGCTACTCCGTTACGTCCCTCGCGGATGCAAATGGCTGCGTGGCAACATCCCTGGGTGGTCAGGCAGACGTGGTCCTCAACACACTTCCGACCGCTGCAGTGTCAGGAGGAGGATCGTATTGCGAAGGCACCCCCGCGCCCGACGTGATATTCACGTTTACGGGATCGCTCCCATTTGATTTCACGTATACCGATGGTACCACACCTGTAACGGTGAACGGTCACAACGCGCTGACATTCTCGATCAGCAATCCATCGTCCGGAACCTATAACGTAACAGCCCTCACCGACGCCAATGGGTGTCCGGCCACCACGTTTGGTAGTCCGATCGCCGTTGTCGAGGAATCGCTTCCGACAGCTGTGGTCGGCGGTGGTGGGACGGTGTGTTCAGATGACACCCTTCCGGGAGTCACCTTCACTTTCACCGGCACGGCTCCGTTTGATTTCACGTACACCGATGGCACCACGCCGGCAACGGTGACCGGTCATACAACCAATACATTCACTGTTGCCAACGCAACCGCTGGCACGTATTCCGTGACAGCATTGAATGACACCGGAGGCTGTATCGCGACCGACCTCGGAGGAAGTGTCGCCGTTGTTGTTGAGCCGGCGGCTACGGCCGAGGCGGGCAATGCACAGATGATATGCGGCGGCGACCTCGCAACACTTGTCGGCTCATCCGTCGGCGGATCCGCGACGACGGGAGCGTGGAGTATCGTAAGCCAGCCCGTCGGCGGCGATGGTGCACTCAGTAATATGTCACAGACCGCTTCGCCGGCTTCCGTCAGCTTCACCGCTACGGTAGAGGGGGCGTATACCCTGCGTCTGACGACCGACGATCCTGCAGGTCTTTGCGATGCAGCTACCGATGAAGTGGTGATCACAGTTAGCACAGGCGCAACGGCGGAAGCCGGATCTCCGCAGTCCATATGCGCCAGCAGCGTGGCCATGCTCGCGGGCGGGTCTACCGGTACGACCGGTATCACCTGGACGACATCGGGTGATGGTACGTTCAGCGATGCCACGCTTGCAAATGCAGAATACACACCCGGTCCTGGTGACATAGCGAACGGCTCCGTGATGTTAACGATCACCACCGCCGGACCCTGCGCATCCGTCAGTGACGACGTGGTTATTACGATCACACCGGACCCCATCGTAGATGCCGGTTTCGCTGCCACGATCTGCTCTTCTGCTTCAATCGTGCTGAATGCCACTTTCGGCGGATCGGCAACCGGCATGATCTGGTCGACGTCAGGCGATGGACAGTTTGACGACATCACAGATCCCGATGCAACGTACACCCCCGGTGTCAATGACGCGACGTCCGGAACCGTGACACTCACGGCAACCGCTACCGGAACTTGTGCCGGGTTTAGCGACAATGTCGTCATCACAGTAAACCCTGCAGCGATGGTCGATGCAGGCGTTCCCCAATCGGTTTGCGTTGGAAACCCCATACTCCTTGATGCCACGATAAGCGGGTCGGCGACGACCATGAACTGGACCACGGCAGGCGATGGATCGTTCAGCAGCACCACTGATCCGGACGCTGTCTATACCCCGGGGCCGAACGACCTGGCGAATGGATCCGTCATCCTGACCGCGACTACCAATAATCCGGCAGGGCCTTGTCCCGCCGCTAGCGACCAGGTTGCCATTACTTTCATTACGTTACCCGGCGACCAGACGACAGCAGGAAGTGAAACCTGGATCGGCTATGTGTACGACGACTCCGGTGATCCCGCGCCATATCCCGGCAAGGTAAACTTCCACACGACGAAATACAGAGGATTCATCGACGCCAGTGATATCGATGGCATGACAGCTCAGTCGACCTATGATGAGACGGGCGATCAGTTCGACCTCAACCTCGGCAGCGGATTGCTCCAGGGGCCGAACGTATGCGGGAGCTATGCTGACGTGTTCAGCATTCGTTACCGGATGAATAAAACATTTGCGGAAGGTGTTTACCGTTTCACGGTAGGATCGGATGACGGCGTCCGGCTGCTGATCGATGGTGTGGAAGTTGCCGGTGCGTTCACCGATCACTCCTACACCACATACACGTCACAGCCTACCTGTCTGTCGGGAGTTCATCTCATCGAGATCCAATACTATGAAAACGCAGGATCCTCGCGTCTTTCGTTCAGCTATGAGCAAGCACCTCCCGTCACAACGAATGGTCCTGTCCAGGTCTGCATCGACTCACCCGCGCCGACGCTGACAGCGTCGAGTACAGACCCCGCCATTGTGGACTTCAACTGGTACCTGGGAGGTACGCTTGTCTTTACAGGAGCCGCTTACACACCCGGCATCGGAGAATTGGATATGACCCAGGCATCGACCACGACATTTACAGCCCGGGCCGTATACGCTTGTGGCGAGTCGAGCGGATCAGACGTGGAGGTAGAAGTACTCAATTCAGCAACATTGGTTGCTCATCCGCAGACGATCTGCCAGACCGGCGGGCTCGTCGACCTGATGAACTTCGTTGACGCGGTACCTGCGGGTGGTACATTTGTTTTCTCGGGTCATCCCAGCATTGCGGGAAGCATGTTTGATCCGACAGGCCTTGCTGGTAATACAGTATCCCTGCTGGTCGATTATTCGACAGGCTCCTGCACAGCATCACAAGCGACGCTCGAACTGACGATCACCGACGTGGCCGGTATTACAGTTCCAGCGACCGCATCGATAGTATGCGAGAGTTCCCCCGCGATCGATCTGACAACTTTTGTTTCAGCCACGCCTGGCGGAGGCGCATTCGTGTTCACCGGTACCCAGGTCACCGGAAACATGTTTGATCCTTCCGGTTTGTCGGGAGTTCACACCATCACCGTCGACTATTCCGTCGGAGGCTGTACCGCTCCGCAATTGAGCTTTGATGTAGATGTGACCAGCACCGCTGCGATTGTAGCCAATAACACTGCGATATGCGAAAACGGAAGCGGTGTAAACCTCCTGACACTCGTCACGGCGACACCTCCAGGAGGCACCTTTACCTTCAGTGGCCCTGGAGTCTCCGGAAATATCTTCGACCCCGCAGGTCAGTCCGGAACAGTGACGATCCCGGTGTCGTATGACGTGAACGGTTGCGCCTCCGCCAGCGGAGCGATCCAGGTGACCGTCAGAGCAGCCAGCGACCCGTTGTGCCTGACAGGCAACTGCGCAACAGTCGAGATCATTCCACTCGTCGAACCCGCGACCTGTACGAATTCGGATGGCCGGATGGTCATGAGTATCACACCCTTCACACCCGTGATCAACAATACCGGCGTGAAGATCACCATCGACGGTATCTCATCGACCGGTCTTAACATCACACGCACATTATTCAACGCCAATGTGTTTGACAATTTGCCTGTGGGCAACTATAGCTACCTGATCGAATATGGTGATCCCTCTTGTATCAAGACCGGGATATTCTCCATCGATCAATCCGGTACCGTCGGACCCGCAAATGCTTCCAACATTGTGAGTCCTGGTTGTTATGGAGCCGCCACGGGTTCACTGATCGTGAACATTCCCGGCGAGACCGGGAATGTGCTGGAGTGGTCACTTGACGGCGGGCTGACCGATCCGTTTAAGCCATTCACAGTAGGCGGTGTGATCACCGGTATTCCCGCAGGTCCCTCGCCGACGTTCCAGCAAGTACTGAGCATCCGCAGGAATTCGTCGGATGTGTGCTACTCCTCCGTTGCGTTCGTCATGCCAGAGGTCGCGACTGAGATCCAGGCCACATTCGATCTGACACCCGCGACCTGCAATGGCAACGACGGAGCAGTCGCTAACATCGTTCCTTCAGGAGGAAACGGAGGTCCCTATTCCTTCTCAATTGACGGAGGCATGACCTTTCAAACGGAGAATGCGTTCGTCGGGCTTCCCGGTAACAGCTATACGCTGATCGTTCGGGATGCGGCTGGTTGTGAGCAAGGTTTCCCGGCAATCGTCACCTTCCCGGGATTCATCAATTCAGTGATCACAAAAACCGATGCTAATTGTTCGAATGGCGGAGACAGTGGAGCCATCTCGGTCGTTGTAAGCGACACAGGTTCTTTCCAGGTTGCGCTGACCACCGATCAGTTCAATCCCCCTCCGGATTCTGAATACCTTCCGTATTCCAATCCCGGCGTCAGCTTCGATGAGCTGCCGAAAGACCAGTACTTTGTTTATATCAAGTCCGCCAGTGCCGTATGTCCGACGCGAAGCGCGCCGATCAACATACTTGGTATCTATCCGATCACATTTGATCTCGTTCCGAATTGTGTCGACAACGAAGTATCATTGTTGCTCGACAACGTCACAGGCGAAGCCCTTGGCGCACCACTGGAACTTCAGATAAGCAGGAGGTTCAGCACCGATCCTCCGGAGATAATTTACAAGCAGTTCCCTGATAACGGAGAACTGTTCCTGGATCACGCCAGCTATGCGTTCCTGCAAACACCGGGCGAATACTCCGTGAGGATCATCCAGTTCCAGTTTGATGTCGTGTGCAACGTCTCCTCGTCGTCAGCAGACTTTACGATCGCAGCACCACTTTCCGCGCAGATCGGCAACGTAGAGCAATCCTATCCCGACGTTCCGACAGGCGACTTGCAAGTGAAGACATTCATCGGCGGTGTGTATCCATACGAGGTGAGGATCGAACTTGATTCCGCGTCATCCGTCATGCTACCGTTCTATTCGACAAACTTTGCACCCGCCGGCCTGAACAGCAACCAGAACATCGAGATGACATACACCGATATCCCGGCCGGGCGCTACATAGTCGAAGTGCGCGATGCTTTGGGATGTGCTATCGGTCTCGTCGCGCGCGTCCCGCTTGACCAGGCGCTGTTCATACCCAATATCTTCACACCCAACGGTGACGGGTCGAACGACGTATTCTTCATCCGGAATCTTCCCGAGACAGGAGGCGAGAATCAACTAGTGATCACAAACCGCTGGGGCAAGAAAGTCTACTCGTCAGACAACTACCAGAACAACTGGGATGGCGGCGATACCGCCGACGGCATTTACTTCTACCGCCTGAAACTCGCCGGAGGCGAAGCCGTGACAGGCTGGGTGGAGATCTTGAGAGGACCGAAGCCGTGAGAATGTCGACCTTCTACCGGTTATTCCACCCTGTTGAATACTGAAGGCTGCTGAATAGTGCGTCACGCCGCCCTAACTGTATCCACCTTATCCGCATAGTCCCACAACTCCGGTGATTGTGCTCGCCAAAGGGAATATAACCTTCCTCAGGCCGGAATGGCCCGGCGGCGAGCGAAACCGGTGGCACAATGACGGCCGAATTATCCAGCCTGCCTACCATCGATTTCTGATTATTTTGTTAGTAAGACCCGAATTTTTCGGGGAGAGAATACACCTATGTGAGATTCTTATTTTGATAATGCCGGAAAAATGCTA
>CAYTMU010000086.1:0-9089 GCA_964438975.1 uncultured Roseivirgaceae bacterium | reverse complement strand
GCGACGTTTTATCCGATCGATAGCCTTGTTTCCGGGCAAGCCGCATACCTCGCAAACAGACAAGCTTCGCTGAAGAAAAATGCGCTTCTCGATAACGACACAACGTCGGTCCGTTACGTACCGGATGATACCGACTGGCGTAAGGAGCTCGAGATCTTCCGCAAGCTCGATGAGATTAACAAACCAGTGAATAAAACAAACTACGAAGTGGTGGATGGGCTGCAGGACCCGGGTAGCAATCTTTCCGTCCGATCTATTGCCAGCCGGGAGGATCTTCCGATTGTTTACCTCAAGGTGTACTATCAGGGAAGTCCTGACAGACCGAGGAAAATTGAAGCGATGTACGACGAGAAGAATTTACTGTATCGGAGTGTTCGCGTACTCGCTATGCACTTCCGCCAGATCGGCTCAGAGACGGTTCTGACATCTTACTCCATAGAAGGCGGACAGAAAATGATGTTTAGTGACTCGGTGACTTTCGGTGTGAGCGGAACTGTATTGATCGATTAGCCCGGCATAAATGAATTGCAATGAGCAAAAGGAGAAAAGAGGAAACGGGCGAGGAGAATAAGCGACCGCTGGATAAAAGGGGACTTCGGGATCTGGTGGGGATTTTTCGGTTCATGCTACCCTATAAGGGCATCTTCGCGTTGGGTCTCATATCACTGGCGTTGTCGAGTTTGATTCTTCTGGCATTTCCACGACTGGCGGGAGAGCTACTTGACGTTGCCACCGGTAAGCCGCATTATTTCGACAGCATCAATCAGGTGGCCATTGCGTTGATGCTGATCCTGTTTGTCCAGAGTGTCTTTTCTTTTGTCCGCGTATATACCTTCGCGATCGTGAGCGAGCGTGGGATGGCGGACGTCCGTACGAATGTGTACCAGAAAGTGATCTGGCTACCGATGCACTTTTTCGACAGTCAACGGGTGGGGGATGTGATGAGCCGCCTGACGGCCGACGTCTCCACGCTCCAGGATACGTTTTCTTTCGTACTGGCTGAGTTGCTCCGCCAGGTACTGACGTTGATCTTTGGTATTGCTATCATTTTCTACCTCGCCCCTACGCTAACCGGATTCATGTTGGGAACGATTCCGGTGCTGGTGGTGAGTGCGTTGTTCTTCGGAAAGTTTATCCGAAGGCTTTCCAGGCGGACGCAGGAGAAACTGGCGGCTGCGAATGTTGTGGTCGAGGAGTCTCTGCATTCGGTGGCTATGGTGAAGGCATTTACGAATGAGTGGTTTGAGATCAATCGATATACACGTGCGATCGGTGAAGTCGTTCGAATCGCGATCCGGTCATCGCGTTACCGCGGGTTGTTCATATCATTTGTGATCTTCGCACTCTTCGGAGGAATCGTCATGGTAGGTTGGTTTGGTGCGAACCTGGTTCAGTCAGGTGAACTCACCGTAGGCGAACTGTTCTCCTTTATTTTCTATACGAGCTTTATTGGGTTCTCGATTGCTGGCCTTGGCGACCTTTATGCGCAGCTGCAGCGTTCAGTTGGCGCATCGGAAAGAATTCGGGAGATCCTGTTGCTGCCGGATGAGTCGTCGGATTCCTCTGCACAAATACGTTTGCGCGGCGATATCTCCTATGCAGGCGTAAGCTTCGCATATCCTTCCCGCGCGGGGCATCAGGTATTGGACGGCCTCAACTTCGCTATTCGGGAGGGCGAGAAGGTTGCGCTGGTGGGTAAAAGTGGATCAGGAAAGTCGACTATCGTCAACCTGTTGTTGCGATTCTATACGCTTAACGAAGGGACTATATGTGTTGACGGTCAGCCGATTGAGGAATATAACCTGACAGCGTACCGCCGAAATATCGGTATCGTCCCGCAAGAGGTTGTATTGTTTGGTGGTACCATCGCAGAGAATATTCGGTACGGCAAACCAGATGCTACGGATTCAGACGTTCGCGAGGCGGCCCGGCAGGCGAATGCTCTTGAGTTTATCGATTCCTTTCCAGACGGATTTGAGACAGTCGTTGGCGACCGCGGTGTCAGACTTTCGGGAGGACAACGTCAACGCATCGCGATTGCGAGGGCTATCCTGAAAAATCCCGTTATTCTTGTCCTTGACGAAGCGACAAGTTCGCTTGATGCCCATTCCGAAGCGCTTGTTCAAGAGGCGCTGGAAACTCTTATGGAAGGCAGGACGAGCATCATTATAGCGCATCGGCTGAGCACTATTAAGAAGGCGGATCGTATATTTGTCATTCACGAGGGTACGCTGGCGGAGATGGGCTCTCATGCTGAATTATCAACCCTCGACAACGGCATTTACCACAACTTACTGCAACTGCAACTGCAATGAACCAGGGCTCGCACCGACTCTTGAAAAGCTTCCGGCTGAGGTCGACGCCGACGAGGCAGGAAGTGCTCCGACTGTTCCTGAAAAAGGACTATGCATTGTCGCATGCTGATATCGAGAGTGAGATCGCGAAGGAGATCGACCGGGTTACTGTTTACCGTACGCTGAAGACTTTCTTTGATCGCGGCCTGATCCATAAGGTACTCGATGACGGCGGCACCGTCAAGTATGCGCTCTGCAGCGACACCTGTTCCGACACCACGCACCAGCATGAACATGTCCACTTCAAGTGCGTACAGTGCGGCCAGACCAATTGCCTCGATATTGATATCCCTCCTGTTAAACTCCCGAAAGGGTACTTATCCCAGGAGGTCAATTTACTTATTCAGGGGGTATGCCAGAGCTGTTCGCGTTAGCCCCCGCTACCCGGTCAAACGGGGGAGCGATCTTTCCCATTAAGGTTCGCGTACGCGCATTGTTTCCTTACGCGGATTTTCAGTATTAAAATATATTTGTAGTTTTGAAATTGAGCGAAGTCTAAAATCCTGTTTTAGCAGACTAACGTCTTCGTTCTGGCAAGTACAGAACCTCATTTGCACCTAGTGTATAACATACTCACGTTCTCGCTGTTCGGCAATCTGCCAGAGGAGGAGACAATACTATTCGGGATTTTTGCGGTAATTATCGTATTATTCCTTGTACTTGATCTGGGCCTCTTTCATAAGAAGGCTCACAAGATCAGCACCCGATCCGCCCTGTACCAATCGATCTTCTGGGTCGTTATCTCGACATTGTTCGGGGTGTTTATCCTCTTATACGATGAGAGTGGAACACAAGGTGCCGTAGAGTATTTTTCCGCATACCTGACGGAGTACGCTTTGTCTGTGGACAACATATTCGTTATCCTTTTGATCCTGAAATATTTCAAGGTTAACGAGGCTTATTACCACAAGATCCTGTTCTGGGGTATCCTCGGCGCCATCGTCTTTCGGGGTGTTTTCATCTTCGTCGGTACCTACCTGATCGAACAATTCCACGAGATACTTTACATCTTTGGTGTATTCCTGATCTACTCCGGTATCCGTATCTATTTTGATGAAGGGGACGAGAAGATCGATCCAGAAAAGAATACGATACTCCGGTTCTGCAAGAAGTATCTGCCGATGTCGTATAACGATCACGGCGGAAAATTTATGGTTCGGGAGGGTGGACGCCTGCTCTTTACACCCTTGTTTCTAGTCATCGTTCTGATTGAGACGACGGATTTGATATTCGCCGTCGATTCGATCCCCGCAGCATTTGCGATCACCCGGAACCCCTTCCTGATCTATACGTCGAATATCTTTGCTGTCATGGGTCTGCGGGCGATGTTCTTCCTGCTCGCGGGTATTATCGACAAGTTCTACCTGTTGCAGAAGGGTCTCTCCGTCATCCTGTTTTTCATCGGCGCGAAGATGCTGCTTGATATCTGGGACATCGAGGTTAACGTTTACCTCTCGTTCACGGTCATTTTTGTCACACTTACGCTGTCGATAATCTTCTCCGTACTTATTCCGCGAAAGGAGAGCACTGCGGAAGAAGAAGCCTAGAAGATAATCTAGGAAGGGACTCCCTCGGTGAACAAACTCTTTGGAAGAATTTTCAGAAGCGCGGGCAGCGTGAGAAATTTGCGTGGCAGCGCTATGATCTCGAATGTGGGAATCGTCCGTAAGAGCTGAACGAGTGCTACGCGGATACGCTCTTTTTCCTCCGGCGTCATTTCTGATGAACGCGACTTCCTGAGCAAGGGAACCAACTCAGCGTTCTCCTGTAATTCCTTGATAAGACGCATTTTATTCTTCTCTGCGATCCGTGCTACACGACGGATGAACTGCTCGCTCACCTGCTGGTAATCCTGATTGTTCTGCAGATAGGAAAGCTGCTCCCAGTTTTCAAGGACAAACCCCTCGATTGCGATGAGGCTGTTCTCAAGGTCATCATCGTCGAAGCCAAGATGGATCGCGAATCGGGTCAGGAACTGCATTTCGAGGTCCTCCACCTTCTTGTCCGCCCAAAGTGTAAGTATTCCGATCTCCAGGAAGAACTTCTTCAGTATCCACGAATTCTCCGAGGGAAGATCCAATTCTTCGATGTTGATGCCCCGGTCAAAAATGTCGAGGGCTTGCTTCCGCTGCTCTACCGAGAGATCCGAGCTGTACAGAAAGAGGTCGAGAAGCTTCTTTTCTTCGAAAGCTATTTCCCGGTTCGCGTGTGCAGCAGCTGCAATTACCTTAACTACTGAGAAGCGCAGCTCGTGGCGCTCGTAGCGGAAGAAATCTGCCACGATGTGGTCAGCATTGGTCAGCATCCACTGACCGAAGATGAAGACGTCCAGGAACAGCAGTGTGTTATGAAAGAAATATGTCCAGAAGTTGCCTTCGAACTCCGACGCGTGCTCGATTCGCTTGTCGAGGATACGCTCCACCACTTCAATGGAGGACTTCCTCTTGCCGAAAAGTGTCCGGGAGGACGTCGCGATTTCAGGGAAGATGTTGTTGTAGAAACTCGCTATCTGCTCAAGTGTATGATCAAGAGTGTCGAGAAAGTCGGGCGATTCCTCGCCATCCTTATCGTAAGCCAGTAGTGAACTGTTGAGCAGGCTCTCTGCGAGAAGCACTTTCATCTTGTCGCGATGGTGCCATGCATCGTGATCAGGATGGCTGGACACACCCGTAGATTGGCCGTACATCAGCCCGGTGGGCTGAAGGATCCTATATAGAGAGTAGTCTGGATGCGAGCGTTTCCTCGCGATGTCGCCGTTGAGTTCCTGCAGTGTTTCGAGCCGGAAAGCGATATACTCTTTCAGCCAACCTTTTTCGTTTGGGTTCATTTAAAAATACTCTGCTCGAAATGGACGAAGATTACAAACACTGTTGCGTTGCAGATCAAAACTGATTTGTCGCGCAAGTCATTTGCTCAGTAAATTAAGTAATTACTCGCACATTTCAAGAGCAGACTATTTCAAAGATTCTTTCCAGCCCCTGACTTCGAGTTTGCGCGCTGAGCTTTCGACCTTCTTCTGGAGTGAGTGCTTGAATTTCTCGATTCGCTTTCCGAGTTCGCGATCGGAGCTCCCGATGATCTGTGCAGCCAGGATGCCGGCATTGCGGGCACCGTTCAGTGCGACGGTGGCCACGGGCACGCCGGCCGGCATCTGCAATATCGACAGGACGGAGTCCCACCCATCTATCGAGTTCGAGGACTTTACAGGTACGCCGATGACGGGCAACGACGTAAGCGACGCAACCATGCCGGGCAAGTGAGCGGCACCTCCCGCGCCAGCTATGATCACGCGGATGCCACGCTTGCGAGCTGTGGACGCGTAGTCGACCATCCGCAGCGGTGTGCGGTGTGCGGAGACGACCGTCACCTCATATGGGACTTGAAACGTGTCTAACATCTCGGCGGCTTCTTTCATAACCGGGAGATCGCTTTCGCTTCCCATAATGATGCCTACCATCGGTTTTTTTGTAGCCATAGATTCTATGATCGCTTACGCGATCACCTTTAGTGTTTCCTTTACAAACTGCGCTTTCTTCTTCAGTGTTGCAATGTCTTTTGCCAATATGGTCACATGGCCCATCTTGCGGAATGGTTTGGTGATCTTCTTTCCGTACAGGTGAACGAAGACGCCAGATGTTGCCACGGTTTCTCGAAAGCCTTGGTAGCGTGCAGGACCTGTATGGCCGGGTTCTCCGAGGAGGTTGATCATTGCGCTGGGCATGATCGTAGCGGTGTCTCCCAGTGGAAGGCCGAGAATCGAACGCAGGTGCTGTTCGTACTGTGAGGTCATGTTGCCTTCGATCGTCTGGTGTCCGCTGTTGTGCGGCCGGGGGGCCATCTCATTTACCAGTACCTCTCCGTCGCGGGTGACGAACATTTCTACGGCGAGCAGACCGGTCATGTTGAGTTCGGTGATGACCTTGCGCGCAATAGCATCTGCAGTCTCCGTGACTTCGGGGCTGAGGTCTGCGGGAGAGAACAGGTACTCGACGAGGTTTTGCACCGGGTGGAAGACCATCTCTACGGTGGGGAATGTTTTGACTTCTCCCGCGGCATTACGTGCGACGATAACGGCGATTTCTTTATCGAAGTCGATTAACTTTTCAACCAGGCCAGGGGCCTCAAAGGCGGCAGCCAGATCCTTTTCAGTGCGCATGATCTGTACGCCCCTACCGTCGTATCCTTCCCGGCCAAGTTTATTGACGAACGGCAGGAACTCTTTGTGGCTCCGAACCTGCTGTGCGTTTTCGGTGAGATGGAACTCAGCCGTAGGGATGCCGTTGCGCCTGTAGAACTCTTTTTGAACTCGCTTATCCTGAATTAACTCAATGACGGATGGCTCCGGAAAGACGGTCTTTCCTCTGCGCACCAGCTCTTTCAGTGCATCGGTATTGACATTCTCAATCTCGATAGTGATGATGTCGCACGCGGACCCGAATGCGACGACTGTGTCGTAATCTGTGAGTTTCCCGCAGTGAAATTCCGCGAGTCCGGCACATGGCGCAGATGGGTCGGGATCCAGAATGGCGAAGGATAGATTGAAATCTATTCCCGACTGGATCAACATGCGTCCGAGTTGGCCGCCTCCGAGAATACCTATTTTGAAGTCCTGCTGGAATACGTTGGTCAAGACATAGTCATTTATTGCGAATGACGGAAAAATTATCGATCCATAAAATCGCCGAGGTCGACATCGACGATCTGATCGCCTATCTGGATGTAGTCAAGCGCCTTTATGCCATCCATCAACTCACCAAAGATCGTATATCGTCCATCGAGATGAGGTGTGGGTGAGTGCGTAATGAACCACTGTGTTCCTTCGGTGTCTTTGCCTGCCGACGCCATACCGACTGAGCCGGTTGTGTAGCGCCGTTGGCTGAATTCTGAGCGCAGGGAATAGCCTTTACTTCCCCATCCATCGCCTCGATCGCAGCCCGCCTGGATGACGAAGTTTGGAACAACGCGATGCACGGCCTTGGCGTCGTAATAGTGGCTGCGGGCAAGATTGATGAAGTTAGCGACCGATCCGGGCGCCTCCTCAACGAACAGGCGCAGACGCATGTTTCCACGTGTTGTCTTGATTGTCGCAGTCATATCCGGTGGGATGCGTTTCACCATTTCCCAGTCGATGGGATGATTGAATGCCTTTTGAAGCGGTGGTGGTTTCCTTCCCTCGAAATAGGCGATTGCCGCCTCAAGCGGTTCGACAGCTTCGATGTGACGCGGTAGTTGCAGCCGACTTCTCGCCTCCTTCAGGAACGAGTGGTCGCGTATCTCGCTGCGGAATCCGAGTGTCGAGTCGGTGAGGGCGGCCGCGAATATTCCGATAACGGCGGGATCGGACTCAGCGCGGATACTGGCCGCATAGATTTCCGCAAATTCTTTTCGCGAGTCACGCGGCAATTTCGCACTGCGGTTCATCGCAACAAGTGTCATCGCGGCTGCAGTGCGCACTACAGCCGTGTCGGCGACTTGCATTTCGCTGTAGACGAAATGCAGTGCGGGCGGATAGTGCTTGAGAGCTCCAAGCAGTGCGGCACGCGCAAAAGGGTTGCGCTCCTTCCTGTATTGTTCCTCGATCTCGGCGGCGAGGTCTTTGTGCTGACCTGCGCGCAGCACGCCGTCGTACAAGTTGGCGATGACCTGCCAGTCCTTTGCAAGGTTGATCTGTGAGGAGGCCTCTATCCAGCGGTCAGCCGGGACCATGTCACGAACAACCTCGGAAGCGGTAATGCGCGCGTGAAGGCCAGGGTGGCGAAGGGAAGTGTACAGCAACGTCTCGATCTTATCGAACGGCATGTGACGCAGTGCTCGTATGGCGTTGACAGTAACACGCTCGTCCTTTTCCTCAGCGAGGATATACTGAAGCGCAGCGAGGCACGAATCAGTTCTGATCTTTCCGAGCGCTGTCGCCGCGGCCATCCGGACCTCTGCATATTCGTCTTTTGTTGCAGCCGCGATCAGTGCTGCCTCAGCGCCAGTGAAGTGCGCTGCTCCGCGCGCGAAGAAATGTGCGGCCCCGAGACGGGTGGAACGGGAGAATGTCGAGGCTAGAAGGCGTTGGCCGACTGACGTTGCATCTTCGTGCGTCTTTTCGCGAAGAGATGCGCGATATAGTGACCAGGCAAGTCCCTCGGTTTTCAGAGTGTCGTCGATGAAGGGATCCGTCTCGAGTTTCCATCTCGTAGTGGTCTTGCCATAAGCTTCGAGGATAGTCCTCGTGTTCTGCGGAATTTTTTCTTTTACGAGAGCGCCCAATAGCAGACGTTCCGCGGATGGATGGCTGAGCTGGCCGAGCGCGAACGCGGCCGCGCCCCGGACATCAGCATCAGAATCCATTAAGAGCAATTTTCCGATGCGGTCGATGTCATTTGTTTCCTGAACGGACGCAAACGCCAGAACCGCTTCCTTGCGATACTGAGGGTTAGGATCGTTAAGAAATAGCTGCAGACTATCAATATGCCTTCGGTCTTGCAGATCAGCGATCCGAACGACTACAGAATCTGCGAATTTATTGAGAGGTCCCGCGGGTGGGTTACTGCAGGCTGTGATAGCAACCATCAGCAACACAAGAAGTTTCGAGTAGAAAGGCAATGGACAGAGATGATTAGAACTGCAAAGGTCAGGAAAATTCGCGAAATCCGTGGCAAAAAAACTAAATGGGGCGGATCTCTTCGACGGAGAGCTTTGTGAATCTGGCAATCTGTTCGATCGGCATACCATCTTCCTTCATGG
>CAYTMU010000085.1:0-9156 GCA_964438975.1 uncultured Roseivirgaceae bacterium | reverse complement strand
ATCGGTGATGCGCCCATGGCTTAGCAAATTATCGACAATCGATTCGGCGAGATTATTTATTGGTGATGAGCCCGGTCGGGTGATGACGGCGTTCCAGTTCGGTCCCGTCTGTGTCATGAACCCCCCGTAGAGAACCGGTACGAGACCGCAGTACATCAACGAAGACTTACCGCTGCCGGAATACCCCAGAACGGTGATGAAGTGATGTTGTGAAAGCTTTAACAGGATTTCATCTGTCTGGCCCTCACGTCCAAAGTACAGATGCGATTCGTCGATAGTAAACGGTCTCAGCCCGGGAAATGGATTTCCACCCCGCAGTTCGATCTCAACAGGTCTGCCAGGCACAGAAGTCTCCAGGTCCCCGATCGGCGCGGACTGTTTTAGCATAGTGGCATTTATCTAACCCGAAAGTTAACTATTTGAATGTCAAAACTAACGATATGCATTTCAATAGTTGAAAAAATGTACGGCCGAGTTGCAGCCCACAAAAAAATCGAAAGTTTTAAGATAGCCGAAAACCGACAAAAAAGCAAAAAGGGAACTCTCGCTCCCTTTTATCGTTTATCGTCTTGCAATGGATCCTACTTGACTTTCTCCACCACCGCCTTAAAGGCTTCCGGGTGATTCATAGCCAGGTCAGCGAGTACTTTACGGTTCAGATCGATACCGGATTTTCTCAACTTTCCAACAAATTCGGAATACGACAAGCCATGTTCCCTGACACCCGCGTTGATACGCTGGATCCAGATCCCACGGAACTCTCTTTTCTTCTGTTTGCGATCGCGGTACGCGTACACCAACCCTTTTTCAATGGCGTTTTTCGCTACCGTCCAGACATTCTTCTTCCGGCCAAAGAACCCTCTGGCCATTTTCATGATGCGTTTGCGTTTAGCTCTTGAGGCTACGCTGTTAACTGATCTAGGCATTTCTTACATTTTTTGATTGTTGGCGATTCGCTCCACGGCGAACACTTAGTTGCCAAAAACCGGGTTAAACATCAAACCATTAAAGAACAAGCATTGCTTTTATGTTGTCCATATCCGCCTTGTGGACCGTCGCCATGCTGCTGAGTCTCCTCTTTTGCTTGGTTTCCTTCTTGGTCAGAATATGGTTCTTATAAGCGCGCTTGTGCATCACTTTTCCTGTACCCGTGATCTTGAATCGCTTCTTGGCACCGGACTTCGTTTTTAACTTGGGCATCGTATTAATTTATATTCTGTTACTTTTTTCCGACACGAGGCATCATCAACATGCTCATCCGCTTGCCTTCCAGCCGCGGCATTGATTCCACTTTCCCAACTTCCTCAAGTGCCTGTGCAAATTTCAACAAGAGGATCTCTCCACGTTCCTTATACACAATCGACCGTCCGAAGAATGTTACCGTTGCCTTTACTTTTGACCCTTCCTTCAAGAAGGATTCGGCGTGCTTCACCTTGAAGTTGAAGTCATGTTCCTCCGTGTTGGGACCAAAGCGGATCTCCTTGATAACCACCTTCTGAGTCTTCGCCTTGATCTCCTTCTGCTTCTTCTTCTGTTCGTACTTGAACTTCGAGTAGTCAACAACCTTGCAGACCGGCGGATCGGCAGACGGCGATATTTCCACCAGGTCCAATCCCTGTTCCTGCGCTAACTTGATCGCCTGCTGGATAGGATAAACGTCTGGCTTGATATTCTCACCCACAACCCTTACACGAGGCGCTGTAATACGCTCATTTACCTTGTAAGGCTCTTCTGGTCTCTGTGGCCCCCTTCTGAAGGGCCTCTTAAATGGTCTGCTGCTTCCGGTGTTGATACGCGATAAGGTTTAATTCGACAAAAAAACAGGCTGCAAATATCGGGATAATTTTGGTCTTTCCCAATCGCGGCTACGAATTGTTCAAAAACGCCGGCAAGTCACCTAAGTTATTGCTTACCAATGTCTTGCGGCTATTCAGGCGCTGCGGACTCGCGCTGGAAAGCATCGATGAATTCGCGCAGGTCCATGCTTCCCTGGTCGCCCTTGCCGTGCTTTCTCACAGACACCCGGCTTTCACTGGCTTCCTTTTCTCCGACGATCAGCATGAACGGAATTTTCTTTGTTTCAGCGTCGCGAATCTTTCGGCCGATCTTTTCGTCGCGATCGTCGAGAAGCCCGCGAATGTCTACTGATTTCAATTGCTCGTATACCTCGGTGGCGTAATCGTTAAACCTTTCCGAGATCGGCAGCACCGCGATCTGATCCGGAGCAAGCCACAGTGGAAAATTGCCTGCGCAGTGCTCGATCAACACAGCTACGAAGCGTTCAAGGGAACCAAATGGCGCCCGGTGGATCATCACGGGGCGGTGTTTCTGGTTGTCCGAACCGACGTACTCCAGTTCAAACCGCTCGGGAAGATTGTAGTCTACCTGGATAGTTCCGAGTTGCCACGAACGACCCAGTGCGTCGCGCACCATAAAGTCCAGTTTCGGACCATAGAACGCCGCTTCGCCCTTCACTGCTACTGTCTTCAAACCTCTTTCGTCGGCTGCCTCCTGAATCTCGCGCTCTGCCTTTTCCCACAGGTGGTCTTCACCGATGTATTTCTCCTTGTTGTCCGGGTCGCGCATGGACACCTGCGCAGTGAAATGCTCAAATCCCAGCGACTGAAACACATGCAATACGAGGTCGATCACTTTGATGAACTCGTCTTTCACCTGGTCGGGACGGCAGAAAATATGCGCATCGTCCTGCGTAAATCCCCGCACACGGGTAAGACCGTGAAGCTCGCCGCTTTGCTCGTAGCGATAGACCGTGCCGAATTCAGCGAGACGAACCGGAAGATCGCGGTACGACCGCGGTTTCACCTTGTAGATCTCACAGTGATGAGGACAGTTCATTGGCTTGAGCAAGAACTCCTCCCCTTCATCGGGTGTATGTATTGGCTGAAATGAATCCTTTCCGTATTTCTCATAGTGACCGGAGGTCACATACAATGACTTGCCGCCGATGTGCGGGGTAACGACCGGGTCATACCCTGCCCGGACCTGTGCACGACGCAGAAATTGCTCGAGCCGCTCGCGCAGGATCGTTCCCTTCGGCAACCACAGCGGCAACCCCATCCCGACCTTTTCGGAAAAAGCGAATAGCTCCAGTTCCTTTCCAAGTTTCCGGTGATCGCGCTTCTTTGCTTCCTCGAGCACATGGAGGTACTCATCCAGTTCTTTTTGCTTCGGGAACGTGATGCCGTAGATACGGGTGAGCATCTTGTTCTTTTCATTTCCCCGCCAATAGGCACCGGCGACGTTGAGCAACTTTACAGCCTTTATGAAACCCGTATTGGGGAGGTGCGGCCCGCGGCACAGATCAACAAAGTCTCCCTGTTGATAAAAAGTTATGCTCCCATCCTGCAGGTCCGTGATCAGCTCGATCTTATAGGGATCCTCTTTCTTTCGGAAGTAGTCAAGGGCATCTGCTTTAGACACTTCCTTCCGCACGAACTGGCTTTCCTTCTTCGCCAGTTCTTTCATCTTCACTTCCAGCGCTGCGAGATCGGGTTCGCCGAACGTGCGGTCACCGAGGTCGACGTCATAGTAAAAACCATTTTCAATTGCCGGTCCGATCCCGAATTTCACACCCGGATACAAGGCTTCAAGCGCCTCTGCGAGCAAGTGAGCTGACGAATGCCAGAACGTATTCTTCCCTTTCGGATCACTCCACGTCAGGATCCTTACTTCTCCGTCGGTATTGATCGGTCTCGATAATTCGATCACCTCGTCGTTGAACTCAATGGCCAGCGCATTGCGTGCGAGGCCCTCGCTGATACTGCGGGCGATCTCGGCGCCTGTGACACCGCTCGGAAATTCCCGGACGTTTCCGTCGGGAAAAGAAATCTTTACATTCATGTTAGCTTGAACAATTCGGGGCACAAAGATGCGGAAAGAACCTGAAAGCTGAAAGCCTACTCCCGGCAATGTGGAAGAGCCCAGTGCTACAGGTTGAACTGAAAGCTGAACAATACTCCAAATCTTCTGACATCCGGGTCTTGCGACTTGTCAAGGTACGTCAGCCGATGAATAAGGTCGACGCGAAAGAACTTCAGGATATTCTCAACCCCATAACCTAACTCTACATACGGAACGCCACGCGAGAGGAACCCTATCGCCCGAACGCCTTCGCCGGCTTCTTCCGCGATCAGCGCCCTGTTCATGCTGCTCATGCCCCCTGTGATGAGGTTAGCCGTGCCCACGAGACGCCATTTGAGCTTGCGCATAAGGGGGATCCGATTGAGCAAAAGGCCTTCAAAGTGGTGACTGTAGTGCAGTGCCGCAAAGCGGTCGCTCACAAACTCGCCGTAATCCATCAGGTTGTACGTCACGTGTGCAAAGAATGGCGTCTGGTTTCCAAGATGGAGCGACAACAGCGGGTAAGGTAGTTGATTGAATACATACTCGCCCGTCAGCGTAACATATCCCACCCCGGCAGGCCCGAACCGCACCCGTTTGTGAACAGATAGCCGGAGCTTGTCATAGTCGAAGTCGCTGCCGGCAATCCCCTTGAACCCGTGTGTGTAACGCAGTGTTACGATCGGCCATTTGTTTGCGCCAAGGCTGATGCGTTCGTTGTCGTTCATGACAAATAATTCATCCCGCGCGAACCGTGTCTCGAGAATCAGTTCCGCATTCTCGAATGTAGACATATCCGGCTCACCGCCTTGGGCCAGGTAGCCGAAATCAAAAACGGGACGGAATGTGCTATATCGGAACACCGCCCGTTGTGATAGTCCGCGCAGCAGTTCGCGCTGGAAGCTGAAACGACTTTCGTCAAAATAATAGGGGCGCCGGAAGTTGCCGAAACGCTGGGCTGCGAGAAAAAGATAGTTGTCGGCCAGGTCCTCTTCATCCACGCCGACTCGCCCGAGGTCGCTGCGCACGCGAAAGGTCATCGACGTCCATCGGGTTCGCGACAGGATGTTCTGAACAAACGCTGAATACTTGATCCGGTCATCCTGGAAGCCGTACCCGACACTGCCGCCGAGCACCCACTTATTACTGAATTGGTAATTTGTCTTGAATCCCGGCTGCAAACGGAGGCCTTCGACATTGTTGACCGCCATGAGGGATATATACGGACCGAGGTCTACCTTGCCCATACGGTAATATCCGTTGACGGCGATATCAATGATGTCGGTGTAAGTCTTGACCACCGGGATATTTTGAAGCGTGTCGATCATTCGATACACATTTCGCTCCGTTGCCGAGAGCGGCTCGTGTCGCAGCGTATCCCAGTACTCCTCTTCCTGATGTTGGCGGGCATCCTCCTCCATGACTATCTCTCGCTGATAGAACGCGGGGTCACGCGGTTGATTTACGATGATATTCTTGTTAGAGGTGTAGAACTTTGCCAGCATCCCGGCAGAATTCTTAGTGAGCTCACTGACATCGATCAGCACGCGGTTTCTCACAGGTATCCACGCACCTTCTCCGGCTGGTTCCAGTTCCTGTTGTATCCGTATCTTCTCGATGAAGTTGAGATTGGCTTGTTTTCCAACAATTGCATCAACCTGTTTAAGCGCCCACTCGTCTTTCGTGATCCATATTGTTCCCGAGAAGGCAAGGTCCTGCGAGCTTTTCGGATAGAAATCAAGACGATAGCAGAAATGATCGCCGACGTACATGCTGTCGGTCAGGTCGTAGTTGTAGTAGAGCCGCCAACCATCTGCAATCGGCGATACGAACTCCTTTGTAAGGATTGTAAGCCAGTTTTGATAGAAGTTGTACTCCTGAAAGGAGGCGCCGACGAATTGGGTGATCAGCGTGCCGTCCTGTACACCGATACCCGTGATCTTCGACCGGAGGATATTCTCCAGACGAAGTTGCGGATTGGTGCGGTAGTAAAAGCGCGAAACGCTTTCCGAAATAAAGATCGGAAGGATCGGCTTTCCGTCCTCGCCGGCGATCTGCTCAACACTGTCAATGACACGCGTAATTTTCTGGATCACCTTGCGCTGGCGGAACTTTTCCGACATATTGTCGACATCGATCTCAATCTTGGTGTAAGTGTCGTACTCATACGCTGACAACTTGCGTTTATCGTTCTGGGCCTTGTTGCGGACGACGTTACGCATCACTTCGAACGCCGGGTTCTCCCCTGCTATAAAGACCACTTCCTGCAGAGCGGTAGCCTCCTCCTCGAGCTGAAAGTTGATCTGCTGCGTTACCCCGCGCTCGACCTTTTTGGTCCGCGTTCGATATCCGAGATACGATACCACCAGCGAATCAGCGTCGGTAGATGTCCTCACCGTGAAGTTTCCATCGAAATCAGTGGTCGTTCCGTGCGTGGTTCCCGGGAAGATCACGTTGGCAAACGGGATCGGGTCACCCGAATGCGCATCTGTTACCTTGCCCTTTACCACTGTCTGCGCATAGAGCACGGCAGGAAAAAGGAAAAGGATAACGATGTTCACCCGAAGGATGCGTCGCAGGATACTGCCAGTGGTGATGTGCACAGGGTTTTATTGATTACCTGGTAATGATCTAACAGCGGATCAAACCTCCAGGTTGCGTTAGGATGGAATATTTATCTGTTCTTTTTCACCCAAAAATCTTGGATCTGTCTTAAAAATATATAGGTCGAGTACCGCTTTGGTACGTGCAAGGTACTCACGAAGGTAGACTTTTATCGTTTGCTGAAGCTCCGGATCATCTGCGACCATTGCCACGGCGTCCATGTCGTAGTATCGGCTGATGAAGAGGGCGCGGTAGCAATGAAACGGCTGCGTAATGATCGTGATCCTATTCTGACCAAAGATCTTTTTACTGCGAACAACCGAATCAAGTGTTCTAAGACCTGCGTAGTCCAGCGTAATGGCCGATGCGGGGACTCCCTTTTCGATGAGAGCCTTTCTCATCTCAGCTGGCTCATTATAATATTTCGTACTGTTATCGCCACTCAGAATGAAGTGGTCAATCTTTCCCATGGAATACAGCGTAGCGGCCATTTCCATGCGCTTCTGGAAGAAAGGGTTTGGCCCACCCCCCACCGAGCGGTGGCTCGTACCCAGAACGAGTGCCATACGATGATCTGGCAACTCCGACAGGTCGGAATAGACCAGGTCATGTGTGCTCCACACGATCCATACGTTGCATGCGAGAACGACGGCAAGCAACAGGAAGATCACTCCAGACACAAACCGCTTGAGCCTTCGTATAAACAGCATGCACACGGGGTATAGACGCCGAAAGTTACTCAATTGTACGCATAAACTCGCGCTCGAGAACGTCGGAGCGTCTCACTATTTTGCGATACCATTCAAGCCTGATGAGTTCTTTCTCCGCAGCACTCAGTCCGATCGGAGCACCGGATCCGCGTAGCTTCCGCAAAATCGTATTCAGGGAGATCGCAACGCTGACCGATACATTCAGACTTTCTGTAAACCCGAACATGGGTACGCGTATCTTTTGATCGCCGTGTGCCAGGCTGTACACGGATGCTCCGTGGAGTTCGTTACCGAACACAAGCGCCATCTTTCCTGCGGACACATCCACCTCGTCAACCGAAAGTCCGTCTTCAGCAGGATCGGCCACAAGCAGGCGGTATCCCTGGCTCCGGAGATTCTGAAAGCATGTTGCGATGTTGTTGGTATGTAGTGCCTTATATCGCTCCAGCGTCATCCATTTGTATGATCCCTTCAACACCCGAATGTTCAGTGAATAGCGAGTAGTGTCCTCCACAATGTGAACATCCTGAAGGCCCATGCATTCGCAGGTGCGGATCACCGCACTGGCATTTTGAGATTGATAGATATTCTCAAGCACAACGGTGACGTGCCGCGTGCGTTGTTCCAGGACCTTCTCGATAAAGGCTTTCTTATGCCCGGATACGAACTGCGACAAATGGTCGAGTAGCATGTATTCGGCAGGAGTCATGGGAGTTCCCTAGTTCCGCTTGCTCAGCTCATCCCGTATCTTGGCGGCGCGTTCGTAATCTTCTTTGTCGATCGCGTCCTTCAGGAGTTCATTGAGCTTCTCGACGGAGTAGTTCTTGAAGTCATCCTTGCGAGTCTCTTTGCGGGTCCTGACTTTCGCCTCGGCCTTGGGCTCAACTTTTTCTTCCTCCGCCTCGTCGGTGAGGACAATTCCAGCCTCCGCAAGAATGTTCTCGTATGTGAAGATCGGCGAATCGAAACGCAACCCGATGGCGATGGCGTCAGATGGACGCGCGTCGACCTCGGTCTTCTTCAGCCCGTCGGAGCAGACGATCTTGGCAAAGAATACACCCTCCTTCAAATCGGAAATAACGATCTCTTCCACTGTGAAATGAAAGCTGTTGGCGAACGACTTGAACAAGTCATGCGTCATCGGCCGGTTGGGAATGATCTTCTCGATTTCAATAGCAATAGCCTGGGCTTCGAACATGCCGATAATGATCGGCAACCTCCGGTTTCCATCTGTTTCTCCCAATACAAGGGCAAACGATCCGGTTTGCGACTGGCTCGAGGAGAGGCCTAATATTTCTAGCTTTATCTTCTTCACTTACTTCGCTGCTTTGATGGCTTCAGTCAATTTCGGGATTATTTCGAATGCATCTCCAATTATACCGTAATCGGCTGCCTTAAAAAATGGTGCCTCCGGATCTTTGTTGATAACCACGATCACTTTCGATGAGTTAACACCAGCCAAGTGTTGAATTGCTCCCGATATCCCGACCGCGATATACAGCTGTGGAGCAACTTTTACTCCCGTTTGTCCCACGTGTTCGTGGTGCGGACGCCAACCCAGATCCGATACCGGCTTGCTGCAAGCAGTAGCAGCATTTAGTGCCTTCGCCAGTTCTTCAAGTATATGCCAGTTCTCCGGCCCTTTCATTCCACGACCACCGGAGACTACGATATTCGCTTCAGGCAGCAGCACTTCCCCGCTGGCTTTTTCAGATGACGTGATCTTTACACCGAAGTCAGTGTCGGAGTAGACAGCGGTGTAAGGAACTACCTCCGCAGTGCCACCTGTCTCGCTAACTTCTACTGCATTCTTTCTGATCGCAATGACTTTTTTCTGGTTTGTAAGTTCCTGGTAACAGAAGGCCTTCCCGGTGTAGATGCTTTTGCGGACAACGAAACCCGAGGTCGTATCCGGGAGACTTACCACATTCGTTGCGAGACTAGCACCGAGCCGGGCCGCAAGTCGCGCCGCAACGGGCTG
>CAYTMU010000084.1:0-9194 GCA_964438975.1 uncultured Roseivirgaceae bacterium | reverse complement strand
TGAAGATCATCTTCAAGACATTCCCTGCGCTTCTCCAAAAGGAGAAAGTTTAATCGACACTGGTTCTGTTTGTTTAGCTGAATGATCGAGATCGTACTATTTTATTTCTCCCTCGTGAATACGGCCTACGTGCTGGGCATGGGTATTGCCGGTCACTGGTATAAACGACGGCCCATTCCGCCTGCGACCGAGCACAAACGTATTGCTGTTCTCGTCCCCTGCTACAAGGAAGATGGCATTATCCTCAACACTACGGCACAGTTTTTAAGTCTGGACTACCCGGCTGATTCCTTTGACGTGATCATCATCGCAGATTCTTTCCGACCGGCAACGCTGGAGGCGCTCACCAAGACACGAGCCATTGTTCTTCCTGTTACGTTTACGAACAGCATGAAGAGCAAAGCGCTGAACTACGCGTTCGATAACCTCGGGAAGGACTATGACATCGCAGTGGTGGCAGATGCCGATAACGTTTTCTCCAAGTCGTTCCTTTCCGATATCAACAGTCTGTTCCAGCAAGGTTATGAAATTGTTCAGGCACAGCGGACCGCCAAGAATCGGGATACTCCGATGGCGGTACTGGATGGTTTAAGTGAGGCGATCAACAATCACCAGTTGAGACAAGCGCCAAACGCGTTGGGATTGTCATCGGCGCTGATCGGTTCTGGCATGTCGTTTCCATTTCACCTGCTGAAAGAGGAGATGGCCCGGATACATACACCTGTCGAGGATAAGGCTCTTCAGATCGCGCTGGTGGAGAAAGGCCATACCATTCACTATCGTAAGGATATCCTCGTGTTTGACGAGAAGGTTTCGACACCGGAGGCGTACAAGAATCAGCGCAGGAGGTGGATAGGAGGACAGTATAGTATGCTGAAGAAGAATTTTTTCAAGGCGTTCGGATTGCTGTTCAAAGGCAATGTCAATTTTTTCAATATAGCGTTCCTTCAGAACTTTCTGCCGTCGCGGATCAACAGTATTATCTACCTGATGTTCCTGTGTATACTTTTTACATTCATCCAGGACGATTACGCTGTGACTATGCGCTGGTGGGTGCTCGCAGGTTGCTATATGCTTGGCCTGGCACTATCTACTCCACGGCGCATGTACACGCTTGACTTGTTGCGATCACTGATGATCATGCCGGTGATCGTGCTCAAGACCATTCAGGCGATTTTTCTCTCGCGCAGCGCCACACGTACTTTTATTCACACGGAGCACACTACCGCAGAAGCCAACCTTCAAGAAAATCATGATTGAGAAATGACAACGAGCGACCCCCTGATTTCCATAATCATTCTGAATTTTAATCAACTGCAAGTAACCCTGGAATTTCTGGAGTCTACCCGGAAATTGAGATACAAGAATTTCGAGATCATCCTGGTCGACAACGCATCCAGGGAAGATCCCACGCCCATTGTAAAGGAAAAATTTCCGGAAGTCGTTCTCATCCGGAACGAACAGAACCTGGGATTCACCGGGGGCAACAACGTCGGCATCAACGCTGCGAAGGGAGATTACATCTTCATTGTCAATAATGATACCGAGGTGACGGAGATGCTTCTGGATGAATTGCTCAAACCGTTTTCGATCGATCCCGCTATCGGTGTGGTCAGTCCGAAGATCCGGTACTTTTCCGACCAGCGGGTTATCCAGTACGCGGGCTTTACGAAGATCAATCCGATCACTGGCCGCAACCGGGCAGTCGGTGATCACGAGATCGACGAGGGTCAGCACGACACACCCGGATATACAGAGTATGCGCACGGTGCTGCAATGCTGGTCAAACGGGAAGTGGTCGACAAGACCAAAGGGTTTGCGGATATATTCTTTATCTACTACGAGGAACTTGACTGGTCCGCACGAATTATCAGGGCAGGGTATAAAATATACTATCAGCCGACAGCTCTGATATACCACAAGGAGTCGATCACGATGGGTAAGGAAAGCGCTATCAAGGCGTACTACCACAACCGAAACAGAATTCTCTTTATGAGAAGAAATTCCAGGCCGTCGGAATTCGCATTGTTTCTGATTTTTCTTGTTCTTGCGATCATTCCGAAAACGCTTCTGAAATACACATTGAAAGGTCAGGGCGAGCACCTCAAAAATCTGGTGAGAGCACTGAGCTGGAACCTCAGGACCTCGAGGTCGGAAGCATTGGCTTAAATACTAAAATATATAAACTACCTATAGTTACATGGAGCAATACACATCATTAGTCACTGGCGGGGCGGGATTCATCGGTTCCCACGTTGCAAAGCAATGTTTAAAGATGGGCCACAAAGTCGTTGTGCTGGACGATCTGAGCGGAGGATTCAAGGACCAGGTGCCCGCAGGAGCCACATTTGTTCAGGGATCTGTTACGGATAAGGCACTGATCGAGCAGCTTTTCGATACGCACAAGTTTGACTATGTCTATCATCTGGCAGCGTATGCAGCCGAAGGCCTTTCCCACTTTATCCGCAAGTTCAACTATGAAGTGAACTTGATCGGTAGTATCAATCTTATCAACGAAGCGGTGAAGCATGACTGCAAATGCTTCGTGTTCACATCGTCAATCGCGGTCTACGGAAAAGGTCAGTTGCCGATGCGGGAAGATATGACTCCGATACCTGAGGATCCTTATGGTGTGTCGAAATATGCGATCGAACTTGATCTGATGGCAGCACATGAGATGTTCGGACTGAATCATATTGTCTTCCGTCCGCACAATGTGTACGGGGAGAATCAAAACATCGGCGACAAATACAGAAACGTGATCGGGATCTTCATGAACCAGATCATGCAGGGTGCCCCAATGACGGTGTTTGGCGATGGCACGCAGACGAGAGCATTCAGCTATATCGACGACGTGGCTATACCAATTGCACAATCGGTAACGGTTCCGAAGGCTTATAATCAGGTTTTCAATATTGGCGCGGACCATCCCTATACGATCAACGAACTCGTTGATGTGATCTCGACAAACCTGAATGCAAAGCCTGATGTAAAATACCTTCAGGCGAGGAAGGAAGTGTTGCACGCCTACTCAGACCATGAGAAGGCAAGAAGTACGTTTAATCTCGGCGAGAGCGTGGCACTTGCGGAAGGGATCCGCAAAATGGCTGAGTGGGCGAAAGTGGTCGGCTCCAGAAAAAGTCAGGAGTTTCACAATATCGAGATTAAACGAAATCTACCGGAAGGATGGTAATTGTCTGATACTGACCAGCGAATAGTAAATAAACTTTCGTAAGTTAGGCACCCTAATTCAACTTACGATGAAGGTTATCCTACGGGTTGTTATACTAACAATAGTTAGTATCCTTTCATGCTATAGCGCGGCGAGAAGCCAACAAGTCCCCAAGATGACCCCGGGTGGACGGGGCTATCTTGAGTACTTGCCTCCAGGATACGCTACGAGCAGTGATGTATATCCCACGATCATCTTTCTGCACGGGTCGGGTGAACGCGGCGACGGATCTCCTTCCTCGCTGAATAAGGTCTCTGTTCACGGAACACCCAAGTTCATCAAGAATGGCCACAACATGTGCTTTGTGGTGAACGGTGTCAACGAATGTTTCATCGTACTCTCACCTCAGCAGACTGAGAACCGATGGGGCTGGACGAATGATGTTATGCCCTTCGTCAATTGGGCAAAACAGAATTACCGGATTGATCCGAACCGGATCTATGTCACAGGATTGAGTATGGGAGGCGATGGCTCCTGGGCAACTTCCTATGGTGCGGATAACGAACCGAATTGTATCGCAGCAATGGCCCCCGTGTCGTGTAAAGGAGATTACAACGGCGCAAAGATAACAGCTCAGCGGAAGATCGCTGTGTGGGCGTTTCACGGAGATAAGGATACTGCTGTACCGTTATCGGATGGTCAACGACCCATCAAGGGAATGAATACAGTGAACCCGGATCCAGTGCCGATCTTCACTATCGTGCCGGGAGGAACTCACGGCGGATCTACCTGGGATAAGGTGTACTCCCCGACCAACACCTATTATACTCCCAACGTTTATCAATGGTTTCTCACACACAGAATGGGTCCCGCGACTCCGAAACCTCCCGTTGTAGGCGCCGGTGCGAACAAGACAATAACGCTGCCAACGAATTCCGTGTCGCAAACCGGGACGGCGTCAGATCCTGACGGAAGTATATCGTCTACAGTGTGGGCGCAAGTAAGCGGACCCGGCACCGCGACGATCAGTGCTCCGGGTGCACTCACTACGACGTTCTCGAATCTCGTAGCCGGGTCGTACGTATTCCGGCTTACTGCGACAGATAATACCGGACTAACAGCTTCGGCTCAGGTTACGATACAAGTACAACCCGAACCACCAAAGGTTCCGCCCACGGCCAACGCGGGCGCTGATAGATCGATCACAGAGCCTGCGAATTCGATCGTGCTGACGGGTACCGCGAACGATTCGGATGGTACGATTCAGTCGCGATCGTGGCAGCAGATGTCGGGACCGAATACTGCGACACTCTCCGGGCAAAGCACATTGACGCTGACTGCGAGTGGCCTCATTGTAGGATCCTATACGTTCTCTTTGACCGTGACGGACAACGACGGACTAACCGGATCTGATGTGGTGGCTGTTACGGTCATCGCCGCTCCTCCGAACACCCCGCCGGCCGTGAATGCCGGATCTGATCAATCGTTCAACTTGCCGCAGAATTCAACACCCCTTAACGGATCGGCTACGGATGCTGATGGCACTGTAGCAGGCTATGAATGGTCGCAGGTCAGCGGACCAAATACCGCTGTCTTTACGCCTGCCGATCAGGCAGTGACTGTTGCCTCAAACATGGTGGAGGGTGTCTACACTTTCCAGTTGACGGCCACTGACGACAAAGGAGCCAGCGGAACTGATCTGGTCGTCGTTACCGTGAAACCGGAGCCGCCAAACAATCCCCCGACCGCCAATGCGGGAACGGACATTACCATTACGCTGCCGACGAATAGCACCAATCTAAATGGGTCCGGTGCTGACACGGATGGAACAGTCGAGGCTTATCAATGGTCTCAGACAAGCGGGCCGAACTCCGCGACTATCGCGTCACCGACCAGTCCCACAAGTGCCATCAGTAATCTCGCCGAAGGGAACTATGTGTTCACACTTACCGTCACCGATGACGACGGCAGCGAAGCAAGCGACCAGGTACTGGTCAGCGTCCTCCCGGAACCGCCCAATCAACCCCCGACCGCGGATGCCGGCACTGATCGCTCGATTACATTACCCGTGAACTCGCTCACCCTTACGGGGAGTGGAACGGATACGGATGGCACGATCGTCGAATACCAATGGAGCCAGGTCAACGGCCCGCCAAGCCCCTCCGCGATCGCGACACCCGCCCAGGCCACGACGCAGGTGAGCTCGCTTACCGAAGGTGTTTATTCATTTCAGTTGAGAGTGACGGATAACGACGGAGCTACGGGGTCTGATATCGTACAGGTGACTGTCTTCCCGCCGGCCAATCAGGGTCCTACCGTGGATGCCGGCACCAACCAGAGCATTACACTTCCGACCAATACTGTGTCACTGACTGGAACAGCCAGCGATGCTGATGGCACGATCACGGAGTATTTATGGGAGCAGGTGAGCGGGCCTGCGGCAGCGACTATTGTCACCGCGGGTGCAGTATCCACACAAGTGAACGGACTTCAGTCAGGCATTTATGTCTTTCGGTTGACCGTCACTGACAACGATGGAGCTAAATCTTCTGACCAGCTGACGGTGAATGTCGCGCCGCAACCGGCCAACGCCCCACCTACTGCGAACGCAGGCGTCGACAAGACGCTGACATTGCCTGACAACACAACGGTGATCAATGGATCAGGATCCGATCCGGATGGCAGTATTGTGTCATACGAATGGAGCTTCGTCAGCGGGCCCGGAGCGGGTTCAACGGGCGCTCTTGACGAAGCGGATCTCACGCTCACCGATCTCGCCGAAGGCGTATATGTATTTCGACTTACCGTAACCGATAACCGCGGAGCGACCGCTACGGATGAAGTCAAGGTGTTTGTCAACGCCGTAAATAGCCCACCCGTTGCGAATGCCGGGCCGAACAAAAATATCACGCTGCCCACCAGTTCAGTGGCGGTGACTGGTTCAGCGACCGACGCCGATGGGACTGTCGAATCTTACGTATGGGAGCAGGTGAGCGGGCCCAATACCGCGCAGATCAGCGACCCGTTCGAGGCGGCGATCACTGTCTCGGGATTGGTCGAGGGAATTTACGTGTTCAATCTGCGCGTCACCGATGATGAGGGAACGACCGACTCTGATCAAATGCAGGTGGTTGTCAATCCCGAACCCCCTAACTCGCCGCCGGTCGCCAACACCGGGGCCAACCAGGAAATCACACTTCCTGTCAATTCAGTGACGTTCAACGGCTCGGGTACGGACTCGGATGGGACGATCGCATCGTATCAGTGGTCCCAGATCTCCGGACCTAACACGGCAACGTCAACTCCGGTTAGTCAACAAACGATAACGTACTCCAACCTGATCGCCGGATTATACACGTTCCGGTTGACAGTAACCGATAACAAAGGCGCGAATGGCCAGCGTGACGTTACAGTCAAAGTAAACCCGCAGCCTGTCATAATTCCACCCACTGCGAATGCGGGAAATGACAGAACCATTACCCTGCCTGTAAACACCACAACCGTGACCGGCACGGGCAACGACCCCGATGGTACCATTGAGTCGTCTCTGTGGGAACAGATAAGTGGTCCTTCCATTGCGACGATCGTAAGTCCCGCGAGTCTGTCAACGGATCTGTCGGATCTCGTGGAAGGCATCTATATTTTCCGCCTTACCGTGACGGATAACGCAGGACTGGCAGGATTCGATGAGATGCTTGTTCGCGTCCTGCCGATACCCTATAACCTTCCCCCGATCGCAGATGCAGGCGACAACGTTGTGATCACATTGCCCATCACGACGACAGATCTCTCAGGTTCGGGCAATGATGAGGACGGAACTATAACGCTTTACACCTGGAGCCAGATCAGCGGACCGTCTACGGCAACCACCACCTCCGTGACGCAACCCGATCTCAGTATCAGTAACCTGATCGAAGGTGTCTATTTGTTCCGGTTGACAGTCACCGATGACAAAGGCTCCACAGGATTCGATGAAGTCAGAATACTTGTTCAGCCCGTTCCCGCGAACCACCCTCCTATGGCGAACGCAGGCGACAACAAGGTCATAACACTCCCCGTCAATTCAGCTGCGCTTGAAGGAGAGGGAACTGATCCCGACGGCACCATTGCAACCTACCTGTGGGAACAACGCTCGGGTCCTTCCGCCGCGTCGCTTACTGCGACAAACGTTGAGGATCTGTCAGTTTCCAACATGGTAGAGGGAACCTACGTTTTCAGATTGACGGTAACCGATAATCAAGGTGCTTTCGGATTTGATGAGGTGAACATACGTGTCAATCCTCCTCTGCCGAACCTTCCGCCGGCAGTCAGTACAGACGGCGACAAGACGATAACACTGCCCGTGAATACCGTGACGATTCAGGGAACAGCAACTGACTCAGATGGAACCATTGCCTCCATTCAATGGACGCAGCGCTCGGGGCCCTCGACCGCACAGCTTCTCGGCGCGGCGACTACCACACTTACCGCGGAGAATCTGCAGGAAGGGATCTACGTGTTCCGCGTTACCGCCACAGACAACAGCGGCGCGACGAGCTTTGTTGAGGTGCGGGCAACGGTGAATCCGGAGCCGATCAACAATCCGCCCGCGGTAGACGCCGGGTCCGACCAACAGATCATCGCGCCACCTTCCGAAGTGCTCCTCAGCGGAACCTCAACTGACAGCGATGGCTCGATCGCCTCCGTTCTGTGGACGCAGGTCTCGGGACCTGCAGCGTCGGTGCTCGGTACAAGCGGCTCGCTGTCGACCAATGCTTCCGGACTCGTACCCGGTGTATACGTATTCCGGTTAACGGCCACCGATAATCTCGGGTCCAGCAATACAGATGATGTTTCCGTGACGGTTGTTGCCAATTCTTTGCCGACGGCATTTGCCGGCGACAACATGAATGTTCTGTCGCCCGAAACCACTGCGCAGTTGAGCGGCGGTGGGCTCGATACAGATGGTGCCATAACCGCATATGCATGGACGCAGGTATCCGGTCCTAACACCGCCGCTTTCGTCGCACCGTCATCGGCGACGACCGAAGTGCAAGGCCTGGTCGTTGGCACATACGTCTTTGAACTGGAAGTAACAGACGACAATTCGGGTAAGGGCACTGATCAGGTCACTGTCCTGGTGAGTGTAGATCCCGTCAACATTCCGCCGACGGCGCAAGGGGGTGATGATGCCGGAATCGTTTTTCCCGCCAGCACGGTACAGCTATCCGGCGGGGGTGTTGATACCGACGGCGAGATCACATCGTATACCTGGACACAGGTGTCCGGCCCCAACACCGCCACGATCGTTTCGCCAGACACCGAATCCACTTCGGTCGAAGGATTGATCGTCGGCACGTATGTCTTTCAACTTGAGGTGACGGACGACGGCGGTGCAACTGCAACTGACCTTGTCACCGTCACAGTGGATCCTGAACCGGGCAATGCTGCTCCAACCGTATCGGCTGGGGAAGACATTATTATTTCGAGTCCTGCGTCAACGGTTGAACTGATCGGAGATGCCAGTGATGACGACGGTGTGATCACTGCGTATTCCTGGGTGCAGGTGAACGGTCCAGCAGTTGCGACCATCGTCACACCGAATTCCGCCACCACCATCGTCGAGGGACTCGTCGAAGGTATCTACACATTTGAGCTGACGGTTGAAGACGACGGTGGGCTTCAGGCTTCCGATGCTGTACTGGTTACTGTCGCACAGCAAAGCCTGAGTGAAGTTGTCTTTCCAAAAATATTCAGTCCCAATGACGACAACAACAACGATGAATGGACCTGGAAAAATCCTTCCCAATTTGAAGGCTGCCTCCTCACCATCTATACTTCGTCAGGTAATAAAGTTTACGAAAAGATGTCGTACGATAACACCTGGGACGGGCGCTATCAGGGCAAGCCTCTGGAAGCAGGCGGTTACTACTTTATCCTCAAGTGCGGGGACGGGCAGCAAACAACCGGAGGAGTCAGAATAGTACGCTAATTCAAGTCAAGCAATGCAAAAGTCACTAGTCGCGGTCATTCTTTCGTTCAG
>CAYTMU010000083.1:0-9378 GCA_964438975.1 uncultured Roseivirgaceae bacterium | reverse complement strand
CTCAAGATCCCGGGTACATATGACCTTGCCATTAAAGGGAATACCCTTTATGCTGACAGCTACGTCGACGTTGTCGCCTTTGATATTTCGAATATTACCAACATTCAAGAAGTCGATCGCCTGGAAGGTATTCTCAAGAACTACCGGGTTTTCGGTTGGGGGGTGGATGAGGAATGTTGCGTGATCACTTCGTTCGAGCAAAAGAAGACAGTTTATGTGAATGAGTCCGACTGCTCGTCAAGCCAGATGGAATGGTGGGGAGGAAGGCTCTATGAGGATGGAATGGTGATGTACGCTTCCGAGGCCGCAAATTTTAATTTAGCAGCTGCTATCGCCCCGGGGTCTGGCTCTGGCTCCGGGGTGGGCGGCTCAATGGCGCGATTCACCATCAGCGGTGACCACCTTTACTTGTTGGATGGCTGGGATCTCCAGGCTGTTGACGTCAGCAATGAGCAGAATCCCGTTGAAAAGACACGAACGTTGGTATCAGGGGACATTGAGACCATATTCCCGTATAAGTCGAATTTGTTCCTCGGATCGCGGACGGGCATGTACATCATGGACATCACTTCGCCTGAAGAACCAAAGCAGATCAGTCATTACCAGCACGTGCTGAGCTGTGATCCGGTCGTTGTCGATGATCAGTACGCGTATGTCACGTTGCGTTCCGGCAACCTGTGCCAGCGGGGCGCGAATGAATTGCAGATACTGGATATTTCTAACCTGAAGAATCCTGAACTAGTGGCGTCCTATCCCATGAACAATCCCCACGGGTTAGGTATTGACGATAAGACGCTTTTTATCTGCGATGGCAACGATGGATTGAAGGCCTTCGATGCGTCCAATGTCAATACCCTTGATCAACACTTGCTTGCCCACTATGCGGGTATTCATGCCCTTGACGTCATTCCATTCAACAACGTGCTGATGATGATCGGCGAAGACGGCATCTTCCAGTACGACTACAGTGACCCCACCCGGATCCAGTTGTTGAGCAAGATCAATCTGTCAAATGTCAACTAGGGGAGGAGTCCTCGCGAGTTTTCTGGTTCTGATTGCCATTGGCACTTCTGCTCAGTCGGACTCAACACGTTCGAGGTTACAAAGTTTTGCTTCCCTGCATGTGGGTGCCTTGTTCGCCGAGGGTGGCATGCCATATCCTTCGTTCACGCTGATGTCAGGCGTGGCTGTCGATCGGGTGAATATTTCGGTCGGTGCTGGCTACGACGGATACGACGTCTGGAAGACGATGCCCGTCTTTGTAGGTGTCGGCTGGGATGCGGTCCGCTTTCTGAATACCGTACTGTACGCACACGTTAACGGTGGATATACGAATGCGTGGCACGCGCATATGGCCGATCCGGTCGACGGCGGTTACTTTGTCCATCCGCAGATCGGGTACCGCGTGCGTCAAGGCAGGCTGGACCTTCACATGAGCGTGGGTTACAAGTTTCAACGATTGGAGTACCGGCGACGTGTGCCGGCGTGGGGAGGTTGGGGAGCACCTGATCGCACACGGGTGGTGCAGGACATGGAGCGTGTATCCGTTCAGTTGGGTATCGGCCTTCGCTCGCGTTAAGCGGCTCAGGAGCCTGCATTGTCGATAGCTACCGCCAATGCATCCCAGTTGGCGTTCGCCTCATCGAGATCCTGGCTTATTTTATTGAATCGCTGCTGCAGGGCATTCAGTTTTTCGAAGTCGGAGTAGATCTCCGGACGCGCCATTTCGGCTTCCATTGTTTCTTTCTCGGCCTGTAATTTCTCAATTTGCTCTTCTGCACGTGTGAGTTCCTTTTGCAGGCTCTTCAACTGTGCCTCCTGCGAAGGGGTGGTCTCCCGAGGTGTCTGCGGCTTCTTGTCGGCTTTTGCTTTCCTGACTTCCCTGGGGGCCGACGTGTTCGCCTCCTCGTTCTTCTTCCTCCAGTATTCGTACTCATCGAACGTTCCGGGGTACTCTTTGATCGCCTGGTCTTCTATATACCAGATCTTATTGGCGACCTGGCTGACGAAGTGCCGGTTGTGGGACACTACGACGAAGCTTCCCTGGTATTGCTGAAGTGCCTGGATGAGGATGTTCTCCGATATAAAGTCGAGGTGGTTGGTAGGTTCGTCAAGCAATAGAAAGTTCGCTTCGGAGATCAGGGTCTTCGCAAGCGCCACCCGTGATTTCTCGCCACCGGATAACACCTTGATCTTCTTGAACTGGTCTTCGTCGTTGAACAGGAAGCAACCGAGAACATTCCGTAACTCCTGCTCCGTCTTGCCCGACCCGGCTTGTTTTAATTCTTCCAGTATTTCGTTCTCCATATGGAGCGACTCTAACTGATGTTGCGCAAAGAAGGCAGGTATCACGTTGTAACCTTCCACGCGTTCTCCTTCCACGGGCTCCGTCCCTGCGATTATCCGCAGTAGTGTTGACTTCCCCTTTCCGTTGGCGCCAATGAGGGCGATCTTGTCGATCCGCTCGATAGAAGCTGATGTGTCGCGCAGGATCTCCACCGGGCCGTACGACTTTGATATCCCCTCGAGCCGCATGATGTATCTTCCGGGTTGCTGGCTGAAACGAAAGCGGAAATTTACCGCCGCGGTATCATCGACGACTTCGTCGACTTTATCCATACGTTCCAGTGCCTTTATCCGCGACTGGACCTGCCGGGCTTTCGTCGCCTTGGCCTTGAATCGTTCGATAAACCGTTCAGTCTGCCGGATCTTTTGTTGCTGGTTCTCGTAAGCGTTCTGTTGTATCTCTTCCCGCATTTCCTTTTCAGTCAGGTAGAAAGAGTAATTGCCCTCGTATGTGATCAGTTGTTGTTGTGTCACCTCGACTGTCTTTGTCGTCACATTGTCCAGAAACGTTCTGTCGTGGGATACTACCATCACGGCACCTTCGTAATTCCGCAGATAGTTTTCGACCCACTCGATGGATGGGAGGTCAAGGTGGTTAGTCGGCTCATCCAGCATCAGCAGTGAGGGTTTTTCCAACAACAGCTTCGCGAGCATTACCCGCATACGCCAACCGCCGGAAAACTCCTTCAACGGGCGGTGGAGGTCGCTGGTTGAAAAGCCAATTCCCTCCAGTACTTCTTCCGCCTTGGCTTGCATCGTGTAGCCGTCAAGATGTTCGAACTTCTCCTGTAACTTGCTGAGCTTTTCGACCAGGCCGTCGGAATACTCCGTTTCCAGTTTGTGCAATGTCTGTTCGATCTGCCGCTGTGTGTCAACTGCGTCACGGAAGGCACCCATCGCTACCGTGACGATGGAATCGTCGGTCTGATAAGAGAGCAGGTCCTGGTTTAGGAAACCAAGGGTGCAATCGTTGCTCTTGCTGATACTTCCGCTATCCGTTGTGTATTCGCCGTTTATCAGCCGCAGCAGCGTGGACTTACCGCGTCCGTTGAGCCCGATAAGACCTATTTTGTCCTTCGGCTTGATAAACATGTTGGCGTTTTCGTACAGCGCGCGTCCGCCGATGAAGTAGGAAAGGTTCGAAACAGAAATCATCAGTAATAATTCACCGGAACAACAGGAATGTTCTTTTGGTTTCCCGTTGACCAGGTGCAAAAGTACTCACTTGACAGGTCACTTCACAGTATGGATGCTTCAGAGCTCGCGTACCCAGATATTGCGGAAGCTGGTTGGATTGCCGTGGTCCTGGAGTCGCAGCGACCCCTTGCCGTGCGCAATCGTCTTGGGTTTGCCGATGTACTCGGTAGTACCTTTGATTTCCGTGTCGTGATGAATGAGAACCCCGTTATGGAAGACGGTTATCCTGCCAGGTGTCTTCAGCGACCCATCGTTGTTGAAGCGCGGAGCGAGAAAAACGACATCGTACGTCTGCCATACACCGGGAGGGTTGCTGGCGTTGACCATCGGGATGCTTTGCTTGTAGATAGAACCCGCCTGTCCGTTGGAGTATGTCCGGTTATTATACGAATCAAGAACCTGGAGTTCGTACTTCTCACAAAAGAAGATACCGCTGTTTCCGCGGCCTTGGCCCTCGCCTTCGATTTTCTCCGGTGTCCTCCATTCAATGTGCAACTGGATGTCGCCGAAAGTCTGTTTCGTTTTAATATCACCGGTGCCTTTGACGACCGTCATGGCCCCGTCCGCCACGTTCCATTTCGGCGCGGCCCCGTCAATTTGAACCCAATCGTTCAGTCCGGTGCCGTCGAATAGAATAATGGCATCGGAAGGGGGGGCGGATGGAACGCTGCCAGGTGTTATGACCTTGGGTTCGGGTTCCCAGACCTCGGTGTCTTTCGGGTCGGGCTTGCTTTGAGTGTACGCAGTTGTTGTCATAAGAACAAGTGCTGGAAGAATTAGTCGTTTCATGATGTTATCAGGGTGAAAATGTAACCGGCGCTTTGACCGATCCGAAGGTATCGCCTTTTTCGAAATTTATCCAGTTCAGAAATCATCCGCAATATCATCTACCTTTTTGGCTTTATCGCTGTTCATTTGCTGGAGTATCAGGTAGGAGGTAAAGATCATTTCGAGCTGGTTTCGGGAGAAGCTGCGAAATTTCAGTATCAGCGTGTCGCCTTTCCAGAAGTAGGTCTCTCTCTTCATATCATATGTAGAAGGTCCGTAGATCGATTCGAGAGCTCGCATCAGCCGCGAATCTTTGTCGGTCACGACATGGATCTGATAAATGTGATCCTTGTAGGTCTTAATCTCCACTTTTCGGACCGAAACCTCGCCGATTCGCTGATAGTCGGGGTGGTCGACGGTGTAGAGATGTGCGTCGAACTGACCCTGCTCAAGGAAAGACTTTCTCAGTTTTGTCTCCCCCTTTACGGAATCGATCGGAATACCGAGCTTCAGATCCTTGAAGCCGTTTCGCTGCTCCAGTTCCGCGATATCCTGGCCATGCGCCATCATACTGGCGGTAAGCACTATCATAAGAAGTATTTCCTTTAACATGGATTACTTAAAGAAACTTAAATGGAATAGAGATTTTGACGTTGTCCCACATAATCAGAATATCACCCACTTCGTTTCGCTGATCGAATAGAATTGTGAAGGCGTCATAGACCTTGTCGGTAGGTTGAACCGGAATAGTAAACCGCCAGAGATCTTTCCTGGGGTTATAATTGTAGGAACCCCAGAGTCCAACATCTGAATTGATGATGATCGTCCACCGGGTCTTCTCCGGGATGGTAAAGAGCGAATAAGTGCCTGCTTTCAGGGTGATCTTGTCGAGCTGGATGTCCTTGGTCGTCGTAATTTCGGTAGCCTCGTTGGCGCCGGTACGCCACACCTTTCCATATGGCACGAGTTGTCCGAATATCTCGCGTTTTTTCTTTTGGGGTTGGCTGTAGGTGATCTTGACATAGTGGTCCTGATACCGCACGCTGGTAATCGCCAGCGGACTCGGGCGAAGTTTCAGTAACTCCTGAGCGGATGCGGGCAGCACCGCCGCAAAGCAGATAAAGGCTATCAGGATCCTCATACAGGCTTAAAGATAGTGTTTTCACTTTGAACACTGACAGCAATTTAGTGCAGATGGCGGGTAAGTTCCCCGAAAGGTCAGCCCTCTTCTTTGGTTGTCGTCGCATTATTCTATTTTTACGACATGACACGTCCTGCATTTGACGACATATATATGGAGCTTGCGGTGAACCTGGCCCGGCGGTCACACTGCATCAAGCGACACGTGGGCGCTGTATTGGCAAAAGACACACGGATCATTTCGATTGGCTATAACGGGCCGCCTGCGGGAACGCATAATTGCGATGAGGAGTGGCCGGACGTCGGTTGCCCGAGGGACTCGAAGGGTGGATGTTCGTTGGCAATACACGCCGAGCAAAATGCTATCCTTTTCGCCGTGAAGAACAAGTCGTCGGTCGAAGGAGCGACGCTGTACGTAACCCTGTCGCCGTGCCTGGCTTGTGCCCGGATCATTTTTACGACGGGAATTCAAAAAGTAATTTACCTGAAATCGTATGCTGAGCACAAGGGGCTGGCCTCAGATGAGGGCGTTGATTTTCTGAAGCGGTTTGGTGTGGAAGTAGTCCGCTACGAGGGGTTGTTGCAGAACGTCACCTATATGATCTAGGAACCCGACGCACTCACTGCGTTCTCTAGGTCTCCGATGAACTTGGCGGTGACGCCTTTTGTCTTTTTTGCCCGTTCATTTCTAAACACGATCAACGCCCGTCCGGCAGTCTCATACAGACCTACCGGGTTTCCGTCAGCGCGGAAGCTTCCCAAACACCACTCGATGTCGCGTTGAAGTTGATCTTCGATGCCGAGCGTCTTCAATTTAAGGAGTGCTTCTTCGGCGGCCCTGTCGATACTCTTCGCGGTTGATCTCGCCCGGGTTGCACGCGCTTGGGTGGCCCTGCCAGTTGTTTTTGTCGCTCCTTTCGCCATGATCTGTCGTTTTGTTATGACAGTAAGTTACGGGCGACGAGGGGTTAAGACAAGAACAATCCCTTTAATTTTACCGCAACCGTATTCATTTCAAGTATTGAAGACATCACACCCGCAAGGCAAATGACCCAGCTATTATAAAAAGCGAAAGGGAAGTAAATCAGATTTACTTCCCTTCACAAAAGTCTTTAGGTTAAACCTAATTACTTCTTCTTCTTAGCAGCTTTCTTAGCTGTCTTCTTTGCAGACTTCTTAGCTGCTTTCTTCGCTGATTTTGCCATAGCGTTTCTTATTTTTTGTTTGAAACTATACGAAAAGTTATAACAATTTTTCTATTCCCAAAAATTTTTGAGAAAAAATTTTTTTGGTTCACATTTTTTTTGGAAGGACACTCATCACTCGGATGTCATGCAACTCAGATAACATTCACCTCGGGTTGAAGAAGTACTCCGAATTTTTCCCGGACACTCTCTTGTATCTCCAATGCCAGTTGCCAGATATCTTGTCCATTGCCGCCGCCGTAGTTGACCAGAACAAGCGCTTGATCCTTGTGAATTCCGATGTCACCAAACCTCTTTCCCTTCCATCCACACTGTTCGATGAGCCATGCTGCAGGAACCTTTATCAAATCATTTTCCCCGGGGAAAACAGGAATGCCGGGGTACTTTTCCTGCAGTAGTGCGAACATCGATCGCTCCAGCAACGGATTCTTGAAGAAGCTTCCTGCGTTCCCGATGATCTTTGGATCGGGTAGTTTACTTGTGCGTATCGCAATCACTGCGTCGCTGATCGCTCGCACTGTTAATGTGTCGACCCTTTGTTCGCTGAGGACATCACGGATGGCACCGTAGCGAATGTTGAAGTGATGGTCTTTTCGGGTAAGACTTAAAGTAATACTTGAGATAAAATATTGATCGCGTAGCGCCTGTTTGAAGACGCTCTCACGGTATCCGAAGGAACATTCGTCGCGACTGAAGACTCGTATGTCCTGGGTTTTGAGGTCGATGGCTTCGACGCAATGGATGACGTCGCGTATCTCGACACCATAGGCGCCGATGTTCTGCATAGGGGCAGCGCCGACTGTTCCCGGGATAAGCGAAAGGTTCTCAATACCGCCGAAGTCGTGTCCAACACAGTGCATCACGAAGCTGTGCCAGTCCTCGCCGGATCCAGCTGTCAGTCGGACCACTGTCGCATTTTCATCTACCGCGTCGATGCCTTTGATCGCGTTCCTGATGACGAGTCCGTCGAAGTCACCTGTGAACAATACGTTACTTCCTCCTCCCAGGATCAGGCGTTTGCTATTGCGAAACAGATCGCTGTCGAATACTTCTCGCGCTTCGTCATGTGTGGTTACGGTTACCAGGTACCGGGCAATCGAATGAATGTGAAATGAATTAAAGGGAAAGAGGTCGACGTTCTCCTTAACTTCCATTGCGGGAAAGGCGTTTGATACGATACAAAGGTCCAAAAAATTGGCGACAGTATAACGTCGGCATGATATAAGATCAGGAAGCCTGGTGTTCCAGATCTTCCTTCGAGATTTTGAAAAGGCAGATGCGCGGAAATCTCCCGGCCAGCCACGTCGTCCCGCAGATGGCCAGACCTTCGTCAGATGTTCGGATGATCGCTGCGACTTCAAAAGGATTCGAGAATCCGAGATAACGGCTGCTGACAAACTTGCCAGTGGCTTCGTCATAGAAGAACAGTCCGATCTGCTTGCTTCGTGTATCACTTGCATAGATCAGCATACTCTTCGAGCCGATGGTGGTCTGCATGATCTCGACGGATGCATCCGGCACAAGTTCAGGTAATACGAATCCGCCTAAGTCAGAACTGATGGCCGAGCCACCCGTCTGGAGTGTTACTCCCGGCAGAAAGTAGTTCTGGCCGAACTCGAATCGGGAGGCGGCGAATTTTCCATTGCCGAGGGGAACGACGGCGCTGAGTCCGCCGTCATCCTGCTGGCCGTGAATGACACCAAGCGGGCCCTCATTGTCTATGTCGGTAAAGACGAGCGAAAAACTGTAGTTCTCGAAACCATTGAAGAAGTACAACCCGTTCGAGGCTTTGCCTACCTGGAAGGGGAACTGCTTGCCCGTGCGAAGGATATGCTTCATGATCGGTTCCTCAACTTCATCGCCTGCGCCGATCCCAAATGCGAGCGGACCTTTGATGATACTGCCCGAGGCATCGTGCCGGGAGATAACCGATGCCTTGTCTGCGTGATTGTAACCCAAGGCTACGAAACCTGCGCCGTCGACACTTGCCGCCGAGGGAAACCCGACGCCGGAGACCGATGTCGTGGTCGCGCTTCCAAGCTGTGCATCGACTTTGACGAGCGTCGCCTGAAGGGTGATCGTGTCGAGTGCCAGGAAGGAGAACTCGTTCTGAATGTTCATGAGGTCACCGACCGGGTTCGCATGACTGTTGAGGCTCATATCTCTGACGAAATTTCCAGCGGCGTCAGCCATCAGCAGATAGATTCCGCGAAAGTTCGAATCAGGTATCTTTTGCTCCGCCAGTATCAGGTAATTTCCATCGGCGGTTTGCCGGATGTCGATTGGATAAAACGCCGCCGAGTAATTACTGTGGTCAAAAACCGACGTGAATTTCTCCCTTTCCAATTCCGGATCGCTGTCTTCGGTACAAGCGAAAAGAAAGGAACAACTTGCGACGATAGCCAGACCACCGAGTAGTTTTCCGGGGATGCGCGTGAACAGGGCGTTATGGAGTTTGGAACGTGTTGTCATACGGTTAATCTATCATCGATTTGAATCCGCTGCCGAGGAACCTCAATGGGAAGAGGCATCCGACAGAGACCATCAGGTTGTCAAGTTTCATATCGTCGAGGCTGTCGCCCACTCCCGACAAGCGATCACTGCCGTAGCGGTTCGCGGTGGAGGCGATATTGCTCATCCCCATGCGGTAGGAGATATCCAGCGTCAGACGGACGTTCCCGAGCGGGTAGTACATACCTGCGCCGGCGATAGCACCCCAATG
>CAYTMU010000082.1:0-9421 GCA_964438975.1 uncultured Roseivirgaceae bacterium | reverse complement strand
GGTGTCTGGCTGAACATGAAAGCTCCTTTCTTAATAAACTGGGACAAGAATGACCTGCGCCATGACTTCAACTTGTATGTGGGTGACGATACGCAATACCTGACGCCGGCCGAGCCACAACGACCGAAGAAATTCAAAGACGCGCTGGCACTGGACCGGTTGGGCCATGGCAACGACCAGCCTGTATTTCGGTATCCTGAGGTTTTGTTAATTTTTGCAGAAGCTGAAAGCCAGGCGAAAGGGGGGCCGACGGCCGAAGCTTACGATGCAGTAAATCAGGTACGCAGACGCGCCTATGGTCTGCCTTTGGATGCGTCGGCACCGGATGTGGATCTCCCTGCCGGCCTGAGTGCTGAGCAGTTTCGGGAGAAGATCATTGATGAAAGGGGCTGGGAATTTCTTGTCGAAGCAAAACGGCTTTGGGACCTGAAGCGAACAGGAACATATGAAGCAGCCCTTACCGTGGCTGGAAAGCAATACGATCCCAAATGGCTGTTATGGCCTCTTCCACCGGAAGAATTGGATGCCAATGACGCGTTAACTCTCGCGGATCAAAACCCGGGATGGTAAGCGCTGTATGAAATAGGGGAGTATCCACCATGACTAAATAGCTTTTTATGAAAATGTTTTTTGTCCTCAACTTGTGTCTTTTTATCAACCTTGGTCTCTCCGATGTTTCCGCGCACCCGGAGGTGTCTCATCATTCCGATGGCACGATGTCCTACGATTGCTGTGAGAATAATGACCAGGGGCAGGATGAGCGGAATACGGGAAAAGAGGCCCTCATGGAGGAGTCCCTGGTCTCTCCCGAGAAAATTCCGGGACTACTAACGTTCTGGGATTTTCAGGAACCAGCGGGTACTAGTCGGGTATCAAAAGGTCGTTACAAGTATGCATTGCAGGAAATGAACGGTCCCGTTAAAAATGTTAAAGACGGAGTTTTCGGACCCTACAGTGCTGACCTCGAATGGGGTCAATGGTTCAGGTTAAAGCACAAGGATGCTCCTGGCTTAGACTTGCATGGGCAGGGCCGGCACCTTACAATGATTGCCTGGGTCAAGCGTGAATCGGATCGTGTGTGGCAGTATATCGCCGGAAAGTGGAATGAGGGCGACAAGAAGTTTCTCGGAAAGGCAAGCGGCACTGGAGAAGGAGCTCCCTCAAGACAGTATGCCTTGTTTCTAAGTGGCACTTCGCAGAGCGACTATACCACTTACAAACGGACACCTGCAGAACATCAGACCATGGGTTACGTTTCTCCATTTGGAGGAGCTACACCGGATCACCCTTTTGCATTTGACTATGCTACAGGCGGAACGCGTCTTGAACAAGATAAATGGTACATGATCGCCTTTACCTTTGATGGCAAAGCAATAAAGGTGTATGTCAACGGAGAACTTGACGAGAATGGCAACCACAATCCGTTTTTATATGACGGTCCGATTTTCAATGGGGGTGAAAACGGAGCGGATTTTACGGTAGCCCAGCGTGCTCACTTCTTGTGGACAACGTATCCGGATGGTGTTCCAGAAAATAGAGAAGGCTTTGATGGGCGGATTGGAGGTTTGGCAGTATATGACCGGGCGTTGACATCCCATGAAATCATGGAATTATATAAGTCCACCATGACTAAATAGCTTTTTATGAAAATGTTTTTTGTCCTCAACTTGTGTCTTTTTATCAACCTTGGTCTCTCCGATGTTTCCGCGCACCCGGAGGTGTCTCATCATTCCGATGGCACGATGTCCTACGATTGCTGTGAGAATAATGACCAGGGGCAGGATGAGCGGAATACGGGAAAAGAGGCCCTCATGGAGGAGTCCCTGGTCTCTCCCGAGAAAATTCCGGGACTACTAACGTTCTGGGATTTTCAGGAACCAGCGGGTACTAGTCGGGTATCAAAAGGTCGTTACAAGTATGCATTGCAGGAAATGAACGGTCCCGTTAAAAATGTTAAAGACGGAGTTTTCGGACCCTACAGTGCTGACCTCGAATGGGGTCAATGGTTCAGGTTAAAGCACAAGGATGCTCCTGGCTTAGACTTGCATGGGCAGGGCCGGCACCTTACAATGATTGCCTGGGTCAAGCGTGAATCGGATCGTGTGTGGCAGTATATCGCCGGAAAGTGGAATGAGGGCGACAAGAAGTTTCTCGGAAAGGCAAGCGGCACTGGAGAAGGAGCTCCCTCAAGACAGTATGCCTTGTTTCTAAGTGGCACTTCGCAGAGCGACTATACCACTTACAAACGGACACCTGCAGAACATCAGACCATGGGTTACGTTTCTCCATTTGGAGGAGCTACACCGGATCACCCTTTTGCATTTGACTATGCTACAGGCGGAACGCGTCTTGAACAAGATAAATGGTACATGATCGCCTTTACCTTTGATGGCAAAGCAATAAAGGTGTATGTCAACGGAGAACTTGACGAGAATGGCAACTACAATCCGTTTTTATATGACGGCCCAATTTTCAATGGGGGCGAAAACGGAGCGGATTTTACGGTAGCCCAGCGTGATCACCCCAGGTGGCCAACGTATCCGGAAGGTGTTCCACAATATAGAGAAGGCTTTGATGGGCGGATTGGAGGTTTGGCAGTATATGACCGGGCACTCCGGCCGGATGAGATCAGAAAGTTAGCAAAATCGACTATCGCTAAGTAACGATCGTTGCTGGCTTGAATCCGGCGGGCTTGAAAAAATGATCGGGATGGCCTTTGAGAAAGTTCTTAAAGCAGGTCTTCACAATTCGTAAAATATGAATTGGCTACCGCACGATGATATGGTGCGTGGGTAACACTTACCCTTAAAAATCTAAACGATGTCTCATATAATACGAATAGGATTAGTTCTATCTGTGATCATTTTATTATGCGTGAATGTGTTCGCACAGCAAGTAAAGGGATCAATCGATCTGAAGGATTTTGGAGAAATCCCAAGAACGTGGAAAATGGTAGCAGGGGTAAGTGCTGACTGGGAGCACAATCACTTTTTGTCAACGAATCGTGGAACCGGAATTCTTGTTAATCCGTCGAAGTCTAAAAGAAGTCTGCACTTAGTTTCAGGATTTGAACACGGAGATATGGAATTGGAATTGGAGTTTATGGTGTCAAAAGGTTCTAATTCCGGAATCTATTTCCAAGGGCGTTATGAGATCCAAATTTGCGATAGCTGGGGTAAGGTCCATCCCAATTCCGGCGACGCCGGAGGGATCAGTCAGCGCTGGGATAAAGAAACGCGCCGCAGTTTTGAAGGAAAGGCTCCAAGCATGAACGTCAGTAAGGCTCCGGGTTTGTGGCAACATTTTAGAATTGCCTTTGAAGCTCCCAAGTTTGATTCCGAAGGCGCGAAAGTGAAAAACGCAAAATTCGTACACGTCTTTCAAAATGGCATATTGATTCATGAGAATGTAGAAGTGACAGGTCCGACAAAGTCAGCAATGTTCGAGGATGAAAAGGCGCTGGGTCCTATCGTGATTCAGGGTGACGATGGTCCTGTGGCAATCAGAAATATTAAATACAAACCGTTTGGGAATCCTGTTCCCCAGATCAAGGACCTGAGATATACCTATCACAACGGGAAGTTTCAATCAGTCGAGGAATTCGTGGAAAGTACCCCAACTGAGACAGGACCCTTGAATAAGATAACATGGGACTTAGGTCATGGTGTACTTGATTTTGCTTACGAGTATACCGGAAAATTGGAAATCCCGGAATCAGGTGATTATACCTTTTCGTTGACTACGCTTGGCGCAACCAGCCTTTATTTAAATGGTAAAAACGTACTTGAGGATCAGAACAATTCTCCCAGAAGCAAGACCTTACTTTTAGAGCAAGGCGTTGTTCCGTTCAAATTGATGTTTTACAAAAGCAATTATCCAGGAAGAAGACCACAACTTGGTTTTTTCGTGGAAGGGCCTGGGATCAAAAAAATCCCTTTGCATGATGCCAATTCGTACGTAGAGCACGTCATCCAAAAGCCGTTTTATTTAGAACCCTCTAATGAACCTATGATTTTAAGAGGGTTTTTCCGCCATGGGGACAAAATAAAGACGCACACTGTGGCGATAGGAGAACCATCTGGTTTAAGCTTTGCCTATGATCTTCAACAGGGCGCTCTTTTAAGCGTCTGGCGGGGCGGATTTCTGGACACCTCACCCATGTGGAGGCTAAGAGGGCAGTCGCAACTGATGATTCCCAATGGAGCATTAATCGATTTGGAAAGTGGGCCTGCCATTGCCAGACTTGATAATAGTAACAGCCCTTGGCCTGATTCCCTTGCCAGTGATATGCTTCACATGCGGGGATATTTTTTGGATCGGGAGAGACGGCCCACCTTCAAGTATGACTGTGAGCAAATTACCGTAGAAGATTTCTTTGAACCTGAGATGGACGGAAAAAGCCTGGCCCGGACAATTCGCTACAGAAATCCAGAAAAAATCCAGGGTGTGTACGCCAGGATTATTGCTGCTAAGAAAATAGAAGATTTCGGGGAAGGGGTTTATCATATTAACCAGGGTCAACTGTATGTGAAATTGGACAACACAATTCTCCCAAAGGTTTTGTTAAGAAATTCTCCATCGGGCCAGGAGTTGCTAATTCCCATTTCGACAGCAGGAGATGGGAATCAAATTAAGTACAGCCTTATTTATTGAAATGATAATGCATCTTTTAAGACAATTTATTGAACCTTCTGCGGCGGTGAAATCAGGTGAGGATATATTGAAGGACAACATCTTTTTCCATCTTCAAAAATGCAGGTCAAATAGACTTTTGGGATTCCTGATATGTACTTTTCTTTTTTTGAAATCGGTTTCCTTATATGCTCAAAATGCGACTAAAGCGGAGGCTTCCTCCGCGAAAGAACAGGACTACTATGCTATAATAGACATCCCCATCCCTGACGGCATTGAACTTGAGGTTGGTGGCATGGCTGTTTCTGCTGACGGAAGCCTAGGAGTCTCAACGCGAAGAGGTGACGTGTGGCTAATAGAAAATCCGTACATGGAAGGGTCTGGAATCCCTCGTTTCAAAAAATTTGCGTATGGGTTACATGAGCCACTGGGGTTGGCCTACCACGCCGGTAGTTTTTATTCTTCCCAGCGGTCGGAGCTTACCAAACTGACCGACACCAATGCAGATGGAAGAGCAGATGCCTATGAAACTGTGGTTTCTTGGCCCTTGTCGGGAAATTACCACGAATATTCCTACGGCCCTTTGTTCACTCCGGAAGGCGACATGCTCGTTACCCTTAATTTGGCGTGGATAGGTCATGGAGCCAGCCTTGCAAGATGGCGTGGGTGGATGATGAAAGTGTCGCCAGAGGGTGAAATGATTCCCATAGCATCGGGGATGAGATCGCCTTCGGGATTTGGATTTAATGCGCAAGGAGATGTGTTTTACGGAGAAAATCAAGGGGATTGGGTTGGTTCTGGCCGGATTACCCATGTTGAGACAGGCGATTTTGTGGGCAATCCGGAGGGCTTGGTTTGGAGTCATTTGAAGGAGTCACCTGTCAAGTTGAAGCCCGAAGATATACCGGATACAGGCCTGCCAATGTCAATGGTCGCTGCTGATATCCCGGGGATCAAGACCCCGGCAGTTTGGCTTCCTCATGGCCTGATGGGGATTTCCACATCTGATATTCTTGTGGATAAATCAGGAGGAACCTTTGGGCCTTTTACTGATCAACTTTTTGTAGGAGATCAGGGGCATAGCAAAATTTTCAGAGTGCAAGTTGAAAAAGTAAACGGTGTCTATCAGGGAGTGGCTTTTCCCTTTAGAGAGGGTTTTTCCTCTGGTGTATTCAGGATGATATGGGGGAATGATGGGTCGATGATTGTGGGGATGACTAGCAGGGGATGGAACTCCACCGGCGGGGCGCCCTTTGGTTTACAACGATTGGTTTGGACAGGCCAAGTACCTTTTGAAATTAAGACCGTGAAAGCCCAACCGGATGGATTCGAATTAGAATTCACCATTCCTGTCAATAAGTTGATAGCCGAAAATCCGGATTCTTATAAAATGTCTAGTTTCAACTACAAGTATCATCATCATTACGGAAGTCCTGTGATCGAACTGGAAGACCTGGCTGTTAAAGGCGTGCTTGTGGCGGAGGATGGACTCAAAGTGAGATTGGTAGTGGATGGCCTTAAGGAAGGATATATCCATGAAATACATGCAACCGGGGTCAAGTCTAAAGAAGGTATGGATTTATTGCACTCGATAGGTTACTTTACCCTGAACCAGATTCCTTCCGGTGAAAAAGTGCATCTTCCGAAAGTAACGAAAGCATCTCCCAACCCTCACTACGGGCACCAAAATACCAACGTTCCTGCGGTGACTTCCCGTAAATCGGTATCAACATCTAAAGCAAAGCTGAAGAATCCGAAGAAGAGGATTACTGTTATGCCTGATACGTGGACAAAGGGTCCTGATCACAGTATTGTTATGGGTACAAAGCCAGGGCTGAAATTCGATCTTGAAATTTTTGAGGTAAAAGCTGGGAGTAAGGTGAAAATCACCTTCAACAATAATGACGACATGCTGCATAACCTGGTGATAGTAAAGCCAAATACCGCCATTACTGTGGGAGAAGATGCCTTAAAGATGGGATTGGAAGGTTCTCAAAAAAATTATATCCCCAACTCAGACAAAGTGCTTTTCCATACAAACATTCTTTCGCCTGAATCTTCTGAAACCATTTACTTTGAGGCGCCTTCCCTCCCCGGAGATTACTCCTATGTGTGTACCTTCCCAGGACATGCTTACGTCATGCAAGGGATCATGAGGGTATTGAAATAGTGCATGAGGCAGCCAGCATGTTAATTCCCGACAGATTAAGGCGCTCGTATGATTCGGTGATGTTTTTTGGGCAGGATCAATTATTGTCTTGCGCAGGGCCTAGAATGGACTGGCGGAGATTCCATTGATGATTACTGCTGAGGTATATAGAAGGCAAGTCCAGAAGACGTGAATCTCGGGAGTTTTTGGTCGGACAATACCCAACGCCGCGCGTTTGTGCGACACAGAATGCCGGGAGACATTCTCCGATTTAGCTCCCGTCACCGGTACTTGGATTTGCGAATCGCGAATTAGGCCGATTTAGCGCAAAGCAATGCGGAGATTAGCCATCCTATTCACCGCACAAATGCGGAGAATACCGTTATCAGCTTACCTTCTAAAATTGTATCAAGTGCAGTTTTGTGACACAAATCGCCTGTATACTTCCATATATGTGACAAATTGCTTAGTTTTATACAGCTTAGAAGCAAAATTGTGACTTATGGCACTCTTCTTCGGAGGTGGTACAGCTGCTGAAAGGCAGTCGATATCGAGAGGTGTAAAAGCTGGGAAGCTTGCTAAGCTGTCCTCCGGAATTTATACTGATGAGGTCGACCGCGACCCGGCCGCGGTCGTTCGGGAGAATGTGTGGGCGATAGCCGCGCACCTGTTTCCTGGCGGAGTGATTTCCCATCGGACAGCGCTTGATCCAAGGCCGACCGCCGAGGGATTCTTTTTTGTCACTCATAACCGAAATCAGAGGATCAAAATTCATGGAATCACCATGGTTGAGATCAAGGGTCGGGGACCAATCGAAAGTGACCACAAAATGGCCTCCCTGAATATCTTTCAATCACAGTACGAACGGGCGTTATTGGAAAATCTTCAGGCCGGCAAAGGTCCGGTTTCAAAGTCATTGGGACGAGAATTTGTTGAACGGGAGCTTTATGACCGTTTGCTCCGAGGCGGTGAAAGGGAAATCAATAGAATCAGGGATTTGGCAAGAAGCATCGGTGAAGAACTTGATATGGCTAAAGAATTTGCTGTCCTAAATGCCATAGCCGGGGCATTGCTATCAACCCACCCTGCTAAAGAACTTTCATCTGAAGTCGGTAAAGCGATTGCCAAAGGAGAACCTTTTGACAGCGAGCGACTAAAAATGATGGAATCGCTTGCCATTGACCTAAGCAGGGAAACGTTTCACAAACATGCGATGCTGAATGATAAAGATGCATGGTTCAACTTCAGTTTGTTTGAAGCGTATTTCAGTAATTATATTGAGGGCACCATTCTTACTGTTGAGGAAGCAAAAACAGTGATAGATACTGAAAGGCCATTACCCAACAAAATGAATGATAGCCATGACGTGCTGGGTACATTTCTGATTACAAACGATCCGAAAGAAATGAGGACCGTGCCAGCCAGCGCAGAAGAACTGATCGACATTCTTCAAAAAAGACATTCAATCCTCCTAAATTCGAGGCCTGAGAAAAGTCCTGGAATTTTCAAGCATCGTAACAACCAGGCGGGGTCTTATGAGTTTGTTGATCACAGAATGGTTTCAGGTACCTTAAAAAGAGCGTTTAAATTTTACGAGTACCTAAAGGACCCGGTGGGCCGAGCATTTTTCATGATGTTCATGATTTCAGAGATACATCCATTCGAAGATGGCAATGGTAGGATTGCAAGGCTTATGATGAATGCGGAGTTGCACGCGGCAAAGCTGAGCAAGGTCATCATCCCGACAGTTTACCGGACGGATTACCTGGGAGCGTTGCGGGCTATGAGTCTTCGGCTTAACAGTATACCGTACGTCAGGATGTTGAGTCGTGCCGTTGATTTCTCTTCTACAGTGTCACAGCATGATTTTGATGAAATGCGCCAGTACTTGACGAGCTGTAATGCATTTGAAATCGAAGACGGTGTTATTTTAAGGTTTTGAAAACAATACATGCAGTGTATGAGTATGCCCTTTATCATAATGGAATAGCATCAACATTCATCCCCTTAACAGCTAGCATTAGAATCTGCGATTCTTGATAGAAGGTATTAACATGAAAGCACGAAGAAACATTTTGTTCACTATTGATGCTACAATTTAATTTACAGACCCTTTGGTTTTTCTTCCGGTGTGGCCTTATGAAAATGCTCGGCCAAGGCCGTCAAAGTCATGTTAGGATTTCCGATGCCTTTGATTTTCAAGTACACCGCAATGTCGTCTTAAAGTCTTAAATACTTCATTTGTTAACATCGTATCCTGGGTAGTCCGGATAGTCTGCTAAATGAATTAAAAGCCGAAAGCTCACCAAAGCGGATTTTCATTGTCCCAGTCCTTTTAGAACATGAGCGGAGCTCAGACAGTGCTTGAAGACTGTCGTATTCAAGCATGCGACGACTTCCTCAGCTAAGGGGTCCTAAAACGGCCTGTTTCATTATGAATGACAGGCATTTTGAATGAACTAGTTTGATTGAATTTCATTGACTCCTTTTCCCCATTTTCCTACCTTTTTTAGTTCTTTAATCGACTGCAAATTGAATCAATTTTGATTACTACCAATTCGGTTACCAATCGGATTTGCGAGTTACAAGAGATTGATTTTGACCGACTTAAAATAAAGGTTCCGTTCCCAGCGGGATCAC
>CAYTMU010000081.1:0-9592 GCA_964438975.1 uncultured Roseivirgaceae bacterium | reverse complement strand
GTCGTCGAACACCCGACAAACATACTCGCCGTCAGGAGCCACTGACAAATAAGAAGCCACCGGAAATCCGTCAATCAGGAAAAAAGATTCGTGACCATTCGTGAAATTCGTGGCGAAAAGATCTGATCTTGTTTTGCCACGAATTTCACCAAGCAACACGAATTGGAGTGAAGGTGAATCAGGTTGATAAGGTTTCAATCTCCAGCACCGAACATCACAGATTCCGTTGATACGGTGTTCAGAGCCGAAAAAATATAAACAGAATACTATCCGTTACCACCAGCCCGAAGGGATGGAAAAGTCCCTCTCCCGCGGAGCCCCCGCTGAGAGGGATTTAGGGTGAGGTAATATGTCGGACCGAACCCATCGATCCGATCATTCGTGATCATTCGCGAAATCCGTGGCAAAAAAGAAAACCAAGTGTCAGTCGCTCGTGGTCCCCAGGAAAGACATTTGCGAAAACTCGTGAAATTCGTGGCTAAGAAAAACCAAAATGTGAACCTCGTCATGCGGCTTCGTTTAATACTCCCCATAATATCTCCTATCTTGCGTCACTGAGACAAGAAATTAAAAACTGCAACTTACCAGTACACCTCCTTGCTACCGTGTAAACTGCTGATATGGAACATGTCATCCTTGTAGATGAGAACGATACGCCGGTAGGGACCATGGAAAAGATGGAAGCCCATAGAAAGGGTCTTCTGCACCGCGCGTTCTCCGTATTGTTATTCGACACTTCCGGAAGGTTGCTCCTTCAAAAACGCGCAGGAAACAAGTATCACAGCAGCGGATTATGGACAAACACCTGTTGCAGCCATCCCCTGCCAGGCGAGAACGTCGCGGAAGCTGCGCGGCGGCGCCTGCTTGAGGAAATGGGGATCGACTTACAACCCGCGTTCTCCCATAGCTTTATCTACAAAGCCGAGTTCGAGGACGGTCTGATCGAACATGAATTCGACCATGTCTTTCTCGGTTCCTTTGGCGGAGTACCCGTTGTCAATCCCACGGAAGTGCAGGACTGGAAGTATGCGGAAATGGACTGGCTTAAGGAAGATATAGCGCGCCACCCGGATTCATACACCGTTTGGTTCAAACTCATTATGAGCCATCCTCAGCTCCACTTATCAGAAAGTTAATGGCCTTCCGTTTTTTTTTCGGCGCCGGGAACGCCGCTCTAAGAAGTTTACCCGAGGATCATTAACTTCGCACACGTCAACCAAACCTGAAGCCAGTTGAAACAGAAATACCTCTATCTCTGCCTGAATCTGTTATCATTCGCAGTTCCCTTCCTGTTGAGTTTTTATCCAAGGTTCCGTTTCGTCAAAAAATGGAAGTACGTCATTCCGGCGATTGCCACCACAGCATTGATATTCGTATCCTGGAGCGCCCTGTATACGTATCTCGGCATCTGGGGCTTTAGCGAACGGTATACGATCGGCTCGGTATACTTCGGCCTTCCGTTCGAGGAGATCTTGTTCTACTTTTGCATCCCGTATGCCTGTCTCTTCATCTATTTTGCGCTGAACAATCTTATTGAAAAGGATCATTTATTTCCTCATCAGGAATTGATATCCAGCGTCATCATTGTCTTATTGTTGATCTTTGGAGGGTACTACATGCACCACCTCTACACAGGAGTGATCTTTCTGGCGACAGCCCTCTTCCTCACGTTCGTCTGGCTCAAACTAAGAGTGCGCTACCTGGGACGGTTTTACTTCGCCTTTGCCGTGCTGCTGATTCCCTTCCTGTTGGTCGATAGCATTCTCACGGGATCTTTTCTCGACGAGCCGGTTGTGTGGTACAACAACGAAGAGAATCTCGGTATGCGCCTTGGAACGATACCGCTGGAAGACGTCGTATATGCCATGCTACTGTTCCTCGTCCCCGTTTCTATCTGGGAACAACTCGAGGAGTGGCGGTTCTGGTAGCTGTTAAGTTGTAGTCGATTCCATCGACTATTCATAACGCAACGACGTCACCGGATTGGCCGCAGCAGCTTTCAGCGATTGCAAACTTACCGTCAGCCAGGCGATAGCAGTAGCGATCAAACCACTACCTATGAAGACCAGTGGATTGATATCAATGCGGTAGATAAACTCATCCAGCCAGCTATCCACGACAACCCAAGCCAACGCGGCGGCCGGAAGGAACGCGATAATAACCAGCTTCGTGAATTCGGTCGATAGCATCAGCGTCAAGCCAGTCGCGCTGGCACCCATAACCTTCCGAATGCCAATCTCCTTCGTCCGTTGTTCGGCGATAAATGCCGCAAGCGCAAACAGGCCGAGGCAAGCAATAAAAATGGCGAGTCCGGAGAAAACCGTAAATAGTTGTCCCATCCGCTGTTCCGATCGGAACACCTCGTCGAACCGCTCATCAAGAAAGCTGTAGTCGTACGGCTGTCCCGGTATTTGCTCCTTCCACAGTTTCCCCACGGCGGTCACAATTCGCTCCGGATCTCCCTGATAGCGAATCATGAGTTGGTGCGAATCATTTGTCAGTCGAATGGCAAGTGGGCGGATCTGCGTTTTCTGCGACTCAAAATTAAAATCCTTGAATACGCCAATCACTTTCAGACGTTCGATCGTCACATCATTGTTATACAGGATCTCCGCCTCCAGTGGTTTGTCGAATCCAAATTCCTTGACGGCAGTCTCATTCAGGACGATGGCGGTAGAGTCAGAAGGAAAGTCGCGGGAGAAAAAACGGCCCTCCTTCAGTTCGAACTTCATCACGTCCTGATGATCGTAGTCCGCGTAGTAAACACCCATGAAATGATCCTGCTCCGACCCGGCAGAGCGAAAAACCGTGGTGTTATCGACACCAGGAAACGAATTATTTGTAAAGCTGCACTTCACCACGCCGGTCTGCTGGGAAACCGCGTTCTTGAAAGCGTTCTTGTTATCCCCGAGTTGACCGGCATTCGGCAATATCAAAACATTATTCTTGTCAATGCCAAGATTCCGCTTCCGCATAAAGTCGATCTGCTGATATACGATCGCAGTGAAAATGATCAGGAAGATAGAAAGTGCAAACTGGAACACAACGAGCCCGCTTCGCACGCCCTTGCTCTTCATCCCCGCCCGGATCTTTCCCTTTAAAACATCGACCACGCTGAAGGACGTCAGATAAAAAGCCGGATAGCTGCCCGCAATGACGCCGACCAGCAAGGTCAATCCAATAACGGAAAAGATAAATACCGGATGCAGAAACGTACCCATCTCGAGTTGCTTGCCGGAGAGGAGATTGAATTGGGGTAAAAGCATGTAACAAAGGGCGATCGCCACAACAACCGCGATGATACTGTAAAACATTGACTCCGCGAGGAACTGCCGGACCATCTGAGATCGCAGTGATCCCAGCGTCTTCCGCAATCCGACTTCCTTGGCTCTTCCTGCCGAACGCGCCGTTGAGAGATTCATGAAATTGATGCAGGCAATGAGAATAATGAAGATACCCACACCGGCAAAACAGTAGACATACAATATATTTCCTCCTGGTTCCAGTCCATCCCGTGTTTTGGAGTAGAGATGAATGTCGGCAATCGGAGTTGTGAGGTAGCCGAAGGCATTCTCCTCCTCGTCCATCGCGGTCATCGGCACACCCATCAGACGTTCGACTTCCGGCCCGACATACTTGAGTATCAAATCCGGAAACTTCGCTTCAACGTTAGCGATCAATGCATTCTCTTCAAGTTTGATATACGTAAAGAGAAAATTATTCAACCATATCGGCCGCTGCATTTGCTCAGCGGACGATGCCGAAAGCAACACCTTGAAGACAAAATGAGAATTGCGCGGAGGATCTTCCACAACCCCTGTGACGGTACACGTGATGTACCCGCTGACCGTCACAAGTTTGCCCAATGCGCTCTCGTTGCCGAAATACTTCGTGGCGATGCTCTTAGTAAGCACGACCGAGTTCGGTTCCTTCAACGCTGTCCGGGCGTCTCCCTCTAGCAGTTTATAACTGAAAAAATCAAAGAAGTTGGAATCGGCGTAAAAGATCTTTCCTTCCGTAAACGTTACATCGTCAACCCGAAGGGACGGAGGTCGCCAAAACCTCGCCACGCGTGTCGCCGAATGAATACCTGGTATCTCGTCGACAAATCGTTCTGCCATGGGAGGAGGTGTGTTGGCGGTAATGACATCCTGATCAGCAATCCGCGCGTGAAGCCCCATCTGGTATATGCGATCTCCGTCTTTGTGAAACCGGTCGTAACTCAACTCATCTACCACATACAACATAATCAGAAGACACGCCGTTATCCCGATGCTCATACCGAGAATATTGATCGCGGAAAAGAACTTGTGCTTTAGAATATTCCGAAAAGCAAGCTTGAAGTAATTTGTTAGCATGATGGGGTGATCAGTAGTCAGTGGTCAGTGGTCGGTGGTCAGTGTGGACATACAGTAAACGGGACTCGGACGGACGCTAGCCAAACTCGAGTACTGCACGCTACTCACTACTCACTACCTTAAATATGAAAGTGTTCCTTAATATTCTCCGTCACGACCTTGCCGTCGAAGAGATTCACGATCCGGTGGGCATAGTTGGCGTCGTACGGTGAATGGGTAACCATGATGATCGTAGTGCCTTCTTCATTCAGCTGTGAAAGCAACTTCATCACTTCCTCGCCGTTAGCTGAATCGAGATTTCCGGTTGGTTCATCAGCGAGGATAACGCGGGGTTTGGCTACGATCGCCCGCGCAATGGCAACGCGTTGTTGCTGCCCCCCCGACAGCTGTTGAGGAAAGTGATTGCGGCGATGCATGATATTCATACGCTCGAGTACTTCCTCTACACGCTGGCGACGTTCGGAAGACGGTACTTTCAGGTACAAAAGTGGTAATTCGACGTTTTCAAAAACTGTCAGTTCATCGATGAGATTGAAGCTCTGGAATACGAAGCCGATCGACCCTTTCCGGAGTTGCGCGCGCTGTCGCTCGGAGTACTTTGCCACTTCATGCTCGCCAAAGTGGTACTCGCCACCACTTGGATTATCTAACAATCCAACAATGTTTAATAGCGTCGACTTCCCGCATCCCGAAGGACCCATGATGGCGACGAATTCGCCGTCCCTGATCTCCAGGTTGATATTATTCAGGGCCGTTGTCTCGACTTCTTCTGTCGTGTAGATCTTCTCGAGATTCTTCAGTCTGATCATAGTAGTTAGAGTTGGGTTATCATTTGCGCAACAGTAATTCGCATAACATTAATTCAGGAGCAGGACCTCGTTATTTCCAAAATTCTCATAGGAGGAGGTGATTACCTGCTCGCCCGGCTCAAGTCCTTCCAGCACCTCATAGTGTTCGGTATTCTTTCGGCCAAGACGGATAGACCGTTTCTCTGCCTGATCTCCCTTCACAACGAATACCCAGTTGCCTCCTGAGTCCTTGTAGAATCCGCCTACCGGTAGAAGTAATTCTTCAGACGATTGACCAAGCTGTATACGCAGGCGCAGCGACTGACCCCGGATGATACCTTTCGGGACGTCTCCAACGAAGTTCATATCGACTTCAAAACGACCGTTGGTAACGCCGGGGTATTTGTACGTGATCTCAAGCGTGTAGTTCTGATTATTGAAGCTTGTCTCCGCGCGAAGACCCGGGTGAATTCTTGGTAAGTAAAGCTCATCGATCGGTACGCGGACTTTATAGCTACCAACCACGTCTATCCAACCCAGGCGCTGGCCCGTGGTAACGGCTTGACCCGCATCGAGAGGCGGATGAGAGAGTTGACCGTCAATTGGTGCGCGAATCACGAGATTGTCAAGTATCTTGCCGACGCCTTCCAGACTCTCGATCATCTTCGCTTCTGAATAATTCATTTGGGCGAGTTGGCGTATCCTGTTGATCGAGTCATTCTGATATACCTCATACGTAATTTCCCGGCGCTGCTTGTAGTAATTATAGTCCGCCTCTGTTTTCTCGAAATCCTGCCTGGCGATGAGTTTCTTCTCGTACAACTGTTTCTGGCGCTTGTGTTGGGGGCCGAGAATCGCCAGTTGGTTGTCGATCTGCGCGAGTTCCTGGCGCTGTTGCAAGTCATTCTGCGTGATCCCAAGCCGCGTGTTCCGGGCTTCGTTGATACTCTGGTTGAGGGAAGCCTCCTGCTGCAATACAGCCAGTTCGCGGTTGAGGTTGCTCAATTCCAGGATGACATCTCCTTGCTTCACCATCGCGCCGCTTTCAGCGACGACACGTTTGATCGTACCCCCTTCCACTGCATCCAGGTAGACCGTCCGACTCGGCTCAACGGTGCCAGTCTGTGGAATGAATTCCTGGAATACATCGCGTTTCACTGCCGAGATTGTGATCTTTTCGCGGTCAACTTTAAGTGTTGGACGTCGATCGGCGAAAATGAGTTGATATCCTACGAAAAGAACAAAGAGAACAATGCCGAGATAGGTCGCGACCTTTTTGACTGTCCACTTCTTCTTTTTGATCTTTCTATCCATTCGATGTTGGAGGTATTACTGCGGGTAACCCCGATGCCAACAAACGTGCCAAGTAGCTGATGCGTTATTTAAGCCCACAGCGTGCATCAGGGCGTCTTTTTCTCGTTCAAATGTGAACGCAGGTGTTCGGAACCGAACATGAAATACGATCCCGGACCGCCGCCTGGCTGGATTCCACAGTATTTCGGCGGATAATTATTTCGGTATGCGGTTTGCCCGTTATCGGACATTCTGAACATATTGGAAGACTAACGAACCCTGCTATGGCGGATATCAAACACGGCCGGATACTGATTGTCGACGATAACGAGGATTTGCTGAAGGCTGCCCGTATGCACCTCAAACGTCATTTTGCGCATGTCGATATCGAAAAGAATCCCGAGGCCATTCCTGGCCTCATGGGTCAGGAAGACTATGACGTCATCCTGTTGGACATGAACTTCACCAAGGATGTCAGCAGCGGCAGCGAAGGATACTATTGGCTGGAACGGATCCTCAGCATCGATCCTTCCGCGGTGGTCGTGCTCATCACCGCTTACGGCGACATCCAGATGGCGGTGAAAGCTATTAAAGCGGGAGCCACGGACTTCGTGCTGAAACCGTGGGAAAACGAAAAACTTCTCGGCACTCTCTACGCGGCTATGCGTTTGCGCGAATCGCGTGACGAGATCGAAAATCTCCGACGCAAGAACCAGGAGATCAATCACGCGCAGAATGATCGGTACGCCGAGATCATTGGTCACAGCACGGCGATGCAAAAGATCTTCCAGACAATCGACCGGGTGGCAAAGACCGACGCCAACGTGCTGATTCTCGGTGAGAACGGTACCGGCAAGGAACTGATCGCGCGGGCTATCCACCGGAACTCCGCCCGCCGAAGCGAGACATTCGCCGGCGTTGATCTCGGCTCAATTACAGAAACGCTATTTGAAAGCGAATTATTCGGCCACCGCAAGGGTGCCTTTACCGACGCACGCGAGGATCGGCCGGGGCGATTCGAATTCGCAGATAAAGGAACTCTCTTCCTCGACGAAATCGGGAACCTTTCAATGACGTTACAGGCGAAACTGCTGACAGTTCTTCAGAACCGCCGGGTGAGCCGTGTCGGGTCCAACAAGGATACTTCTATTGATATCCGTTTGATCTGCGCCACCAATATGCCCTTGTATGATATGGTAAAGGAAAACCGCTTCCGGCAAGACCTCCTCTACCGGGTCAACACAATTGAAATTGAGGTACCTCCCCTTCGCGAACGGTTCGAAGACATCCCGGTACTAGCGAATCACTTCCTCGCACATTACGCGAAAAAATATCAGAAGACGGTCAACCGAATCAGTGAGGCGGCGATCATGCGGATGCACAAACACCCGTGGCCGGGAAATATCCGCGAGCTGCAGCATGCGATCGAACGCGCCGTTATACTGAGCAGCAGCTCGGTGTTACAACCAGACGACTTCAACTTCACTCCCGTATCATCAAAAGACGATGCCCAATTTAACCTCGACCAGTTCAACTTGGATGAAGTGGAAAAGCTGCTCATCCGAAAGGTCCTCAAGAAATACAACGGCAATATCACACAGGCAGCATCTGAACTAGGCCTTACCCGATCTTCTCTTTACCGGCGCCTTGAAAAGCACGGGCTTTGACGATCGCGGTGCCATCATATACCATAAACTAACTGCACTTGAAACTACACGACTTCCGCGCGAGAGTTATCATCCGGGTACTATTCCTCGGAATCACGATGGCTTTGTTCTCGTTCATGATCACGCGGCAGTATATGGTTTTCGCGGCGATGCTCATTCTGATCGTCATCGTCCTCCAACTGATCGATATCTTTCGATTCGTAAGTCAGACCAATCGCAAACTGACACGGTTTCTCGAATCTGTCCGGTACTCGGACTTCACATCGGGATTTGCATCCGACAGCAAACTTGGAAAGGACTTCAAGAACCTGAACATCGCCTTCAACGAAGTTATGGAAGCATTTCGGAAAGCGAGGTCTGAGAAAGAAGAACATTGGCAGTATCTGAACACGGTCGTTCAACAGGTTCGCACCGGAATCATTTCGTTTGATGCCCAGGGAAGCATTCAGATCATCAACACCAATGCGAGACGACTACTCGGCATGCCGACCCTTCGCAACATCCGCGAACTGCAATCGGTGAACCCTGCCCTCTACCACACACTCACGAACGTCCACACAGGTAAGAGCGAACTCTATAAGGGTAGTAACGACCTCCACCTGACGATCCAGTCGACCGAGCTTCGCATCCGCGGCTCGGAGGTCAAGCTGATCACCCTTCAAAATATTCAGTCCGAACTGCAGAAACAGGAGCTCGAAGCCTGGCAGAATCTGACGCGGGTCTTGCGCCACGAGATCATGAATTCCATCACACCGATCTCATCGCTGACCTCCACGCTCCGGGAAATTCTCGATCACGATATGGAGCGCAGGGGGGATCATTATGAACTGAGGCAGGAGGGTGCAGAAGATCTCCGGGAGGGGATCAGCACGATCGAGAGTCGCAGCAAGGGACTGATCAAGTTCATCGATGCCTACCGCGAGTACACATCACTTCCAAAACCTCGGATGAGTATGGTCAGGCTGAAAGATATCATCGACAATGTCTCGCAGTTGATGAAACCGGAGCTGAGCAAAGCGGAGATATCGTTTCACAGTGAATGCCACTCTGAATATTTGGCGATACAGGCGGACGCTGAGATGATCGAGCAGGTACTGATCAACCTGTTGAAGAACGCTGTAGACGCCCTTGCTGAGACCCCGGATCCCAGGATGGAATTGATCGGCCGATACGACGAGAATTCGGTCAGGATAGATGTGACGGACAACGGACCTGGGATTATCGAAGAGGCTATTGAGCATATCTTTGTGCCCTTCTACACGACCAAGCGCACGGGCTCCGGGATAGGATTGAGCCTTTCCCGACAGATCATGCAGATGCACAACGGATCGCTTACTGTTGTGTCAGAACCGGATATATCCACGATGTTCACCTTGCGGTTCTGATACAAAGGGTAAAGGCCTCGTCCGCCGAAGCTTTAGCGCAGGCGCACCTCGTCCGCCGAAGCTTTAGCGCAGGCGCACCTCGTCCGCCGAAGCTTTAGCGC
>CAYTMU010000080.1:0-9593 GCA_964438975.1 uncultured Roseivirgaceae bacterium | reverse complement strand
TGACTGGCGTAGTAGGTAAAGTCATAGTGCGCCGCGTCGCGGTGGGCGTTCATGCGAAAGCGCACCTTGTTTTCGCCTGGGGCGAGCGGCACGCGTGCGTAATAAATACTATGGGGCAGTGTCTGCCAGTTGCGGGTGTCTGCCTTTTCGGTCAAAGCGTTCACGACACCGATAATCGCCGCGAGTCCCTCATCTTCTTTCTTGATACTGAGTTCGGTCGCCTTCTTTAGTGCGGCGCGCAACAATCCCTTGCTAAACTCCAGCACCATCCGTTCCTTCAGGGAATGACGCGCGATCTGGCTGATATCTTCTGTCAATTCCATCGGAACTGAAACACCACCTGACTCTATGTACGCCGTGCGATAATATTCGGACCGCTCATCGTATTTCGGAAACGCCACGCGGAAGATACCGAGTCCGCTAAGGTCGGACCGATCCTTTTGTTCGTCAACATGGAACGGGAAAGATATACCCAGTTGCTCGTTGGTGAAGACAACCGTGTTGCCGGAACGCTGATCAATGACAAAGTTGATGCTCCACTCGCTCTTGACAGGCGCGAGACCATTATGCCAAAAGAACACCAACTCAGTTTCGGGCTTTTCAGGAATGTAGTCCTGCATCCCAAATCGTTCCTGATAGTCCCGGAACTCCGCCCTGAAACCGGTCCACCACGCGGTGTTCAGAAGATCTTTCTTCAACTGCCCCGGTGCCGTTACCGAAAAAAGTTCAGCGTAGTCGTCATCATATATCTCCAGCGCATTGCGATAGGCGATAAAGGCATTGTTATAGTCGCCCGAGGCCTGGTAAATGATTCCCATCAGATTGTGGATAAAGGCGTCCCGTCTGTACTTCCGTTCCGACTGGTATTTGTCGCTCAACTGGTTAAGACGGGTATTTAATCGACGGCACTCCACCAGTGCCTTTTCGTGATCACCGAGTTTCAGAAAGTTGATCGCCTTGAAGTACAGGAGCATGAGATGCTCATGGTCCTCGCCGCGGTAAACGGACATGTTGGGGTTCGTGAAATAGCCAGCCGCCTCATGAAAGTAGTTGATGCGTTGATCTTCACCGAAGATGTATGCGCGTTCGAGGAAATCATTGCTCTCCTGATACTTTCCAAGGATCGAGAGAAGCAGGCCATTATTGACAAAATACAGGAATTTCGTCTTGCTGTTTGCGAGTGATCCACTCTTTTGAAGGACCTCCAACGCGGCGGTAAGGTCGCCTTTCTCAAATTCCGAATTGAACGCGTAGTGCTTCTGATAGTACGTGGCGCACGAGGACACCCCGAGAAAAAGAAAGATCAAAAAAAATATGGTTAGCTGGCGAGGCATTCGCGCGGTTTCCGGCATCCGTCATTCGAACGTCAGTTCTTCACATACTTCTTGATCTCGTTTTGACCGTACCAGACGCGCCTGTTGGACTCGATATCCGTCAGGAAGAGCGTGGTGACGTAGTTGACAACGCGTCGTTTACCGTACGTATCGATCTCGGATGTGATCTCGCCGAACAACATCAGGTCAGCACCAAGCTCCATTCCCATCCTCTTGACAGTAGCCGGGTTCGCGAACTCCTGTTGCTCGAGGCGCTCCACGCGAAGTTGATCGCGAAAGTCATTCGACTCCACAAGGTCGGCAACACCCGAGTTGTGAATCACGACTTCAAACTTCTTGACGAAATTGTCAGCATCAATATGTTCAGACGTCTTGTTCCGGATGGTGCCGACAACGATCACAGGACGTGCACTCTTGTCTTTCGCGTATTGCTTGAAAGGGCTCGATTCAAACAAATCATAGATCATCTGATCAGCTACTTTCCGCGAGTCGGTATCGTTCCACCGCCCGCTGAGATCGATTTCGGTAGCCGGGTCGATCCGGGTGACTTTTCTCGCCTGGCAACCCGCTACCAGTACGACCATGAGAATCAAGCTGAGTCGCTTCATAGAATTTTTCTTTGTTGAGATTCAAAAATCCTGCCGGTTTTCAGCCTATCCGGCCTTCAGGTCGCGGATAACTGCCATGGGATCCTGGGCCGTGAAAACAAAATTGCCGGCCACCAGCACATCGGCACCAGCGTCTAATAACGGACGTGCATTCGATTGGTTTACACCTCCGTCTATTTCAATGAGGGCGCGCGACCCCGAGGTAGTGATCATCTCCTTTAACGCACGAACTTTTGAGTAGGTGTGCTCGATGAATTTCTGGGCGCCGAATCCAGGGTTGACGGACATTACACAAACCAGGTCGATATCAGCGATAATGTCCTCCAGGCTGCTCACCGGGGTGTGCGGGTTGATCGCGACACCTGCCTTGCACCCCGCATCGCGGATCTGCTGGATGTTCCGGTGAAGATGGGTACAGGCTTCAATGTGTACGGAAATGTTCGCCGCCCCCGCGCGGGCAAAGGTTTCGACATAACGTTCGGGCTGTACGATCATCAGGTGAACGTCCATCGGTTTCTTCGCGTGGCGCCGGATCGCATCCACCACCGGAAATCCCATCGACAGGTTTGGCACAAACACTCCATCCATGATATCGATGTGTATCCAGTCGGCGAGGCTCTCGTTGATCATACGGATCTCACCGCCGAGGTTTGCAAAGTCAGCTGCCAGGACGGATGGTGCAATAAGTGGTGTTTTTGACATAGCCAGAGGTTACCCGGCAAAAATAACGAAGTAAGTTGTCATCGCAACTTGACTATCTTAAACGTGTCCTTTCTTTTCTCGGCGAAGATCCGAACATAGTACGACCCGGCGGGGAATCCCGCCAGGGAGGCCCGGTAAGAGCGGTTGAGCCAATCAAACCGTACATGCTGGCTACTGAGCACCCTCCCCTGTGAATTCACAATCTCAATCTGGCATGTATCAAATGCTTCGGGGTCCTTGGGACGGATGGTCAGTGTGTCGCGATCACCGAGGGGATTCGGATAGACGACGAACGCCTCAGTTTGTTCATCTTCATCCTGGAAGTTGACCACAGCCTGGTAATTTGGGATACCATATCCGAGCAGGTTATCGGGATTGCTTGCCTGGGAAGCTGTCTTCCGCAGAAGGTCTACTATCTGCCGCGCACTCAGTTCCGGCTGGCGTTGCATAATTCCTGCTACAAGGCTCGTGACCAGAGGGGCGGCCAGTGACGTTCCTGACGCCGTCGACAGCACGCCATTCGCCTTGACCACTCTGACGCCCGCTCCAAGAGCGGCCAGGTCGGGCTTGATACGTCCATCCGAACTGGGACCGATCGAGCTCGATGTTACGCGTTGCCTGGCGCTGTTAACACTACCCACAGCGAGCACGTCTTCCGCGTCAGCCGGGGCTGTGATAATGCGCCAGGACGGAATATGTCCTTCGTTGCCAGCACTCGTCACCACCACAATTCCCCTCTCGAAGGCCATCTTTGCGGCTCGTGTAATCACGGTGGTATTACCATCCATCTGATCGACGGTGTAATTCATCGACGAGTCGTCGAAATCGTAATAGCCAAGCGACGAGTGTATGATGTCAGCTCCTGAAATATCGGCGCGTTCCGCTGCAAACAACCAGTTGTATTCCTCCACGCGGTACTCCGTCGGCACTTCCTCCGTCACGTATAACTGAATACTAACGTCCGGTGCACCTCCGGTATAAGCATCGGGAACGCTCCCTACGATCACCGACAACACTTCTGTCCCGTGGTCATCTTCGCTGAAGACATCATTCGAATGACGGACAAAATTATACGAAGCATCGGCATCGATCCGCCCACCATCGAGCAATCCCTGAAACGCTGGCGCCTGGTCTACGCCGGGGAATCCACTGTCAAGAACAGCAATCGTAATTCCCGTGCCTGTAAAGTCATCCCGGTGCATCCGGTCCAGGCCCAGTATCTTCAACTGCGCTTCGGTGTCTATACCGATGTGATTATTGTTCTTCCTGAGCACGACCGACCGTCGCCCCCCGGAAGGGAGCCTTCCGGGGGGCGCGACATACTCAACACGGTCTACGTAAGTCAAGGCGCCAATCGCCGGCAGCGCAGACGGTTCACAATGAACCAGTACGCCATTCATCCACCGCGTGCTGTGAAGCACGGTCGCTCCTGCTGCCCCAACGCCTTCGACGTAGGATTGCCTGACGGGAAGATCGTCAACAGTTATCGAGATGTTCTGATCCAGCCGGCGCTGGATAGCTCGGTCAGACAGAAATTCGAATGGTTTCGCGATCGTCTCAGAGATACCTTCCTTATCAGTAAAAAATACCATGTATCGATTCTCCTGTGCATCAGCGCTCCAGGAAAGGACAAAGAATAACACGGCAACAGGGAGAAACTTAATGCCTGCCATAGTCAACAATTGTGATTCTCATATCTATTCCTTCGTCGATCTTCCGCAATCCGAGACAGTCGTTCGCAGTGCAATAATCGAGTTGAACAACTTCCCGGTATATCAGTCCAACCCCGGCGGCGTATACCTCGCTACGCTCATCGTGAAATACGATCGGATCTTCATTTCGCTCCTGTTCTACCGTCACCGTATTACCGAACGTCACACCGTTCACTTCAAAAGGGTATCGCATCTGCCGAACCTGATACTCATCTTTACCTATCGAATTGTACGCATTGCCATCCCATCGGTTGCCTTCCCCAACAGGCAAAGCAAGTTTGACAAAGGCTGTGTTCCCCTCAGCTACAATGATGCCATTTGCTTCGGATCTCACTGACCACGTGTCAAGCTGCTCCCAGGGATCGGATTCTGTCTGCCTCCTTGCGCGATGCATCACGTAGGTCAAATGCCCGGCGTCAGATGGAAAGGAATCAACGATCTCCGTCATCAGTTGGTACGAGAACTCCTGTGGGGCTTGAGCCACTTCGTATCGCTTTTCCAATACATCGTAAACCTGATACACCCCTGTTTGAAGCGGGAAATACGCGGCACCGTTGTCCGGGACACGAGCCTCTTCTCCCTCACAGCCTCCGAACAGGATCAAAAGCATCAAAAAGTTAACGAAATATTTCAATGGTGACGGTGTTTTCGTTATATCCGCAGCTGAGTTTCAACGTAACAATATCAAAGTTATTTCTTTCCTGCCGATATGGCCTTAAAATCAGTTGTAAAAGTCAGTAATCTGTCAAACCTGAGTGACGCCAGGTTTTGCTCGGGAATGGGTGTTGAACTACTCGGATTTGGCGTGATACCCGGAACCCGGCATTACATGACCCCCGAGGTCTTCCACGAGATCCGCGGGTGGCTTGCCGGGCCGCAAATCGTAGGCGAACTCTACGGCCTGTCCTCTATCGCCCAGATCGACGAAGCGATGGAAACCTACGCGCCGGATTACTTTGAGTTGACGTGGGATGAGTATGTCACCTACGGGGAATATATAAAGCTACCGTGCATCGTCGATATATCGGCAGCAAAAGCTAATGTCGCATTCCACGACGCGGAAAATATCCTGTACGCGATCACGGGCGAGTCTGCGACCTGTCGCGACGTCGAAGGGGTGCCGTACAGGACACTGATCAGAACAGGTTCTTCAGAACATCTGGAGGAGAAGTTGAACGCAGGGTGTTTCAGCGGATTCGTGTTACAAGGCCCCGCACAGACTCGTGCGGGTGTGACTGGCTACGACGAACTCGGCTCGCTATTGGAAGCGCTGGAAGATGAAAGTTAACTGACCACTAGTTGCCGGTCAGGATCTCCTTCTTTCGTTCACACCGTTTGATCGCTTCATACGCGCCTTCAATACCTTTCATGTCGAACGAGTTCTTGATATGCAGGCGGAAGTGATGGATGGCATCGTCGATCTCTCCCTGCATCTCGCGCATAAGTGCATATTCGTTGTAGATGGTAGCGTAGTTAATACCCGGTACGGTGATACAGTCCTTAAGCAACGCTTCGAGTTCATCGAACTTTCGCAGCGACGAAAGCAGGTAGGCGTAGTTGTAATAAGCGGCTGTATAATCCGGGCTGAACTTAAGCGCAAGGCGGTAGTGTTCTTCCGCGCGATGTAAGTTTTTGAACTTTGTTTCAAACAACCACCCCATATGATTGTGAGCTTTCCCGAAATCCGGAGCGTCCGACAGAATGTCCTCCAATAATTTTGCCGCTTCACTCAGGCGATTTTCACCGATCAGTGCATCCGCCTTTAGAAATTTCTCCTCGAGATCAAAGTTCACTTCGTCCATAACGGTAGGGGGTTTAAGTTGTCAGGCAAATCTAAATCGCAAATATTTAATTTTTTCACCTTTTGCTGCGAACTCTTGCTCGTAACGTGTTTTAATTCCAAAACACTCTTTTTCAAGATCCGAAGAATACACATCGGCCGTATAGGTGAGACCGGCAATGTCGCTTCGCGTCTGCACATGCTCGAGTGTGTATTCAAACAACGGTGTATTATCCGTCTTCAATCGAAGGTAACCATCTTTCCTTAAAATCTTTTTGTACATCTCCAGAAAACGCGGGCTGGTGAGTCGGCGTTTGATATCGCGCTTGCGTGGGCGCGGATCGGGAAAGGTCAACCAGATCTCATCGACTTCTCCAGGCTCGAAGAAGTCCTCGATTTTCAATATCGGCGTGCGTAGGAAGCAGGCGTTGTGAAGACCTTCGTCTGACGCGGTCGTACTGCCCTTCCAGATGCGCTCGCCTTTTATATCAACACCGATATAATTTCTTTCGGGAAACAAGCGGGCGAGACCGACAGTGTACTCACCGCGACCGCACGCGAGTTCCAGCGTAATCGGGTTGTTGTTTCCGAAGTGCTCCGCGTTCCACTTGCCTTTGATCTTTTGGTAGATCGGTTTCGAAGGTTCGATGACATTCGAACGTTCTTCAATGATCTTGAATCGCTCTTTCTTACGTTTCACAACCGGGGTTTATAGTTCGTCGAGTTCGGCGACCACGTAGGTGCTTCCCCCGATAAAGACGAGGTCATTGGCTTTCGCCTGTACCAGGGCACATCGCTTGGCTTCATTGACATCGGGCACCACCACACCGGTCAACCCGAGCGCCGCCGCTGCCGTCTGCAGCGCATGCGCGTCCATCGCCCGTGGAAGCTTTGCCTGACAAAAATAGTAGTGGGCATCCAACGGAAGCAGCGCAAGTATCTGACTCACCTCTTTATCCTTCACCATGCCCAGGACCATGAACAGATGTTCAAACGGTTCTTGTGCAATCTGCCGGACCACTTCCCGCATGCCCCCTTCGTTGTGCCCGGTGTCGCATACAACGGTTGGATTATGCCGAAGTATCTGCCAACGGCCTTTCAATCCTGTGTTAATGGTCACGTTCTCCAGGCCTTTGATCACCGACTCCTCCGGTATAGAAAAGTGGGATCGCAGCACATCGACTGATCGCAGCACACCGGGAATATTTCGTTGCTGATAAATGCCCTTTAAGGGAAAGTTCTCTATCGTGAGCTTGCGTACTGATCCTTCCGAAACAACAAGGGCGTCTGATCCTTCGTCGCTACCGACGACGTACCGATCGCTCGCAAAAAAGATATCAGCGTTACTCCCTCGTGCTTTGTCCCGGAAAATACTCGCGACTTCTTCCTGTCGCTCACTGATGATGACCGGTACGTTCTCTTTGATAATGCCGGCCTTTTCACCGGCAATCTCCTCGATCGTCTCGCCGAGTACATCCTTATGGTCTAAACTGATATTGGTGATCACGGAAATAACAGGGGTGATAACGTTCGTTGAGTCGAGCCTGCCTCCGAGGCCTGTTTCAATCACTGCGATATCCACACCCTCGCGTGCGAAGTGATCAAATGCCATGGCAACTGTGATCTCGAAGAAAGACGGTCGTATCTCCATTATAGCTGGCCGGATACGATTGACGAATTCGACGACATACGACTGGGCTACCTCCTGACCGTTGATCCTGATGCGCTCGGTGAATTCCTTGAGATGAGGTGATGTGTAAAGGCCTGTGCGATATCCAGCCGTCTGTAAAATTGAGGCCAGCATGTGACAGGTGCTGCCTTTGCCATTGGTGCCGGCTACATGGATCGATCTAAAGCTGTTCTGAGGATTACCGAGGAGATCGCAGAGCTTCCATGTATTGACCAGATCTTTGCGGATCGCGACAACGCCTACCCGCTGAAACATCGGGAGATTGTCGTATAAGAATCTGAGGGCTTCCTGGTAAGAGGAGATCATTGCGCAATATCACTCCGACACTACCCTGAAGGAGATCCTTCCCTCCGCTGACTGCGGATTGCCTTTTGGAATAAAGCGCAAGTTCTGAATCGTCGCTTTCAATCGTCGTTCAGCATCCGCGCTGAGACCGCGCTGCAGTGTCTCGACACGCGTAACATATCCGTCGCGGTCAACATGGACTTTGAATTCATAAATTCCATTGGACTCGTCCGGTAACGAAGGTGTGTTGATGGCGGGATACCCGAATGAACCAAAACCTGTTATCGATGCCCCACCACCACCGCCGCCCGACTTGCCATACAGCGCCTTGGCATCAAGTGTACCTTGTGGGTCGCCTTTATCTCCAGCCTTGTCAATATCATCTCCCTGGCTTCCGGGCGCTCCACTCTTCTGACCGTCCGTCGCCTCTGCCTTGGGCTTGTAAACGGCTTGCGGCACTTCCTTGACCTCAGGTTTCTTTTCGACTGGCTTTACTTCCTCCTTCTCAACGACCTTCTTCTCTTCTACCTTCTTTTCCTCGACGACTACGGGGCTTTCCGTCTTGGACGTCACCTCGGGCTGTACCGGCTGCGGCTCCTCCACGCGAGGTTCTTCAACAACTTCTTCCGGCACGGGAACAGGTGCTTCCTCCGTTACAGCCTCTTCCTCTGCCGTCTGTTCTTCCACTACCCCTACGGGCGCAGGTGGTTGCGTCTGTCCGCTCCCCTGTACGTCCATTCCGAAGTTCAATTCAATACCGAAGTCAGGAAGCGGGGGATCGGGTGCACGCCAGGCGACCACCAAAAGAAGCAAAAGCAAAATGACGCCGTGAACACCAAGACTGGTGATCATCGCTATTCGTCTGTTCTTTCGCTCCTGCGCCTCGGTCATAACTATCTACTTCCCTGGTTTGGTGGCAATAACAACTTTCGCATTCAGTGAGGTCGCGATCCCCGCGACATACACCAAGTGTTCCGTGGCGACTGACTTGTCAATGTGGAGAATGACGGACCCCGCCGGGCCCGATAGCAAACTTTTCAATTCTCCCTCCAGCAATGCTCGCGACACTCTTCTGTCGTTTACGAAATACTGCAGGTCCTGCGTCACCGTGACGGATACTTTTTGGACTTCAATAGCACTGGACTTGCTGGACGGCAGGTTGACAGGCAGTCCCGACGGCGTGACAAACGAAGATGTCAGCATGAAAAAGATAAGCAACAGAAATATCAGGTCAGTCATGGACGCCATGCTGAAGGAGGGGTCAACGCGGTTCTTTGATCTGAAATTCATGGCGCCGTTTCGTTTATAACAGTTGTGACACTATTGCGGTTCCTGAAGAAGGTCAATAAACTCGATCGACGTGTACTCCATCTTGTGAATGACCTTCTGTACCCGCGTGACCAGAAAGTTGTACGCGAGGTATGCCATGATCCCAACCACCAACCCTGCTACGGTGGTGATCATCGCTGTGTAAATACCCGA
>CAYTMU010000079.1:0-9759 GCA_964438975.1 uncultured Roseivirgaceae bacterium | reverse complement strand
ACCCCCCGTAGCTAAGAAAACTTCACACGCTATGACACCTTACCCCCTAGCCCTATAGCCCCTTAGCCCCCTCTAAAGCTACGGTGGCCAGGCCCTTTGCGTCCAACTACAAACCCAGCAAGTACCCCCCTTAGCCCCCTAGCCCTTAACCCCCTGCCTTCGCTAAAGCTACGGCGGGCAAAGCCCTTAGCCCCCAAGGAATCTTTCCCCCACGCAAATTGTTCTCCAATTAATCGTATATTGCGGCCCTTCTGATTTGACCACGTTGATCCTGGCTGCTCCTATACCCCCATTTGCGTTCGCTGAACGCTCTTTTTATCTGCGTAACACTTTAAAAAACACAATACATGACGCTTGCCGAATCTAGTCCCTATGCAACCATCTGGAACAAGTATCGCCCGGTTATCCTGCAACTGATGTCCACCGCCGTGGAAAAAGGACCGCAGGAGTACAAACTTTTCGTCCACGAATTCAAAGCCGCTGGTACAAAGGAACGCTCGGGCTATAACTTCATTCTGGAGGCTTCTCAGGGAAGAGCCTTGAACAACATCAGGACCTCGACTGTCGCGAAAGACCTGTTGCACGTTCTTCAGAACTCGCGTCGCGCTTCTGAATTGATGGACAAAGCCACATTTGAGTTCAGCCTAGACAAAGCTTTCATGCTACGCGTGATCTGCAAAGGAAACATTGAGGAAGTTGTAACCGAAACAGAAGAAGTCGAGCTCTCCGTCTAGCGGGGGTCGACCGCAACGGGACGAGAAAGAAAGTTATGTCAGTGGGCTATGCGCCACTGCGAAGGAGTATCTGCTCCAGGTTTTTGACCAATACGTCAAAGCGATCGGGTTTCAGCAAAAAGTCTGCGCCAAGCCTTCGGAACTCCCGGATATGTGTCGGGTCCGACGACGTGGAATACATGATCACCTTGATGTGGCTGAGCGCATGATTGTTCTTGATCAGCCGCAAACATTCCAGCCCATTCATCTTGGGCATGTTCATGTCGAGAAAAATATAATCGGGGATATTCTGCCGATCCGAGAGAATGCTTAGTGCTGCCGCAGCGCTGTCCGCTATGAGGCAGGTGTACGCAGGAGCTACCTCCTGGACGGCCTCACAAAACAACGCGCTGTCGTCTGGATCGTCATCTACATGCAATACTATCATTCTACACAAAAATTACAGTGCAAAACTCGCGAAACGCACATGATGAACCTTCCTCTTAAAAGATGATTCGCAAATTATTAATATAACTTGCCATTGCAAAGTGTTTCGCGACCGGTATTTTGACGGCAGTAAAGAAAGGGCCATCCGTGCGGTTCTTTCCTGAAAAAACTTCGCAACCGTTTTAATTTCCTGATCCATGAGATTTACCCTACTCACAGTTCTGATTACGATTATTGCCAGCTGCAGTCAACGGAAAGAGGTGACAGCAATCGATTCCCTTCGAGTTCGGGAGCAACTGCTTGAATACGGTAACGCCAATCCTGAAACGATGGTACTGATTGAGACCAGTTTTGGAAATCTGACCATTCGGCTGTACGAAGACACCCCGTTACATCGCGCAAACTTCGTCAAGAACATCAAAGAAGGCGCTTACGAAGACGCAACGTTTTACCGGGTGCTTTCCAAGTTCATGGTCCAGGCCGGTATCTATCCGAAGGAGTTGCCCTACAATATTCCCGCAGAGTTCAGAGGCGAACACATTCACAAGCGCGGCGCCTTGTCGATGGCAAGGTCTGACGAAGACAACCCGAAACTCGAATCATCGTCCACCGAGTTCTTCCTGGTACAAGGGACACGCTACACCGATTACCAGGTAGATGACGAGGCGCAGCAGTACGACCTGACACTAACCCCTGAGCAAAAAGAGATCTATATGACATCCGGCGGGTATATGTCGCTCGACCAGAAGTACACTGTCTTTGGCGAAGTAGTCGAAGGTATTGAGGTCATCGACAAGATCGCTGCGGTAAAAGTCCACAACGAAGACAAACCGCTTCGACAGATCCCGATGACGATAAGCGTTCTCCCCTGACCGACCAGTCCGGACACATGTTGTTGAATAATTCCTTGACCTGAGTATGTGCCTAAGGCACACATTCGGGTTCCGAGGCTTGACGACCTGCCATTTAGCACGTTCTCAGCGGGTTCCGTAGAGAATTATGTCGGCCCGTATAAGAAAGCGACTGTAATTACTGCCGGAATGGGATGTGGTACAGGAATTTTTCTTTCTCGGGGAAATAGCTACTTTATGAAAGCTATCGGCATGGACCCTAGCTCTTGGCGCGGGTCTGTATCTCTGTATTGTCGACAACATCCTCGACAACGAAATTGAACACGACAAGGTAATCGTCTTGAAGGAAAAGGAAGAGATGGGGGCAACAAAAACGATTGAATTTTCCAGGATATCTTACATGGAAGATTCATGCTCGACAAGGCAGGGTTGAACTGACCTCCGAAATTCGTTGTAACTTATCATGAAAACTTGAACGGCGCATAGCGCACTGTTGACTCGCGATATGAATGGATGGAAAACATGTCTGTTAGTGGATGATGATCCAGATGATCAGGAGGTATTCCTCAACGCTTTGAAGGAAGTGTCGGTCAATGCGCGTTGTCTGGTGGCATCTGATGGCGACCGGGCACTGGAACTGTTGCACCATGAAGAGACAACACCCGATTATATCTTCCTCGACCTGAACATGCCCCGCATGAATGGATTCGACTTCCTCGCAGCCATGAGGAAAAGCAAGATCCTGTGCAACATACCCGTGATTGTGTATTCGACAACCTCACAGCGTTCGCAAATTGAAAAAGCAAAAAAACTCGGCGCCGCAGCGTTCTTCACCAAGACATATAAGTATCGGGATCTCTGCACCATGTTGCGGACGTACTTTGGATGAGTCCCAAAATCCCACTTAATTGCACCAAACATTATTGGTCGTGAGCTGGTACAGAGAACTAAGTACAACAGAAATCGTATTCATCGCGGCGTTCGTGGTGTTCTACGGATTATACCTATTCCGCGTACTGCGGGTCGCGCGGGCGCTTAACACGTCCTTCTCGCGTATCTTCATAAAGATAGTGGTCCGCACTCTTTTCTTTGCGCTACTGATCGTCGCGGTACTTGGTCCGTCTTTCGGAGGCGCCCGAAAGGAAGTCAAATCCATCGGAAAGGACATTATGATCTGTGTCGATTTGTCCAAGTCCATGGATGCCTTCGATGTTCAGCCCACGCGGCTGGAAAAGGTTAAGAATGAGATGAAAAAGCTGGTAGCGGCATTTAGCTCCGACCGCATCGGACTCATCATCTTCGGGTCTGAGGCATTCATGCAGTGTCCCCTTACCTTCGACCAAAACGCGTTGAACCTGTTTATCGAGACGATGAATACAGGACTCGTACCGGTCGGGGGCACAGACTTCGGTCCCGCGCTGCGCATGGCACTGGACAAACTGACAAACGACGAGGAGCAGATAACGGATACCAAATCAAAGATCATCATCCTGGTCAGCGACGGCGAGGACTTCGGACAAGGCACGGATGAATATGTGCGCGAAATTGAAAAGCGCAACCTACGCTTGTTTACGCTGGGGGTCGGAACTGAAAAAGGTGGGAATATTTATGCAGGAAGTGGTGTTAAGAAAGATCGGGATGGCAACAACGTCGTGACGCAACTCAACTCCCGGTCGCTGCGCAGCATCGCGGATAAGACCGGCGGACAGTACTTCGAAATAAACGAATCGCGCAACGATGTATCGCGGCTTATCAGCACAGTGGGAAGAATAGAAGGTGAATTGCGCGATGCGAGACTGGTCGATGTCACGGCAAATAAGTATTTTTACTTTCTCGCTTTCGCGGTGGTGCTGCTGATGCTCGACGTCCTGCTCAACGTCAAAACCGTTAGTATATGAAAATACTTTCGCTGATCTTACTCGTAATCCTCGCTGCGGTCGATCCGGCAACAGTGAAAAAGATCAACGCATCCAAATCTGCAGCGGAGAAGGCTTTTCAAAAAGGTGATTATCCGACCGCGATACGCCATTACCAATATCTGGTCGATTCGTTGGGCGTCACGGAGGATGAGGTACTGTTAAACCTCGGGAATGCTCATTATCTGGCGAAAGACACTGCCAGCGCCCTTCATCGTTACCAAACCGTGTCAAACAGTCCGAAACCGGTGATCCGGTCAAAGGCGCTCCAGCAACTCGGTAACCTGGCCAATCAGCAGGGACGAGCGGAAGAAGCGCTGAACCTGTTCAAACAAGCTATCAAAGCAGCACCTGCCAACGACGACGCGCGTTACAACTATGAAATGCTGAAGAAAAAACTGGACGAACAAAAAGAACAGGAAGAACAACAGCAACAGGACAATCAAGATCAGCAAAACCAGGATCAGCAAAAGCAGGACGAGCAGAAGCAAGATCAGCAGCAGGACAATCAGGATCAACAAGACAGCGATCAGGAAGATCAGCAAAGCGATCAGCAAAAAGAACAGGAACAGAAAGAACAGGAGCAGAGAGAGCAGGAACAGCAACAGGATAAAGAACAGCAGGAGCAACAAGACTCCGACAGAGAGGATATGCCGAATCTCGATCGTGATAAACTGAAAGAGATGAAAATCAGTGAAGAGCAGGCGCGCATGATCCTGGAAGCGATGAAGAATCAGGAAAAGCAATATCTGCAGCAGCAGAAACGCAAACCAACGGAGTCGCGGGATAGCAATAAACCGGATTGGTAGATCGGTCGACGGTCGACGCTTATGGTAGAATTATGAAAGATATATATATCATTTCCGCTGTGCGGACCCCGATCGGCAGCTTTGGCGGGGCTCTTGCTTCACTATCAGCGATCGAGTTGGGTGCCGCTGCTGTCAAGGGAGCATTGGAAAAATCGGGCATCGACCCGTTGCTGGTACAGGAACTGCTGATGGGAAACGTTATCCCGGCAGGTTTGGGACAGGCACCTGCTACGCAGGTCGCGGCAGCGGCGGGCCTGGGCTTTGAAATACCCTGTACCCTGGTCAATAAAGTCTGCGCTTCCGGCATGAAAGCCATTATGTTCGGTGCTCAGTCGATCATGGCCGGGCAAAACGATATCGTCGTTGCAGGCGGGATGGAGAGCATGAGCAACATTCCATACTACCTGCTGAAAGCACGGTTCGGCTACCGGTATGGAAGTGGGGAGTTGATCGACGGACTGCAATACGACGGCTTGACCGACGCGTACAACCATTGCGCTATGGGCGTTTGTTCCGACAACACCGCGAAAGAGATGAACATTTCCCGGGAAGACCAGGACCGCTACGCTATCAATTCCTACAAACGGTCGGCCGAGTCATGGAAGGAAGATCGATTCCGCGAAGAGGTGGTGCCGGTGAACGTAAAAGACCGCAAGGGAAACGTCACTGTTTTCTCAGAGGATGAAGAATACAAGAGCGTCAACTTTGACAAGATCTCCGGGTTGAAACCGGTGTTCTCGAAAGACGGCACCGCCACCGCAGCGAATGCATCCACCATCAACGACGGTGCTTCGGCACTGGTGTTGATGAGCAAGGAAAAAGCTTTGGAACTCGGCGTCCGTCCCCTGGCCAGGATACGAGGGTTCGCCGATGCCGCGCAGGACCCGATGTGGTTTACGACAACACCCTCCATCGCCATACCGAAGGCAATGGAACGTGCGGGTGTCAGCAAGAATGATGTCGGCTACTACGAGATCAACGAGGCATTTTCATCTGTCGCAATCGCCAACAACATCAAACTTGACCTCAACCCGGACAACGTAAATATCAACGGGGGGGCTGTTTCACTGGGGCACCCGCTCGGCGCTTCCGGTGCCCGCATCGTCACGACGCTGATCAATGTACTCAGTCAGCGAGATGCCAGCGTGGGTGTCGCGGGTATCTGCAACGGGGGCGGTGGTGCATCGGCCATCGTAATAGAAAGAATGTAGCAACGCTACATTAGAACAACAATATTGCCATGCCAGCGTTTCATTCACCGGCAATCCGACGCGATATGATATTAACCTCTGTACGGAATATCCTGTTCGCCATGTGTTGGTGTCTTCCCCTCACCCTCCCGGCGCAAAAGGCCGTGCGGAATTTTCACGATCCTCAGAAAAAGGTCGTCCGTGAAGAATACCACGTCGGCGAGGACAACCAGACCCTGGATGGCGAATACCGGCGCTATTACGAGAACGGCAACCTTATGATCGCGGGCCAATTCGACGATGGCGAGCGATCAGGGCTGTTTACGGAGTATCACAACAACGGTAATGTTGCGCGAAAGCTCCATTACGTCAATGGCATGCGTCACGGTAGCGTAGAAGTCTACAACGAAGACGGCAAGTTCCTTCAACGCGCGTGGTACGAAAACGACCTGCTGTCAGACAGCGTTCGCATGTTCTTTGCTGACGGGCATGTACGCAAGGAGACCATGTTCGTGAAAGGAAAACCGGAGGGGCTGGTACGCGAATACTATGCGGATGGGAATGTCAGGCGTGAGATCACCTACCGCAACGGTAAACCCAATGGCATCACGCGGACATTCTACGAAAACGGAAGGATTGAAAGTGAAGCCAACTACCGGGATGGAATACTCGCCGGCTTCTTCAAGAGCTACTACATCAACGGCAACCTCGAAACCGTCTCCACCATGGCCGACGGAGCGCGGAACGGACAATACAAATCCTACGACAAGAACGGCAACCTCATCCTCGAAGGCAACTTCCTCAACGGCTATCTCCACGGCGAGAACATCGGCCATTATCCCGACGGGGCGGTCCAGCACCGCTTCACGTATAAGGAAGGAAAGAAGGTAGGGACCAACTACGAGTATTTTCCCAACGGAGTAACCCAGACACGAGAAGTCGGCACCAACAATGGTCTTGACCTGACCCGCTTCTCCTACGAAGAGAACGGATCGCTTCTGGCGGAGGAACGATTCCGGAACGAAAAGAAACACGGGCTTCAGGTATTCTATTTCCCCGGAACCAAGACGGTCCGGATGCGTGAGACGTACGATGCCGGCAAACTCACCGGCACGCGCTATACTTATCATGCAAACGGCAACCCCTCGACCGAGGAGACATACAAGTTCAACCTGCTGGCAGGACCCTTCAAAACATATTACGAAACCGGAAAACCTCAGTCAAAAGCGGAATACCGCAACAGTCGGAAACACGGACTATACACATCCTGGCATCCGAATGGGCAGCTCCACGAACAAGGAGAGTACGTCGCAGACAAAAAACATCGGGAGTGGAAGGAATACGATGAACAGGGAAATCTGAAAGCATCAACAGTGTATCGGGCGGGGGTGCTGGTGAGTGAGTAGTGAGTGGTGAGTGGTGAGTGGTGAGTGGTGAATCGCTTCGATCATCAGGTAGTGCGTCTGCGCATTTGCTGCTGATAAAAAAAGATCGATCTTTGTTTCTTACGTGCCGCAAGAAACTGACAAATCAAAAGCAACAAAAATCAGGATACACATCCATCCACAAATTCAGAACAAAGAGAAAAACCATGACCTCGCACACACCCCTCACTACTCACCACTCACCACTCACCCCCCTACGCTCCAGGAACAAGTCAAACCAACCCCGATAACGCACTCACGATTCACCACTCACGATTCACGCCTCACGATCCCATGCACGCGATAAAAGAAACCAACTTCACCTTCCCCGGACAGACCGGCTTCTACAGCGGCAAAGTCCGCGATGTATATTATTTCGGTGACAGGATGGCAATGGTAGCCACTGACCGCATCTCAGCATTCGACGTTATTCTACCACGAGCGATTCCCGACAAAGGGAGGGTATTGAATCAGATCGCTGCCAATAACCTGCGCGCGACTAAACATCTCGTACCCAACTGGGTGCTCAGCACACCGGATCCAAACGTTACGATCGGATTCCGGTGCGACCCCTTTCCGGTGGAAATGGTCGTTCGCGGCTACCTGGCGGGACACGCCTGGCGCGAGTACAGAGACGGAAAGAGAATATTATGCGGAGTTCCGCTGCCGGAGGGACTGAAAGAAAACGACCGACTCCCCCACCCGATCATCACGCCGACGACAAAAGCCAAGGTAGGCCATGATGAAGACATTTCCCGCGAGCGGATCCTGAGCCAGGGACTCGTCAGCGAAGCCGACTACCAGGTACTCGAAGACTACACACTGAAACTGTTTCAGAAAGGATCCGAACTAGCTGCCGCGCGTGACCTGATACTCGTTGACACCAAGTATGAGTTCGGCAAGCACGATGGCACCATCTACCTGATCGATGAAGTCCATACACCGGATTCTTCGCGCTACTTTTACCAGGATGGCTATGCGGAGCGGCAGCGAGCCGGGGACCCTCAGAAGCAACTTTCAAAGGAATTCGTCCGTCAGTGGTTGATCGAAAACGGATTTCAGGGAAAAGAGGGCCAGGTAGTACCAGAGATGACCGACGAAATTGTGGCCTCAATATCAGCGCGTTATAAAGAATTGTACCAGCAGACGACCGGAGAAGCCCTCGCACCGATCGACTATGAAGGCATCCTGTCGCGGATAAGCCACAGCATCGCTAATTCAATAAATTCCACTAACTTTCAGCCTCAAAAGTAGCCGATAATAGCGTATTATTGCGTAGTCCTAAGCCTCGGAGAGACATGAAATACACCATTGACAAGCAGGAAAAGTACAGCCTACTCCGCCTCCACGAGGAGAAACTCGATTCCAGCGTAGCCCCAAATCTGAAGTCGGAGTTGATCACCCTCCACGCCGAAGGCGTGCGCAATATTGTCCTGGACCTTTCCGAAGTGAAGTACACGGATTCCTCAGGACTCAGTGCACTGCTCGTGGGAAATCGTATTGTCCAGGAGGATGGCGGAATTTTCATCCTCGCGAGCTTATCAGACCATACAGCGAAGCTCATCAAGATCTCGCAACTGGACAGCGTTCTCAACATTCTGAACAAAGTCGAAGAGGCCATCGACGCAGTGTTCATGCACGAGATCGAGAAAGATCTTAAGAACAGCGACGGGAACTAGACCCGCCGACGCGCCGGCTCCTGTCCGTCACCGATGTCGTTCAAAATTACCATACTGGGTTCCAGCGGGGCACTTCCGGCTTACGGGAGGTTTCCTTCTTCACAACTCGTCGAAATTGGAAACCGACACTTCCTGGTCGACTGCGGTGAAGGGGCGCAGATGCAACTCATGCGCTACCAGGCAAATCTTCATCGGATCAATCACATCCTGATATCGCATTTGCACGGTGATCATTACCTCGGGCTGGTAGGGCTGATCTTCACGATGCACCTGCTCAGGCGCACGGATACGCTTCACCTCTACGGGCACAAGGGGCTTGACGAGATCATCACCACGCAGCTGAAGTACTCACAGTCAGTGCCCTCCTTTCGCCTGGTTTTTCACCAGCTGCAACCCGGTATCCGGCAGACGGTCTATGACGACGATGTTCTGACGGTGGAAACTATTCCGCTTGCGCACAAGATCGCCTGTTCCGGCTTCCTCTTCCGTGAAAAGATCAAACCCCGGCGTGTAGATAAGGCCAGACTACCGGATGGGTTGCGCCTGCGACAAATCGCAAACCTCAAAAAAGGAGATGACGTCCTCGACACCGATGGAAATATTCTTTATAGGAACGCAGACCTTACGTTGCCGCCGCGCAGGTCGCGAAGTTACGCTTACTGCTCGGACACAGCCTACCGGGAAGCATTGGTTGAACAGGTACGAGGTGTTGACATCCTGTACCACGAAG
>CAYTMU010000078.1:5477-9766 GCA_964438975.1 uncultured Roseivirgaceae bacterium | reverse complement strand
CCGTCGTCGTGTGACATCCACGCGCTGCGGAGATCTTTGACTACGGTGAATCGTTCCTGGGCGGTTGCGGTTGCGAAACATAGCACCAGGGCAATGGCCGACATGAGCCGTTCAATCATGACCGCGAAAATAGGGTAATTGCCTGATTACGGGAAATGCGCGTAAGTTTGACGTTCGATTATGCCAGGAATTTACATCCATATACCGTTCTGCCGCCAGGCATGTCACTACTGCGACTTTCATTTCTCCACAAATACGGAGATCCGCAGCGACCTGATCCATGCAATGGCAACTGAGATCTCGCTTCAGCGCAACTATCTCGGCGGTGCGCAACTGGACACCATATACTTCGGCGGTGGCACACCCTCGATGATGGATGGTGAAGAGATCGGGTTCCTGTTGGATCAGATCGCACAGACACATGCGGTCGCCGGCGACCCTGAGGTCACTCTTGAGGCCAATCCCGATGACCTCACTGTCGGCAAGTTGCGCGACTTCAAGGCAGCAGGCGTCAACCGACTCAGTATTGGCATTCAGTCGTTTGACAACGAGATACTTTCTCTGCTCAACCGCGTACACTCATCGGAAACTGCTACCCGGTGCGTTGCCGATGCGCGTGATGTCGGCTTCCGCAATATCAGCATCGACCTCATCTACGCGATCCCGGGACTATCCCTGGCGAACTGGGAGAGGTCAATCCAACAAGCCGTGGAACTCCGGACACAACACATTTCCGCCTACACGCTGACCATTGAGGAGAAGACGACTTTCGGCAACTGGCTGAAGAAGGGACGTATCACACCGGTTGATGATTCTGCATCAGCTGAGCAAATGGAGACACTGGTCGCGGCGTTGAAAGCCGCCGGCTACAAACACTATGAGATCTCCAACTTCGCATTACCAGGATTCGAATCCAGACACAACAGCGGGTACTGGAAAGGCGAATCGTATCTTGGCATCGGCCCGAGTGCTCACTCGTACGACCAACAGAGTCGGCAGCACAACGTAGCGAATAATCACATGTACGTACGCGCTATACGCGACGGCAGGATACCCGCGGAAGAAGAACAATTAGGCCGGTCCGATCAGGTCAACGAATATATTCTTACGAGCCTGCGCACAGACGCCGGCTGTGACTTCGAATTGCTGGAAACACGATTCGGATACCCCGTCGGCCGAATACATGCAGAGTATCTGAAACGGCTGCAGGCAGATGCCCTGGTCGAATGGCAACACAACCGACTGATACTGACCGAAGCAGGCAGGCTTCTTGCTGACAGGATATCTGCCGATCTTTTTTTGATCGAGTAGCCTGAAAGATTGTCGTGCCTGTTTCGTATTTTTCGTCGCTAACCAGCTAACATGAAGTCTTCTGAAGAGAAAAAGGTATACATGCTTCTGAAGTCTGTGATTTTTCACTATCACGGCCTTGATGAAGCCGAAAAGACGGAACTTGAAAGAACATATCAGGCACTCGATGCGCATCCAGAGTACCTTTGGGCACTTGATTTCATCGCCCAGGATTATATCACCGCTTTCGACCGCGCACGAGAATATCTCAACAATATCATCGGTGACTACCCGCGGGAAAAACGCGTCGAATTGATCACCATGGTCTGGGAAGCGAACAATCGGAAGGGCTACGTCACCGAAATGGAAGCTACGGCAATGTTGCGACTCGCACGCGACTGGAATGTGAAGGACGAGTTGATCGGCCTCGTGACGCAATAACGCCGTTCAACGCCCGGATGTCAGTCTACTCCTTCATTCCTATCCTTTAAGGACGATCCATACGCCCTTAGCATAACTCGTTCCAGGAACCAAAGCACCTGACTTTTCATTACATCTTACATCCTCGTATATTTCGACGCACAACAGATTCGATGAAAGCAAAAAAGACAAAGAAGACGGTTAACAATACCATCCACACCGAGGCGGAGGACGAATTGATCCGCACAGCATTCGAAGACAAGGATTGGGCGGAGATCAAAGGCGCGAACAGCTGGATGATTTTCAAGGTCATGTCCGAGTTTGTAGAAGGGATGGAGAAGTTAGCGAAGATCGGCCCCTGCGTCAGCATCTTCGGGTCGGCACGCACGAAGCCTTCGCATCCCAGTTACAAAATGGCAGAGGAGATGGCGTTCCGACTCGTGCGGCATGGATATGGTGTAATCACCGGAGGCGGACCAGGGATCATGGAAGCGGGGAACAAAGGAGCCCATCGCGCCGGGGGAAAATCCGTTGGTCTGAATATTTTCTTGCCGTTTGAACAGGCGGGGAACAGCTATATCGACAAGGACAAACTGATTACGTTCGATTACTTCTTTGTACGCAAGGTGATGTTCGTCAAATATTCTCAAGGCTTTATTGTCATGCCGGGTGGGTTCGGTACACTAGACGAACTGACCGAAGCACTGACATTGATCCAAACAAAGAAGATCGGTCGTTTTCCGATTGTGATGGTCGGCAAGAAATTCTGGAAAGGGCTGCTCGACTGGTACAAGAAGGTGTTGATCATTGAGAAGATGATCAATCCGGAGGACATGGACCTGATCACGATCGTTGACACGCCCGAGGAAGCTGTTCATGCAATTGATGAATTCTACGCGAAGTACCTGTTATCTCCGAACTTCTGATGAAAAGATTTTCAGACTTCATATCGCTCTCCGCACTGATCGTTGTATTTGCTTACATCTCATACAACGAGTTTCGTTACAGGCCGATTCCGGGTGCTATGTCAGACAGCGAGGTCGCACGTCGTCAGTATTCTACAGCGGATGGTCCACTGCCGGAAAATATTGAAAGTGCACTACCCGCGATCTCACTGGATGTCCCGTCGACCATGAGTTTTGCAGGCGAGGCTGTCCCGATGCACATCCCGGACGTCTACGAGCGACTTGACAAAGAACTACAGATCAACACATACTTTCACAGCAATACACTCTTCCTGATCAAACGGGCGAACCGCTGGCTGCCGCAGATTGAAGAGATCCTGCGCCAACATGATGTACCCGATGACTTCAAATACCTCCCATTGATTGAGAGCGGCCTTCTCAACGACATCTCTCCGAAAAACGCGGTGGGGTACTGGCAGATCCTCAAAGAGTCAGGCCGGGAATTTGGACTTGAGATCACCGATGAAGTAGATCAGCGCTACGACCCGCTGAAAGCAACCGTTGCAGCGTGCCTGTATATACGTCAGGCGTATCGGAAATTCGGGAACTGGACACTCGTCGCAGCTTCCTACAATCGCGGCATGGGTGGGATCGGCCGCGCTATCGAAAATCAACAGGTTGACAACTACTACGATCTCTTCCTCAACGACGAAACATCGCGATACGTTTTCAGAATTCTTGCGATCAAGGAGATCATTGAGAATCCACGGAAATACGGGTTTCACGTGAACCCCCGCCATCTTTACAAAGAAGAACCACTGCGGTATATCGAGGTGAACGAATCCATTCGCGACCTGGTGACATTTGCCCGCCAGAATAACGCCAATTACAAGTTGATCAAGCGACATAATCCCTGGTTGCGTAGTGAGAAGTTGACTGTGAAAAGAGGTAAGCAATACCGGATCGCGTTGCCCGTTGCGGAGAACTAGCAGCATAATATCCACCATCCATGAGACCATATATCCTCGCTGAGAATAACTGGAGAACTGTTGAAGAAACGGCATATGAAGTAGCTGTCCTTCCCTGGGGTGCGACGGAAGCGCACAACTATCATCTGCCTTATGGCACTGACATCATCGAAGCCGAGAGGGTGGCGGCAGAGTCGGCACGAATAGCCTGGGAAGACGGCGTCAAATTAACAGTCCTCCCCTGCATACCCTTCGGGGTGAACACCGGACAGTTCGACGTCAAGCTCGACATCAATATGAATCCATCCACTCAACTCGCGGTCTTACGCGACATTGTCGAGGTGCTGGACCGCCAGGGAATTTACAAGCTCATTATTCTGAACAGCCACGGCGGGAATGACTTCAAGACAATGATCCGCGAACTCGGATTGGAATTCCCCCGGATGTTTCTCTGTTCCTGTAACTGGTTTCAGTCCGTCGACCAGAAGGACTACTTTGAAAACAAAGACGATCACGCAGGTGAAATGGAAACCAGCATCATCATGCACCTGAACTCCGAGTTAGTTCGTCCGCTGTCCGAAGCCGGCGATGGCGCCGCAAAGAAATTCCGGATGAGAGGGATACGCGAAGGGTGGGCATGGGCCGAGCGCAAATGGCTGCAAGTAACACGCGACACAGGAGTCGGCGATCCGAGGAAAGCCACGCC
>CAYTMU010000078.1:0-5377 GCA_964438975.1 uncultured Roseivirgaceae bacterium | reverse complement strand
ACTCACCACTCACGCCTCACCCCCCGCTGTAACCCAAAAATTATTATAACCTTCTCCGATCTGAATGCCGATCATCTGGGTGGCGAGCATTTCGAGGATTGCGAGAAAATTGAAGATCAATCCGATGCGTGTGGGGAATGCTTGCAGCAGATCTTCGAACGATAGTCTGCCCCGCTTCCCGACTTCGTCCATCACGTACTTTTTCTGATTCTCTATTGTATACGGGTATTGAATGACCTGATGCACTGGTTTGTTTTTCTCCGCCTCGAAGCGTTTCACAACGCGTTCGAATACGGTCATCAATTTGTAGATAGTCACATCCTGAAGTTCCGCCTCAACATTGGTGATCTCAGCCAGTGACTTGAGTTCTTTCACAATGTTGCCGCGCTTTTCCTTCAGCAGTTCGGCTTCTTCCATTTTATGGAAGTTTTCAACAACAGATTTGTATTTCTTGTACTCCAGTAGGTGCTTCACCAACTCTTCCCGTGGATCAACTTCATTGCCCTGTTCATCCAGCTGTGGCCTGGGAAGCAGCATTTTCGATTTAATTCTCATCAGCGTCGCCGCAACCAGTATGAATTCACTCGCAACTTCGATGTTTAGCTGCTCCATCTGGCGTACATAGTCTAGGAAATCCTCCGTGATCGTCGAGATGGGGATGTCGTATATGTCGAGTTCGTCGCGCTCGATGAAGAACAGCAGCAAATCGAACGGGCCCTCAAACAGAGGCAATTTGATCTCAAAATTTTCCTGGGTCACCATAGGCACAAATTTATTTATAATACACCAAAAACCTTGGCACCGCAGAAATAAGTAATTTTGCTGTCTGAATCATAGTAGAATCAGTTATCTTCATTTTTTAGTTAGTGATTTATAACCCTCTAAGAAACAGATGTTCATAACGCCGGGTAGACTTTTGGCCCAAATCGAATCTCCTGATGACCTCAAAAAGCTCGATCCGGCGCAATTGGTACAGCTTAGCGACGAATTGCGCCAGTTCATCATTGACAATGTGTCGGTATACGGCGGCCATTTCGGCGCCAGCCTGGGCGTTGTAGAGCTGACCGTTGCGCTGCACTACGTTTTCAACACTCCCCACGATAGTCTTGTTTGGGACGTCGGGCACCAGGCATATGGGCATAAAATCCTCACCGGAAGAAGAGATAATTTCCACACAAACCGGCTATTTGGCGGTTTGTCAGGGTTTCCGAAACGAGGTGAGAGCGTTTACGACGCTTTTGGTGTCGGTCACTCCTCTACCTCCGTCTCCGCCGCCTTGGGAATGGCCGTTGCCTCCAGGCACCTCAGGGACGAGGAGCGTCAGCATATTGCCATCATCGGCGATGGTGCGATGACCGGCGGGATCGCATTTGAAGCGATGAACCACGCAGGAGTCTCCGACACAAACCTGCTGATCATTCTCAACGACAACTGCATGTCCATCGACCCCAACGTTGGGGCACTGAAGGACTACCTGACGGACATCACGACCTCACGCACGTACAACAAGATCAAGGACGACATCTGGAACTTGTTGGGCAAGCTCTCAACCTTCGGGCGCAGTGCACAGGAAATCGTCTCCAAGGTCGAGAATGGTATTAAGTCGACACTGTTGAGCCAGAGTAACTTCTTTGAGTCGCTCAACCTGCGATACTTCGGGCCTGTTGACGGTCACGATGTAGATCACCTGATCACGATCCTGAGAGACCTGAAAAATATCAAGGGACCGAAGATCCTTCATTGCGTCACGGTGAAAGGCAAAGGGTATGCGCCCGCGGAGAAAGGCAACGCCACTACCTGGCACGCTCCCGGAACATTCGATAAGATATCCGGCGAGATCTATCACAAATCTCACGACCGCCCGCAACCACCCCGCTATCAGGACGTCTTCGGCGAGACCCTGGTCGAACTCGCGCGATCGAATGACAAGATCATTGGCATCACCCCGGCAATGCCTTCCGGATCATCGCTGAATATCATGATGCGAGAGCTCCCTGAACGTGCTTTCGACGTCGGCATCGCCGAACAACACGCTGTCACGTTCTCAGCTGGACTCGCAACGCAAGGGCTTATTCCCTTCTGTAACATCTACAGCTCGTTCATGCAACGCGCCTATGACCAGGTGGTCCACGATGTGTGCATTCAGAACCTTCCGGTGAATTTCTGCCTCGACCGTGCAGGCTTCGCAGGAGCCGACGGACCTACCCATCACGGCGCTTACGACCTCGCTTATTTCCGCTGTCTGCCGAACATCATTGTGTCCGCACCAATGGACGAGTCGGAGTTGAGGAACCTCATGTATACGGCACAACTGCCGCGAACCGAAAAGGCATTTTCTATCCGGTACCCGAGAGGCACCGGTGTGCTTCCGGAATGGCGCACCCCGATGGAAGCCATCGAGATCGGACGGGGTCGCAAACTTCGCAACGGTGACGAGGTAGCGATCCTCTCCATCGGCCACATCGGCAACTATGCCGTCGAAGTGTGCAATCGCCTGGATAAAAAAGGTTTGTCAGTCGCGCACTACGATATGCGTTTTGTGAAGCCCATAGATGAAGAGTTGCTTCATGAAGTGTTCGCTAATCACAAAAAAATAGTCACACTGGAAGATGGTTGTATCCAGGGCGGGTTCGGCAGCGCCGTGCTCGAATTCATGGCCGATAATAATTACGTAGCTGAGGTACGGCGGCTGGGCATTCCAGATCAGGTCGTCGAGCACGGTGAGCAGGCGGAGTTGCACCACGAATGCGGGTTTGATCCCGATGGCATAGAGAGAACAGTAGTCGAGATGCTTGAATCAGTTTCACGTACAATCCGATGACAGACCTCAGCTATCACGAGCTCGGCAGCGGGCCTACCGTCATCCTGATCCACGGGTTTCCGATGAATCAACAAGTGTGGACTGACTTCGCGGAAAAGCTCAGTGAGTCGTTCCTGGTCGTCACACTTGATCTGCCTGGCTTTGGTAAAAGTCTATCCCTCCCCGAGGGATTCACGATCGAGGATGTGGCCGCGGAGGTCTCCAGTTTTATCCGCAAGCGCAACTATCTCGCACCCGTGATCGTCGGTCACTCGCTCGGCGGATATGTCGGCCTTGCAGTGGCCGGACAGACCCCTGATCTGATCAAAGGCCTCTGCCTTTTTCACTCAACCGCGCTCGCCGACTCCGAAGAGAAAAAACAATCACGAGACAAAGTGATTGACTTCATCGAAAAACAGGGCGTCCGCGCTTTCACCTCCAACTTCATCGGTCCGTTGTACGCAGACCCCCAGCACAGCTCGGTCACGCGGGTGAAAGAGATCGCCGCCCAATCAAGCAAAGAAGCAGTTGTCGGGTACACCAAAGCCATGCGCAACCGGAAAGACACGCGAAATGTTATCGAAGCATTCCGCGCCCCTATACTGTTCCTGGCGGGCAAGAAAGATCCCGGAATTCCGCCAGACACTATTGAAGAGCAGGCTTCACTCAGCGATATGGCAGAGGCGACTATACTTCCGGAAGTCGCCCACATGGGTATGTTTGAGTCACCCGCAGCCTGCCTGAAAAAAATTCACGAATTTATTCTGAAGTGCGAGGTTACCTTTTCCGGCGATCCTGGATAAAGACAGTCCCCCCTCTCGGCTGTTTTGATTTGAGGGGAAAGAGCATTAAATTAGAATGCGGTTTACCGGATAATCCGTCCGGTAAATGTTAGGTAAAGTTAAAACGGCCTTTTATATTTGTTATAGTGGACTAATTAAAACTATTAAATAACCATGGCAGAACAATACGCACAACAGTACGAATCGTGGAATGAGCTGGCAAAGAACATCGCTTACGGAGCCTGGGCGATCGCGGTGCTGATCGTAGCGGGTCATATCATCCGCCTTGCCACGATGAACGACGCAAAAGTCAAGTACGACTTCATCAACAGGAGCGAAATCAAGACCTTGTGGGTTGCTTCTATCATCCTTATCATTGGATGCTGCTTTTTTGCCAACTCCAACGTGACTGAGCTCAGCGCCTTATGGATTTTTGTTCGTGTGTTCACTACCGTATCAATGGGTATGATCGTTGCCTTGATCATCCAAAACCTACTAAAATTCTACTATCCGTTTTATATCGAGAAACGCCTCAAAGTTCTGCGCTACAGACCCCGCGTTTCTCCGAAGACCGGCAAGCCGATGAAGCTGCTGAGTGAAGATGAAGAAGATGCATACCTCGACGAAGGAATGCAAGCTGAGGAAAACGTATTCTCTGTTGACTATGATGTTTGGAAGGATCTTGAAACCGGATATGTGAAGATCGAAAAGTACTCTGGTCACCTCCACGCGATCCAGTGTCCTGAATGTAACTACCAGACATTTAAGATTGTTAAGGAAGAGATCATGAAACACCCTTCACCGACTGACGAAGGTGAGTTGATGAAGCATTACCAATGCGGCTACTGTGGGTACAAAGCCAAGAGAAATGTTGTTCTCAAAATGTCTCAGAAATTTGAAGAAACAACCACTGCCGCCACTGTATAGTTTTGTTACCTAAATCTAAAATAGAAGAGGCCGTCTCAATTTGAGGCGGCTTCTTTCGTTTTCGCCACCTGGCGTTCAGCTACACCATTCACGCTCCGCCTTCGGCGGGCAGCTCATGCTTACACCGGCCACTCCGAAAGCTTCTCCTACGAGGGATGAGCGTGACAAGGACATTGGTGAGAATTCGTGAAATCCGTGGCGAAAGATCTGATCTTGTTTTGCCACGAATTTCACCAAGCAACACGAATTGGAGACTGTTTGGGTAATTATAATCAATTCGCATGGCAGAAGCGCAGATCGGGATTGCTCATCCACATCGAGCCTCTAATACTATGAGAGGGCGTAAGCGCGCAGCCTTCATTCGTGAAAATTCGCGAAATCAGTGGCAAAGAAAATTAAATGTGATCTCTTCAGAGATCTCGAATCTCTTCGACGGAGAGCTTTGTAAGTCTGGCAATCTGTTCGATCGACATACCATCTTCCTTCATGGCTCGCGCCATAGACAGCTTCTCGGCCGCAGCCTTCGCGCGCGCCTCCTCAACTTGGTGTTGAGCCTTCACACGCTCCTCTTCCATTTGTCGTTGAGCCTTCACGCGTTCTTTCGCAGCCCCCTTCTGAAAAAGATAATCCTCTTCCTCCTTAAAGAATTTCGATACTGTTTCCATGATCTTTTGAAAATGGTCTTTAAGACTACCTCGTAACTGTACAAAGATACGCAATTGCCGAAAATACCGGCTCTCCGAAAAATCGCTCGTCGTGTGTGTACGAACACCCTCAACGATTTCCTTAACAACCGAGTAGCTGTCGCTGTTTCCAAAATCCGCCAGGATCCCCAGCATCTTCACCTCCGGATTTTCAGACCTCAAAA
>CAYTMU010000077.1:0-10196 GCA_964438975.1 uncultured Roseivirgaceae bacterium | reverse complement strand
TTGACCAGCCTGGTTTTGAATGTTGTCGTCGAACACCCGACAAACATACTCGCCATCAGGAGCCGCTGACAAATACGAAGCTACCGGAAATCCGTCAATCAGGAAAAAAGATTCGTGCTATCCGTGGCAAAAGACATCACAGACCCTGATCGGGATTGCTCATCCCTTACACCATCGAGCCACTAGTACAGTGAAGAGGTCGTCAGGGTGCAGCCCCGCATTCGAGACCATCCGTGAAATCCGTGGCGAATATCACAACGGGGTGAGGCTATTACATTCCCAAATCTTAGTTTTTGGCTATATCTTCGCGGGATATGTCGCGATTCAAAACATTCCGACGTTCTATTCGATACACAGCGGTGTACTACTTGTTACGCGCGATGATTGCCGTGTCGGGTTGGATGTCACGAAAGAGTTGGTTGCGCGTTTGCGGTTGGCTCGGCAGTTTGGCCTGGCGCTTGGCGGGTAAGACGCGGAGGCTCACGCTGCGACACTTGAGAATCGCCTATCCTGAAAAGTCCGATGCTGAAATCAGCGATCTCGGGCGTCGCAATTTCGTAATGCTGGGAAAGAACGCGGGTGAGATACTGAGGAGCTCCCGAATCCGGAACCTCCGCCAACTGGAGGAGATACTTGTTACGCACGGACTCGAACACTTCGAAATCGCGCACGAAAAGGGCAACGGGGTGATCTTTCTGACCTGCCACCTGGGAGCATTCGACTTACAGGTTACGAACATGGCTATGCGCGGGCTCAACCCGAACATCATCGGAACTCCCCTCAAAGACAAGCGGCTGAATGATCTGCTGTGGAATTACCGCAACCTCCACGGCGCGATCGCGATCGCGCGCGGTAAGGAAACGTTCCGGATGCTGAAGGTGCTGAAGTCAGGTGGTTCGGTTGCACTGTTGATTGATCAGGACACCAAGGTGAAAACTGTCTTCGTTGATTTCTATGGAGTTCCTGCCTCCACTCCTGTGGGCGCAACGGTACTGGCAATGAAAACGGGAGCTGCTATCATTCCGACGTACATTTACCTCGGAGAGGATGGAATGCAACACATGCACCTTCTACCGGAAATACCCATGCGTATTAGTAATGACGAGGATGATGATGTGCGTTTCAACACACAGGTACTGACAAATTTCATCGAAGAAAAAATCCGCGAACATCCCGATCAATGGGTGTGGATGCACGAGCGATGGAAGACACGGCCGGAAGCGTGAGTGGTGTGGTTGAACGGGTGTAGGTTTATTGTAAGTTAGTGGTGAATAAATGGTGAGTGGTGGCCCTTCAGTCCTGAAAGATAAAATACACGGCAAGTATCAGGAACACAAACCCGATCAGGTGATTCATCCGGAATGCTTCGTTCTTGAAGAAGGCGATTGAGAAGATCACAAATACAACGAGTGTGATCACTTCCTGGATGACTTTCAGTTGCACGAGCGAAAAAGGACCGCCATGGCCGCGGAATCCCAACCGGTTTGCCGGGACCTGCAAGGCGTACTCAAACAATGCGATGCTCCAGCTGATGAGAATGATGCCGGTCAGAGGGAGATTCTCGCTCCACTTCATCTCCTTGAACTTGAGATGCCCATACCACGCAAGCGTCATAAACGCATTCGACAGTGTCAGCAGAGCAATAGTAAGAACCGCTTTCATTGAACACCAGGTATCTCCGGAAGTAGACCTATTTCACCAGTTTTTTGTATTTGATTCGGTGAGGCTGGTCGTCGCCTAGTCTCTTCCGCTTGTTTTCCTCATAATCGCTAAAAGTACCCTCGAACCAGTACACCTGTGAATCCCCTTCGAAAGCAAGGATGTGCGTACAGACTCTGTCCAGGAACCACCGGTCGTGCGAGATGATGACTGCGCAGCCGGCGAAATTTTCCAAAGCCTCTTCCAGTGCGCGCAGTGTGTTCACGTCGAGGTCGTTGGTCGGTTCATCGAGTAGCAGCAGGTTGCCGCCTTGTTTCAGCGCGATTGCAAGATGCACGCGGTTTCTCATGCCTCCCGACAGTTCTCTTACCTTTTTCTGCTGGTCGTTACCGCTGAAGTTGAATTTCCCGACATATGCCCGCGAGTTCTGCTGGCGTCCACCGAGTTCGATGAGTTCGTTTCCACCGCTGATGGCTTCCCATACAGTCTCCTCTGGTTTGAGGTCGTCGTGCTCCTGGTCTACGTAAGCGATCTTTACCGTCTCTCCGATCTCAAATGATCCTTCGTCGGGTGTCTCCTTACCTGTGATCATTTTGAAGAGGGTAGTCTTTCCTGCACCGTTGGGACCAATGATCCCGACAATCCCTGCCGGAGGAAGGGAGAACGTCAGATTCTCGTAGAGGAGCTTGTCGCCGTATCCCTTCGAAACCCCGTTGGCTTCGATCACCTTGTTCCCCAGTCTTGGACCGGGCGGGATGAACAGCTCCAGTTTTTCTTCCTTTTCGCGTGTCTCCTGGCTTAGTAGCTTTTCGTAAGCGCCGAGACGCGCTTTGCCTTTTGCATGCCTTCCCTTGGGATTCATTCGAACCCATTCCAATTCCCGCTCCAGTGCTTTCTGGCGTTTTGATTCGGATTTTTCTTCCTGTGCGAGTCGTTTTTGTTTCTGTTCCAGCCAGGAAGAATAGTTTCCCTTCCACGGGATTCCTTCGCCGCGGTCGAGTTCGAGTATCCAGCCGGCGACATTGTCGAGGAAGTAGCGATCGTGAGTGACAGCGATGACTGTTCCTTTGTATTGCTTCAGGTGTTGCTCGAGCCAATGCACGGATTCAGCGTCGAGGTGGTTGGTCGGTTCATCCAGTAGCAAAACATCGGGCTCGCGTAGTAACAGGCGACACAAGGCAACGCGGCGTTTTTCACCTCCTGATAAGTGCTCGATCTTCGCGTCGGGTGGGGGACAACGAAGCGCATCCATCGCACGCTCGAGCCTGTGATCTATTTCCCACGCACCGGCGGCATCGAGTTTCTCCTGTATCTCTCCTTGCTTCTGGATGAGCTTGTCCATCGCATCCGGATTTTCCAGTATCTCTGGATCAGCAAATTTCTCGTTCAGAGTCTCGAACTCCTTTAACAGATTCATGATCTCCTGAACGCCTTCCTCGACGATTTCCTTCACTGTCTTGCTCTTGTCGAGTACCGGCTCTTGCTCGAGCAAGCCGACACTGAAGCTGAGGTCGGAAACTACTTCGCCGTGGAAGTCTTTGTCGACACCGGCAATAATTCGCAACAGCGAAGACTTACCCGATCCGTTCAAACCCAGGACACCGATCTTTGCTCCGTAGAAGAAAGAGAGGTAAATATCTTTGAGTACTTGTTTGTTTGGCGGGTAGATCTTGCTCACACCCGTCATGGAGAAAATGATCTTTTCGTCTGCCATAGAGGAATTTGTTTCGAGAACCAATCCGGCCGTAATCTGACATAGTGATTCCGGTTCGCAGGATTGAGGCGCAATATGGCGAATAACTTCGGGGAAGGATAAGATGTTCGGTTACATTTTTGCTGATTATTTTGAGCAGAAACGAACTTTTTGGTCTAGGTCGACTGTAAGTAAATAGGAAAAAACGCTGTTTGTTTTCTTTAATTAAAGTTTATTTTTGCGGAAAAGTAAAGGAGGACTACTGGTATGTATTGGACACTCGAACTCGCCTCTTATCTGGAAGATGCTCCCTGGCCGGCAACTAAGGATGAATTGATTGATTATTCCATCCGGTCTGGTGCACCGTTGGAAGTTGTCGAGAACCTCCAGGAACTGGAGGATGATGGACAACCGTACGAGAGTATCGAAGAAATCTGGCCTGACTATCCGACAAAGGAGGATTTCTTTTTCAACGAGGACGAATATTGATCCTGTCTCTTGCCAAGGAGTACATATTCGTCGCGTGTTCCTGCTACCGTGGACCGTGGACCGCGGACTGTGGACCACCTCCCACCAACACCTCGGCAATCGCCAGGTCCTCCGGTTCGGTGATCTTCAAATTCCGATAACTCCCTTCAAAGCAAACTACCGGGAAGCCGGCGCGCTCGGCTACGCTTGCATCATCGGTCAACGTGTCTTCTTCGTCAATCTCATAGGCACTGCGGATGAGCGGGATATCGAACGTCTGAGGGGTTTGTACCAGGAGAAACTGCTTGCGATCCACTGCTTGTGTCGACGAGTCAGTGTGGACCTGTCGCAGGGACTCTTTCAGCGGTACTGTTGCGATAGCCGCGCCGTGAGCGCGCGCCAGCCTGAACGATTCGGCGATAATATCGCCGGAGATGAGTGGACGGACGCCATCGTGAATGGCGACATATCCGGGCTCGCTGATGAGCTGCAGTCCTCTTCGCACAGACTGAAACCGCGTGTCTCCACCTGCTTGTATAAGGACTGTCCTTCGGTAATTGTGTTTCTCGATGAGTTCGTTCCACGTGCCGATCTGTTCTTCCGGTAACACCAGGATTACCCGGATGTGCGGAGAGTAGTTGAAGAAGGCCTCCAGCGTGTGGAATAACACCGGCTTGCCCCCGAGTTCAAGGAATTGTTTCGGGAGGCTGCTTCCGAAGCGCACACCCTTCCCTCCGGCGACGATAAGTGCAAATTCGGGCTTCAAGATCGCGGGGATTGGTTTCCGGGAATGTTCTGATAATGCGTCATCATACAGCTACAAAGAACGGAAAAGCTGTTACCTTTATAAAGACAACCTAAGCGATATGATATTTCTCAGACTGTTGTTGATCGCGTTCAATGTCTTGGTTATTGGATTTCTCATCTACCGGGTGATCGAAGTGATCAAAAGTCCGATGGAAAGAGCCAAAAAGATCCTGATTGTGACCGGGGGCATACTGTTGCTGCTGGCTCCGTTGGGAATATTCTTTCGGTTCTTCGCAGCCACACCCCAATATTTTCTTGTGTATCCGGTGGCGATCTTTATGTTCTTGTACCTGACGAAGCAGTTATCGATCCGGTAGCAGGTGTTGTCAGATGATCAGCATCGCATCGCCGTAGGTCAGGAATTTGTATTTTTCCTTCTTGGCAACTTTGTAAGCTTCCATCACCTGTTCATACCCGCCAAACGCAGCTGCCATCATCAGCAGGGTAGATTCGGGCATGTGAAAGTTGGTGATCATAGCATTGCAGATCTTGAATTCGTAGGGCGGAAAAATAAACTTGTCCGTCCAGCCCTCGCGCGGCTTTAAGCGGTTATTCGCGGAGACGGCTGATTCCAGCGCACGCATGGTAGTCGTACCCACAGCGCAAACTCTTCTCTTGTTTTCAAGAGCCTTGTTGACCATTTCGACTGCTCCGGTCGAAACCACGAAATTCTCGGAATCCATTTTGTGTTTGGTGAGATCTTCCACATCCACAGGGCGGAACGTACCCAGGCCAATGTGCAGGGTGACGAACGTCATTTCGACACCTTTGATCTGAAGCCGTTTGAGAAGCTGTCGCGTGAAATGCAGCCCCGCGGTGGGTGCTGAGACAGCTCCTTTGTGCTTCGCATAAATTGTTTGAAACCGTTCTTTGTCTTCGGCTTCTACTTTGCGCTTGATGTATTTGGGAAGCGGTGTCTCCCCGAGTGTTTCGATTACTTTGTCAAACGCGACGGAGTCGCCATCAAAGAGGAAACGGATCGTTCGGCCTCGCGATGTAGTATTGTCGATTACTTCGGCAACGAGATCGCCGTTGCCGAAATACAACTTATTGCCGACGCGGATCTTGCGCGCAGGGTCTACCAATACGTCCCATAAGTGCATATCGGCGTTGAGTTCGCGAAGCAGGAAGACTTCGATCTTGGCTCCTGTTTTTTCCTTGCGACCGTAGAGACGGGCAGGAAAAACCATGGTATCGTTCCCAACGAGGACATCACCTTCCTGAAAATATTCGACAATATCCTTGAAAGCCCTGTGCTCGATCTTTCCCGAATCCTTGTGGAGGACCATCAGCCGTGACTCGTCGCGGTTTTCGGCCGGCCGGCTGGCAATTAGTGTTTGGGGCAGTTCAAATTTGAATTCGGATAGCTTCATATTCTAATGCGCAGAGTGGGCCCAATGAAGGGTATTTTTGAATAAGGTTGCAAAAATAAGGCAATATTTTACATTTACGAACATTGACTGGCTATTTTCGTCCCGTATGCCCGGAAGACACGACCAACTATTTTTTGCTACCCGCGTTTAATTGCTGAATGAAGACTCTTGCTCAGATTTTTGAAAGTTTTCGCTTTGCCTGGAAGGCCCTCCGATCGAACCTTCTCCGCACGGTTCTTTCGCTATTGGGAGTTACCATCGGGATTTTCGCCGTGATCACGGTTCTTACGCTGGTGGATTCACTGGAGAAGAATATCAAAGATAGTCTCGATTTCCTGGGGACGGGGGTGATCTATGTTGAGAAATGGCCGTTTCTGCCGGATAACGACGGAGAACTCCGGTGGTGGGAGTACTGGCGACGGCCAAATGCATCCTATCGTGAATATCAGTTTCTTCAGGCTAACCTTCGCAATCAGAGTGGAATGACCATTTTCGCCATGCGTGGTAGTATGGTGATCAAGCGTGGGAACAACAGCATTGGTGAGGCAATGCTTGTTGGCGGAGCGCTCGGTTACAATACAATGTTTCCGATTGAGCTTACTGTGGGGCGCTACCCCACTGCAGAGGAGGTGCAATCGGGCAGGAACATCGCCATCATTGGATACGAGATTGCTGCTGCTCTTTTTCCCAATGGTGAAGATGCGATCGGGAAGGAGATCAAGGTACGGGATTTCAAGTACGTTGTCACCGGCGTCATTAAGAAGGAAGGTCAGAGTTTTATGGGTACCCCCAGCAACGACTTCAATGTGATTGTGCCGTATAACTCCTTTCGCCGGATATATCAAACCGGTACGGGCAAGTGGAATGAAGTAACCTCCCGGATTGGAATCAAGGGCTTTGAGACGGACATCGGGTTGGCCGAGCTGGAAAACGAAGTTCGTGGTTTGCTGCGTGTGCGTCGTGGTCTGCGTCCAGCGGAGAAGGACAATTTTGCTCTCAACCGTCCGGAGGCGTTGACAAGCATGATCAGCGGTGTCTTTGATGTTCTCGGCCTGGCGGGGTGGATTATCGGTGGATTCTCTATGCTGGTCGGTGGATTTGGGATCGCCAACATCATGTTTGTGTCCGTGAAGGAACGCACGAGTATTATCGGTCTTCAGAAGTCGTTGGGTGCGAAGAACTATTTCATCCTTTCGCAATTCTTGTTTGAAGCTATTTTCCTCAGCCTGATCGGTGGGTTTGCGGGTTTGCTCCTGGTGTACCTGGTGACGTTCATCCCGTTAGGGGATCTTGTCGTGACCTTGACAGCCGGCAATGTCGTGTTAGGTCTCGGTGTATCTACGGCTATTGGTCTGGTGTCAGGGATCGTGCCCGCCGCGCTCGCGGCGAGACTCGATCCGGTGATCGCGATACGGGCTGCTTGATACCTCACCCCAACCTCAACTCTCCACTACCGCTTTCGGTTCCGTACCCATTACTTTCTCCTTGATCTTCTTCTCCAGTTCCTCCATGAGTTCGGGATTGTCCTCGATAAGCTGTTTGACAGCGTCGCGGCCCTGACCCAGTTTATTGCCACCATAGGAGAACCATGATCCCGACTTCTGAACGATATCAAGTTCGACGCCCAGGTCGATGATCTCGCCGGCCTTGGAGATTCCCCGTCCGTACATAATATCAAATTCAACTACCTTGAACGGTGGAGCAACTTTATTCTTTACAACTTTTACTTTGACGCGGTTTCCTGTGATATCGTCTGCGCTTTCTTTGATCTGTCCGATCCTGCGGATATCAAGACGCACTGACGCATAGAACTTCAATGCATTTCCGCCGGTAGTCGTTTCGGGATTGCCGAACATGACTCCGATCTTCTCGCGCAGCTGGTTGATGAAGATACAGGCACAGCCTGTCTTGCTGATGGTACCTGTCAGTTTCCTCAACGCCTGAGACATTAGACGAGCCTGAAGGCCCATTTTGCTTTCGCCCATTTCGCCTTCCAACTCACCCTTCGGCACTAACGCGGCAACGGAGTCGATAACAATGATGTCGATCGCACCGGATCGAATAAGGTGATCGGCAATTTCAAGAGCTTGTTCACCGTTGTCGGGCTGCGATATCAGCAAGTTCTCAGTATCAATCCCCAGTTTTTCCGCGTAGGAGCGATCGAACGCGTGCTCAGCATCAATGAAAGCCGCGAGGCCACCCTGGCGCTGTGCTTCAGCGATACAGTGCATGGTAAGCGTCGTCTTACCCGATGATTCCGGACCGTAGATTTCCGTTACCCTTCCGCGTGGTATACCACCGATGCCCAGCGCAATATCAAGTCCAAGCGATCCGGTTGGGATAAACGGAATATCCATCACCTTCTCGTCACTCAGTTTCATGACAGTTCCCTTACCGTACGTCTTTTCCAGTTTGTCGATGGTAAGCTGCAGCGCTTTCAGTTTCTCCTTTGCTTCACTCATGGGATTCGTTATTATCTTGTTAGGCTTCTGTCTTTTTTCGTCGCCCGTCAACGGTATCTTACTCAGTGATACCACTGGGCGAATCGTGGTTTAAATTACGACAACACTACAAAATTAAGAACGAACAATGTCAATTGGTGTCACAAATTTTTCCCGTTCCGGATTTTTGTTAAGTCGCTTTAACATTTTCCAGATAATTGAAATAGGATCAATGCGTTGTACTATCTGTCCCGACGGGAATTCCGCTAAACCGCGTTATCTTCGCCGGGAAAATCCGCGAATTCGTTGACGCTTTATTTATGCCGGGAGTCCGAAAAATTGTGAAACGCATTTCCCTTGCAATTGCCATTGTACTGGTCATCATGTCTATTGCGTGGTGGAATCTCCTGACCTACGGCCTCGAGCAAGGGCAGGGACAACTCCGGATCATGTGGGAGGCAAAGCCGGTTGAAGAGTTTCTCGCGTCGCCGGTATTCCCCGATTCTCTGAAAGCCAAGCTTCGGCTGATCGATCACATACGGCGGTTTGCCATTGACTCCCTTGGCCTCAAAGACACGCGCAACTACAAAACCCTGTACGATCAGCAGGGAGAAGAAATCATGTGGGTTGTCATCGCCAGTGAGCCCTTTCGCCTCAAATCAAAGGAGTGGAAGTTCCCGATAGTCGGCACTGTTCCTTACAAAGGATTTTTTGACAAGTCCAAAGCTATTGCGCTGAAAGCGGAACTGGAACGCGACGGCTGGGACGTAGACGTCAGGAACCCTGGGGGCTGGTCTACGCTCGGATGGTTTACCGACCCGATTCTGAGTAAGATGCTCAACCGCAGCGACGGCGATCTGGCAAGTCTTATAATTCACGAGATGTCGCACGCGACGATCTTCGTGAAGGATAGCGTCGACTTCAACGAGAATCTCGCGACGTTTATCGGCGACCGCGGCGCGGAGCAATTTCTGATCTCATATTACGGTGCCGACTCGGAGCAGTATACTACCTACATTGACGAGCAGAGGGATGATACTATATACTCGGCCCATATGTTGCATGGTGCTGCGGTTCTCGATAGCCTGTACAACTCATTTGAGCCGCACGACTCCGATGAGCGAAAACTGCGGTTGAAAAATCAGTTGATCAGCGATATTGTATTGTCTCTGGACACGTTAAGCCTCCGCGCGGTAAGGAGAAAACCCTCGGAGCGCTTCCGGGACCGACTACCCAACAATGCTTACTTCATGAATTTCATCCGCTATCAATCGCAACAGGATGTGTTTGTCAAGGAATGGCAAGGACGCTTTCACAGCAACCTCCGGGAGTATATTGGGTATATGAGGGAGAAGTATCCGTTTTTGTGAGTAGTGAGTAGTGAGTAGTGAGTAGTGAGTAGTGAGTAGTGAGTAGTGAGTGGTGAGTGGTGAGTGGTGAGTGGTGGTGCTTGACGTGGGGTTCGGTGTTCTGCGGTGGGAGGTTATCGGAGGGCCTCAGTCAGCTGAGGATACAATCCAGGACCCCAACCCCATTGGCAATCCAGGTGTTTATCAGGTGATACCACAATTACCGATTTGCCCATTTTCTTCGCCTGAACAGCAAACTCCAAAAATGAGAACAAAGCGACCGCCGCCAAGCAGCACCCCCCACGCCCCACTCACTACTCACCACTCACTACTCACCACTCACCACTCACTACTCATTAAGTAATTGTTAACAATCCCCATCCCAGTTTTATTCCCGTGTGTAGTG
>CAYTMU010000076.1:0-10596 GCA_964438975.1 uncultured Roseivirgaceae bacterium | reverse complement strand
TCGGGGTCGTTGTGGATGCGCTGATCTTCCCAGCCGTTGCCGAGGTCTGATTCATATGAATAGAACACAATCAGCCGGCCCTGGTAGATCAGGCCGAGTCCTTGTGCGGGTTTGCCATCGTGCTCATGGATCTTGGGAAGGCCTTTCGGGAAGCTGAACTTCTGGTGATAGATAGGGTGGTCGAACGGTACGTGTACAAGCTCTAATTCAGGAAAGACTTTTTTCAACTCTATGCGGATGAATTTGTCGAGTCCGTAGTTGTCGTCGATATGAAGAAATCCTCCGCCGGCAAGATACTTCCGGAGATTTGCGGCCTCGGCTTCCGAGAAGACGACATTGCCGTGTCCTGTCATATAGATGTAGGGGTAGAGGAACAGGTCGGAACTTCCGGCTTCGACGACGTCTTCTTCGGGATGTATGGTCATTCCTAGTTCCTGGTTGCAATAGTGGATCAGGTTCGGGAGTGCCGTCTTGTTCGCATACCAGTCACCGCCGCCGCCGTATTTGAGTTTGGCGATCTTTATCTGTGATTGCGCCCATCCGTCATAGCTGATGATGAAGGCCAGGATCAGCGCGATATATTTGAATCGTAGAGCGACCATATTGCTATTTATTCGAAATCTCCTGACAAGTTACCAAAAGTTCTGCCATTGGAAGTATTCATATCGCATCGCTGCCGCCGGTCGGGATGAGCAATTGTCTTATATTTGCTGCGCAAGAAAAACGAAGTATGAAGCAGTACCTGGCGCTAATGAAGGATATTCTCGACAATGGTTCGAGGAAGACTGACCGGACTGGGACGGGCACGCTCTCCGTCTTTGGCAGACAACTCAGGTTTGACCTCGCCGAAGGATTCCCGTTGGTCACGACGAAAAAGCTCCATCTTCGCTCCATTATTCACGAGTTGTTGTGGTTTCTGAAGGGAGATACAAATATCAGGTATCTGAGGGATAACGGGGTGACGATCTGGGATGAGTGGGCGGATGAGAATGGAGAACTCGGTCCGGTGTACGGATATCAGTGGCGAAGCTGGCCTTCACCCGATGGTGGATCGATCGATCAGATCGCCCAGGTGATCCGACAGATCCGTGAGAAGCCGGATTCCAGACGTCATATCGTCACAGCGTGGAACCCCGCGGAGGTGGATAAGATGGCGTTGCCTCCGTGTCACGCGCTGTTTCAGTTTTACGTAGCTGACGGCAAGCTGTCTTGTCAGCTTTATCAGCGCAGTGCTGACTATTTCCTTGGAGTGCCTTTCAACATTGCCTCATATGCGCTGCTGACATACATGTTCGCGCAGCAATGCGAACTCAAGCCCGGGGAGTTTGTATGGACAGGTGGAGACGTTCATTTGTATACAAATCATCTTGACCAGGCCAGTCTACAGCTCACCCGCGCGCCCTATCCCTTACCGGGATTGAATATCCGGCGCAAGCCCGAGTCGATCTTCGCCTATGAGTTCGGGGATTTTGAGATAGTCAATTATCAGGCGCATCCGGCGATCAAAGCACCGATCGCTGTTTGAGGCAGGATACCTGTGAGTAGTACCGTTTTTCATGTAAAGACTTGTTTTTCAGCGCTTAACACCGATTTTTATTGCAGCCTGCGGGGGAGGCGATTGCGGTGATGAAGCGAGGTCGGCGGACCGTGGAATAGCCGGGAGATGCCAGCAGCACTAATTCAGTCACTGATTTATGTAACTTTGACATCTTTTTGTCGACAGATTGCGTATTGAACGGAGATGGTAGAGAAAAGCAGCATTTTTGATATGATCGGTCCTGTCATGATCGGCCCTTCGAGTTCGCACACTGCGGGAGTGGTCAGGATAGGACGCGTTGCACGCCGTTTGCTTGGCGATCAACCGGGTCATGCTGAGATCGTATTCTACAACTCTTTCGCTCGCACATACGAAGGTCACGGCAGCGACCGCGCCATCATTGCGGGATTGCTGGATTTCAAGACAGACGACAAGCGGATAAAGGATGCGTTGACACTGGCACCAGCCGAGGGTATGAACTTCACGTTCAAGTCGGTTGGCAATGCCTCGACACTTCATCCCAATACAATCCGGTTAAACCTCAGGCGTGGAGAGCGCACAGTGGAGTTACTGGGTGAAAGCAGAGGGGGAGGGTTGATCAACATCGCGGAGGTTAACGGATTCAAGGCCGACTTCAGCGCCAGTCTTCACACCCTCGTCATTACGGCGAAAGATGTCAAGGGTAGCATTGCGTTCATTTCCGACGTCCTGGCGCATGACGATTGCAACATCGCTACCATGAGTGTTTCGAGAAAAGGCCGACACGACCTGGCTTGCCTGGTGATTGAGATGGATTCGGGATTGAGGTCGTTGACGCTGGAATACCTCCGCAGTCTTATCTGGATACAGGAAATTATCTACATCCCTGACATAGATCGTTAAAAAGAATGAGTATCAAAGCACTGTTTCTTTCGTTGCTGTTAGTGTATGGCGTTAGCTCCGCGTGGGCACAACGACCTGATTCGGTGCCAGACCGATCAGTGTGGACGCTGCGCGAGTGTGTTGAATACGCGCTTGCAAATAACCTGGATGTGAGGCGAAGCGAGTTGACCCTGGAGATGAGCAGTCTTGACCGGCGGCAAGCGCGGATGGCGATGCTTCCATCTGCGAACGCATTTGCATCCTACGGCCTCAACTGGGGGCGGGGTATCGACCCCGTGACCAATCAGTTCGTTTCATCGCAGCGGAACGGATACACGCAGGTTGGCGCCAGCGGAGAGATGGACCTGTTCCAGGGATTGCGCATCCAGAATACCATCCGACAGGCAAACACCGACCTGGAAGCTTCGGAGGAAGATCTCGAGAAAATGCGGAACGATGTTACGCTCAATGTTATTTCACTTTTTGTGAACGTCGTGTTCAATCGCGAATTGCTCGGAAATGCGCGCTGGCAACTTTCTTCCAGTGAGCAGCAACTCGAGCGAATCCGGCGATTGGTTGCAGCGGGTTCGCTTCCGAAGTCCGAGGAACTGAATCTCCAGGCGCAGGTAGCGACCAATGAGGTCAACGTCATTAACCAGGAGAACGCCGTCAACTTGTCACTGTTACAGTTGCAGCAAGCACTGCAGATCCCCGCCGCGCACGAGTTTGATGTTGAGATCCCGGAAATTACTGCGGAGGATCTTGTACTCGAACAGACCCGCGACGAGATATTCCGGATAGCGATGGGTACGATGCCGGAGATCAGGAGTTCCAGGCTGCGAATTGAAAGCACTGGCTACGGGATCAAAGCTGCGCGCGGGGCGCTCTACCCGCGGCTGAATGTCTCCGGTTCAATTAACAGCAACTACTCAAGTGCCTCAGCGACCCGCTTCGTTTCTGACGGAACGTTTCAACAGGTTCCGACACGATACTTCGTGCAGGGGACAAATGATCCTATCTACGGACTGGAGCCGCATGGATCCTTCCAGGATATATACGGATTCAACGACCAGCTCAAGGATAACCTGTACAAGTCTGTGAGCTTGCGGCTCTCGATTCCTGTCTTTAACGGATTGACCGCCCGGACCGGACTACAGCGAGCGATGATCAACAACGAACGGGCGCGGATCAATGCGAGGGAAGTCGAGAACATTCTTCGGCAAAACGTCGAGACCTCGTACAATAACGCGATCGCCGCGTCCAAGTCGTACGGTGCATCGCTGCGACAGGTCGCGGCGCGTGAAGAAGCGTTTCGCATGGTGGGGCAACGATACGATGTTGGCGCGGCGACGTACGTGGAATATCAAGTGGCTGAGAACGATCTTTTCCAGGCTCGCAGCGACTTGAGTCGCGCGAAGTATGAATTCATATTCAGGAAGAAGGTCCTTGATTTTTATTTGGGCAACTCTCTCGGATTTTAATACCCCACTCAATGGCAAAAAAGACACAAAGATCTAATCGACTTATTTATTGGCTCATCGGTGCACTGGCGGCAATTGTGCTGTTTCTCTTCGTCGCGAAGAGCGCTGGCTGGATTGGCAAGCCGAAGGAAATTGAAGTGGAGTTGGCCAAAGTGAAGCGCACGACGATTGTTGAGAAGGTGAGCGCCTCCGGGACCGTTCAGCCGGTCACCGAGGTGAAGATCGCACCTGAAGTATCGGGTGAGATCATCGACCTGCTTGTCGAGGAAGGAGATTCCGTAGGACGCGGACAACTCCTTGTCAAGATCCGGCCTGATACATGGGAAAGTCAACTACAGCGGGCGCAGGCATCGCTGAGTCAGCAACGAGCGAACCTGGCACAATCGGAAGCCAGCCTGAATGCGTCACGCGCAGGGTTCATACGCGCGGAGCAGGAGTACAACCGTCAGAAGCGACTGCGCGACGAGAACGTGATATCGCTGGCGGATTGGCAGCTGGCTGAGCAAAATTTCAAGATTGCGCAAACGGAAGTGACGGCTGCAGAGAAAGGTGTCGAAGCCGCGCGTTATATCATTCAAAGTACCGAGGCATCGCTTCGCGAGGCCCAGGAGAACTACCGCAAAACGTCGGTGATTGCGCCGATGGATGGAGTTGTGTCGAAGCTGATTGTAAAGAAGGGAGAGCGCGTTGTCGGTACGGCCACCATGGCAGGGACCGAAATGTTGCGGATAGCTGATCTGAACGTCATGGAGGTTCGGGTCGACGTCAATGAGAATGATATCGTTCGCGTTTCGATAGGCGACACGGCGATCATCGACGTCGATGCCTATGCCAGCAGGAAGAAGACGTTCAAGGGTGTCGTTACTTTGATCGCCAATACCGCGAAGGACAAGACGTCTGCCGATGCGATCACGGAGTTTGAAGTTCGCATACTGATCCTCGCGTCCTCATACAGCGATCTGGTCGCAGAGGGAAACAAGTTCCCATTCCGTCCCGGGATGACCGCCAGCGCTGAGATCATCACGACGCGGAAGGAAAACGCACTTTCTGTGCCATTGGCATCGGTCGTAACGCGCAATCCGAATCAATCCTCCTCGGGACAAGGCGATCAGGCGAATCAGAACACAACTGTCAATCAGCGAAATCAACCTGTTCGCCCGTCGACCGATCCGAAGACGGTCGTCTTCATCAATGATAACGGCGTGGCGAAGATGTTGGAGGTCAGGACGGGTATCAGCGACTACGATAACATCGAAATTCTCAACGACCTTAGTGACAGCACCGAAGTTGTCACAGGACCTTATCTCGTGGTGTCGAGCCGGCTGAATGAAGGCGACAAGATTCGTTCAGCGAAGAAGCCCGAGCCCGCTAAACAGCGATAGGGTTTTCGAAGACGCACTACCGCGGTTGGAGCTACATTCGTATCTTGCAGGGATCCTGAACTCCCTGAGATACGCATGAATATCGGTTTTGAGGCTAAGCGTTTTTTCACAAACAATACCGGGCTGGGCAACTATAGTCGGTTTGTTGTAGATGCGCTCAGCCTGCATGAGCCGGAAAATGAATATGCCCTGTATACGCCAACAGGGGTGCCGCACCGGGAAGCTCGCGAGATCCTCCATCGTCCCAATGTAAGCGTCGTTACCCCGGATAGCGTCTACCGTGTCACACGAAGCACAAGCCTCTGGCGCACATGGGGGGTCAGTAGACATCCTACGGTCAGGGCATTGGACGTCTTTCACGGCTTAAGTCATGAATTGCCAATTGGTCTTGATCGCCGCATCGCGAAGGTAGTGACCGTACATGACCTCATATTTCTCCGCTATCCCCAGTTTTACAAGTCCATCGACATTTCAATCTATAAGCGCAAACTGGTGCACGCGTGTAAGGTGGCCGACAAGGTCGTTGCGATCAGTGATCAGACGGCGAGGGATGTCGTCGACTTTCTGAAAGTGGACCCAGGAAAGATCCGAGTCATTTCGCAAGGATGTCATTCAAGCTTCAAGAAGCGTTTATCGCCCGACGAGTTGGAAGAGGTCAGGACCAGGTACAATCTCCCCGTGAGATACATCCTGAATGTAGGCACGATTGAAGCACGGAAGAATATCATACTGATTGTTAAAGCCCTCGCTGCGATACCGGTCGAGTTGCGAATTCCGGTAATCGTAATTGGGAAGCGCACGGAGTACTTCAAGGATGTCGTGGAGGAAGCCCGGCGTCTGGCCGTCACGGATTACATCAAGTTTGTAGAGAACGTTCCCTTCGTCGATTTTCCAGGCATCTACCAGGGTGCCGAAGTATTTGTGTATCCGTCGCTGTTCGAGGGATTCGGTATTCCGCTCGTCGAAGCGATTGAATCGAGGGTCCCTGTGATCACATCGCTGGGCTCGTGCTTCAGAGAGGCTGCAGGGCCCGCGGCAATTTATGTAGATCCGCACGATCCTGCGGAACTGGCCGCGCAACTGCGAACGGTGCTCGGCGATGCGGATCTCCGGACGCAGATGATCGGGAAGTCGACGGACTATATACAAAAGTTCCAGCCGAAGGCGATCGCATCGGAACTTGTTTCGCTTTACAAAGCTATATCAGCCGAACGAAGTTAACGGCGTGAACCAATATTTATGAGTCAATTCTCGATCATCATACCATCCTGGAATAACCTCGGATACCTGAAACTCTGCGTTGAAAGCATCCGCAAGAATTCCTCCTTTCGCAACCAGATAATCGTCTATGCCAATGAGGGAAGTGACGGCACGCTGGAGTGGCTGAAGGAGCAAACCGACATCGATTATATACACTCGATTCGAAACGACGGTATCTGTATCGCGGTGAATTCATGCCGCAGGTTGGTTACGACAGATTATATCGTTTACATGAACGATGATATGTATGTTTGCCCGGAGTGGGACTTGCGATTGCACGAACAGATCGAACACATCGGGCATGATCGCTTTATGTTGTCATCGACTTTGATTGAACCACATCCTGTTGCGAACCCTAACTACATTTCCGTTGTCAGAGATTTTGGGGACAGTGTCGAGAGTTTCAAAGAGGAAGAACTATTGAAGTCGTTCGGTGAGCTCCGGCGAAACGATTGGTGCGGATCTTCATGGCCACCCTCTGTTGTGAGTACGCGAGTGTGGGACGTGGTCGGGGGATATAGCCTTGAGTTCTCGCCCGGGATGTATTCGGATCCGGACTTCTCGATGAAACTATGGCGGTATGGCGTGCGCATATTCCGCGGAGTCGGAGCCAGTCAGGTTTATCACTTTCAATCAAAGTCGACAGGCAAGGTGAAGAAGAACAACGGAAACGAGACATTTCTCTTCAAATGGGGAATCAGCGCGCGGGTTTTTTACCGGTATTACCTGAAAATGGGCGAGGACTATCGGGGTCCTCTGCACGAGAACGACGTGAATATTCCCTTCAGTGTGAGCCTCGGCAATGCGATAAAGCGGATCTATCGCAATACATTGTACAGAACCAGTGTGTAGTTCCTGACTCAACATATGCGACTCGCTGTTATACTACCGAATACAAAACTCTACGGAGGTGTCAAGCGCTTCTTCGAGCTCGGCGATGCGCTCCTTCGGATGGGACATACGCTAGTGGTTTTTTCTCCACAAGCTGAGCGTCCTGACTGGTATGAGGGAGATGTGGAGGTTGCAAGTATTGACACTGCCTACAATCGCCCGTTCGAGGCTGCTTTCATTACAGAAACGCAATTCCTGCCCGTTTTGACCGTGATGAAAGCCGTCCGGAAGATATTGTATTTCGTGCGGCCCTCAGACAGTTTGAAGATCCTGAAGAGGTACCCGGATGTTGAAGTTTTTGCCAATTCGACCAATTCGTGGGAAACCGCCCGTTCGAAATACGGGATAGAGGCGTTTCAGGCATACGGCGGGGTGAATACGAAGGCCTATTTCCCTAAGACTATCCAGCCGACTGGTAACGGGGAGCCTGTAGTGGTGTTGACTTACGGGCGAATTGTGGAGAAAAAGAAAGGCACGATGTTGGTTGTGAAGGCGTGCGAGAGGCTTCAGCGACGGGGTTATAATCTGAAATTGCTGCTGTTCGACACACCGGTAAACGAGAAGGCAGAGCGGGCAATCCGCAATTTCAAGGCCTCCGTGCCGTTTGAGTTTGTTGTCGGGCATCCTGTAGGAAAAAATGTTGAACTATACCACCGCGCGGATATCTTCGTGTCAGCAGAGCGGAAAGCAGGCTATTCGAATACCTCGGCAGAAGCGATGGCCTCTGGGTTGCCTGTGATTGGTACAACTTCCGGAACGCGTGACTTCCTGTTACACCGCGAGACCGGACTTGTCGTTTCGAGGTGGTCGTGGCGAATTGCGTCGGCGATCGCTATGTTGATAGATGATTTTGAGTTGCGCCGGACGCTCGCTCATGCCGGTCGAAGGAAAATTGAGGAATACAATTGGGATACGCTTGCTGCTCGCATTGTGGAACACCTGGATGGGAGCCGCGGCCGGTGAAAAGATAGTTGCCGCCGATTTCCAACGATTTTTGCGATTGAAGTGTCAGAATATTTGATCACGAACGTTAAGAAAAGACCCAAGGGCGTTGTCAATTTATGGCTAATCCGGTAAAAATATCCGCTACGATCATCACCTTCAACGAGGAGAACAAGATTGAGCGGTGCCTCAAATCGCTACTCGGAGTGGTGGATGAGATCATAGTCGTTGATTCGTGTTCAACAGACAGGACCGAAGCCATTTGCCGTCAATATCCCGTCAAGTTCTATGTTCACCCCTTTGAGGGCTACGTCGCCCAGAAGAACTATGCGCTGCGCCTGGCTTCTTATGATTATGTATTATCATTGGATTCAGATGAATGCCTGTCAGAGCCGTTGAAACAATCGATCCTGGCGGTTAAGAAGGACTGGGGCACCGTTGAGGGCTACGCCGTGCGTAGGCGAAACTTCTACTGCGGACGATGGATGCGATTCTCCGGATGGTACGAGCGCAAGATCAGACTCTGGGACAGGAGGGTCGCAATGTGGGGTGGTACTGATCCGCACGATCATGTAGACATGAATCGCCGGAATGTGACGACATTAAAAGGAGACCTGCTGCACTATGCCTACTTGACTGTTGACGAGCACTTAAAACAAAACTTCCGCTTTGCCGAGATCGCTGCGCGCGCAAAATTCAAGAAAGGCGTGCGTCCGAACTTTATTATCAACGTGATCTTCAGTCCGCTCTTCCGGTTTGTAAAGAGTTATTTTTTTCAGCTGGGTTTTTTAGACGGTTATCACGGTTTTGTGTTTTGCTCGACTTCGGCATCTCTTACGTTCTTCAAATACCTGCGACTTTACGAATACCACAGGGCTGGGGTTCCTGAGATCCGGGAGACAGTTCAGTCGGAGAAACGCCGGCGCAGGGTTTTGTTGAAGAGCAAAAGATTCTGACCGAACGGATGACACTCGAAGTCATAGTTGCTGAACGCGCGAAAGAAGGAGTGACTGCAACCCGCCTTCTTCCTGTCGTGTAATTCAAGGATAACGATCCTTGATCTCTCGATCCATTCGTTATGGGTATCCAATACTTCCTTCTCCGCTCCTTCGATGTCGATCTTAACTAAGTCGACATAGGGCATATTGTATTTTTCCATGATGTCGGTGATGGAGATTGCCTCAAACCCGGCCGGATCATCCGGAGAGGTTTCGCGGACCGTGAAACCTGTATTTTCTGCATTCAGATTTTCAATGGCAAGTTTTGCGGTTATTGGCCAGATGCCTGCGTTCAACGCATCGACATTCGGGAATTGCTGTGTATTCTGACACAGCATTCGGTAGTTCCCTTTCTCCGCTTCCACAGCTACTATGTGAGCGTCCGGGAACCTGCTTGCGAAATATGCAGTCGACAGGCCGATATTAGCGCCGGCATCGATGATGTTTGTTACGCTGTGCGGACACTCGAATCCATACTCCTCGTGCGCAAACATCGCCTTGAACAAGGCGGCGTCAGAAGTGTCTTTTCGCAGCGTCACGTGGCCTTCCAACCCCGGTAACCTGATTGCAACAGTGTTCCCGCTCTTTAGCTTAAGATACGCGATAAGCCCCGCGAGACCGTGTTTTTTCAAGAGTAAACCGAGTGTAGACATCAGCAATCGAAATGATGGTGCGAACGATTATACGAAATATAGATTATCCGCGCTTCGTCGCAAAATCACAAATGAAACGAAGGGGACTTGTATCAGGAAAAACGTTGCAAAGAGCGATACACCCGGTGTACAGGCAAGCCCATAACGTTGAAGTACGATCCGGAGATCTCCTTGATAAGGACGGGGCCCTTTTGCTGCTGTTCAAGTGACGCAGCATTCAGGTTCTCCTTTCCGATCTCTATCAGGAAGCGTATCTCTTCCGGTGAGCAGGGATTCATTCCCATTGGAAGACTTTCCTGTGCGCCGTAACTTCCAGCCTTGTCGTAGGGATGAAAATGGTCGACGTAGAACTCGATCTGTTCGCGTGTCAACTCCTCGAACGTAACGTCCGTACTCTCGTCAAATGTGTCGTTGCCTTCCCGGGTCATGATCGTCACCCCTGTCATGACGCGATGCGTCCTGCCTGATAGTGAAGAGAGCATGGCGATCGCCTCTGTGCGGTCCACGGGTTTGTTGAGAATAGTATCACCGAGGATCACTACCGTGTCAGCGGTAACGATGACCTCGTCGCTGATCCGTTCCCGGAAATAC
>CAYTMU010000075.1:9145-10625 GCA_964438975.1 uncultured Roseivirgaceae bacterium | reverse complement strand
CCCTCGTACACCGATCGCTTCACCTTGTCGTCATCAAGAACCTTGCGTTGCTCGAGGTCGATCAGCATCATCTTGCCGGGTGTGATACGACCTTTCTCCAGAATATCCTTGGGCGCCGCAGCGAGCGCACCCGCTTCAGATGCCATCACAATCCGGCCAGACCGCGTGATATAATACCGGAGTGGTCGCAGCCCATTGCGATCAAGCGTCGCGCCGATACGAGTTCCATCGGTGAACACCAGCGCCGCGGGGCCATCCCACGGCTCCATCATCGAAGCGTGATATTTGTAAAAAGCCTTGCGGTGGGGATCCATGAGCTTGTTGTCCTGCCATGCCTCCGGCACCAGCATCATCATCACGTGCGGGATAGGACGACCTGCGATCACCAGCATTTCAACGAGCGCATCCAGGTTGCTCGAATCGGACCCCTCAGGTGTCGTGATGGGAAGCACCATCCTGAGTTCCTCTTCGGTGAATAACGACGATTTGAACAACGCCTCCTTGGATTTCATCTTGTTGACATTCCCGCGGATCGTATTGATCTCACCATTATGCGCGATGTAGCGAAAAGGTTGAGCGAGTTTCCAGTTCGGAAAGGTGTTAGTCGAGAAGCGTGAATGCACCAACGCAAGCGCTGTACGCAGCCTGGAGTCCTGCAAATCGATGAAATACTTCCGGAGCTGCTCCGTCCGAAGCTGTCCTTTATAGATAATCGTCTTTGAGGAGAAGCTCGTAATATAGAATTCGGTATTGCTACCTTTTACTTCATTGCTGATCTTGTGCGACGTATAATTCCGCAGCACAAAGAGTTTGCGTTCAAGCGCCTGATCAGGAATGCTGTCACTCTTTGACTTTACGAAAACTTGTTCGATGACGGGCTCCACCTCGGCCGCGTCAGGGCCCGGAACAGTGTGATCGACGGGTACACTTCGAAAACCGATAAGTTCAAAGCCCAATGCCATGATGTTCTTTTTCAACACATCACGGCATGCATTCGCGACTTTCTTATCACGTGGGAAGAAGACCATTCCCACCCCGTATCTACCCGGGGCCGGCAATTCAAGCCCCAGCTGCTTTGCTTCGTCCAAGAGAAAATCATGGGGAAGCTGTATGAGAATCCCCGCGCCGTCGCCGGTCTTTGCGTTGCAGCCCCTGCCACCGCGATGTTCCATATTCTCCAACATGGAAAGCGCATCGCGCAGCACATTATTTGATTTGGTCCCGTTGATGTTGGCGATGAACCCGATACCACAGGCATCGTGCTCAAGCTCGGGGGTGTACAAGCCCTTTGCGGTGGTGGTTGTTTGCATTTACGTCTGGTTAAAATCCGGACAAGTTGGCGTCACTTGTCCCAAACTAAGTTCTGAAATTACGAAAGAAGCAGGAGGAAATTTTGCGTGTTTGAGGATTGCGGGGAATTTTTCGAATCTTTTTAGAATTAGTCCGATATGTTCAAAAATCCAAAAACGTCAACGATTGC
>CAYTMU010000075.1:0-9045 GCA_964438975.1 uncultured Roseivirgaceae bacterium | reverse complement strand
CCATTGATGGTGACTTTATACCTTCCAAAGAAGGCCGGAACAGCAACTCTACCGTTGCTGTCAGCGACAAACGATCCAGTCGTCCACCACTCACCGAATAGGAGATCCCGATAAGCAGTCGCAGCCGGCGTGGGCGTCCAGTCCTTTTTGTACAGTGATGATGCCGAAATCCAGTTCGCACCCTCCCAAAAGCCCCACATCAAAATTCCTTTTACGGCCGGATGCGCGAAACAAATCCGATAGTAATCCGCCAGATCTTTCGCTTTCCGATGCTCATCCTCCGGGGTCATTGTCGCTGTTTTATCACGATAATACCGGGAGCGCTGACCCGGCATGTTGAACTCGGTGATTCGAACGGGAAGTCCGAAGACAGCAAGCGAGTCAAGTGCCCGCCTCGTCACCTCCCGATCAAATGAATCCCCGTGCAAGTGCCCCTGCACTCCGATACCCGCGATCGGCACTCCCTGCTTCAGCAGAGCGCGGATATGAGACATGAAATCGGCAAGTCGATTGCCCGTCAGGATATCGTAGTCATTGAGCCAGAGCTTCGCATCGGGATCACCGCGATGAGCCCAACCCGCCATAAGCCTGGTGATGTCGGGTCCGAGGCGATCCGCGTAATAGTTACCGTGAATCATTTCATTGTTCAGATCATACTCGGCAAAGCGACCCTTATACTTCGCGGTAAATGTCTCAGCGCGATGTTCAATGGCCGCGCGAAGCTCATCATCTGACAGCTCCTTCACCCAGGGCTGTACAAAACGCGGAATACCCCAGAAAAGATTGTGGCCGCGCAACGGAATATTGTTCAACTCAGTCCATTCCAATATCCCATCAACTATCCGATAATTGACATCGCCTCTCTTCCGTTCCATGTTCTCCCACTTCACAGCATTTTCCGTGACCGCGGCATTGAAGTTCTTGAGGAAATGATCCTTGTACATTTTGCGGTCCTCTTCCGACCAACGACCCTCGACCATTCCGTTGGCAATCGCACAGCCGAACCAAAACTCGTGCGACAATTGCTCTACTGTAACTCGGTCGCCGGGCTTGGCGCGAACAGTTATCCCCCCCTTGCGATGAGCGGCAATTGCCTGATCGAGATCCGACGGTTGGGCGAGACCGGGCAATACAATGCCGACAATGAATATAGTTATCAAATTCCTCATGGAGTATGTGTTTACTTGACGGTTTGTCCAAACGTAAGCAAGTTATGATCCGGATCCAGCAAAGAAAATTCCTTTTGGCCCCAGGATTTGACAGCAAGGTGTCCTGCAGGGTGAATCGCTACATTCTTAACAATCATCCACTGGTAGAGCTTATCGATGTCATCTGTGCGGATATACAACTGGCCATAATTCTCCCTGGGATCCAGTGTTTCAAAGAGGAAGAAATGAATTTGCACATTGTCCTTGCTGATCATGAGGTATTCGTCAAAGTCACCGTTTCCGAATTCCCGGAACCCCAGGACATTTACATAAAAATCGCGGGTAACATTCTTGTTGCGCATGGGCAACTTTGGGCTGACGTCAGTGAGTATGCTCATTCTCCTGGGTTGTCGATCTATGGTACTGTTATAAAGATGCCAGTTCCACTCGTAACAGGCAATTAATATTCGTGGTTTGTACCGGCTGATAGTATTTTTACTTATCATTGAAACCGACTGGACATCCCCCGACCCGCTCGCAGAGTTCAATCAACCGCAAACAATGTTCCCTGTTCCGACGGTACGCAAAGTGAGACGATCGTGTAAGACAGCGGCGTTTCGTGCGATATGCTGGATGGTATTTGCCTTTATCTCAGCCTCTCCGATAGGTTCCGCGTTCGCCCAGCAGGATCCGCTGTACAATTTGTACGGATTTAACCAAGTGATGATCAATCCTGCTTACGCAGGGGTGTATGACAACATTGCAGTCAACCTAATTAGCCGGAAGCAATGGGTCGGTATCGATGGCTCACCGTTGACTAACTTCCTGTCGGTAACATCATCCGTCGACGACCGATTCGGCGTTGGCGGCATGATCATTTCCGATCAACTGGGCATCAACGCTACCACAGAATTCCAGGGAGCATTTTCATACAAAGTGCTCGAGGATGGGGGACGCAGCTTGTCTTTCGGAGTGCAGGGAGGACTGATCCATTATCGTTATGACTATAGTCGACTGAATCTCCATCCACATATTGACGACGATGACCTCGATATGGACAGGACCAACTTCTCGAGACCGAACTTCGGCGCAGGTATCTATTTCCGTTCCGACCGTATTTACCTGGGCCTTTCTTCTCCCAGGCTTCTCAATGTCGACGTGAATGACGGAGTGACCTCCAGCACCCGGTACCTGAGACATTTCTATGTCAGTGGAGGAGGAATGATAAATGGGAATTTCAAGGGAGGGCCAATTCGCTTTCGACCATCTTTCCTGTGGCGTTATGTGCCTGACGGCGGCATGGCGTTGGATCTGAGCATGCATGCCTTGTTGCTTGAGACACTCTGGGTAGGAGCTACCTATCGCAACCTCTCCGGTATTGGTGTTGACGGACAACTACAGGTCAGCCAGCGAGTACGGATAGGGTACGCGTTCGAACTTGCCACTACGTCACTGCTGTCAAGAAATTTTGGAACACATGAGCTGTCGCTCTTGATAGAGTTCAGTCCGCTTGGATCCCAGCAAAAAGTGTTCAGATACTTCTAAGGCCTGTTAAGAAATCACAAATGAAATCCCTGACAGTATCCTTTCTTGTTTTTTTCTCTGCAATGCAATGCTTCCCGGTCAAAGGACAGGTAAATGAATCCGATTCGTTGGCACTTGTCGCCTTGTACAACGCTACAAATGGTGCAAGCTGGGTTAACAATTCAGGATGGCTCGTTGACCCTGTAAATACCTGGTACGGAATTACCGTTGTATCGAACAGAGTCGTCCAGATTTTACTGGGCGACATCGACAATGCGCCACCGCAAATCGGCAATAATCTCAATGGCACAATCCCTCCCGTACTAGGTACTCTTGACCAACTCCAGTACTTAACACTAGCAGGAAACAACCTCAGCGGGCCAATCCCGCCGGAGCTCGGTAACCTTGCAAATCTTGAACACTTGTTCCTGTACGCCAATAACCTCTCCGGTACCATACCGACGGAGCTTGGGAACCTTGTAAAGATCGAACAACTATACGTTGACGACAATCAACTCACTGGCGTTATTCCCCCAAGTCTTGGCAACCTTTCAAATCTCGAAATTCTGTCCCTTGCAAAGAATAACCTCACTGGGCAAATACCCACACAGTTAGGACAACTCTCCGGCTTGCTGCACTTATGGCTCTACGAGAACGATCTGACAGGCTCTATTCCAGCGTCGCTCGGTGACCTGAAACAGCTCCAGGAGTTGCAGTTGCACTTAAATAAACTTACAGGTTCTATTCCTCCCGAGCTCGGGTCGTCCTCCGGGCTAACACACATCTTTTTCGGCGATAACCAACTCACTGGGCAAATACCCACAACGTTAGGAAATCTCCCTCAGCTATTTGCGCTCGAGCTACAGGGCAATCAGCTCACCGGACCGATACCGACTTCGCTCGGGCAACTCACGTCGCTTCACTTTATATACCTCGCCCGCAATCAGCTTTCCGGTACGATCCCTTCCGAGCTTGGAAACCTGACAAATCTTGAGCACCTGGTGGTTCATCTCAATCAACTGACGGGAGAAATCCCGTCGACAATTGGCAATCTGACTAATCTTACGCGGCTGGATCTCGCCGCCAATCAGCTCTCGGGTCCGGTTCCTCCGGTGATTGGGAATCTCATTAACCTCACGTACCTCGACCTCGCTCCCAATAACTTGACTGGTTCGATCCCACCGGAGCTCGGTAACCTCGTAAAACTCGAAACACTGTGGCTCAATAATAACGCATTCATAGGGGGTATCCCCGCGGCTGTCGCAAACTTCAACAATCTCAGCACCTTCTACCTGTCGTCGAACGAACTTGAAGCGCTCCCGGATCTGTCGGGTCTTCCACTGAATATCCTTGACACGCGCGACAACTACTTTACGTTCGAAGACCTTGAACCACATATTGGGATCGCGAATTTCCAGTACGCACCGCAAAAAAACATCCGCGGTGGCAGAACACGCGTAATCGCACCGGGCCAACCTTTCGACGCGTCTTTCATCGTCGGGGGTTCGGCAAATCAATATCAGTGGTTGAAAGACGGAAACCCTCTCCCTGGCACAAACAGCAGCACCTTCACCATCTCCGCGGTGACAGAAGCCGACGCGGGCAATTACACATTACGGGCAACGAGTTCCCTTGTTCCGGGTCTGACGCTTATCAGCGAGCCGGTGGTATTGATCGTGAGTGCTGGAATGCCTGAAATGGAAGTAAAGAAAGACGGCACCGCGCAAGTCGACGGGGCAACTCTGGCTTTTCCAAATGTGGCGATCGGAACTGAGGAGATACGACAGCTCGTTATCACTAACACAGGTGACGCACCCCTGGTGATCGATGACCTGATTGTCACCGGTGACTATATTCTGCAGGACAACATCCCCCCACCTATTGATCCTGGTACAAGCGTCACTGTGAACATCGGGTTTTCACCTGAACACACTGGAAAACGCGTCGGCACATTGACGATCCTCAGCAACGGGAGCGTCCCATCGTTTGTGATCAACCTTGAGGGTGAAGGAACGATTGATCTCGTTGTATATAACGTTGTCACGCCGCGGCAAAACGACAAGTATGATTATCTGGAGATCGGAAACATCACATGGTTCCCCGAAAATCGAGTGAGTATTTACGATCGATGGGGAAACAAGATCTTTGACCAGGTGGGGTATGACAACAGCCAGGTAACGTTTTCAGGCACAGCCGACAATGGCAATGAAATGCCGGAAGGCACTTACTACTATGTGATCGATAAAGGGAACGGAGATAAACGAGTGACAGGATTTTTCTTGCTGCGCAGATAGGATCGCGTGGCTCAACCGACCCTCCGTTCTATTTCCCGTTTTAACATAGACGCGTCCTTACTGCCGATCCTGACGATTCTCTTTGTGTCGTTGAATTTCAGCTCAACACCGCTGAATCCGCTGATATTATACAACATACCGTTTGGAATGATCCTGATTCCCCAGCCGTAGTACCATGGTGACCTTACTGTATCAACGGATGTTACTCTTTCCAGTTTTATCTTCTTCCTGAACAGTCCGATCCCGAATGATACGGTAACAGTATCCGCAGTCACCTTTGTGGTCATCCCGTAGAACAGGGACACCATCACCACAAATACCGAAGTCACTATCAGATACTCAACCGTGCCCATCGGCCTGTTACCTATGCCGTTGACATACAGGAAAGTCATCAGCAAATGAGCAGCTATCAGAATCACAAAAATCAACCATCCAAATGTAAACTCCTTATGATCCTCCATAGGTAACTATTTTATATTCCTTCTGCTTTGAACAATCTCTTTGATTGGCACTCCGTCTATCAGAACATCCTGCAAGACGAAACCTCCGTTGCTGACACTGACCAACGCATATGTCACCTGGGTGGAGTCTGACTGCGATTCCCGGTACACCGTTTCAGCATCCGGCGCCTTTGATTCTTCCAAATAGAACCTGTCGAACGGAAAATTTAGTGCAATGCTGTTCGATCCGTTCCTGGTAACAAAATTCACCCGTGCCTCAAAATAGTCCTCGTCATCGCCTGGAACGGCCCTCGAAAGCCGCTCAACTTTTGCATAGCCCTCCTCATCTGTGATCACTACTACATAGGCGGTTTCTCCTGGAGACCAGGCGGACTCATCTTCGATCGCAAGAGTGCTCTGTTCAAAGGAGAGTACGACATACTTTCCCCGAAACGGATCATTCGGATCCACGGGAGCAGTCTTGAATTTATAGAGCGTCCCCACAGCGAGTACGTTCTCCCGATCCCATATCATCCGGGCGGGGATATACAGTTGAAACAGCACAACGCATGCAAATACGAGGAAACCGAGCTTCCTTCTATCCATCTTGTTTTCTTTTTTTCAATACCCAATAGTTTGTTGCGAAGAATCCCATTCCCACCAGTACGAACAAAATGCCCCTGGCGATGAAACTCAGGTTCGTATCGAAGAAGCGACAAACGACAAGTGCCGAGATGATCAGCAGCCCATAGTTCAACAAGCCGAGGTGATCTTGCCGCGCACCACTCCGGATCGTAAGGATACCGATGGCGAGGACATAAAGATTGATCAACACCACGGCTACAGGCGAAAACAAGCCGACCGCAAATGCGATGAGAAAAAAAATGAATACGACTGAAACCGGCATTATCGTTTCAGCGGGTCTGGTCGACATATACCTGTACAAGGTCACACCTGCGAGCAGCGAAATCACTATGGAGGCGTAGAACTCCGGCGAGTTCAACAATTCTCCAGCGGGGAACTTCACGACATCCAGTTCCTCCCAGAACCAGATGAAACTGAGCGACAGCAGCAGGCAAATTGTGCCAAAAGAACCCAATACCAGAAACCCGTTGTTTCTCCGTTTCCTCCCGGAGAAAATATCCATCTGGCCAACAAGGTAGAACAATCCAAAGAGACTGACATAGGCAACAAACATCAGTTCCTCCATATGGTCCGCGATCGTTCCCAGGGAGGTAATGACCGAAAGCGGAAGCATCCAATTGTGAAACGTGACGAAGTTGCTTTGCGGATTCTGCCTGAGCTTCATGTAGTAGTGCGGCAGCACGGCAGCAAGGAGAAGCCAATACCAGTAGGATTCGGAAGATGGGTAAGCCCAATATCCCGCCTGCGTTGCGTAGTAGGTGATGCCAGCGATATACAGCAGTGAAACCATTGAAGAATTCATCACATATATCAGCGGAAGGCCTAGGCACATCCATATCAGAAGAAAAGAGCTCAGGTTACCAGGAATGTTGTACACCTGGCTAATGAGGGAGATTGCTGCTGCAACAGCGAGGAACAGGAATGACGCAGAAGCGTCACGCCAGCCTACCGCGTCATCTTTCCGCAGTAACACAAACCCACAGAGAACTTGTCCGGCGACCAACGGCAGAAATGCAAAAGCAGTCTTGACCGGTCGCGACATGTCATCCCAGTTATGTGCCACTATGAGGATAATACCCAGCGCAACGAGTATGGCACCCAGGATGCCGAAAGCAATAAAGAGCCTGTTAGGCGAGGCCCCGTCCTTCTTCCTGTAGTATTCCCGGATCCTGTCGGCAGTATCCTGGGATACAATACCCGCGTCGATAAGCTCCGGGAGGTCTTTTGATAGGCTCATATTGCTGGATGTAATTTAAGAATTACTATCGGTACTTGCGTAAACCCGAAGACTTCGCACCATCTCCCGTTTTCCCACGGGACCAGGTAATGCCTCGATACGCAGCCCCATTGATCGCAGGTCGCGTTTCAACTGTCCTTTTGCCGAGTACGTAACAAATACTCCTCCTTCTGCCAGCAGATCCGTAGTCTTCTTCAGTATATCATGCGTCCACATTTCGGGTTGAACGGAAGGAGCGAAGGCGTCAAAAAATACAACATCGAAAAACCCGTTCAGAGCAACATGCTGAAGAGACTCATTGCGTTTTTCAATGGCAAAAAATGGAGTTACCGGGACTTCGGAATCCCACGGCGCAGCGTGTAAAGCTTCGAAGAGATGTCGTTCTTCGCCAGCGTAATTCAATCTCGTCCACAGCTCCTTCTGCAATGGATACGTTTCCAACGACGTAAATCGAACATGTACGTGGTGCTCGGCGGCATACTGCGCGGTGAGAAACGCGTTCAGTCCCGTTCCAAAGCCAATCTCCAGAACGGAGATCTCAGTGGCGTTTGTTGTTTCGTGATAATACTGAAGTCCGTGGCGGATGAACACGTACTGCGATTCCTGAATCGCGCCGTGAACGGAGTGATAAGTCTCATTGAGCTCGTTGTTCCGAAGGGTATGCGACCCATCAGAGGTGTTGATGATCTCCAACTCATCCATTGCCTTTTGACAGAAGTGCTACCGCATACGCGTTGACACCTTCCTCCCGACCCACGTAACCGAGTGTCTCCGATGTTGTGGCCTTGATCGAAACATCCTCCTCGGTAATTCCCATAAGCGGAGCCAGAATTCTCTTCATCTCTGAGATATGAGGATTTACCTTCGGCTTCTCGAGACACACGGTGCAATCGACGTTCTCTATTTTCCAACCTTTTTCCGAAAGCATCCTCGTCACCTCAGCAAGAAAATATTTGCTGTCCATTCCCTTCCACCGGTCGTCGTTGTTGGCGAAGTGAAAGCCAATATCGCGGAGGTTGGCGGCGCCAAGCAGTGCATCGCAGATCGCGTGAACAAGCACATCGGCGTCAGAGTGACCTGTGGCCCCCTTCGCCGCCGGCAGTTTCACGCCGCCGAGAAAGAACTCCCGGCCCTCCTCGAGCATGTGAACGTCGTAACCAAGTCCTATTCTGAACTTCATGAGTGTAGTATGTCCTTTAAACTATTACCCCTGTTGGACGGCAACCAGGATCTCATCCTTTCGCGTTATAGTACAAGACGTTGGAGTTTTCATCTCTCAAAACATCTGCTGCGACGCGATGAATATCACTGGCGGTCACCGCCTCAATTAGCCGGGCCTCGTCATTTACGTAATTTGTGTCGCCCGACAGCTTTGCAAACGCAAGGTTCATCGCCCGATTCATCACCTCTACCTCACCAAACTCGAGAGTTGAATACGCCTGATTCTTCACCTTCTCCACCTCCTCATCGGTCGGCCCCTTCACGACGAATTCGCCGACGATTTCGTCAACCTCCTTCTCAGCGTCCTGAAGATTTACTCCCTTTCTAACACGACCACTCAGCACAAAAAGTCCTGGATCGATCGTTCCCATGGTGAATCCGGAGATTGAACTGAAGGTCTCCTTTTCCTTCACAAGCCGTTGATAGAGTCGGCTCGACTGTCCCCGGCTCAACACATCTCCCATCAAATCAATCGCAAAAAAATCACTGTCAAATCGACCAGGCATGTGATAGGCTTTGTATAACGCACTTGCGGG
>CAYTMU010000074.1:0-10653 GCA_964438975.1 uncultured Roseivirgaceae bacterium | reverse complement strand
TCCGGCCGATTTCGCCTCAGCACGACACCGGGTAGAAAGAGCCTTGTGATCACCTATACGGGATTTGAGACGTTGCATCGTGACATCATCGCGGGAAACGATTCTGTATATCTGTTTATCCTGGCTCCACGTGTTTCGCAACTGCGGGCGGTCACTGTGACAGGCGACCGCCATTCCTCCGAAGACCTCGTCAACTCAACACGAACCGGCACTACAACGCTGACGCAAAAGGATATCAACGCGATACCCACGCTCGGGGGCGAAGCAGACTTGATAAAGACACTTCAACTGCTCCCGGGGACAGTACGTGGAATCGAGGGTAGTTCCGATCTCTTTGTCAGAGGAGGTGCCGCGGATCAGAATCTGGTGTTGTTGGATGGCGCCCCTATCTATAACACGACACATCTGTTCGGGTTTCTCTCTGTTTTCAATCCGTCGATCCTTGACCACGTCGAAGCTATCAACGGTGGCTTTCCGGCGGAGTTCGGGGGCAGGCTCTCTTCTATACTGGACATAACATCCAATTCGCATGTTGCGGAGACAACAAAAGTGTCTGGCGACATCGGACTTATCGCGACACGACTGTATGTAGAGCAGCCGTTGAGTGATCGCGCGAGTTTCTGGTTAGCGGGAAGAAGAACCTATATCGACAAAGTAGTATCCATTATCGGGGAGGAACTTCCGTATTTCTTCTATGATCTGAACGGTAAGTTCATCCTGCAGCCCGGAAAGCGAAATAAGGTTGAAATGAGCTTCTACCGCGGGCAAGACCTGCTCGATATTTTCCGCGATCGAAACAACGACGGCAATGGGTTTACTACTTCTTACGTTTCGGCGAACAGCACCCAGTCAGTGCGTTGGGCACACACGTTTCCTTCAAGTTGGATGAGTTCCCTCTCACTCACGCGGTCTGCTTACAATTATGACATAAGCAATCGTTTCGAGGACAACGAATTGCTGGCATTCTCGGACGTGGAGGACTACAGCGCTAAGCTTGTTTTCAGAAAGGACTCACTCTCGGGGAACGCCTCTCTCCAGTTCGGCGGAGAGTTGATTCGACATGGGATCAGTCCCAACATTGTCAATACGACAGGAGTCCTCGCGGAAGTTCTTGAAAGTAGTGAGTCGCAAGGCAAGGTGGCGCACGAGGTTGCCACTCATGCTCAATATGAGTTCTCACCCGCGAAGGACATAGAGATCAATGCAGGCGTCAGGGTATCAGCTGGCCTCGTTTCCGACAGGAGGTACGTTGTCGGCGAGCCGCGGCTGGCAGTTCGGTACGCGCTCGGCGCAGATCAGGCTGTCAAACTTAGTTACTCCAGAATGTCGCAGTACATGCATCGCATCTCCAATTCGGCTGTGAGTACACCGACGGACGTATGGTACACAATTACAAAGGATATTGCGCCGCAAACATCCCACCAGGTAAGTGCCGCGTGGCAGCGCTTCCTTCCATCTGAGAGGATATTCTTCGGGGTCGAGACGTACTATAAAACAATGCGGGACATCCTTGGATACGAGGAGGGAACAAATCTTTTCTTTAACGCTGACTTTGAATCCAAATTGATCCAAGGCGTTGGTAGAGCATATGGCGTCGAATTTCTCGCCCGCAAGGAGGCGGGGAGAATGACGGGATGGGTGAGCTATACTCTCTCGTGGTCCGAAAGGAGATTCGATGCGATCAACAATGGAATGTGGTTTCCCGCGCGCTACGACCGCCGACATAACGGAGCGCTCGTAATGCAGTATGCCATCGGTAAGCGGTTAGCAGCGTCTGTCGTTTGGGAATTTATCTCCGGTGCGCGGTTTACGCCGGTTGTCGGCCAATATACAGTACTCGCCCCGACCCTCACAGGCGTGGACCTGATACCGATATTCTCGGGAATCAATGAAGTAAAACTCGCTGATACGCATCGGCTTGATCTTGGTATCAAGTTTATGAGTAAACCCGACCGAAAATTCCGATGGCATTGGTTTGCTGGCGTGTACAATGCCTACAATCGGGCAAGTCCTGTCGGGATGGTTATTGAGGAGAGTGAGGAGGACGGTCGCCTGCGCTACCTTCAACCCGGGATATTTGGAATCATACCGTTCATCAGTTACGGATTTTCATTCTAGGCGCTATGAAGAGATTGCGAATGCCATTGCGATTCATCATGCCAACAGGAATCCTGTTCGCCGTGGTCGCTGTGTCGTGTCTACCCGATCCCCTGGAGATTGGCTCAGTGCCGCGTGCTCGACCTGAGATCGTTGTTTCAAGCCAGATCATTCCCGGTCAATCACTTGTCGTCTTGCTCACGACGACGTTCGGAGCACTCGAAGGTAGTGGCAGCAGCGACCCGCAACAGCTACTGGATATGATTGCAGTGAACGATGCAACCGTGATCCTGCAAGGTCCGCTGGTGACGGATACCCTTCAATTTCTGGGCAACGGGCTATACGGAGGCGTGTCGATCCCTTTCCAACCCGGCGATCAGTATGAGCTGGATGTGAGCAGTGACGAATATGGATCTGTTCACGCTACTACTGATGTACGGCGACGTGTGGGGTTTGAGAATATTGCAGCGGACCTGTTTTATAACGGATACGATGATACGTTGGTGCAGATCACATACACCTTTGTCGATCCTTCTGAGAACAATTACTACATGATCAATGTCCAGGAGGTTGAGCGTTCGGATATAAGTGAGAACCTGCTCAATCCCCGTGCATTTACGAAATTGATCGACGATCGGGAATTCAACGGGCAGTCATATGGCGAGCGGTTTCGCGTATTTCCAAGGGATTACCGTCCAGGCGATAGTATCGCCGTTACGCTGTCTAATATCAGCGAAGAATACTTCAGATTTATGCAGCTTCGGATTGACAATCGGTTTAGCTTTGTAGAGTTTGTGAGTGAACCCGTAAACTATTCGTCGAACGTCGACGGAGGCAGGGGCTTTTTCAATCTGTATACCCCGGATGTACGATTCTTTGTTTTGGAATGACACTAACCTCCGGCGCAACCTAACTCGTAACTTCTTAATGTATGCCTTCTGACAGAGATCTCAAGCTTGCGGTGTTGATTGATGCTGACAACATCCCATACGCCAACGTAAAAGCGATGATGGAGGAGATCGCCAAGTATGGAACTCCGACATTCAAACGGATTTACGGAGACTGGACGAAGCCCACTACCACCGGGTGGAAGGGTGTGTTACTGCAGAATGCTATCACTCCAATACAACAATACAGCTACACGTCAGGCAAGAATGCAACTGATTCGGCGATGATTATTGACGCGATGGATATTCTGTACACCGGGAGGGTGGATGGTTTCTGCATCGTCTCAAGCGACAGTGATTTTACGCGTCTTGCTACTCGTTTGCGAGAAGCAGGTATGAAGGTCATCGGCATCGGGGAGAAGAAGACCCCTGAGCCTTTCATAACGGCGTGCGACAAATTCATATATATTGAGATCCTGTCACATGATAGCGCAACGCCTGATGTCAAGGAAAAACGTGCGAAACGGGACTCTCTCCAGAAAGTCGACAAGCGGGTTATCAATCTCATCAAGTCGAGCATCAACGATGTCGCTGACGAAGGCGGCTGGGCGTTTTTGGGAGAGGTTGGCACACTTATCCTAAAGAAGCAGCCTAACTTCGATGCGCGGAATTACGGCTTTCGAAAGTTGTTGCAGATGATGAAAAGCATTGAAGATATCGAAGTCGATGAGCGACAGGGTGAAAGCGGCGGCACTCGACACGTGTACGTGAGGGCGAAATAGTGATTATCGACGAGCCTGCGTTTCGAAGTATGTGTTAAGTAATGACACAAGTTCCGCACGCGTGAGGTAATACATAACTTCGTGATGACGCTCGTTGAAGCCGCGAAGTACCGTGTAATACTCTTCCTCCGCCAGTGAATACTTCTGCATCATATTGAGCTTGAATTCGGGATTCGTGATAATGACGTCTACATACGTCTGCACGCGCTCGTTTTCATTGCGCAAGGTGCCTACCTTGATCTTTTCCTTTTTTTCCTTGGACAAGTAAAAGGGTATCCGCGGCTTCAGCTGTGCGTTCCGCTCATCAAACATCCCCTCATAAAGGTCTTGCCGTCTGTATTCATCGATGGTAACAGCCTGTAGCATTGTGTAGCGTTCGCTCATGCGTACCATTCCGGGTTCATAGGTAAGAAGCGGGAGTTCAAGTGGCTCATAGCCCACCAGACTAAATACAAGCGTGTCAATCCGCGCCGCCTGGATGCTGAACCCTCCGTTCTCATCCGTCGTCGTACCGCGAAATATCCCTTTCACCTGGACGCTGACGGCTGGGAGCGTGGTGAGACTCGCGGAATCTACGACTATGCCGGTAAACTGCTCCTGGGCCAACAAATGTGTAGCCACCGGCAAAAGGGATAGGGTGAAAAAAATCGAAATTAGTGCCGTTCTACGAGTCATTGCCAGGGCTGAATAAAGGGATATTTTTCTATTTTGTTAGCACACTGTATTCAAATATTGTACACCTTTGCCGAACTTTGCCGCCGGCATTACAGGGGTAATTAGCTCAGTTGGTTTAGAGCACTACCTTGACAGGGTAGGGGTCACAGGTTCGAATCCTGTATTACCCACGTTGTTTTTTACGTTGTCACCTGTTTCCCTTCTCGCCCGGTCATTTCGCAACGGGCATGTCGGTACTTGAGAATCATGAGAAAGTCCATCGCCGCGCTGTGTTTCCTCCTTATCACTTACGCCAGCTCTGCGCAGCTTTTTCAACCCGCCTTTGATCTGCAAGGTCATCGCGGAGCCCGAGGCTTGTATCCGGAAAACACCGTACCAGCTTTTGTTTGCGCGCTGGATTCCGGTGTGACGACCGTGGAACTGGACGTTGTCATCACCCGTGATCGCCAGGTGCTGGTGTCGCACGAACCGTGGATGTCGTCTTCCATTTGCCTTCAGCCGGGTGGCTCTGAGATCTCCGAAGCGGATGAAAAGCTGCTGAATATCTTTGAGATGGATTACGACGAGGTGCGTCGGTTCGATTGCGGATCGATCGGCAACGAGGATTTCCCGGGGCAGACCAGGATGCATGTATCCAAACCTCTTTTCCGGGATGTGATCGCCGCTGTGGAACACCATATAAAGAGCCTTTCTTCCTACGAAGTCGATTACAACATTGAGATCAAGGCATCGCCATCCGGCGATAACAAATTCCATCCTACCCCCGAGGTTTTTTCCGACTTGGTTTACAACGTCATCGATCAGTACCTGTCGCTTGAGCGTGTCGTCATCCAGTCTTTCGACTTCCGTGTTCTCAAGTACTGGCATACCAAGTATCCAGAGGTGAGATTATCCGCGTTGATCCAGAACGCAAAGACCGTAGACAGCAATCTTCAGACTTTGGGTTTTCAACCGTCGGTCTACAGCCCTCATTACAAGCTACTGACGAAGGAGAAAGTAGACCACCTGAAAGGACTTGGTATCCGCGTGATCCCATGGACTGTGAATGAGATCAGTGACATGAAAAGGATGGTGGAATGGAAAGTCAATGGTTTTATTACTGACTATCCGGACCGCGCCGCAACGCTGGGACTGGGGATCAGAAAGCCACGTACTGGTTCTCGTTAACCGGGGATACTTGGCAGTTTTTGTTATTCTTGCAAGAAATTTGAACGCATGAGCAAACGCTACGACGTATACGGACTCGGAAACGCCCTGGTTGATATTGTGACAGAGGTCGATCTGGATTTTTTTGCCCGGCATGGCATTGAAAGGGGTGTCATGACTCTCGTCGATGAGAAACGTCAGCATGAGTTGATAATGGCAATCGATATGAAGAAGAGCCAGATGTCATGCGGAGGTTCAGCGGCCAATTCGATCATTGGAATAAGCCAGTTTGGCGGAAGGGGATTCTATTCCTGTTTGGTTGCGCGGGATGATCTGGGCCGCTTCTTCTTACAGGATCTGCAACGCAATGGCGTTGACACCAATCTCACACCGGAGACTTGCCCCGAGGGGATCACCGGGAAAGTACTTGTAATGACTACGCCGGATGCCGAGAGGACAATGAATACGTTTCTCGGGATCAGTTCTGATCTGTCTCCCCATCATCTTGACGAAAACGCGTTGTTGAACAGCTCGTACGCCTACCTGGAAGGCTATCTTGTTACCAGTCCGACTGGCCTGGCGGCGATGAAGGAAGTAAAGCGTATGGCGGAGCGGCGCAATATCAAGACCGCATTGACCTTCTCGGATCCCAGTATGGTCAGATATTTCTCGAAGCAGATGGAGGAAGTGATTGGCGCCAGCGTGGATCTGCTCTTTTGTAACGAAGAGGAAGCGATGATCTTCACCGGAACCGATGACGTTCTTACGGCGCGTGAAAAGCTCCGGGGCGTGGCCAGGCAATTTGTTATTACACTGGGGGCTAATGGCGCTATGATATACGACGGAGATACATTTATCAGTATCGAGCCGTATCGAGTTAAGGCGGTAGATACGAATGGCGCGGGTGACATGTTTGCGGGCGCTTTTCTATATGGAATCACCCATGGTCACAGTTATGCCGAGGCCGGGAAACTTGCATCCCTGGCATCATCGCGAGTTGTTACGCAATTTGGGCCACGGTTGGCGCCGTCCCAGGTTCGAAAAGTTTTAGGAGATCTAATCGCCTAATTATCAGTATATTAATTCAATAATGGGCGACTCCGGAACGTTTACAGATGGTCCGCTGGTTGTAAATCAAGAAAATACTGGACATCTTTGCACCCCTCATTTGAGGGCTCAAAAACGGAAATTATGGTACGTACATATCAACCTTCGAAAAGAAAGAGAAAGAACAAGCACGGGTTTCGTGAGAGAATGGCATCGGCGAATGGTCGCCGGGTACTGTCAGCGCGTAGAAGGAAAGGAAGAAAGAAGCTTACCGTTTCAGACGAACGCACGCTGAAGCACAGGTAGACGATTCCACCTCGTTCTCTGGTGCTGGAAAATCGCGTAACTTGAGTCCGCATTATCTGCACGATGGTGTGCGGTGCTGAATCCAGGAACATTGGCCAGATCGTTTCCCAAGCAAGAGAGACTTCACAAACGAAAGCTAATACAGGAACTCTTTGATGAGGGTTCCTCTTTTTATTTGCACCCTTTCAAGGTCTGGTTCAAACGCAATCCCGATGGTGGTTTCCCCGTTCATCAGGTAATGATCTCAGTGTCCCGAAAGAACTTCAGAAAGGCCGTAGACCGCAATCTCATCAAGCGTAGAATCCGGGAATCTTTCAGATTGAACAAAAACTTACTTCCCGGGCAGCCAAGACTCCTGATTGCCTATATTTATACTGCTAAGGAAATCCTAACCTTTGCTCAGATCCAGGAACGCTTAGTTAAAACGCTTAATCGTTTTGAACATGTGGAGAAGAGTTAAATGGCCAGTCGCGCTGGCGCTGTTGATTGTTGTCACGTTTGCGTTCCGCGAACCTGCGGAGAAGTATTTCGAAGTAGCTAAGAGCCTGGATATCTTCGCTACTCTTTTCAAGGAAGTTAATGCCTATTACGTAGATGAGGTAGAACCCGAAAAGCTGGTCAGGACAGGGATTGATGCTATGCTTGAATCGCTCGATCCGTATACCGACTACATTTCGGAAGATGAGATCGAATCGTTCCGGATTTCGACCACCGGTCAGTACGGAGGTATTGGTGCGATGATCGGTGTGATTAACAAACGGGTTGTAGTTACCCAACCATACCGGGGATTCCCCGCGCACCAGGTTGGTTTGCGAGTGGGCGATGAAATAGTCGCAATCGACGGCACCGCTGTACGAGGCAAGCGTACGTCTGAGATCAGCAGCCTGCTGAAGGGCCAGCCCAAGACACAAGTAGAAATAAGAGTTAAACGCTACGGGAGTAAGGACGACCTTGTCTTTGAACTGATGCGTCAAAAGATTCACGTGAGCAACGTCGCGATCTATGGATTGATCGGAAGTGATATCGCGTACATCCGACTCGATGATTTTACTCCTGGAGCCTCGAATGAGGTTGCGGATGCGCTTAAGGAGTTGAAGGAGCAGGGAGCGACAAAGCTCATCCTCGACCTGCGGGAGAATCCCGGCGGACTTTTGCATGAGGCCGTGAACGTTGTAAGCCTGTTTGTACCCAAGGGAGTGGAGGTTGTCTCAACCAAAGGGAAAGTCGACGAATGGAATAAGGTCTACAAGACTCTCAACAACCCTGTGGATGTGAAGATCCCGATGGCGGTACTCACAAGTGAAGGAAGTGCCTCAGCGTCGGAGATCGTTGCCGGTACGCTTCAGGATTATGACCGTGCTGTGCTTGTCGGAAGCAAAACTTTTGGAAAAGGGTTGGTTCAGACTACACGCCCGCTGTCGTACAACGGTCAGTTGAAGGTGACGACTGCAAAGTACTACATCCCCAGTGGGCGTTGTATCCAGGCATTGGATTATGCCCACCGGAAGGCCGATGGAAGCGTTGTGAAGATCGCTGACTCTTTAAAGGCGGAATTCAGAACAAAGAACGGTCGCTTAGTGTATGATGGCGGTGGTCTCGATCCGGATATCACTGTGGAAAGCAAGTATCTCGGTACTGTCACAACGGCCCTGCTGAATGCAGGCCTTATCTTCGATTACGCGACCACCTATTGCGCGCATAACAAGATGCCCGCTGACCTTGGTGCTTTCCGATTATCCGATCGCGACTATGAAGATTTTGTAGCGTGGGTGAAAACGCAAGATTTTACATATACAACAGCGCTCGAAAAAAAAGCACAGCAGCTGGTTGAAACGGCCAGGAGCGAACGGACCGATGCTGATCTGGGGGAATATCTCGACGCCCTTCATGCGAAGATCGAGGTGAATAAAGCATCTGATTACGTACGCTTCCGGGAGGAAATACGCCAACTTCTGGAAGAAGAGATTGCCTTTCACTTCGATCTCGAGGACGGCCGGGCAAAGGTCGCGCTTCCCCGCGATGAAGATATTTCTGCTGCACGGAGTGTATTGGGAGACACAGTTGCTTACCACAAGATCTTCCTCCCTGTTTGATGTCTGCAATTCTGAGTTTGGAGACTTCCGCCGATGTATGCTCCGTTGCCCTTCATAAAGACAGGCAACTGCTTGCTACACGTGTGCTCCATGAGCCGCAGGCGCACGCAGCAAAGCTGGCACCGCTGATCACCGAAGTGTTGAGTGATGCGGGATTTGTCATTGGCGAGTTAGAGGCCGTGGCTGTTTCCGCCGGCCCGGGATCTTACACCGGACTGCGGATAGGTACATCCACAGCGAAAGGCCTGTGTTATGCCCTGAATATACCGTTGATCGCTATTGGTACCCTTGATCTACTCGCCTATCAGGGCCAGTCCTTGAATGCAACGGGTGCGCTACTGTGTCCGATGATCGATGCGCGGCGTATGGAGGTCTACTGCATGGTTACTGATCCGGCCTTGAACGTGATAGAACCGGTGACTGCCAAGGTCATTGATTCAGCGAGCTTTGCGGAACTTTTGGAGCAGCACAGTGTGTTGTTCTTTGGCAACGGGGCGGCCAAATGCCGCGAGGTGATCCGGCATCCGAATACGGTTTTTGCAGATGATATCCACCCGATGGCGAATAGGTTGGGAGAGATGGCGCACGCGAAGTTTGCTTCCGGGGCGTTTGAAAACCTGGTGCAGTTCAGGCCGCAGTATCTCAAGGAGTTTGTCGCCAGAAAGACAGACTAAGGTGTTTAACGAAGTTGTTATAAGTTGTCTTTTTTGCAGTGTCAATGGAATCCGGAAACGAAATAGTGAACCGCGTGGCGATGAGCTCGCTGAAAGTTCTTGATCTTGAGGAACTCTACGTTTCCGGCGAGCGCGTCATTCTCGACGTGAAAGAGCAGCTTTATCAAGGCATGATCCTGAAGGAGAAGCCGTTTCGCGATTTCGTCAAATTGCATGACTGGTCTCAATATTCGGGAAAATTTGTGGCGGTCACATGTTCGGAGGATGCTATCGTACCGACGTGGGCGTATATGCTGCTGACATCAGCGCTTCAACCATTTGCGCGTGAAATAGTATTTGGTGATTTGCAGGATCTGGAGACGAAGATTTTCTCCGATGCATTGGCGTCGGTTGATTGGGAGGAGTTTCGGGATGCCAAGGTAGTGATCAAGGGTTGTAGTAAAGTTGAGGTTCCCGTGGCTGCGTATATAGAGGCCACGCGTCGTATGCGACCGATAGCGGCGAGTATCATGTTTGGCGAGCCGTGTAGCACTGTTCCAGTGTTTAAGAAGCCCCGGGCGTAAATCTGTTTTTCCAGAAATGTATGTATTGCAAAACGTGAATGTTTTGTTGATAAGTTATTGACATAATTTTTGGTGGATGTATTGCCACTCTTTACTTTTGGGGTCCTTTGGAGGATTTGAGATTTCAAAGTATCTGAGTCACCGGAGGTTGGAGTAATCCCGAAAAAATAGTTACCGGGATGTTGCAAAGAGTGAGTTGTTCGGCTACCTTTGCACTCCCAAATCGAAAGAGAGCCGGCCTCAGCAGGAGGCGGCAGGGATTTGAAAGAAGAGATTGGTTGAGAAACCACATTTGCCCCGTTGGTTCCTGACGGAATTGATGATGGGCTTAGATGTTCTTTGAATGACTGTTAAATTGATAGCGGACCTTCCGTTCATGATTT
>CAYTMU010000073.1:0-11013 GCA_964438975.1 uncultured Roseivirgaceae bacterium | reverse complement strand
TCTGATCTTGGTATTATTCGTCCGACGGAGGTCTTCCTTGCCGCGGCTCATGATCATCTACCTCGCGTGTTCGGCTGCTCTTCACTTCATAGACATTGTAGGCGGAGGTATTATCAACCCAGCCATAGGTACCCAGCCAGGCTACTACTATTCATTGATACCAATCTCCATCAGTTGTTGCATCTGGATACCCTATTTTATGTATTCGTCCAGGGTGAAAGAAACGTTCATCACACGCATCGGTGATGACGACGATATGCCGCCCGTATCAGCGGCACAGTATACCGAAGCAAGACAATAAGTCGAAGGGAGGACCGATCACTAAACGAAAGAATTTGACCAATAAAGCTCTCTATGTCTTACCGTTCCACGGGACCATTCAGAATTGTCGGTGATGTATCTGTTCGGCAGCGACACACAGATGAACACATCAAAACGATGAAAGGCGCATTGGAGAGCCTGAAGAAGCAAGGGATAAATTCAGAGAATGATAAGATTCGTTAACGTCCTTCATTCTCTCTTCAACGCCCGGATCACGAGGTCAAGAGTAGTCACATAATCGCGCTCATCCCCGCGTTGTACTCCACCGATAAGAGCCGTGAGAGCGTTCGCCGGCGGGTCAATCTCTGGCAATCCTGTATCACTCGCCCGGTACTGGCCATCACGTCCTCCTAGCTTCCATACAACGAGATCCAAGGATGGAACTACATAGAGGCAATGCACGCCGGAGCCCGACTTCCAGTATGCATCGCGTGGTAACGTCGGGGCGTGGCCCGTGGAATTTACCGTGAACTGAAGACTATATGGATAATGTATATTATACGGTGAAGCGGTTGATGCCTGCCGCACGTATTGTGCCGGAATCAGTTGTCTGTCGCCCCATCGACCGTCTCGCAAAAGAAGGTAGCCGAACCGAAGCATGTCTGTGCTGCGAAGGGCAATGCCGCCAGCTCCCGGAGTATGATCGACAAGGTCAGCATACTTGTAACCAAATCCCCATCGCCCCCAACCAAGGGGTTCCGCCAGGTGTAGTCGGAGATACTGTTCCAGTTCCATCTCTGCCACATGCCGTAGCATGATCGACGCGAGATGAATAGAGGCCGATGCGTATGAATATCCTCCTCCAGGCTCGCACCACAATGTGCTGCACGAAAATGGATCCTTGAAGGCCAGTCCATCCTTTTTACCCAATGCATATTCGTCAACCATGGCAAACCAACCATCGGGACCCGGAGGGTCAATCCGGGATGGGCATCCGTTAACATACACGGGGTTATTGCCGCGAATGCCAGCTGAAAATGACAACAACTGACCGAGCTTGATCTTCTTCATTCGATCATCCGCGAGGGGAAAAGCCTCTGCGGGCATATGCTCGCGTGTGAATATCTCCTGGTCGAGACCTTTCGGAAACAACCCGGGATGTTCTTCCATGAGCATACCGACAGCCATACTTGTAAACGACTTGCCGCATGATCCCAGATTGGGCGTGGCGTCGCGTTGTCCTTTGCCAAAATAGTTCTCGTAAACGAGATAGCCATGATGGACAACCAGTAACCCACCGTTGGTAGTCGTGGTCCTGATGAAGCCGAACGCCTCATCGAGTGCCTGTTTATCGACACCCATTTGCTGCGGGTCTGTCACTCCTCTCCAGCCACCGAGGGAATCCGGGCAGGGATAATATCCACTCTCTTTCACGGACAACGAATGAATATCTGTTTGTCCGGAAGTAAGATCCAAAAGTCTGCGATAAACAATGCTGTCATCAGCCACGCCGTCAAACGTAAAAGGCACCGTCTGATTCTTCTCCAATTGCATGAATCCCCATCCCGCGCCAGCTTCCACACTCAAGCGCGCAGCCTCAGCTGCCTCCTCGCCGAGCTTGTCGTCTTCATTACAGACCACTGGCTTACCGTATCGCCGCGCTGTAGTGATCCGTTCCTTAATAAGTTCCAGCGGAGTATGATTGAAGTGCAGAAGAACGAAATCGCTTGCCTCAGCGATCGGTGGCGGAACTGCTCCATCGCCCATGCCACTTGTACTGATCAACAATTCAGGAGCAGCGGCCCTTGCCTCTTCAATGAGCGCAACCTGCCCTTCAACACTTTTCAGCCATTGACCATCCACCCATTGGTCATACCCGGAATGTGCGAATTCGTTTGATACTTCAAGTACAACGTTTCTGAAATTCTGTTGACTGATCCACATCGCTACGCTTCTGACTGCATTCTTCAAAGCCTCTCTCCCACCCAGCTTCAGGGAATGTCCACGCTGACGCTGGTAAAAGCAGGAAAGAATCACAACCGACCCTATCCGGTCAGCAGCGCGGATAACGCGCTCCACACGGCGGAGGTAATCCGCTCTGAGCGTCCCATCGGCGTTGAACGCTGTATTGACAGCTCCTTCATATCCGGGCATTCCACCTTGAAGGCCTATCGTAAAGGCACGAATACCATGGGTGTAGTAATCGGGCATCTTGTCGATGAACCGCTGTGTGTTCTGTTCAGGATCAAATCCGTCAGGCAAATCCTTACTCGCGTCTGGTCGCGCATCCTCAAAAACAGCGTTCACCATCCTCACATTCATCAGCAACCCTTCTGCAGTGCTCCCGGCCAACACGGGTTTGTCGTTGATCAACCACCGATTACCGTCAATAGAGACAACCGTCTGCGCATCATGAAGACCGGATGGTTGGCAGGAGATCAGCAATATAGCAATCGCCGCCAACCGCACTATTCGTGTCATCAATTCTTAGATGTTCAAGGTGAGACAGAAATAATAAAACGCCTATACGACGTCAATGCAGGCTCACCGTTATCAGTCACTTCAACGATGACATGCAATGTCTGCTCTGAAGCAACGGCCGGCGCAATGAAAGTTGCATCCCTTCCTTTCGCCTGCATTGATGGCAGTGCGCCGCGGAACGTGCCTGCTTCCGGGTAGAAAAACCATCGGTATGCAAGCGAATTCTTATCCGGATCAGACGCTTGCACGCGAAGTTTCACCTTTTCATTTGACGATGCCGTAACCTGGGCCCAACCTCCCTGGTTGATACGCGGAGGATGATTGGCTTCATCAAAGGACCTTATACACCAGTCGAGTCGCGCGGCAAAATCCGATTGCCACGCCGGGCGCCATCGATAAACAGCTGCCATATGTGGATCCATATCGGCTTTGTAGTTTTCAACGCTATCAACTGCATCGACCCAGATATTCTGATCTTTCATGAATCGTCCGCCCCAGCCGCCCCATTCAGGATGTTCAGGGACATTCAGACCATTTCGCAGCAAGTTCAGAAACGACGGCGAGTCGCCCTCCTTGATGCCACGAACACGACCCAACTGCCGTCCCCAGATATCACCGCCGCGATAGTCCACGTACAGATCCCCTAACGCACCGTGGTTTCGGATATTGGCCTCAACCCAACGCGATCTTACCAGAGTGGTATCACCGCCGCGATACATGCCGCGGATACCGTGACGACGGAACATACAAAACAACCCGGGAAACGCCTCGCGTATCCAAGGTCCTGTCGTATCCTGATCATAAACGAACTGTACACGAAGCCTGGAAACGAATTCTTGCAACGCTTCCTCAGATCGTGAGTTTTTAACTTTCCAAAGAGCCTGTGCGAGGTCCGCCGAGCCGCCCCAGATCGATACCCATACGGGGCGTGTATCCGGTCTGTCGACTACCTCTATAATCCATTCGGAACCTTCCGTGTCTTTCCCTTCACCAATACTTTGTTCCAAAGGTATCTTCGGACCCGCCACCGGCTGACCGTCCTTGACAACCTTGATCAAGCGATCAGGATGCGGATAGTTCTTGTCGTGAACAAGCAAGTTGCTATAGACCTTTGAATACGCACCGATGACATCTCGGATCAGCTCCGGACGCGTGCGATGCCCATGACCAAGATTGGACGTAGCAACCAACCCTTCAATATCCAGCTCATTGGTGTAGAGCATCAACCGGATCAGCGATTGTCCGTCATCAGGCTCGGCCTCCTTTTGCGACAAACTCGAAATGTCAGTCAACACAATCAAGCGCGGTAACGACTGGCCAACTGACGTTGAATACCCAAGTGCGAAAAGACTGATCAGAAAAGCAACGAAGAGCTTTCCGGACACTGTACACATCCGGAAAGCTTTGAAACCTGTATCCATCATGGAGTCGTAATAACGATTTGCTCACTGTAGTTATAGCCACCTGCTCCGGTGGCCTGGGCGCCAACCCTGATATAATATTTGGTCTGTGATGACAACCCCGTGACGTTCACAGTACCTTCGTTCGAGAGCAATGTCACCTTGACAGTATGATAGAATGGACCGGAACCTGTGTTGGTATCCGGATACGGGTTTGTACTGCAGTACAACTCCCGTTTATCGACCGTCTTGCCGTCGTTTGGAAAAAGTTCATAGTTCACATCCACACTGGTCGCTGTTTGGTTTGCTGCAACGGGGCGGCTGACGGAAATGAACGGTCTAACCACGATGTCCTGGACGACTGATCGACTCTTTGAAAAATCGATCATGGTTGTATCCGTCACAAGCGAGACGGGACCGGCTACCCACACTTTGTAGGATTTCGGATACAGCTTTGTGTTCTGGAACGTTCCATCTCCCTTTATGCGGATATCTGTCGTGACCTGATCCCCTTCGCCCAATGCTCTGACGATGAGGTTGGCATTCGTAATGCTTCCGGGTACGATGTTTCCCTCCGGATCTTTCAATGTTCCGGCGAGGGAACCATCGAACCCGAAGTCAACAATATCTTCACTCTCGCATGCGGCTGCAGCAACGATCAGCATTACACCCCATATCCCTCTTTTTATTATTTGCAAAGTTTTCATAGTAATCCTCATTTAGCAGATTCAATAAAGTGGATTCTCAGTCAGGTCAGGATTATTATCGATCCTGGCATTAGTGATCGGGTTGTAATAATGTTCCGCCCGGAAAGCACGCGTGAATGTCTCGCAATCGAACGGCAGAAAATAGAATTGACCTGACTCATGATGGAGAATGATCTGCAGTCCCTGGAATCTCTTGCTCAGGACAGACTCGGCTTCACGCCATCTGCGCAAGTCCCAGTAGCGATGGCCTCCTTCAAACGCCAACTCTGATGTTCTTTCAGTCCTCACTTTTTCGAGGGTGATCGTAGCAGCGTCCACCAGGCTAATGCCCGCTCTGTCGCGCGTCATATTCAGCGCTTCCACCGCATCATCGGTGTCACCGAGTTCGAAAGCAGCTTCAGCCTTAGTCAGATACATCTCGGCGAGCCGGAAGACGATCCAGTTACTCCTGCTCTGGTTCTCAGGGATCTTTACACTCGCGTCATCAACATACTTCTTTACGTGGAATCCTGAATTGGTGCTGAAATCGTCTTTTGTAAGCGACCTTGAATCAAGTCCAACAGCCGGAGTGCCCTCGTGCGTTGCATTGGGATTGCGAATAACCGCCGAAGGGTTGGGAGTTTGGGAGGGGTCAAGGCCTTCGTATGTTTGAACATTTCCATCCGCCCAGGGATCTCCCTGAAAGAACACCGTTGCGAACAATCTCGGATCTTTCTTTATAAATGGTTGAGCACCGTTGTCATAAAGCATGTCCGAACCGAATTGCGGTTGATCTGTTGACCCGTCAGCATTCTCGTAGCGAAGGATAAAGTCAAGCGTCGGACCTGCAAGTCCTCCTCGCTCAGCCCATTGATTCGGTCCCTGAAACGCATCCCAGCTATGTGCGATGTTTATGCCGTCAAACGGCTTCTCGAAGATCACTTCACTGTTTCCCTCATCGAGGAACAGCGACCTGTAGTTTTCCGACTTGTTGTCAGAAATTTCTTCATAAAGAGAATAGTTCTGTGAATCGATTACAGCATCGGCAGCATCGATCGCTTTCTGATAATACCCGTCGGCGTCCGCTCCGGGAATTCCGACGAGTCCGTCTAATTGCACCGTACCATATTTTGCAATTGACGCTGCCCAGAGCATCACACGTGCCTCTAGTGCATACGCCGTCCACTTATTCACTTTGCCTTTGGGCGTCGGACTGTCAGACAGCAATGCAGTAGCCGTTGTGAGATCGCTTTCGATGAATTCAACAATCGCTAGTTCGGTAGCCCGTTCGGTATATTTCGTTTCGATCGGATTGAAAGGATCTATCACGACATCCACCAAAGGAACTCCCCCATAGCGTTTCATCATCTCGAAGTATACAAACGCGCGAATGAACCTCACTTCACCCTCGAGTTGATTTTTTGTTGCGTCATCCACGGAAGAAGAACTGACCTTCTCGAGAAACATATTGACATCACGAACGTAAACATAATCCCAGTAAGCGTTGCCCTCGCTGGTTTTACTTACGGTCCCCTGTGTCATGCTGCCGCCATTCCCCGTAGAGGTGGTCCCTTCATCGGTCCAGCAATACCAGTTGTAATTCTCGAACGCTCCGAACGGCATACGGCTATAGAGGTTAGTGACATAAGCGCTCATCATAACCGGATCATTCCAGACGTCGTTTTCCGCAACCTTATCCAGTGGAGACCTCTCCAACACATTATCCTGACAGGACTGGAATACGACGATGGACAAAAGGAGAATATATTTTATTGACCTCATGGTATTATGTTTTGAAGTTAGAATTGGATCAGGACACCCAGGTTGTATGTTCCGACCGGGGGGTAATAGAGTCCGAACTGACGCGCAGGATTGGTATCCGCTTCCGGATCAAGAAAGCCGAGTTCCGAGAACGTAAGCAGGTTGTATCCTGAGACGTAGAACTTGCATGTCTCAATACCAGCGCGTTGCGTGAGCGCTTGCGGCAGTGTATACCCGAGCTCAACACTTTTCAACCGTAGATAAGCGCCGTTGATGAGCCAGAAGTCATTGAACCCCCAGCTTGCGTGGCCTCTGTTATAGTTATCGGTCCTGTATCTCGGCCATCTCGCATTCGTATTCGGCGGAAGCCATTGGTTCTCAGGATCTGCAACTGGTACGTAGGAATCGTATAGCATATCCGTGATCGGCGTGTTCCCCGCATAAAAGGGTGATGTCAGATCCGGAGAGTTCCTGAGGTTAATATCAAACAACCCGGCCCCTTGCCATAGCATGCCAAAATTAAACCCCTTCCAAGCGAGAGACATAGTCATTCCATATGCCATCTTGGGAGTAGAACCTCTTCCGATCAACACATCGTCCTCCGCAGTAATTTTTCCATCGCCGTTGTAATCGATGATCTTTACGTCACCGGGCAGGATCGTGGCATTGTTGCGTCCGTCCTGATCAGCCCAGTTCTCGATCTCTTCTTTGGTCTGGAACAGGCCGGCAGTCTGCTTACCCCATACCTGATCGGTCCATTCACCAACGCGATTCCCTCTCCTTCTCGCCTCCTCGCTGGCAAATTCGTTCTGGTCGACGAGTAGACTTTTCTCGCGGTTCCATGAAACGTTTCCTCCGATACTGTATTCGACCTCTCCAAAGCGGTGATTATGGTTGAGTGTCAGTTCAACACCTCGGTTATCATACTCCGCATAGTTCACCTGCGGCATATTGGCGCCAACGACATTCGGTATCGACTGAATGCGCGTACCCAGCACATCGGAACGCCGGCGATAGAAATAATCGAAGGACCCTTCCAGCATGTTGTTCCACAGCATGAAATCCAGCCCCACATTCGTCGTCGCCATCTTCTCCCATGTAATGGTGCGATTTGCCAGCGCATCTGCCCGAATACCCTTACTCAACACATTCGAAGCACCGTCATAAATGTATTGCGATGTAACAGAGAATGTCTGTAAATATTGAAAATTGCCGATGTTGTCATAGCCAAGCTGGCCATAAGACGCACGCAGCTTCAGGTTGTTGATGAATGGAAAATTCTCAGCAATGAATGGTTCCTCCGACATTCTCCAACCCGCGGATGCTGAGGGAAAGAATCCCCAGCGGGTGTCTTCCGGAAATTTAGGTGACGCGTCACGACGTCCATTCAATTCCAGTAAGTACTTCCCTTTGTAGTCGTACGTGATCCTGCCCACCCAGCCTTTGCGACCACCTTCTCCAGCGCGGCCGTTGTTATTCTTGTCGAGATCCGGGCCGGCGAAGAGATAATCGATATCAAAGTCGTAGCGGATCCTCGAAGCCTCGATCCAGTCAAAATCACTTGACAATATCTCATAAACAACGAGCGCATTGAATGTATGATCACCAAAGGTCTTGTCCCATGAGAGAAAGTACTGCTGATCAAGATTATTCTCCACGTGACGTCTTTCCGAGAGACTCGATGGATCATCCGTGTAACCCCGCAATGTGTACACATCGGTATCCCAATTGTAGTCGTAAAGAGGCGTCTTCCTTGCTTTTTCCTTATTGCTCTGATACATTCTGTAGAAGTGGAAATTCGCCCGGGCCTGCAGTCCGAAGGGAAGCTTGTAGGAAAAGTTCGCTTTCGCATCGCCCGTCAGCTTGTTCCAGCTCCGGTAACCAACGTAGTCGATCTCCGTGTTGACAGGGGGCGCCTGCTCGAGACCAGGAAGTTTTGTCGGATCCGGGAATGCCCTCGGAAAATAAGGTCTGGCTCGGAAGATAGACCCCATGGTTCCGAAGCGGTTTCCGATCCTTTCCAACTGGCGGATAGGTCCGATATAATCCTGGTTCAGAATGGACAGATTGATACCCATATCAAGCTTATCCGTAATAGCGATATCGAGATTAGATCGCAGGTTATAACGTTTGCTTTTCGTGTCTCCCGAACGCTCCATTCCCTCCTGGCTGAAATAGCCTCCTGAGACAAAGTATTTAACCCTCTCCGTTCCCCCGCGGACATTGAGGTTGTGTTGTACCTGCGGCGCAAATTTCCGAAGCGTCTCATCCCACCAGTCGACGTTCGGATACTTGTTCGGATCGGATCCATCAGCGAACTTCTGGATGTCGTCCTGAGACCAAAGCGGCGACAAGCCTTCGTTGTAACGAGACATATTCTCCATCCTCGCATATTGTTCCGAAGACACGAACTCAGGCACAACGGTAAAGTACTGCAAGGCGTAATTGGCATTGTACGTGATCTTCGTCTCGGTAACTGCACCCCTTCGTGTCGTTACAAGAATAACGCCGTTACCCGCGCGCGCACCGTAAACCGCCGCAGACGCTGCATCCTTCAAAATGCTGATATTCTCGATGTCATTCGGATCCAGCTGATTGAAATCGTTGTCCGATGCCGGATATCCATCAATAATGATCAATGCCGGCCCGAAGCCGCGGATATTGTAGTCAACCTTATTCTCACCGGGCTGACCATTGCCGTTCTTGATAAAGATACCGGACGTCCGTCCCATTAGTGACTGGGTGATCGAAGGCATGGGAGCTACCGTCAGTTTCTTCGCATCGAGAGTAGAAACACTACCCGTCACATTCACCTTCTTCTGTTCCCCATAACCGACTACGACCACTTCCTCCAGGCTTTGCACATCCTCGATCAATACAACATCGATCACAGTTCTGTTGTTAGTGACGATTTCCTGCGTTGTATATCCGATAAAGGAAAAGACAAGCGTCGCATTCTGATCCGGTACCGACAATGAATATCTACCGTCCGCATCCGTTGTCGTGCCATTCGTAGTTCCTTTTTGCAAAACATTCACCCCCGGAAGAGGATCTCCCAACGAAGACCTTACACTCCCATTCACGGCGAACTGAGAATAGGTAGCGTCCGCTGGCGCCCCCTCAGGCGAATTGGCAGTCAGCGCATTCGCCGGTGCAGGATCGGCTGCGACGTCCTCCGGCATCGCACCACTGGAAGCCCCGCGGTGTGCTTTCGCACTTTTCAGAAGGATTTGATCGCCCCGGATAGAAAAGATGACTCTAGAATCGTCGAGTAAAGCCGATAACACCGTTTCAATGGTGGCGTTCGACAACGCCACGGACACCTTCCTCTTCTCATTGACGACCTTGGTGCTGTAAAAAAAACGATATTTCGTTTTTTGCTCGATCTCGCGGAAAGCCTCCTTGAGTGGAACGTCTTCCACGTTCAGCGATATACTTTCAGCCTCTATGACTGTGTCGGCCTGAACCTGAAAGGCGTAAAGCGATAAGATCAGAAGCAGTGACATGAGCCTGGGTGATAGGGTTCTAAATACAGATTGCAGACAGCAAAAGCATTCAGGTAAAGTTTTTTTCATAACTTTAAATGGTCATTAAAGTGGACAACATTTTATCGATGACCGGTTGATCTCCTGGAGATCAACACGTAAAAGGTCGGAGAGTGCAGCAACACTTTCCGATCCTTTTCCTTAGATAGCTAAGTCTTCATAGGCGTCAATTTAGATTATCATAGTCGCATAGCTTTCCATCGATAAAGACCTTTCTGCCCACGATCCGGTAATTGATGGATTCAGTATTTTTGAAGATGTCGAGGACATCCTCCAATCTCTTGTCTTTGAATTTTGCCGAAAAGGTGCACGACAAAGAACTCTCATCTTCCATCACGATCCTGACATCATACCACCGTTCGAGCGTTTCTTTGATGTATTCGAACGGCTTGTTATCGAATATCATCCATCCATCTCTCCAGGCGGCATAGTCATCAGCATTGACGGCTTCGAGCGATATCGTTTTAGAATCCTTTCTGAAAAGCGCGTGTTGGTTTGGCAACAACATCACCTGACGACTGGAGTCGGTCGAGTACTGAAGGCTTACTTTGCCCTGTACCAGTGTGGTCTCAACCACCTCCTCACCATTGTATGATCTCACATTAAATGAGGTTCCCAGAACCCGAATGTCCAGACCGGAAGCATGAACGATGAATGGTTTTGACCTATCTTTCGTGACATCGAAAAAAGCCTCACCTTCGAGGTAAACTTCGCGAATACTCTTCTCAGCAAAATCCTTCGAATAACTCAGCTTACTGTCAGCATTCAACCAAACACGCGTACCGTCCGCGAGAATGACTGTCCGTTGCTTTCCGTGGGGCGTTCGCTCATTCTCGAACGTGAATGCCCGCAGAACGCCATTCGAAAACTGCGTCTGTG
>CAYTMU010000072.1:0-11040 GCA_964438975.1 uncultured Roseivirgaceae bacterium | reverse complement strand
AGATCAGACATCGCCCGTACGCCTTCAGCAGTCAGTATCTTGTAGGCAATGTGGGAGAAATTCTCTTCGCGCGCAACATGCTCCTGCCGATCGATGAGGAGGCAATAATATCCACCTTCATCCAGTGGGGCAGGATTTGCGGCGGTATTGAAGGAGACCGGAACTATCCAGGCCGGCGCTTCTTCGATAGTGGCATTACGGGTTTGTCCGTACAGCATTGAAGTGCTGAATACGAACAGCAACAGAGAGAATCTCACGAGATTAGGTCTTTGGTAACTATCCAAATATAGCGAATCAGGTGGTACTGACCACGAAATCTGGTTTGTTTATGGCATCAGACGCTAGCACGGAAAATCCTTCTTTCTATTCCAATATAAGTGTTGGATGGCTTTCTTCTGCTCCAGCTTGCCGAAGTCGGGTTGAGTATTACCCAGGCCTATAGCCTCCATTCGAGTTTCAACCTAAATTTTTCCTATAACGCAACGCCACAGACCCTGATGCAAAAACCTTTGACTCGACGAGTTCTAACTTTTCTTTAAGGATAGAGTTCTCCAGTAATCGTCTTCCTTCTCCGACAAGGATCGGCTGAATGACAAAGGAGTACTCATCCACGAGGCCAAGCTCAATCAGCTGCGACGGAATATCCACGCCTCCTGTTAAGATGCTTTTACCTTCCTGACTTTTTAGTTTGAGTATTTCGTCTCTGAGATCCCTACTAACGATACTTGCATTTTCCTGGGCAAGGGTTTTCAGCGAGCGGGAGAACACAACGATCCTTTTGACATCGTTGAACGCGTGAGCAAAGTTGTTCATAGCCTGAGTAGGACCGGAGTTGGCCTTTGCAATCTCCGGCCAGAATGGAACCATCAGTTCATAGGTTTTGCGGCCGTAGACAAACGTGTCGCTATCACGCAGGAGCTGCGCGTAAAATTCATGGAGCTCTTCGTCAGCGATTCCCTTGGTATGATCGCAACACCCGTCCAGCGTGAGATTGATGGCGTAGATTAGTTTTCTCATAGTGGTTGTTTTGGCACCGCCGTTTTCGTGAGAATAAATGTACTTCTATACCAATTTCTTTTACCCACTACAAAGATGGTGATCTCTTTGGAATCCGAAAGCGTGCAAATACGCCATCTAAGCAGGTACCTTGCGGAAAGATGATATTGAATTGTTCCTATTTTGTGATCCCGTCCGGGCTGACTATTTTTCGTCCTGATGGACGACTCCAAAGTAACGGCGATTATCGAGGCGGCGCGTGTGCGATTCGCACATTATGGGTTGTCCAAAACCACCATGAACGAAGTAGCCTCGGATATCGGGATGTCAAAGGCGTCACTCTATTATTACTTTCCCGATAAGGAACGTATCTTCATCGCCGTCGTGCAGCAGGAGATTGCCGAATTTGTGAAAGCTGTTGAACAGCTGATCGAGCGGCCAAGTAAGCCGTCGTTCAAACTGAAAAAATTCGTAACCCTGCAGAATCAGATGCTGTCCCGGCTTCGTAACCTGGGCAAAATCGAGAACCCCGCTCCGGAGGACTATTTCAATCCCGTCTTCCATGATCTTCGGGCTACCTACGCCGACCAGGAGAGAGCCCTTGTTCAACGTATCTTCCAACGTGGTATCGATGAAGGGGAATTCATAAAATTTCCGCCAGGACAATATGCAGAACTGCTGTTGGCTGCACTGTCTGGAATCCGCTTGCGGTTTCTTACCTCGGGAAAGGCGCCTACCATTGATCTGACCGGAAACCTGACTGTGGACCAGCAAATCCGCCTGTTGGTCGATCTCTTCCTCCGATCAGTCTCCGATCACTCAACCCGGTGATCTCAACTAACTGACTTTTTTAGTCAAAAAGTCAAATAAAAAACCCTTAAATTACCCTGAAACAACGTTTTCGAAATCTTTTTGTTAAAATTTTTATGTCTTTGCCAAACTAAATTCTAATCTCGCCGTTATGGAAACTGTGGAAACTAATAAAGAACTCATAGTTTCCGGTTGGATTGAATTGAGCTATGGAAGACAATGACACAAAGAATCGGATACTAAGAGGCGCGACTGAATTGTTCGCGAAATATGGTTTTCGAAGCGTCTCCATGGATGATATCGCGCATCACCTGGGAATTTCCAAGAAAACCATTTACCAGCATTTTTCGGACAAGGATGAGATAGTCAACCTGACTATTGCGCATCATCTGTCGGATGCAAGATCCTATCTGCAGGCTATCAGTGAAAATGCCTCCGATGCGATCGATTTTCTGATCAAGGTAAACCAGCGACTGACGCAAAGTCTACAGGAAACGGCCTCGGGCCTCGTACTTGATCTGCGCAAATATCATCAGTCGTCGTGGAAACAAGTTGAGAACTTCCGAAAAGCTTTCTTGTTCCAGCTTCTCCTCCGCAACATCCAGCTAGGCATTGAAGCCGGCGTCTTTCGTCCGGACATAAATGCAGATGTGATCGCACGCCTTCGACTGGAGGAGGCGTCGATGCCGCTGGATTCAGAGGTTTTCCCAAGAGAGAAGTTCGACCGTGCTACTGTATCGTTTGCGATTCTCGATCACTTCATCACCGGCGTGTCAACGGAGAAAGGTATGAAACTGTATCACCAGTACAAAGGGAGCAACAATAAATGAATTCTTAAATACGATTGTATAAAACGCTATGAAACTCAAACGACTTGCATTCTTACTAATGGGCCTTCTGACCATCGGCGCAGCCGGAGCACAGGACCTTGCTGCGCCATATACACTGAAGCAGGTTCTTCAGACTGCAATTGATGCCAACAACAACATTATCAGGGCGAAGTATGATTTTGACGAAGGTGCGGCGAAAACCAGACAGGTGAAGTCGGCAGCGCTGCCTCAAATCAGCATTAACGCTGACTTGTCGGATAACGTGATCCGCCAGGCGTTTGTTTTCCCGAGTGCTATCGCCGATCCGTCTTCGGATCCGGATGATTACATTGTACTACGGGCGGGAATGCAATACGGTTTGAGTACGACCGCACAAGCTACTCAGCAGATTTTCAACAAGAGTGTACTAACCGGTATCAAAGCGGCAAAGGCTAGCGAGGAATTTTATCGCAATAGCATTTTCCGGACGGAGGAGGAGGTGATTCTCCAAACCAGCAATCTGTTCTATCAAGCGGCTTCCCTGGAAGCTCAACGCAAAGTCATCGAGTCAAACCTCGATCAGACCGATCGAAACCTGAAGATAACGGGGGATCGATTCGAGAATGGGCTGGCTCGAAAACTGGATGTGGATCGGTTGAAAGTGAACGTGGCAAACCTTCAGACGCAACTTCGGACGATCGACGACGCGCATTCGAACGTGTTGAATCAACTGAAGCTTTCAATGGGAATCGACGTAAACGAACCGCTTCAGATCGACGAGCCAGTCATTGCAATATCCTCAACCTACGAACCCGGTCTGCTGTTGGTGAGCGATGAGTGGTCTTTTGAGAACCGGATCGAATACAAACAACTGAAAAATCAGATTAACCTCTATGACCTGGAGCGTCAGAATTACGCGGCTGGATACTTTCCGACGTTGTCAGCATACGCGAACTATACCTACACTGGTCAAAGCAATAACTTCTTCCTCTCGTCTGAAGCGAATCCGATTTGGTTTGATATCGCTTCCGTTGGTTTGAAACTCACTATCCCGATTTTCGATGGGATGAACAAGCCTGCACAGGTGCAGCAGTCCAGGATCAGGAAGATGAAGGCGGAACGTGATCTCACGTTCACGAAGCAGCAGGCAAAAATGGAATATCTCAATGCGATGAAAAGTTTTGAAACGAGCTATGAAAGCTATCAGGCTCAGAAGGAGAACGTGGAACTCGCGAACAGTGTGTACGACGTCACACTTCAAAACTATAGCGAAGGCATGAGTCCACTGACCGATCTTTTGCAGGCCGAGACATCCCGGATACAAGCTCAAAGCCAGTTGATCGAATCGCTGCTGAAAGTAAAGCAGGCTGAAGTCGCCTTGCTCAAGTCCAAAGGTGAAATAAAGAATCTCTTGAACTAATAATTTCTAATAACCCATATGAAACGGATTATCATTATCACAATCATTCTTGTAGTCGCCGGCGGAGGTGCAGCCGCGATCCTCAATGGCAACAAGGCGAAAATGCAGGAACAGACCGAGCTCGCGAAAAAAGTTAATGCTACTACTCCAGTGCAGATTGCGGAGGTGAAGAGCGAGATCGCAGGGGGAACACTCGCTGCCACGGGCACTTTCGCACCTTCGAAGGAAATCACCGTTGTAACGGAAGTCGCTGGAAAAGTGATCGGCCTGATGGCGGACGAAGGTCAGCATGTCAAGAAAGGACAGGTACTGGCCAGGATCGACTTTGCTACGATTGAGGCAGATCTCCGTTCGGCGGAAGCGACCCTGCAGAAACTGAAGACGGACAAGGTGCGTCATGAACGTCTTGTCGCCGGTGGTGGCGTCACACAGTCTCAGCTAGATGATATCAACCTGAACTACGTGAATGCTGAGGCTCGCGTGATCACAGCGAGAAAGAAGCTCGCCGATACGTACATTAAAGCTCCGTTTTCAGGCTACATCAACCAACGTTTCATTGAAGAGGGTACATATGTCGCCGTGGGAAAGGAGACTTTTGAGATCGTGGAAACAAACCATCTGACGATGAATGTGAAGGTGTCGGAAATGCAAGTGCTTTCTGTCGCGAATGCGAAGGTTGTGCATGTTATGGCGGACGTTTACCCAGGCGCCACGTATCCTGCCAAAGTGAAGTTCATCGCGGCGAAGGCGGACGCGAATCTCAACTTTCCCGTGGAACTTGAGATCACGAACGTCAAGGACAAACCATTGAGGGCGGGCATGTATGGACGAGCGACGTTTGAAATTTCACGCGAACGGGAGGCGCTGGTCATTCCACGCGCTGCCTTACTGGGAAGTATTAATGATGCTCAGGTTTATGTTTTAAACGGAGATGCCGTTCAGCTGAAGCGGATCGTAGCGACATCGCACGGAGAAAATACAATTGAGGTGGTAGAGGGCTTATCTATAGGCGAGAAGGTCGTAACGAATGGCCAGATCAATCTTATTGACGGCGCCCCGGTTACGGTGTTAAACAGATAACAGGAGTTCGATCCCTACAAATTATGAAGATCACAGAAATTTCAATCAAGCGGCCATCAATCATTCTGGTGTTGTTTATTATCCTCACCTTCCTCGGGCTGATGAGCTATAAGCAGTTGAGTTACGAGCTGTTGCCGAAGTTCAGTTCGCCGATTGTCAGTATCACAGCGGTTTACCCGGGGGCTTCTCCAAACGAAGTTGAGAACACCGTTACCAAAGAGTTAGAGGATGCCATTTCCTCGATGGAGAACGTCGACAAGATCACGGCAACTTCGTATGAAGGATTGTCGGTAGTAGTTGTGCAGCTGCGCGCTGAGGCTGATGTTGACCTGGCATTACAGGATGCGCAGCGGAAAGTGAATGCCATTCTCGGAAATCTCCCGGAGGATGTAAAAAGTCCGTCGTTGGGGAAGTTCTCGATTGATGATTTGCCCATTATTCGCCTCGGCGTTAGTGCGGACATTAGTGGAACCGATCTGTACGACCTCGTCAAGCAACGAATACAACCCAACCTTGCCAAGATCCCCGGCGTTGCGCAAACAAACCTGATCGGTGGCGAGGAACGTGAGATCCGTGTAAACGTGGACAATGACAAGTTACAGGCGTACCGACTTTCGCTGCCTCAACTTGTAGGATTGATCGAAACGTCAAATCTCGATTTTCCTACCGGGAAGATCAAGACACATGAAGAACAAGTACTGATCCGACTGGCTGGGAAGTACACGAATTTGGATGACTTGCGAAACCTTGTTGTGTCTTATGACAAGAACGGCGGTCCGGTGCGCCTTTCCAATGTTGCGGAAGTTCAGGATACTCAGAAGGAAGTCGAGCTGATCAACCGGATAAATCTTCAAAACTCCATCGGTATCTCTATTCAGAAGCAATCTGATGCGAACGCCGTGTCTGTCAGCGAGCTTGTCAGACATGAGCTTACGATGCTGGAGGAAGCGTACGCCGGTGACAATCTGAAGTTCGAGGTTGCGCAGGACTCCTCCGAATATACGCTTGAGTCTGCGGATGCCGTTATTCACGACCTCGTGCTCGCGGTGATTCTAGTTGCTGCTATCATGTTGTTGTTCCTGCATTCGTTACGGAACTCGATAATCGTGATGATTGCGATTCCCTTGTCGCTCATCGCGACATTTATCGGTATGTCGATGTTTGGATTTACGCTCAATCTCATGACGCTGCTCGGGTTGTCGCTCGTGGTCGGTATAGTGGTCGATGACGCGATCGTGGTGATCGAAAATATCTACCGGCATATGGAGATGGGAAAAAGCAAGATCCAGGCGGCTTACGATGGTGCGAAAGAGATCGGGTTTACGGTAGTCTCGATCACGATGGTGATTGTGGTGGTATTTCTTCCTATAGCGTTGACGTCCGGTTTAATTTCTAATATCATGAGACAATTTTCGATCGTGGTGGTAATTGCGACGTTGCTCTCCCTGTTGGTTTCTTTTACGATAGTGCCGTACCTGTACTCCAGGTTTGGGAAGCTAGGCCATATTTCTCCTAAGAACCTTTTTGGCCGGATTGTGCTCGGATTTGAGAAGGCGCTCGACGGGTTTACGGCGTGGATACAGAACTTGCTGCGATGGGCATTGAGACACCGCGCCATTACGATCGTCAGCACAGTCGTGTTGTTTGTCGGATCGTTGGCACTTGTAGGCGCGGGTTTTATCGGGTCGGAATTTGTGGCGCAGGGTGACAGGAGTGAATTCATTCTGATCCTCGAATACCCGAAGAAAACTTCAGTCGAGCAGAACAACGTGATGACGAAGGAGGTCGAAGTGTACGTATCATCCAAGCCTGAGGTTGTGTCGATGTTCACTTCTGTGGGACAGACGAGTGAAAGCGGTATGGGCAGTTCGCAGGCAACTGCTTACAAGTCGGAGATCAACGTCAAACTCGTGCCAGCCAGCGAGCGTGCTGAAAGCTCAGATGTCTACGGAGTGCTACTGCGGAATGAGATTATGCAGAAGTTTCCTGGAGTGAAAGTGAAGGCTACTCCTATTTCGATTCTGGGTACTGCCAACCAGGCACCGATTCAACTTATCGTCACGGGTCCGACGTATGATACGGTGATGCAGTACGCAAACCGACTTATGGAACGTGTGAAGGAAGTTGAAGGGACCCAGGAAGTGAAACTTTCTGTTGAAAGCGGTAACCCCGAGGTTGTTGTGACCACTGACCGTCGAAAGATGGCAGAGCTAGGGCTCGATCTGCAAAATGTGGGTGCTACCATGCAATTTGCTTTCAGCGGAAACACGGACGCTAAGTTCCGTCAGGGTGAATACGAATACGATATCAATATTCGTTTCGATGAAAACAATCGACGCATTGTGGACGACATCAAGGCATTGACTTTCATGAACAAGTTCGGCCAATCGATCAGTCTGGATCAGTTTGCCGAAGTATCCGAGAGTTCAGGTCCGTCGCGCCTTGAGCGATATAACAGGATCACTTCCGTGAGTGTCAACTCGCAGCTGCTGGGACGTCCATCTGGTGCTGTGACCGAGGAGATCAAGACGATCATCAGCGGTATGGATATGCCTTCCGGTGTGGCTGTGACCTTTGGTGGGAACCAGCAGAACCAGGACGAGTCGTTCGCATCACTGGGGTTTGCCTTCCTCACATCGATCTTGCTGGTGTATCTGATCATGGTCGCGCTGTACGACAACTTTGTGTATCCGTTTGTGGTCTTGTTCTCCATTCCGCTGGCGATGGTCGGGGCGTTGTGGGCGCTTGCGCTGACGGCGAATACATTGAGCATTTTCACCATCCTCGGTATCATTATGTTGATAGGGTTGGTAGCCAAGAACGCGATCCTTGTCGTAGACTTCACTAATCAGATGAAGGAAAAGGGACTATCGACCAATGATGCATTGCTGGAGGCAACGAAAGCACGCTTGCGTCCCATATTGATGACGACCATCGCGATGGTGGTGGGTATGTTGCCCGTTGCGCTGGCGACCGGAGCCGGAGCAGCGTGGAAGAATGGATTGGCGTGGTCAATCATTGGGGGACTGACCAGTTCCATGTTCCTCACTCTAGTCGTCGTGCCAGTCGTCTACCAGCTCGTCGATCGCGTTCTGGAAAGAACAGGTCTGACGAACAAAGAGAAAGCCATGCAGTACAAAGCGTTTCAGGTGTAGTAGGAATAGGACAGTGATTGTTATGGTAAGCCCGTCATCTTCGGATGGCGGGCCTTATTGGCGGTCTGCACGCGAGGAGATCGGAAAAGGTTCGGCGTTGACTCTGCTGTCAATGTTCGTCGCGCGGCGATAGGTTGATCTTGATGCCGCCATTGATAACAAAGCCATCGACTGGTGCATAGATGTCTCTGAATACAGGATTGGTGATTGACCCTGTATAAATGGTATCGAAGCGCGTCTGGCGTGTATCGAGGAAATTTTCAAAATTTATGAACAGCGAGAATTTTTCCCAGATCCTTTCGACCATGAATCCACATATCCAATATTCCTTTCCATAAGTATTGTCAGTCAGGCGCTGTTTACTGAAATAGTATGCCTCCAATCCAATTTTCCATTTTTCCTCAACTTCGTACATCAACACATTGTTGAGTCGATGTTTCGCGGTAAGAGGGTTTTGAACGTTTGTTCCCGCATCGTGTATCCTTGTATCTGTGAAGGTATATCCGATGAACAGCTTGAAATCGCCAAGTTCTAGTTTCACATTCGTTTCGGTCCCTTTGCTGTCGGTAAATGCATCGACGTTCACGAACTCATAATTTCCTCCGCCAACCGCCGACAGGAATAACGGATTGCCGAGGTACGTGTAGAAAAAAAGATGATTGATGCTGAACCCAACCTCTCCGAGCTCTGACCGATAGTTCAGATCCCAGTTTGCGCCGTAGCTCTTTTCCAGCTCATTTCGCTCCGAAGAAATTGGCAACACATTTTGATATTGCATGCGCTCGCTATCTTCCGTGAAGATCGTAGGAGTTTTATAGCCGAATCCGCCTCCGACACGAGAACTGAATGCAGCGCTCGCTTTATACAACAACGATAACCGTGGTAAAAATGCAAATCCGTAGTCGATCACGTAGTCGCCTCGCAATCCGGACTCAAGACTGAATTTGTCGGACAACGGAACGGTATTCTGAACAAATACTCCAAGTGTCGTTTGGGTGTAATCCCGGACGGGCGTACCGGTGGTTTGGTTCTCGGAAAAATCGTCCGTCCACAAGTTCACCCCGGCAATCCACTCAGACTCTTCACTATGAGTACTGTAGTTCAGTTCACTGAATGTGCTCTTCTGAATTCCATCGAACAGGTATCCTGGTGTTGCGATTGATCGATCGAAGATATTGGCACTGTTTCTGAAATTTAGCGAGGCGTGCTCACTGATCTTGCGGGTGAATGACAATTGCGTTGATAGTCGTTGCGAATTGTTGTCTTCGAAATACTGATGTGTCGCGTCTGCGTGGCCGTCGATAAACTTGATGTCTCCCCCGATCCTGTCTTCTGTTGTATAATTGAACCCGACGTTGAGCGTGGTTCTTTCGTCAAAATCCACGTACAGCTTTGGATTGATGACGTAACGTTCAAACTTCGGGATTGCAGTCAGGCCGATATCTGCCGGATCGTACGGCTCATTGGAATTCCGTGATCCGAAAACGGTGAGGCCCACTTTGCCAAATCTCTTGCCATAGAAGCCGCTGAGGTCGAGTCCCCTGGCGCTGGTGCCGTTGATCAGGAGTCTGAGTTCTTGTTCCTCTGTTGGCACGCGACTGATCAGATTCACCATTCCTGCGATCGCGCCACCTCCATAGAGGGTGGATGAAGAGCCCTTGATAACTTCCACTTGCTTCAGATCAAGAGGGGGCGTTTGCAGCAGACCCAGTCCGCCGGAGAAGCCGGCATACAGGGGAAAGCCATCTTTCAGTATTTGGGTATACCGGCCATCGAGTCCCTGGATGCGAATCGACGCATTTGCCGAGGTTGCGGATGTCTGCTGCGTCTGGATACCGGTGCTTTCATTGAGCAGCATCCTGATATCGCCCGGCTTCATGTTGCCTTTTTCATCGAGTTCTTCACCGGCGATAAACTCGACACGTGTGGGAATATCAGCTATCGTACGACTACTTCGCGTTGATGTTATGACGATCTCGTCCAACTCTTCTTCTAGGGGCCACAACAGGATCTCGTGCAGTGATGACGTATTAAGCGGGAAGACGAGTGTCACTCTCCGGGACTCATATCCAATAAAGGAGAATTCGATAGTGTGTCGGCCGGCCGGGACGTTTTCCAGTATGACAACACCACTTTCATCAGCCCTCCCGCCAATACCGAGTGCCGTGATCGTTGCCGTTGCGCCCGGTAAGGGTTCACCGTTCCCGGAATTGGCGATAACCGCTTCAAACGAACTCTGCGCATACAGGCTGGGTGAGAACAATACCGCGGCGAAGACCAGCAACAATCGCATAGTGGGATTCCGTTATGCCTTCCGTACGAATATCGATTTTAGCGCCATAGCACCAAACCCGTCGACCTTGCAGTCGATATTGTGGTCACCGTCTGTAAGTCTGATGTTCTTTACTTTCGTACCAGCTTTGATGGCTTTTGACGCGCCCTTCACAGGTAAGTCTTTGATCAGCACGACGGTATCACCGTCTTGTAATACATTGCCGTTGGCATCCTTTACCAGCAATGCATCCGAGTCTTCAGCAGCGCTCAGGGTTTCAGCCACCTCTTCCGCGTTCCATTCATGGCCACACTCAGGGCACATCATAGATGTGCCAGTGGGATATCCATACGGAGATTGGCATTTTGGACAATGAATCGAATCAGGCATGATCTTCGTTTTGCCGCAAATATACTTCATTTGGTCCACAACCGTGGACTGTCGACCGTTGACTGTGGACCATAAGGCCGTCCCTACAGGACTTGGCGGTGTGTTTCG
>CAYTMU010000071.1:0-11109 GCA_964438975.1 uncultured Roseivirgaceae bacterium | reverse complement strand
CTGCCTGCCTCGGGTAGTCCGATGAGCCTGTAGAAACTGGTATGCTTCATATAGTTAGTGTCGAGAAGATTCTGTACCTGGAGGCTGATCTTCAACGGATAGTCGCCGGCGTAAACCGTCATGCCTGCCTGCACATTGATCACCTGGTAGGCCGGCGTCTTCTTCTCCGGCGGTACGATGTTGTGCTGTCGCGCGGCAATGCGGTAGTCGATGGAGAAGAAAATATCGCGGGACTGACCCGGCCTCTTCGGTGACCATGTCAGGTTAGTCAATAGTGAAGGTGGCGGTGAGAACGGCAATGTGTAACCCTTCTTATCGCCCGAGCGCTGCCTGGCATACAAGTATTCACCAAGGATCTCAATGCTGACGTCCTGATGAAAATGCCATTCGAACTGTATCTCGCCGCCGTGGCGTATCACCTCGCTTTGCGCATACTGGAAGACCTGGTTGCCCGCGCCGTAGAAATAGTCATGTTCCGATGCCGGGTTGAGGTAGATATAGTTCGAGAAGTAATTGAAGAAAGGTGTTGCAGATGCCGCCCACTTCGGTTCCGTCCAGGTCAACCCGACATCCGCCTGATATGATTGTTCCGGCTTCAGGTCGGCATCACCGCGTTCATAGCTGAAGTAATGATAGTTGACACCATTGGCGCCAAGTTCCTTGGCGATGGGCATCCTGAAACTTTTCCCCGCATTGGCCTTCACATCCAGCTTCCCGTTGCTGTAGTTCATGCCGAGGGACCACACCAGGCTGTTGAAGCTGCGCAACAGGTTACCGGCTCGTTCGACATATACCGACACCGGCTCACCGTCGACTTCGGTATCCGACGTAAACCAGTCTGTGTACCGGAGCATTTTTATACGTCCGAAGTCATAGCGCAAAGCGCCGTGAAGAAGTATCCTGTCAGCTAACTGAAACTTGTCGTATACGAAAGCTCCCGCGGTAATCTGCCTGAACGCGGGCACGAGAAAGCTCCAGCCACTGATCGCGTTGTCCTGGTGTTCAGCATTAAATCCTGCAGTTAAGCCGTGCCTGCCGATCCATACGTTGTCGCGAATGTTCAGTGTATAGACATGTTTGTCGAACTCCCTTTCCAGATCCTGTGGCACAGTCATGTCATCCGGATAGACCGGCGGCATGTAGCCGTGATTGACATATTGGTTGAATTCCTGCCGGAAGTTGTGCTGATATCCCGCTTCCGCTTCCAGTAGATGACCGGTGAAGTGGAGTGCGCTACGATTGATAAACTTAAAATGATTTACCCGCTGACTCGGTTTCAGAATGTCGTGCGTGGACTGATCGTGGAGATCGGTATCGACCCGTCGCGGTTCCAGGCCATGTGCATTGGCAAAAAAACCGCTGTTGCTGTGGGCGTTGCTAACATAAAAAATGGATCGGGCACTGTTACTGACAAAGCCAGTGACCAAGTGCACGTTGGTTTCGTCTCCGGCGGAATTCCGAAGGCGGTTTTTGTGAAGATCAACCGGATAATCATATACGTGAACCCTGCTTACGGGCACCCGGTAATCTCCATATTCCTGATGCGTCAGCCGCGCGTCGAAGAACCAGGCCTCATCCCGTCCAAACAGGTTCACTGATGTGCCGTACAAAAGGTTATTGCTTTTACCAACGATATCGACCGCGCCGCCCAGTGTCTGAACGGGCGGCGGCGGTGCCGGCTTGATATCAATGGCACCGCCAATAGCGTCGGAACCGTACACAAAGGAAGCTGCTCCTTTGATCACTTCGACTTCGTGCACAGCAAACTGATCGATCTCCAAACCGTGGTCGGCACCCCATTGCTGGCCCTCATGCTTGATGCCTTTGTCTACCACCACAACGCGGTTGAATCCAAGTCCTCTTATCAGAGGTTTCGACTGGCCAGACCCGATGCCGAGAATGGTGAGACCCGGCAGACGTTCAAGGGACTGCATCAGGCTTCCTCCCAGGTTCTTCCGGATAAAAGAACTGCTGACGATCTCGATGTTAAGCGATTCTTCTTTTTTTCTAAGCACTTCCCCGTCTGCAGTTATGACCACCTCATCAAGCTGTCCGACGGAGGACTGAAGATGAATATGCAAAGGACCGCTAACATTATTGGTATGAACAGATATTTCATGACGTGAATAGCCGACGTGCGTGAAGGTTACTGTATATCGTCCGTCGGGTACATCCGGAATTCGAAATGAGCCTGATGCGTCACTGTATGCAGTACTTCCTCCGGGATTCACCCTCACAGTGACCCCCTCCAACGGAGTATCAAGCTCATCGAGGATGACGCCAGACAAGTTGATGGTCTGACATAGCGTGGACAAGGAGATAGCTGAGAACAGCATCGCCAGTATGAATCTGTACATAATTTTATTCGAGCCTTGTTAACACATGATCCAAAACACGATTGTCAAATCTGTTTTGTGAATAGTGCGTGGTAAGCTCAACCCTGGATCAGGGAAGAACGAATAACCTCTCTATGAGGGACATGCAAAGAGAAGGGAGTGCATTACGCAGCAGGGGGACCCCGAAGATATTGCGTTAAGCAATTTATTCCTGTAGGACAGAAACAATAAAGGGAAAGGACGAAGGAATCACCGCACGAAGGCGTAGCGATGATAGGCTGAGTTAGCAGTAGCTGATTGGACTGAAATACTACATGGCTGTATTTACATTTATCAGCTTTCGTGATATGCGCTTTGTGCTCACAGCCATCTTCTCGGTCCTGGTGATATATGGAAAGATGGCAGGGATCCGTTTCAGCTTCTTCGGTGTGTACTACCTGGCCTGCATGGTCATGAAGCGAATGATGAAAGAAATCGACACCGATCGCGCCCGTAGCGTAAACCGCCAGCATCAGCGCGGCCATCAGACCCCGAATGCTTGATCGATAATTTCTACAGTCCTTCATACAGACCTTGCTTTAATACCGCTTCGCAAGCTAACGACCGGGTTTCATAAATGCAACAATGTTGCAATTAAATTGTAGAGAAGAACTATCCAAATCATCGGCAACAAAAGACCCACCAGACTGGCAATCAACAAAAGACCATACTATTCACTTCTTCTTCCCGGTTTCCGGACTTCCGTACCTTCTATGCCCGTGAGTTTGTCTCCCAGCTGTTGCCTGAAGGCGATGGCCATGCGATTCAGCGAATCTACAACAGCCTTATGCTCCTCCGCCACATTTGTCCTCTCGCTGATATCGTTGTCAAGGTCATACAACTCAAGCCCCATCTCCTTCTGCTCATATTGCGCAGGACGACCGTCATTCCGGCCCGCTTTGCCTTCGAATGAGCGGTAGATATGAGGAAAATAAAGCTTCCATCTCCCGCTGCGCATACCCTGGAGTTCATTGTCCTTATAATAGAAATAGTACGCTTCATGAGGTGATCTTGCTCCTTGCTCACTGGTAATGAGCGGCCAGATGTTCTTGCCGTCGATGGGTCTTTCGGGAAGAGGTGCGCCGATCAGTGACGCGACGGTGGGAAGAATATCGATGGTCATCGCCGGTTGATGCTGCTCGGTACCCGCAGGGATCATCCCCGGCCACCGCATGATGCACGGAACGCGAACGCCGCCTTCCAGGACGGTGCCTTTGCCTTCACGCAACGGCTGGGCTGACCCGGCATGCGCGCCGTAATTTAGCCACGGCCCATTGTCAGAAGTGAAGATCACAAGCGTCTTGTCATCGATGCCTGCGGCTTCCAGGGTTTTCAGGATCTGCCCTACGGACCAGTCGATCTCCATCATTACATCGCCGTAAAGCCCCGCCTGCGACTTCCCCTGGAACTTGTCGGAAACAAACAGTGGTACGTGCGGTAACGGATGGGCTACATACAAAAAGAAGGGGTGCTCCTTGTTCTGCTCAATGAACGCCACCGCGCCTTCTGTAATACGCGTGGTCAGGTCATGCTGCTCCTCGGTGTAGTAATCTACGATCGAATCATTCTCGTAAAACGGCAGTTTTTCGAATTTGTAGCGCTCGTTCTCCGGATGCGCGGTCCACATGTCATTGGAATATGGAATTCCGCAATACACGTCAAACCCCTGACGCGTAGGAAGGAACTCGGCATGATGACCCAGGTGCCACTTGCCCATCATGCCCGTAGCATATCCTTTAGATTTACACAACTCGGCAATTGTCGTTTCTTCCGGGCTCAGTCCGATGGAGGATGTTGGCATCAACGCACCCTGGATGCCCACCCGGCTGGGGTAGCATCCCGTTAGCAGTGCAGCACGTGAAGCTGAACACACAGGCTGCCCAACATAAAAGCTCGTGAACCGTACTCCCTCACTCGCCATCCGGTCGATGTTGGGTGTGGATGACTGCGGCGATCCATAGCAAGCAAGATCTCCGTATCCCTGATCATCGGTGAAGATCACGACGATGTTCGGGCGCGCATCACTCGTTTTTTCATCAAGTCGTGCTCCACAGGACACAGCCAGGACAGCACTCACAAAAACCAATAAAAAGGGGAGTATCGATCTCATCATCGAAAATAGAAATTCCGTCGCCGGGAAAAAAGCACCTTTTGTGATACAACACCGGGTACGGTGTGCAAGGCTTTCCGCCCGGATCAACCACACGTCATTGAAATACGGAATTTCCCGATACTCTTTTATCAGGCACTCACGCAAAGTTGAGCCAGAGGCTGCTCCCCCCTACTTTAGCCGGTGCGTCAGGAACCATTCAAACAGGTTGGGCTTATGATACGTATTGTCAGTAGCGTACGCCCTCGTATTCCATACTGAACCATCATGACCTAAACCGGGGTACACGGTTAATATCGGTTTAGGATTTGCACCGACTGAACTCATACCGTTAATCGGCCTTTGAGCCCCCGACAAAGGAGCTGCCTTATCGGCACTACCGTGAAAACCCCATACCGGAATACCCCTTTCCCCTACTCTTCGCCCGTCGTGATAATCACCCTCGGCAGAGACAGGTGCGATTGCGGCAAAAATGTTCTTGTATGGTTTGCCATCGATGTTACCCTCAAACCCCGCGAGATGCCAAGGAGTGCCCATGCTCAATCCAGTCAGGTACAGCCGCGAAGGATCTATTCTCAATCCGGAATGATTCAATGCCCAAAGAGCAAACTCCAAAGCATCGTTCGGTATTTTGTCATTGGGGCTTCCTCTCCATCCAAGAGTAGCACTTTGCTGGGGTGAAAGAACAATGAACTTCTCACCACCTGCCTGGGCTTTCCAACCCTGAAGGATTTTCAAAGGGATACCTTGGTTGTCGACGCGCTCAAGCTGTGTCGTTCCATTTCCACGTTCACCTGATCCGTGAAGAAATATTATGGCAGGATATGAACGAGAGGTTGACGAGTAATCGTCGGGTAAATACTGCAAATATCCCTTGGGAGCACCGGATCCTCCACCTAATGGTTTCGCGACCTGTTTACCGTCCTCGAGGCCAGGCTTTGAAACGGGATCACCACTGAAAGGATATGCGAGCCCTTTGCCGCCACCGTACAGCGCTGCGATTTCATCTTTCGTTAAGGCGCGATTCCAGATTCCCACTTCATCTATCAAGCCACGCCAGCCAAGGCTTTCCCCGGAATTATACGCGTTGAGCGTACCCACGCGCGCATTATCAAGGCCGGTACATCCAGAGAACCAATCATCCAGATCCCTTGATACCTTATAAGATTGTGCTGGAACGGTATTATTTACATATAGAACTGGCCTGCCATCTTGCACGACACTGATATGAGTCCATACACCATTCGATAAGACCGCACCGTTTGTTTCAACTCGCCACCGGTCAGACCCACCATCCGTCAGTGCCACACCTAGTTTCCCGCCGTCAAACTGAAAGAGCCTGATCGACTCATTGGCATTCGCGTCGCCAAAGGACAAGATGACTTGCTTCGTCAATTGACTTGGTCTAACCCACAACGAAAACGTTCCTGTTTTCGCAGCCGCCACGTCCGCAAGAATACCATTGATATTGATATGGTGTGCCGAAGCAAAGCCGTAGGAATTGCGTACAATCCCGCCATTGCTGCGAGTAGCACCGACGACAGTGCCGTTATTATTCCCGTGAGAATCTACCGCACTCCCGGAAGCGTCATCCATCGCGTAATACGACACCAAATCCCCTAGTAAAGTCGAAGGTGCCGAAGATTCCGGTTGAACGGGTAACTCTGAAAATCTTGCTCTATGACCCGATAATACAGTGACTAAAAAGCTCAAAACCAACACTAAATACGAAACTCTCCTTTTCATTGCTCTTGTTAATTGTTTACATAAAAAATATCCACGTTAACGCCCATATCGCATCGACACTATAGATTGTGCTCATATGGGTTTGACAAAAAAGGTAAAACGCCGTTTTTATCGATGTATTCATTCACTGCTCGACATTCCGAATTCACCAGCCCTGTCGTTGTGAATTTCATCCGACGACACACGTACCTGTTTTACACGGCGCGCAATTTCGCAGAAGAGTTGCACCTGACACATTTACAAATGTGTATTGGACATATCGTCGATAGATGTGCGTGATTCTCGTTGGGGGAATAAGAATCATGCTGCACGTGAAACATCCCAACTGCTCCCTGGTGCCGATGCTCAGTACAGTTCCCGTTGCCCCGGGTTCATTGTCCTTAATAATAGAAATAGTAATAGTGGCTTCGCGAGGTGACTCTGGCTTCCTTGCTCGCTTCTTCGACCCCGGATGACCCGGATCATTGCCGATTTTTCCGTACTTTGGTTGAGGATTGCTAATTACACCCCACAAAATGAAACTACCCCTGATTGCCTCCATCCTACTGGGCTCTACGATAATGGCCCCGGCGCAAAAGACAGATACCCGTTACTTCGAACTCAGGACCTATCATTGTAACGAAGGCAAGAGGCCTGACCTCATCCGGAGATTCGAAGATCATACAGTGCGATTACTCGAACGACACGGCATCGCGAACGTCGCCTACTTCCTGCCGGCAGATCCGAATAACAACAGCCTCACGTTTGTGCTCGCATACCCGGATCAGGCATCGCGCGACGTGCGCTGGAATAACTTCGTAAACGACCCGGAATGGAAAGAGGCAGCAAAGAAGTCGGAGGAGAACGGAAAACTAGTCGCCAGGGTCGATCAGACGTTTATGAACATAGTGCCGGCGTTGTCGTCCGGGATCAAGAAGTTGAAAGGCAATGGCCCCCGCATATTTGAATTGAGAACATACCATCTTTTACCCGGCAAGCTTGGCGATCTGGACACCCGTTTCAAAGATCACACACGCAAGCTTTTCGAGAAACAAGGCATGACGAACGTGGTATACTGGCACTCTGTACCCAAGGACGGATCCGAACCTAAGCTTGTCTATCTACTCGCGCATAAAGATGAAGACGCTGCAAAAGCCTCGTTCGATGCATTCCGGAAAGACCCGAACTGGATAAGAGTGAGAGACGCGTCAGAAGCGAACGGCAAGATCGTTGAGAAGGTGGAGTCAGTGTATCTGGCACCGCTTGGCTTTTCGAAGTTGAAGTGAGATTACCTCTCGAAGTCGAGAGCCGTGCCATAACCGGCTGATGGACATATTGTGGGATTCTACACCACCGGCTTTGCCACTTATTTAGATTTAGTCTAAATTGTGCCCAGTTTGATTAAATTGAGCGCACGCTGGGCCCTGCTTCGACCTGGGCGCAGCGTGTAACGCCCGGCGATCGTATCGGTATCGCTATGCGAAGCGTAAAGTCCGTGCCGCAGGCGGACTGGTACCTGTTCGCCGGTGACCATACGGCACTACCGGCAATCAGCGCCATGCTCGAACAATTGCCGGCCACGGCTAAAGGCCTTGCTTTTATTGAAGTGCCCGATGCCGGGAAGTCACAAAGGTTAGAGGCTTATGATGCTTCAAAGACATCAGTAAGCACACTCACCAGACCGGTATGGGTATCTTATCCTCGTTAACAGCGACCAGAACAAAATCGCCTGAGACGGCAAGCTCTCTGTCCATGCTATACATTTGTTCCACATAAATATCAACCGAAACCGTCACACTGGTCCTGCCTGTTTTCTTCACGGAACCGATCAGCTCGATAATTGTTCCGTGAGGTATCGGTTTCCTGAAATCGATCTTATCAGAAGAAACAGTTACCATGCGCTTTCGGCTGAACCGCGTTGCCGTGATGAATGCGACCTCATCCATCAGGTGCAATGCCATACCGCCAAATAAGGTATCGTAATGATTTGTGGTGTTCGGAAATACGGCTTTGAATATCCGCGTTTCAGATTCCCTTGTTCTTTCTTCAGTTGTCATTACATTTTCTTTCAAGTACCGCCGAGTCCCCGCTGCTTTTCATTAAGATGCGGAATTCCGCCTCACACCGGTTCGTTAATCGCTACGCGCATTTGCCTGGCAGCGTCCTCCATTTCAATGAGAGCCCGCTTGGTTTCTTCCCAGTTACGTGTTCTCAATCCGCAGTCCGGATTGACCCAGAGCTGATCAGCAGGCAGTACTGCCATTGCTTTGTTCATCAGGTAGACCATTTCGTCTTTCGCTGGCACTCTCGGCGAATGGATATCGTAAACACCTGGTCCGATTTCATTAGGGTATTTGAAGTCGGCAAACGCGTCGAGTAGTTCCATCTGTGATCGTGAACATTCGATCGTAATTACATCGGCATCCATTGCAGCAATGCTTCCGATAATGTCATTGAACTCAGAATAACTCATGTGTGTATGAGCGACCAGTTTTCCTGACGCAGATTCCTGCCGACCTGTAAAGGACTCTTGCGGGTTGACTTACCTGACCAATAGGCTTCACAGGCTTTCTTGAGTTCGTGTTGACTACCGATTCGTGGGTAGCCGCGGTTGTGCGCAATCATTTTGTTTGTTTTTTAAGTGTGTAACGATACAGGCTCATTGCAGACCCTGAAATGCGGACACACCAAAAATAGAAAGGAGAAGATACACCGATTGGAAAAAATATAGCACCGGGTTGTATCAGACCTGACCTGCTCATGCGCGTGTAAGCATAGTCATTTGAGGCGAAGGCAAGTCTCCTGGCTTATGACGGTATTTGCCGGTCCTTCTCATCCCGAAAAATCGGGACAATGGATATTGAGGGCAAACCCTTTATTCCTGAAATCAAGAAGTCATTTACAGTAGCACGTCTGCTCGTGATTCTAACACGATTCCTTTTTAATCTTCCGGACCTCCCGGAAAAACCAGACCTGTTTGACGAGGAAAGCAATGAACGAAGGCTCAAAGGTAGTGGTTGTCTGCTTAAAACTCAAATCTATTCAAGTGGAAGACCATAGTGAAGACAATCACCCCCGGAAAGAGAATGTCAGCCGGGAGAATGGAAATGATATTTTGAAGATAGCCCAGCAAAAGGGGAAGAAAATTGTGCATGTTCCGGTGCATCCGATCGTCTGATTGAATACCACTTAATAAAAACCCTTTAAACTGATTCAAAACGCGGCAATTGAGGCACCGAAATGAGTGTTTCACGGGCTTTGCCGGGGGATACTGTTTTGTGAAATTTCTGACAGTATTTGTCGCACAAATCAAATACCTTTGGGTTAACCTAATTTTTTAATCTCGATGGAAGTTTACAACCACAACGACCACACCATTATTCATAGTGATGCAATGGCCGGCTTAAAGGCAATTGCAGATCAGTCCATAGATTTGATTTTTGCAGACCCCCCATACAACATTGGAAAAAAATTTCAACGGCCGTGCTGATAAATTGGCATCTGATAAGTATTTAAGTTGGTGCTATGACTGGCTTGAGTTGTGCATTCAGAAACTGAAGCCCACCGGAAGCTTTTACGTCATGACCTCGACGCAATTCATGCCTTATTACGACATTTTCTTAAGGGGAAAAATTGAAATCCTTTCACGCATAGTCTGGGCGTATGACAGTTCTGGTGTACAGGCTAAGAATTACTATGGTTCGATGTATGAACCAATTTTGTACTGTGTAATGGACAAGAACAAGTATACTTTTAATTCCCAAGAAATCCAGGTGACAGCCAGGACAGGTGCTGAAAGAAAGTTGATCGACTACCGAAAAGACCCACCCCAACCGTACAGTAACACGAAAGTACCAGGAAACGTCTGGGAATTCCCTCGCGTCAGATATAGAATGCCTGAATACGAGAACCATCCGACACAGAAGCCAATTGCTATGTTAGAGCGCATCATTAAGGCAAGTTCAAACGTGGGTGATACGATATTAGACCCCTTTTCGGGTAGTTTCACAACTTGCTATGTTGCGAAGATGTTAGGTCGAAAGTCAATAGGTATTGAGATTGATGCAGAATATTGCAAAATTGGCCTCCGAAGGGTTCAGGAGTTGATTCATCACAACGGCGAGGAGATTAGCAAGCCATTAAAAAGCTTCCAACACAAACAGCAATCTACACTATTCTAAATGATAGCCACATTCTCTGGAGTAATTCATGGTGTAATTAAAAAACATTTTCCCGACGACCACGAAGAAATTTTAGCTAACAGCAACCTTGTCACGTATCTGTCCCTCAAGACAAAGTCTGCGAACAGTGGATCAAAATCGCGTGGGGCATTTGGAAACCTCTATGCGATTTACGTTTTGGTAGAAGATTACATTGCTAACGGCTATCATAAAAAAGCTGGGTACAACTCATATGAGGGCGCTCGATTTACTACCCTATTATCGCGTCAAAGGGAATTGCCTTTTGGGCGTAAACTCCAAAATCACGCCCTCAATCACCGATTGAATGAGGAGTTTCGCAAGTTCTTCCCTACCGTTAAACTTATTCCTGTTTTTACGAGAACCTGCAACAAACCGGTACTGGTTTAACGAAAACCTTTTGAAGCTAATAGTCAACAAGAAGGAAATCAATTTGGCAGAAGCCGTCATTGAGATCATTGACCGGTATGTCAATCACAAAACAGACGCGTTTGAAAAATTCATTGCAACGTGTGAGTCCCTGAAGGATTTAGAGGTTAGAAAACCTGATGATCCGTTAGACGTTGTAAAGTTTATTTTAAGTCTAATGGCTCCGTCTGCCGACGCGCGAATTTTCGAAATTGTTAGTTACGCCATTTTGAAATACTATTACGGGGATCAAGGCATATATTGGGGATTTGACTTAGACGGATTAAAGAAG
>CAYTMU010000070.1:0-11823 GCA_964438975.1 uncultured Roseivirgaceae bacterium | reverse complement strand
TATTGATATGCTGGTACAAGCGGTTCAGATAGTTCATAAACAAAAAAAGTCTCCAAGTGGAGACTTTGTGTTATGAGGTGTATTTCCTATGCCGACTTCAGCGCTTCGGCACCACCCACGATCTCAAGGATCTCCTTCGTGATCGCAGCCTGGCGTGTGCGATTGTATGTCAATCTCAACTCCTTCAGTAGCTCTCCAGCGTTCTCTGTGGCCTTGTCCATCGCTGTCATACGAGCACCATTCTCTGCGGCGTTCGAATCAAGCACCGCCTTATAGAGCTGTACCTTGAGCGATTGAGGGATCAGACTGGTAATAATCTCCTCCTGATCCGGTTGATATATATAATCCACCGCGTTCTCTCCGGTGGTGTCCTGGGCCGGCGGCAGGATCGGGAGGTATTGCTCAGCGCGCAAAATTTGAGTCGCGACATTCTTGAACTCGTTGTAGACAAGTTCAACCTTATCGTATTTTCCAAGCCGGAAAGATTCCATCACGTACTCGGCAGCACGTGCCGAGCTATCAAATGACAGCGACGTAAACAGGTTAGTAAAATCGCCAACTACTGCGCACTTGCGTTTACTGAAGTAGTCGCTGGCCTTCTTTCCGATGGTAAGCACCGTAACATTACCGTGAGCAAACTGCGCCGCATAACGTTCTTCGATGACACGATTGACACCTTTAAAAATGTTGCTGTTGAACGAACCGCAAAGACCTCGATCTGAACTCACAGCAATGATCAGGATCTTTTTCTCTTCGCGTACCTGGCTGTACCAGTTGTCGCTATCGCCATCGACTTGTGCAGCAGACAGGTTTTGCAACAGGGCGCTGAGTTTTTGGGCGAACGGGCGCATCTGCTGAATCCTCTCCTGAGATCTCCGCAACTTGGCAGCCGCTACCATTTTCATGGCTTTGGTGATCTGCTGGGTGGAGACCACCGTCGTAATCCTGTTCTTGACTTCCTTTAAACTCGCCATTTCAATTTTCCTTTGACCGTGAGGTCCTAGAGAACCAAACTATTATGCGCTGTATCGCGATGAAAGATCGGCAGCGACCTTCTTAATCACATCCAGTTCAGCGTCGTCCAACTTGCCTGAGCGGAGGTTGTCCAGCACATTGCGATGGCTTCCGCGCAGCAACTCGAGAAACTCCTTTTCGAACTCCTTTACTTTATTCACAGGAACGTTGTCCATGAACCCGCGCGTCGACGCAGCGATGATCGCCACTTGTTCTTCAACTGGTACGGGTGCGTACTGATCCTGTTTAAGGATCTCCGTATTTCGACGGCCCCGTTCGATGGTAAGTTTCGTCGCAGCATCGAGGTCGGATCCGAACTTGGCAAAAGCCTCGAGTTCCCGGAATTGTGCCTGATCCAGTTTAAGCGTACCGGCAACCTTTTTCATCGACTTGATTTGGGCTGATCCACCCACACGCGATACCGAGATACCTACGTTGATAGCCGGCCTGATACCAGAGTTGAAAAGGTTCGTTTCCAGGAATATCTGTCCGTCCGTAATCGAGATAACGTTTGTAGGGATATATGCTGATACGTCACCCGCTTGTGTTTCAATAATCGGCAGTGCCGTCAGAGATCCTCCTCCTTTTACCATATGTTTTATGGAATCCGGAAGATCGTTCATCCGCCTGGCGATCTCATCGTTGTTGATGATCTTCGCCGCGCGCTCAAGAAGGCGCGAGTGAAGGTAGAATACATCTCCGGGATAAGCTTCACGTCCGGGAGGCCTTCTCAGGAGCAGGGATACCTCGCGGTAAGCGACCGCCTGTTTCGAAAGGTCATCATAGATCACCAGTGCCGGCCTGCCCGTATCGCGGAAGAATTCACCGATTGCCGCACCTGTAAACGGAGCGAAGAACTGCAGAGGAGCCGGATCAGAGGCAGAAGCTGCCACGATCACGGTATACGGAAGTGCGCCAGCTTTTTCGAGAGCGGCAGCAACACCTGCTACAGTTGAGTTCTTCTGGCCGATGGCCACATATATACAAAGTACGGGTTCGCCCTTTTCGTAGAATTCTTTCTGATTGATGATCGTATCGATCGCAACGGCCGTCTTACCTGTCTGGCGATCACCAATAATGAGCTCACGTTGTCCTCGTCCGATCGGGATCATCGAGTCGATCGCCTTAATACCCGTTTGCAAAGGTTCGTTTACCGGCTGGCGGTAGATAACACCGGGAGCTTTCCGCTCAAGTGGCATCTCGTAGAGCTTGCCAGCCAACGGACCTTTTCCGTCGACGGGTTTACCAAGTGTATCGACCACACGACCCAGCATACCGTCGCCGATTTCAACGGCGGCAATTTTACCTGTGCGTTTTACGGTTGCACCCTCGCGGATGTCATGGTAGTCTCCGAGCAATACGGCACCAACGTTGTCTTCTTCCAGGTTAAGTATCAACCCTCTCAATCCGGTTTCAAACTCGATCAACTCACCAGCTTGCGCCTGTGTTAATCCGTATATGCGTGCGACACCATCACCAATCGTGAGGACGGTACCGACTTCTTCAAGTTCCGCGTCAGTCCGCGCCTGTGAAAGTTGCTCGCGTAAAATCGCTGATATCTCTTCTGGTCTTATCTCTGCCATCGGAATAGGATGTTATAGTTCTCTAATGTATGGATTCTCACTAAACTGCAGTTTGAGCGCCTTGATCTTACTGCTGATTGATGCGTCTATCTGGCGATCACCGATCCTGAGGACAAACCCACCGATCAGATCGGGGTCAACCTCTTCGATCAGTTCGACTTCTTCCTTCTCACTATATCTCTTAACAAGTCTCTCAAATTCAGCACGAGCTCCTGCATCCAACGGACGAGCTGAAGTAACAATTGCCTTACCAATGCCCTTGTATTCGTTGTAGGCGTTGTGGAATTCCCGGGCTATACTCGCCAGTATGGGCTCGCGGTTCTTCCGCGTGATAATATCAAAGAACGCCATCGTCAAGCTATTCACCTTGCCGTCGAATATGCGTTTTAATACAGCCAGTTTCTGCTCGTGCTTGATTATCGGGTTCTGCAATAGAAGGCGAAACTGCCTGCTCTGAGCAGAAACCTCTGAAAACAACAACATATCGCGATGCACATCTTCCAGCACCTTCCTCTCCACTGCCAGATCGAGCAGTGACTTGACATATCGCGAAGCCGCTCTGCTATCCGTCATGCTCAATTAGCTTTAAGGTCTTTCAGGTAGGACTCGACAAGTTCCTTCTGAGACTTGTCATCCGAGAGGTTCTTTTTGATCAGTTTCTCAGCGATCTCAAGCGAGAACGCAGCGACCTGTACCTTTACGTCCTTCAATGCCGCCTGCTTTTCAATGTTAATAGCAGCGCGTGCGTCCTCGATGATCTTATCCCCCACTTGCCGTGCGTCGGTTTGAGCGTCCTCCCGCATTTTGGCAGCTACTTCACGAGCTTCGCGGAGAATTCTGTCGCGTTCGACCCGGGCTTCCTGCAGAAGTTTCTCATTGTCAGCCTTCAGCTGCGACATTTCGTGACGTGCCTTTTCTGCAGTATCCAGTGCGTCCTGAATAGAATGCTCGCGCTCCTTCAGGGAACTGATGATCGGCTTCCACGCAAGCTTCGCCAGAAGAATAAACAGCAGAACGAATACGATGGTCTGCCAAATAATGAGCCCGACGCCAGGGGTTAGGAGTTGCATAGCTATTCGTTAATTGATCTCTCTTGTCTAATAAATCCTATTGTAATAAAAGAGACCTGCGTTGGCCCATCGCCGTCGCAGATCTCCCGATTCCTTACGCTGCTGGCTCGAGGAACGAAATCAGCAGACAGATAACGCACGCGAAAAGGGCAATAACCTCGATCAGCGCCGCGATGATCAGCATAGCTCCCTGGATCTTGCCTGAAGCTTCAGGCTGACGGGCCATACCTTCCATCGCAGAGCCACCGATGCGACCGATACCGATTCCTGCGCCAATTGCAGCAAGACCGGCACCGATACCAGCACCCATGATCGCGAAGCTGATATCTAATAAGAGTGCAAACAACATAGATTTATTTATTTTAAGTTAAACAAGATTCAAACTAGTGATGGTCGTCATGCTTGGCAGTCGCCTGACCGATGTACAGCGATGAGAAAAGGGTGAACACATACGCCTGAATAGCTGCCACCAATATCTCAATCAGGCTAATGAAAACAACCATCAAGGTCGATCCGAAGCCGACCCATATACTCGCAAAGACGAACGTCAATGCCAGCAGGCTCAATAAAACGATGTGTCCCGCTGTGATCGCAACGAACAAACGTATCATCAGGGAAATCGGCTTCGTAAAGATGCCGATCAATTCCACCGGGAGAATGATCAACCTCATGACAAGAGGGAGACCCGGCGTCCAGAATATATGAGACCAATACCCGCGGTTGCCACTGAAATTGGTAATGAGGAATGTGAGAACCGCGAGAACAAGCGTAACTGCAATATTTCCAGTCAGGTTACCCGCACCCGGTAACAGCCCGAGAAGGTTTCCGAACAGGATAAAGAAGAACAAGGTCAATAGGTACGGCAGGTATCGCTCATACGTGGGACCGATATTAGGTTTTACCACCTCGTCCCGCACGAAGAGTATGATCGGCTCAAAAAACGACTGAAGCCCCCTGGGTGCCTTACCCCTATTCGTTTTATATCCCCTGGCTACACTGGTAAAAACCAGAAGCATAACCCCTGCGGTCAACAGCAACATTCCGACATTCTTGGTAATCGAGAGATCGAGAACTGCTTTACCCGAATCCGCCAGGTAAATATGGTTATGGTCGAGTCTGTACCCATTATAGGGGACCACGTTGTGATCGGCATCGAAAAAATTCGCCGAAGAAAAGACATCCAGACCCCGCTCCGCCGAATAAACGATCACCGGGAGGTTGATCACCAAGCCGTCAGCGAGGTGCCACACATGGTCATCCAAAACGTGGTGGATTATCAGATTACTGACGTTGAGTTTTTCGTCATCAGCACCCTTTTCGGCGCCCTCTCCGAGGGCCGTAAAAGCACCCCCGAAAACCAGCGTCAAAACAAGAAAAAAGTGGCTAAAACTCTTCAGAAAGGCAATCATTCGGCTTTTTACCAGGTTTCCAAAATCCGAGCGCAAAGGTATTAATTATACCTCCACAAAAAAATCTTTTAATTTTTTTTTGGGCCTCGTCAAGGGCGCCGCGGCGAGTCAATCTTTCGGTACAACAAAATGATCTCCAGGGCGGTGAACGCCAGGTACACCACAAGGAAATACACTACGTTTACCGTCCGACCGTCCGAATCCTTCAGAACCATCACCACGCAGTAGGCGAGGGCAGCCAGGATCTTCACGACAAGCGAAAGAAGGTAGAATCGAACAAACATCGACGGCTCATCCATCGAATACAGGTAAGCGAAAATGACGGTTGTCAGAAAAGCCACCAGGCCAGTGGTGAAATACAGAAAGGAAGGGATACCGGGGATCAAGCCCTGAAGCCACAGCCAGCGGGTCGCGAGAGGCAGGGCAGCGGTGAGAAACACTGCTGGAATAATGAATCGAGCCAATTATTGCTTGGTTATAGACCGGTACACCTGGTAAAGACTCCCCGCGAAGCCGATAAAACCGAGCAACAGCATCAGGAGGGGGTACTTGTGATCAAAGTATTGGTCCGCTTCATAGCCAAGCCAGCCAAGCACACCAATTGTAACGAGCATTTGAATGGCAAGCCCACTGTACCTAAGGTAGTTGTTAACTTGACTTAGCTTCTTGTTGGGTCGTGAGGGTTCTGGTCGGGGCCTCATTCTCTGATGTTTTCATGTCCTTAATAGCGGCTCCCATACGACAAGTACCGTTGAATAACGCCCCCGGTTCAACGACCAGTTTACCCGTGATGATGTCGCCATGGATCACGGCCGTCGCCTTCAGCACCAGCAATTCCGAAACTTCGATACGACCCTTGACCTCTCCTTCGAGATCCGCGTTTTGTGCCACGACGTTCCCTTGAACGAAAGAAGATGGCCCGAGCGCGACCTTGGATTTCGACTTTACGTTTCCTGTCACTTTCCCCTCGATACGAATATTCCCGTAGGTCTCAACGTTGCCTTCTAAAAAGGTACCCTTGCCAATGGTGTTGCTCGAGTTGCTGATCTCCTCAGCTACGCGTTTTTCTTCTTTGGAGGTAAACATAGAATTTCAGTTTAAAAAGTGACAAATTCCTCAGGGTTCAGCGAGTTCCCGTTGTACCATAGTTCAAAATGCAGGTGCGGTCCATTCGTGAGTTCCCCACTATTCCCCACGAGAGCGATGATTTCTCCCGCATTAACAAATGTACCAACTTTTTTATAAAGTTCGGCATTGTGCTTATACACCGATATCAGGTTGGCCTGGTGCTGGATCATGATCACATAGCCAGCATCCTGCGTCCAGGATGAGAACAGCACAGTGCCATCAGCGATGCACTTGACAGGTTCATTCGTCTTCGCGACGATGTCCACTCCATAGTGACCCTTCCTCACATTGTATCGATCAGAGATGAACCCGGTGATTGGTGAGAAGAAGAACGCTTCGTGCAACTCCTGTCTCTTTGCATTACCTAGTGAAATCAATGACATTTCCGACTTCTCGAAGTCACTGCGGAACGCCGAGTCGGTAGGTTCGAGCTGCAAGCCCGACGGTCTCGCCAGCGGCTGGTTCTCTCCTCGAAGGATCTCTCGCGGATCTTGAAAATCACTTGTGTCGCCGCTCAGTACGCGGTGAAAACTAGAGATAAACCGATCCTTCCGGTCAACCTCCAACGCCAGCGAGTCGACCTTCAATGCCAATCCATACAACTGCTGGTTCAACACCATTTGTTCGTACTTAGGGTCGAACCATTTCTCGAGTACTGTCTCGACGAGAAACAGGCACATCACAAAAACAGTGATGAATAAAAGGAAGGAAAAAAGGATTAATTTCGAATACGTGAACCCAAGGCTCGTCTTCTCAGCAAAATTCTCCTCATTCCTGATGATGAGTTGATAGCGTGTTGTGAGGGCGCTGGATAGTGTTTTCTTCGCTTTCAAAGGCGTCGGATTTTGGGCAAAATTATGGAATCCTGCTGATTATAATATGGAAAATGAGATTTTTGCGTTCTTACGTAACTAATTCGCGGCTGTTGAAGAATCTCCCCCTATATCCCCTGGTTCTGGTATCCTTACTGCTTGCCTGTTCACCCGAGCTTAATACGTGGACTAGCAAAGCATATCACAATACCACTGCCTTCTTCAACGGATACTACTATGCAAATGAAGAGATCGCAAAGGTTGAAGATGTCATCCTGAAGAATCACGCCGATGATTACAACCGGATACTGCGACTGTTCCCATCCTTTGATTCGGCACTCGCAAAAAGCTTTGAGGCAGAAATCGAGGAGACCATTAAGATGGCGAGCATCGCCATCCAGCGACACCCGAACAGCAAATGGGTCGACGACGCATACATCCTTGTGGGGAAGGCTCGCATGTACAATCTCGACTGGGGAAACGCAATTGAGACATTCAAGTATGTCAATACGCATTCTGACGACCGCAATGCGAAACACCTGGCGATCATCAACCTCACGCGGACGTATATCGAGCACCGCGAAATGAACAATGCGCTTGCGGCAATCGACTACCTCGGCAAAGCGAAACTCAACAAATCCAACAAGAAGAAATTTCTGCTGGAGAAAGCCTACTATTATCAACTACAGGAGGACTATGACAATATGGTGCGCAGCCTTACCGCCGCGGATCACCTGCTGAAGAAGCGCGACCGGCGCGGCCGCATCTACTTCATCATTGGACAAGTCTACCAAAAGCTTGGCTTCGAAGCAGAGGCATACAACTATTATAAAAAGTGTTTGAACACCAATCCCGAGTACGAAGTCGATTTCTATGCGCGCCTCTATATGGCGCAAGTCACGGAGATCTCGCGCAACCGCGATGTCAACGCAGCCCGAAAATCATTTCGCAAGCTGCTCAAGGATTCCAAGAACAAGGAGTTTCGCGATAAGATCTATTACGAGATGGGCGTCTTCGAGCTTAAGCAGAACGATATGGATGAAGCCATCAACTTCTTCAATCGCTCTGTCAGATCCGGTAATAACCAACGCATCCGGGGGGAAGCGTTCCTGAAGTTGGGGGAAGTATACTATGACACATTAAAGAATTACGAATTATCACAAGCCTATTATGACAGCGCGATATCCGCTCTTCCCAAGGACTACGAGAACTATGCGTCGATCAAAACCAGGCAGGAAATACTTAACGAATTCGTCACGCATCTAAAGACAGTTCATTGGCAAGACAGCCTGTTATCCCTTGCATCGCTTGACTCGGCTGCATTGCGGATAATGGTCGACTCCGCGGTCACGGCTGAAAAGCGCCTCGCCGAAGCGAAGGCCGGCAAGAAGCGCAAACGCACCAGCCGCGTTGACATCCAGACTCGGTCGTCCGGATTTTTCGACAACAGCGGTTCGACGAATGTCGTAGCCGGCGATTGGTACTTCGGGAATCCGGCGTCGGTCGGGTCCGGCCAAACGGAGTTTGTCCGAATCTGGGGTGACATCAAACTCGAGGATAACTGGCGCAGGTCGCAACGGATGTCGGCAGCATTCCAGGGAGTGGGTAACGTTGCACGCGGGGACACGCCGACATCGACGCCCGCAGAAGACACCTCTGCCGAGCCCACCGAGAGTGCCGATCCCGTCGCCGTGGCGTTCGCTTCGCTTGACAAACAGATCCCTCGAACGGAGGCGGCCCGGGAAATGGCGCTTGCCAAGATTGAGGACGCATACTTCAAACTCGGCGACATTTATAACTTCAAGCTCGGCGAGAAAGGGAATGCGGTTGACATCTACGTCAAACTGCTTGATCGGTTCCCTGACTCCGAATACGGACCAGAAGTACTATATACGTTGTATCTCATCCTAAAGGATGGCGACGCTGCAAGAGCGGAAGAATACGCTGCCCGGTTGAAGAAAGACCATCCTAACTCGATCTTTACCAAGATCCTGATCAACCCTGACTATCTGCAGGAATCCGGTCTCGTTGCTGAGAAGCAAAAGGTCTTGTACCGCGATGCCTATGCGGCATTCGAACGCCAGGATTACGGTTCCACGGCCACACTGCTGACCACGGCCAGAGAGCTCGGAGAGACCTCATTTACACCGAGCCTGGAGTTGCTACAGATTCTGCTCGCGGGAAAGATCGAAGACATCACCAGATATCAGTATCTGCTCCAGGAATTCGTCAAGCAATATCCAGATTCAGATCAATCGGCCTACGCGCAAAAGCTGCTCGATACGTCACGAAAATTTGAAGAAGCTGAAGAGAAGCGAAAAGGAATCGAGTACAGCACCGAGCTTGACGAACCTCACTATTTCGTGATTATCCATGACCGCAGCGCCCAGGTCGACGAAGCGACCGCAGCGGCGCTTGAGGCGCTCAACAAGTCTCAATTCCAGGCATGGCAACTGAAAACCAGTCATCTGGTCCTCAGCGATGAAAAGACGGTCACATTTGTATCGGAGATCGCAGGGAAAGAGGCGGCCATGGAATATTTCAAGGCTTTCAGCGAAATACGACCGACCATACCCGGTCTGCGAAACCATAAATTCGATAATTTTGTAGTTACAAAAGACAATTTCGATACATTCTACAGAACCAAAGGCCTGAATGAATACCTCCGCTTCTTCGAAAAAAACTACCAGACGAAAAACCAGTAAGAACCCACTCAAGGTGCAGAGCTCCTGGTTCAGGAGGGGTGTCAAACTGGTCTGGATACTCGTTCTGTGTGTTTTAATCGGAGTGCCGCTGTACGTCTATACCGTAAAGGTCGACCTCTTCGGATTATTCGGAGGAATGCCGAGCTACGCATCGATCGAGAACCCGCAAAACGACCTTTCTTCAGAGTTGATCTCGGCTGACGGTATCTCGCTGGGCAGATACTTCCGTTACAACCGCAGCCAGGTAACGTATGATCAACTGTCGTCCGATCTTGTAAACACACTGCTACTTTCAGAAGACCACCGATTCTACGACCACGCTGGGATGGACTTCTGGGCATATCCGCGGGTTCTGTGGGGGATACTCACATTCAATACAGCAGGCGGCGGCAGCACCATTACGCAACAACTCGCCAAGAATCTTTACACGCAGAATCCTGAGTTGGAGGGACACGTAGCCAAACTCGGTAGCCTTGCGCGGAGAGTGGTGCAAAAAACGAAGGAGTGGATCATCTCTACCCAACTTGAGCGTAACTTCACGAAAGAAGAGATCATCACCATGTATCTGAATACAAGTGACTTCAGCAGCAACGCTTACGGGATCAAAGTTGCGGCGGAGACATATTTCAATAAACAACCCGACAGTCTGAACATCCAGGAATCCGCCGTGCTCGTCGGAATGCTTCAGGCTCCAACTTATTACAACCCCTCCCGCAACCCGAACAATGCTCTGCGGAAGCGCAATGAGGTGCTTTACAAACTCTACGCGCACGGATACATCGAAGATCGCAAGTCGTACGATTCATTGCGATTCATGCCCATTGAACTCGAATACCAGGTACAAAACCACAACAAAGGCATTGCGACATACTTCCGTTCCATCCTCACAAACTACCTCATGCAATGGTGCCGAGAGAACGGTTACGACCTCTGGGAGTCTGGCTTGAAGATCTACACAACCATCGACAGCAAGATGCAACTGATGGCCGAAGAAGCCATGACGGAACACATGACACTGCTACAAGAGAACTTTGAGTCACAGTGGAAACTCAAAGGCAGCGAACCCTGGGTGGATGACAACGGACATGAGCTTCGGGGATTCCTCGATCGCAAGATCAAGCGAACGCCGGCCTACAAATCGCTTGTTCAAAAGTACGGCGAGAACGGCGACTCCGTCAGCATTGTGCTGAATATGAAAAAGCCGATGACGGTGTTCAGCTGGAAAGGTGAACGCGACACGTTGTTCAGTTCAATGGACTCCCTGCGGTACTACAACCGCTTCCTTCAGGCGGGACTCATGTCGATGAATCCCACTACCGGTGAGATCAAATCGTGGGTCGGCGGCATCGACTTCAAGCACTTCAAATACGATCACGTCAAACAATCTTCGCGACAGCCTGGCTCTACTTTCAAACCATTTGTCTACGGAAAGGCGATCGAAGATGGCTATTCACCATGCTACCAGCTTCTCGACATCGCGCCGGTCATCAAAGTATCCGGTGGCACGTGGTATCCGAAGAATGCCGAAGGCGACTATGGAAGCGGCGCAAAATACAACCTGCGACAAGCGATGGCAAGGTCGATCAATTCCATCAGCGCACAGCTCATTGATCACGTGAAACCCCAGAATGTGGTAAACTTCGCGGAGCGCCTGGGGATTACCACGCCGCTTGCAGCGGTTCCCTCGTTATGTCTCGGCACCAGCGATGTAACATTGCACGACATGGTTTCGGCATATTGCAGCTTCGTCAATCTCGGTATCCACACAGATCCCTACTTTCTGACTCGGATCGAGGACAAGAACGGAAATGTCATCCAGACGTTTGTGCCAAAGACTCGTCAGGCAATGGACGAAAAGACTGCATTTAAAATGATCTATATGCTTCAGGGTGGTGTTGAAGAAGAAGGGGGAACCTCCAGAGCGTTGAGCGCCGCGTTGAAAAAAGACAATGAGATCGGCGGGAAGACCGGAACCACAGATAATGCTTCCGACGGCTGGTACGTCGGAGTGACGCACAATCTCGTCACTGGTGTATGGGTAGGGGGTGATGAGCGTAGTATTCACTTCCCATCGTGGTACTTCGGCCAAGGTGGAAGGACCG
>CAYTMU010000069.1:5468-12119 GCA_964438975.1 uncultured Roseivirgaceae bacterium | reverse complement strand
GCGAGCAGAAAATGATCGATGAACGGGGCAGCCAGGTTCTCTTTTGCGCGCACATACAGTGCGACAAATGGTTTCACCAGGAGGGGAAACGCGCGGGTGTAAAGGACATTCCAATAGTAGTTCTCCTGCACATCATAGACCAGTTTACTACCCCGGATCATTTTGACCAGGAGGGCGACACACAGGAGTTCATGAGTGGTGATGACAAATATTCGCGGTTGCAGGCGGAGGGTGGTCAACAGGATCCGACCATGTGCTACCAGTCGCCGGGGACTGAATCGGCCGAACGGTTTGAAAGAGTGCGAAGTAACCCCAGGGGTATCGGATGGCTGTCCCCCGATACCAATTACATGAACATCGTACTTTCCGGAGCTGGCAAGGGTGAGTCCGATCTTCTCATACATGCGCGAATCGTCTACTGGCTTCAGTACCGATGCGATAACAACTGTACTTTTGGTTGAATCAGCCATTGAGACGTGCGAAGGTTTACCCGGTTATCATTAATATTGCCATTTGACGCAAATTACGATTAACAGAACGAAAATGGAATTACAGAACATCATCGAAAAGGCGTGGGAAGACCGCGCGTTGTTGCAGGACACCTCGACACAGGAAGCGATCCGGGATGTTGTTGATCAACTGGACAAGGGAACTCTGCGCGTGGCGCAACCTGTTTCCAACGGGTGGCAGGTCAACGAGTGGGTCAAGAAAGCGGTGATCATGTATTTCCCTATCCAGCAGATGGAAACACTGGAAGTAGGGCCGCTTGAGTTCCACGATAAAATCCCATTGAAAAAAAATTATAAGTCACTGGGAGTGAGGGTAGTACCTCATGCTGTTGCACGTTATGGTTCATACGTAAGCAAAGGTGTGATCCTGATGCCTTCATACGTGAACATCGGTGCCTACGTCGATGAAGGCACAATGGTTGATACCTGGGCAACCGTCGGGAGTTGTGCGCAGATCGGTAAGAATGTTCACTTGAGTGGGGGTGTTGGAATCGGGGGTGTGCTGGAGCCCGTGCAGGCTTCCCCGGTAGTGATCGAAGACAACGCATTTATCGGTTCGCGCTGTATTGTAGTTGAGGGTGTTCGCGTTGGGAGAGAAGCTGTGTTGGGCGCGAATGTCGTGTTGACGGGCAGTTCGAAGATCATCGATGTTACCGGCGATAAGCCGGTTGAATACAAGGGATATGTTCCAGAGCGCTCGGTTGTGATCCCGGGATCGTTCGCCAAAAGTTTTCCAGCTGGTGAATTTCACGTGCCGTGTGCGCTGATCATAGGCACCCGAAAGGAAAGCACTGACAAAAAGACCTCGCTGAACGACGCATTGAGGGAGAATAATGTGGCGGTATAGTAACCGCAGCCGTTTTTTTGCGTGAAATAGTGGAACGCGAAGTCAGACAGCGGCAATCGGAAAAACTGGCACATGTTTGGTTTTGATAGGTTATGTCGAGGTTTGTTTTCGTATTGATTACTAAATTTACTGCATTAAGGAGGCTTAGATGATTCTGAGAAGTTCACTTTGGGGTCTGTTGTTCTTGACGCTGGCGGCGCTAACGCCAGGCGAACGGAACGATGTTTATATGCCGGTCAGCAATGAGAGCTTCCTGCGTGGCGAAACACTTGAGTTCAAGATGACGTACGGCATATTCACGGTGGGAAAAGGCAGTGCGAATATTCATCCGAACTACTTCCGTCTGAACGACCGTCCGTGTTTTAAGGTAGATGTATTTGGAAAGACCGTCGGACTGGTGGATTGGGTAGCTGACGTGGACGACCAGTGGGGAGCGTACATCGATACGGCTGCACTTGTCCCGCATATGTTTTATCGGAGGATCCGTGAAGGTCGGTACCGCAAGGACGAGCAGACCTATTTCGATCATGAGAACCGGAAGATCAGTGTAAAGGTGGCGGACAAGGCGACTGGCCAGTTTCAGGATCCTGTTGTGTACGACGCACCAGCTAACGTACGCGACATGATCGGAGGATTCCTCTACCTTCGAATCATGGATTTCTCAAAACTGAAGAAGGAAGATACCATCGTAGTACGGGGATTTTTCGAGGATGAGTTCTACGCACTGGGGATCGTCTACAAGGGCAAGAAGACGATTAAAACCAAACTCGGCAAGATCAACACGCTTGTGTTTAAGCCGATAATGCCGAAGAACAAGCTTTTTGACGGGGAGAACTCCATTACGGCCTATTTTTCAGACGACAAGAATCGCATTCCTGTGAAGATCGAGGCACAGATGTTCATCGGGAGTGCCGGCGTAGAGCTGACTGGGTACTCGGGACTGCGAAATCCGCTTAACATATCCAAAAAATAGCGGTTGCCTGGCGCCGGCGTTTCCGTAATTCACTATTTACTGGTATTATTAGGACAGTGAAAGTCGCTTACTTAACACTGCTATGCTAAAGGAATTCAAAGAGTTTGCAATGCGGGGCAACGTTATCGATCTCGCAGTTGGTGTGATCATCGGTGCCGCCTTCGGAAAAATCGTAACATCAGTCGTCAACGATCTGGTGATGCCAGTGCTCAACCCGTTAATGCCTGGTGGAGACTGGCGTATTATGGAAATCGGGCCTGGAATCAAGATCGGCTCGTTCATGGGTACTGTCCTCGATTTCCTGATGATCGCTTTCGCGATCTTCCTGTTCGTCAAAGGTATCAACAGACTGAAGCGCAAGGAGGAAGAGAAACCGCCGGCGGCGGCTGAAGTCCCTCAGGACGTCAAACTTCTCACGGAAATCAGAGACTTGCTGAAGAAGGACTGATCTGGATGAACAGTGTGGCAGTCGTCGGAGCGGGAACGATGGGTAACGGAATTGCCCACGTTTTCGCGCAAAATGGTTATCGGGTCACGCTCATCGATGTCTCTTCCGATGCGCTGGCGAAGGCACATGCAACTATAGAGAAGAACCTTGAGCGTCAGGTCGCCAAAGAAGTAATCGATGCCGCCGCGAAAAAGTCCGCGATGGACAATATCGCCACATCTACCAGTATCGCCGAAGGTGTTGCTGGTGCGGAACTCGTGGTGGAGGCTGCGACCGAGAACACGGAGCTAAAACTCAATATTTTTCGCGAGTTGGATGCGGCCTGTGACGAAGGTGTTATCCTGGCCTCTAACACCTCTTCAATTTCCATAACCCGGATCGCTGCCGTGACCCAACGGCCGGCGCAAGTGATTGGAATGCATTTTATGAATCCGGTACCGGTGATGAAACTTGTAGAGGTCATCCGCGGGTACAGCACTTCCGACGAAACGACAAACACTGTCATGGAAATATCCCGAAGGCTCGGGAAGATACCCGTTGAGGTGAATGACTATCCTGGTTTTGTGGCAAACCGTATCCTGATGCCAATGATCAACGAGGCAGTCTATGCGGTTTATGAAGGTGTTGCCGGGGTGGCGGAGATTGACACCGTCATGAAACTCGGAATGGCGCATCCGATGGGTCCGTTACAACTCGCCGATTTTATCGGATTGGACGTCTGTCTTTCGATATTGCGCGTGCTGCACGAAGGCTTCGGCAACCCGAAGTACGCGGCTTGTCCCTTGCTCGTCAATATGGTCGAAGCAAATCACAAAGGAGTCAAAACGGGGATAGGTTTTTATCGCTACAAACCCGGTAGCAAGGACGTTGAGGTGGCACCTCGATTCAGCGTCGGTACCTAGAATCATTGATATCAGCTATTCACCGTCGATTATCATCACTTCCTTTGCCAGTCCCACTGCGTTGAACCGGACTTCCAGTCTGCGCGGAGAGACGGCAGCACCGGCACAGACGGGCGCTGGGTCGATAAAGTAATAGAAGAACTTCTCGTTCCTCCGCGATAACTCGTTCTGGTCTGGCTTTCCCAACAGGTTTACAATCTGCATCTGGTCGAGACTCAGTAACTTGTCCATCTGTGCTTCCAAAGAAGAAAGCGTCGAAGCGCGAACGCCGCCACACGCGTTTTTGTCCATTGACCACCTATCGGTATCGATATCGTCGAGGGTCGGCATTGGCTTATCGCAAGCTATCATCGAGCAAAGGAAAAGGAGTGGAGTAAGAGATCGCAGGAAGCTCATGCAGCGGATGAAAGGTGGCGAAGGGCAATGGAATACAAACTTCGGCAGTGAAACACCGCAACCAGCAGTTGGGGACCGTTAAGGAAAAAAAAGGGAATTGACAGCGTATTCGGGTTCCGGTTCAAGATGTTTTCCGTTTATTTGCACTCAAATTTAGCAACATGGTTCTTAAATTAGTCAGGGCTGTTTGGTTTCTTTCTGTCCTGGTCGTGCTGGCGAATCTTCTCTATGTGTATGCGAGCCTTCCCGAACTTGTGGTGGTGCAAAGCGGTGATGAGGTCGTATTGACCAGGGAGTGGTTCTTTTATGTGGCTGTGATCATAATCTTGGGAATCAACACGCTGGTTTACCTTTTCCGCTGGATCTTTCCGGCCGGCAATGACGTTCGGGCTTGGTTTCACGGACTCGTCATTACGGTGAATATCTTCATTATCATCGCGCTGCAGGCGCTGGCTGTTTACAACAGCAATGAGATCTTCGACCACAGCCTGGTCGGTATTTATCTCACCGGAAGTATCGTATTAATTCTATTGTGGGCTGCTGCTTGGCCTGTTTACCTGTTTGCTCAGCGATTTCTGATTAAGCAAGTAGTTTAACTAATAATAACTAACTTATTGTCAGTCAATTATTTATCATAGTTGAGCTGATGAAAATTTATAGATGATCCCCTTTGAGGGATTGTATGGAGTCAGTTCAAAATTCATTTTATTTATGCACGCGCTGCATTTTTTGAACTTGCAAATTGATTTTTTGGTCTTGCGTTGATTATTCAATCCTGGAAGTTGTATGGCGAAAAATGAGAAATCACCTACGGTGTTTGAGTATAATGAAGCTAGTATACGCTCACTTGATTGGCGTGAGCATATTCGCTTGCGCCCGGGTATGTATATCGGAAAGCTCGGAGATGGCTCCTCGAAGGATGACGGGATCTATGTGCTCGTAAAGGAGGTGGTCGACAACTGTATCGACGAACACATGATGGGGTACGGAAAGGTGATCGATGTCGAGATCAGCGAGTCGCGTGTTTTCGTACGCGACTACGGCCGTGGTATTCCATTGGGAAAAGTTGTCGACGTAGTATCCAAGATCAACACCGGAGCGAAGTACGACAGTGGTGCTTTCCAGAAATCCGTTGGCTTGAACGGGGTGGGTACAAAAGCAGTAAACGCACTATCCACGTACTTCAAAGTTCAGGCGTTCCGCGACGGACAGACGAAGTCGGCGGAGTTCAAGAAGGGTATTCTGGTCGCCGACCCGAAGATCTCGAAATCTCAGGAGAAGAACGGTACGCTGGTGGAGTTCGCTCCTGACGAGTCTATGTTCAAACACTATCACTTCATTCCCGAATACCTGGATGATCTGATGTGGAATTATGCCTTCCTCAATGCGGGTCTTACGATCAACTACAATGGTAGGAAATTTTTTTCGCGCGATGGATTGCTTGACTTGCTGAAACAAAAGACCGCAGGGGAAGAACTGAGGTATCCGATCGTCCACCTCAAGGGTCATGATATCGAAATCGCGCTGACACACGGCAGTCAGTATGGGGAGGAGTATTATTCCTTCGTAAACGGACAACACACGACGCAGGGGGGTACGCATCTGGCAGCTTTCCGGGAAGGGGTGGTCAAGGGGGTCCGCGATTTCTTCAAGAAGGACTATGACGCGTCAGACATCCGGGCGAGCATGATCGCCGCGGTGGCAGTGCGCGTGCAGGAACCGGTATTTGAGTCGCAGACCAAGACCAAACTCGGATCGTTGAACGTTGGACCGGAGGGGCCTAGTGTTCGCGCGTTTGTCGGCGATTTTGTTTCGAAGGAGATCGAGATATATCTCCATAAGAACCCGGCGGCGGCGGATGATCTGCTCAAGCGAATACTACAATCGGAGCGCGAGCGCAAGGAGATCGCGGGTATCAAGAAGCTTGCGAACGAACGTGCAAAAAAAGCAAATCTTCACAACAAGAAGCTTCGCGACTGCCGTTTTCATTTCGACGACAAAAACGAAAAAGGTGTTGAGTCGATGATCTTTATCACGGAGGGTGATTCGGCCAGTGGTTCGATCACGAAGTCGCGCGACGTCAGCACGCAAGCGGTCTTCAGTCTCCGTGGAAAGCCATTGAATTGCTACGGGCTGACGAAAAAAGTGGTTTATGAGAACGAGGAGTTCAACCTCCTGCAGCATGCGCTGAACATCGAGGACGGATTGGAGGGTTTGCGATATAACAAGGTGATCATTGCCACAGATGCGGACGTGGATGGAATGCATATCCGGTTGTTGTTGATGACGTTCTTCCTGCAATTCTTTCCTGACCTGGTGAAAGCTGGCCACGTGTTTATTCTCGAAACACCTCTCTTCCGTGTGCGGAATAAGAAGCAGACGATTTATTGCTATAGCGAAGAGGAGAAGCGGATGGCGATGGATACGCTGGGTGGCAAGGTGGAGATCACGCGTTTTAAGGGGTTGGGCGAAATTTCGCCGGATGAGTTCGGGGGGTTCATCGGTGAGGATATCCGGTTGCAACCGGTGTTGTTACATGACACCAATCTTCAGCGGACACTGGAGTTCTATATGGG
>CAYTMU010000069.1:0-5368 GCA_964438975.1 uncultured Roseivirgaceae bacterium | reverse complement strand
CCCGCGCCGAAAAGTGAGAAACCACTCGTGGGGAATAACGGGAAGAGCGGTGAGGTCCATTCCATCGCCCTCGATGGCTTGTACCAAAACTGGTTCCTGGATTATGCCTCATACGTGATCCTCGAACGCGCGGTTCCGCGGATTGAAGACGGCTTGAAACCGGTGCAACGCCGCATCATGCATTCGCTCAAGGAAATGGACGATGGGCGTTTCAATAAGGTGGCCAATGTCATCGGTAATACGATGCAATACCACCCCCACGGAGACGCGGCGATCGGGGAGGCGATGGTCAACATCGGTCAGAAGGAATTGCTGATCGAAACGCAGGGTAACTGGGGCGATGTACGCACCGGCGACAGCGCTGCTGCACCGCGGTATATCGAAGCGCGTCTCTCCAAATTTGCGCTGGATGTTGTGTATAATCCGCAGACAACGGAGTGGCAACTTTCGTATGATGGTCGCAAAAAGGAGCCGGTCACACTGCCGGTAAAATTCCCGCTCCTGCTTGCGCAAGGGGTGGAGGGTATCGCTGTCGGACTCTCGACGAAGATTCTCCCGCACAACTTCGGCGAGCTCATCAAGGCATCGATCGATGTTCTGAAGGGGAAGAATCCCAAGATTTTTCCCGACTTCCCAACGGGGGGTATCGCTGACTTCAGTGAGTACAACCAGGGTCTGCGCGGGGGTAAAATTAAGGTTAGAGCTAAGGTTGAGATAATCGATAAAAAGACACTGGTAATCAAGGAGATACCATTCTCTGCTACAACTACTTCTTTAATGGAGTCGATCGTCAAAGCCAGTGAAAAAGGGCAGATCAAAGTGAAGCAGGTGGTCGACAACACGGCTCGTGATGTCGAGATTCTTGTGCACCTCCAGCCGGGTCAGTCGCCGGAAATTGCCATGGAGGCTCTCTATGCTTTCACCGACTGCCAGATCAGTATCTCACCGAATGCCTGTGTGATTGTCGGTGACAAGCCGCAATTCATGGCGGTCAACGAGATACTGAAGTACAACACGGACTTGACGGTGAAGCTGCTCAAGCGTGAACTGGAGATCCTCCGGAATGAGCTGATGGAGAAGATCCTGTTCTCATCCCTCGAGAAGATCTTCATCGAGAATCGGATCTATCGCAATATCGAAAACGCGGAGACCTGGGAGGAGGTTATCGCGACGATCGATAAAGGCTTAAAGCCGCACAAGAAGAAGTTCTACCGCGGGATCACGACTGACGATATTGTCAGGCTCACCGAGATTCGCATCAAACGTATTTCGAAGTACGACAGTTTCAAGGCTGACGAGCAGCTGAAGGACCTCGAGAAGCAACTCAAGGAAGCGCAGCATAGCCTGCGGCATCTGACGGATTATGCCATCAGTTATTTCCAGAACCTGCTTGAAAAGTACGGAAAGGGCCGGGAGCGCCGCACAGAAATGAAAAGCTTCCAGGCGGTAACTGCTGTGGAAGTGATCGCCAGCAATCAAAAGCTGTATGTGAACCGCGCTGATGGCTTCGCGGGATATGGCCTGAAGCGGGATGAATTCATTGCGGATTGCTCCGAACTCGACGATATTATCGTCATTCGAAAGGATGGCAAAGCGCTGGTTTCGCGTATCCAGGAGAAAGCGTTCATGGGCAAGGACATTCTCTATATAGGCGTGTGGAAGAAGGGGGATGACCGGATGACTTATAACGTCATCTACACCGACGCCAAGACAGGTCGTGGCTTCGCGAAGCGTTTTAACCTTCCCGGTGTAATTCGCGATCGCGAGTATGATCTCTCCGGTGGTGACAAGAATTCGAAGATCCACTACGTGACAGGAAACCCCAACGGGGAAGCTGAGGTAGTGACGGTGAAGCTTACTCCGGGGAGCACGGCACGCAAGAAAATATTTGACTTCGACTTTGCGGATGTTGAGATCAAGGGGCGTGCGGCACGTGGTATCACCATTACGAAGTATCCGATCCGCAGGGTTGAGTTTGCCAAGGCCGGAACATCCACGTTGAGCAAATTGGATCTGTGGTATGACTATGACTCCGGTCGCTTGAACCGGGACCAGCGGGGTAAGTACCTCGGCAAATTCGACGGCGACGACCAGGTGATCGTATTTATGCGGAATGGCTCATACAAAGTGACGAGCTATGACCTCGCCAACCGTTATGAACCCGACCGCGTCCTTCATCTCGAAAAATTCAACCCTGCCAAAGCGATCGCTGCCGTGTATGTAGACGGAGAAAGCAAACAATACATGGTGAAGCGTTTCCTCATTGAAACCAGCACCGCGGATAAAGAGTTTGTCTTCATTTCAGAAGCTATCGGCTCGCGCCTGGTCGTGGTCACTACTACGGAGTCGGCCGATATCGACGTTGAACTGATCAAAGGAAAAGACAAAGCGAAGAAGACAGAGACGATGAGTCTCGACGATATCGTCGATATCAAAGGCTGGAAGGCACTCGGTAATCGGTTGTCAGAGCACAGGGTCAGCAAGGTAGCGCTTGTCCAGGACGACGAGCCGGAGTATGAAGGGCCGAAAGCTGACGGCGAAGAGGAGGCGACTGAATCGGAAATGGATTCTCAGTCGTCCAAAAAAAAAACCGGGACGTCCTTCCCCGCGGAAAGTCCGGAGCCAGCCTTCGACGAAGACGGCCAAGCGAGTCTCTTCGCCGAAGCGCAAAAGCCCAGGCAACTCGGCGAAGAAAAGTCCCAAAAAAGCCAAGGTAAAGTCGAGCAGCAAAGTCTCTTCGGCGAGACCACGGCCAGCTCCCAGGTCAAAGTCGAAATCAAAGTTGAAGAAAGCGAAGACAAGCAAGAGAAAGTAACGTCCGACGGGAAGGCTCCCGGCGGACGTTCGGAAGATACTGGAGAAGGCGTGAGTAGAGATGATGAGTCGTTCAACGTCGGCGACACGATTGAGCTCAAACTCTAGCCGGTCGTGTCCAAGCGCTGTTGATCATCCCCCATTCTCTTTCGAATCGATATCCTTTGCCATGGCATCGTAGCGCGCTTTCAGTTGCTGGTCTGTTTGAAGTGATTTCCTGATCTTGGTAAAGGCCTTAACACCGACATAGTTTCGCGCCATGTCCTGGTACGTGGTGTTGATACTCTCGATCGTCGTTTTACGGAGTTCGGTGATCTCGTTCAGGAATGCGATTTCTTCGGCGGTGGCATTGGCGGCCTCCAGTTTTGTAGAGTCGTCCTGTATCTTGAATAGCTCGTTGTATCGAGCAACCGGCATCACTGTATTTGACTGGACTCGTTCAGCAACCAGGTTTCGAAGGTTCTGCTGCATATCTTCGACTGAGTCCATCGTTATTACATACTTTTTTAGTTCTTCATCCGTGATCTGGTTGCTTTGTGCCTGTGTCGTGAGCGCGGCAAGAATCAGGAAACAGGCCGGCAAGAGTCTCAAAGGATTCATAGTATATGGTTTATTGTTAAACATTCAGTCACATCTCCGATGCCTAAAAATCGCGCACCATACCGGAACGAGAACCTCCAATATACTGTCTCCTGGAATTTTTCACAACAAATTCGTGCTGGCTCAGCGCTACGTGTCCGGCGTCAGTTGGCGCGGTGCCCCTGCGAGAATCTCTTCGCTGGCATGTGATGAGAATTTTTCAAAATTTTTCAGAAATGCGGTAGCCAGTTCGTTTGCCCGATGATCGTAGGCGTCCTTGTTCTTCCACGTTGCCCGCGGGTCGAGGAGTTCGGAAGGCACGCCCGGACAACTCATCGGTACGGCGACACCGAACGTCTCGTGCCGGCGGTACGAAACATTGTCGAGTGCACCGGAAAGTGCGGCTGCGATAAGCGCCCGCGTGTACGGCAGACTCATCCGATGACCGGTGCCGTAAGCTCCACCAGTCCAGCCGGTATTGATCAACCAGACATTTGCATGCGCACCTCGAATCCGGCTACTCAGCATTTCGGCATACCGGGCGGGATGCAAGGGCATGAACGGCGCGCCAAAGCAGGCGGAGAACGTAATGACAGGTTCAGTGATACCTGCTTCCGTACCCGCGACCTTTGCAGTATAGCCACTGATGAAATGGAAGGCTGCCTGTCCGGGTGTGAGTTTTGAAAGTGGCGGCAGCACGCCGTGAGCGTCACAAGCCAGGAAGAAGATGTTCCTCGGGGAACGTCCCAGCGATGGCGTTGCGGCATTGGCAATATGGTGTAACGGATAGCTTACCCGCGTGTTCTCCGTTCGCGACCGGTCCGAGAAGTTAACTTCGTCGGTATCGCCATAGAAGCCGACGTTCTCCAGCAGCGCGCCTTTGCGGACGGCATTGAAGATGTCGGGTTCCTTTTCAGCGGAGAGGTCAATCGTCTTTGCGTAGCAACCGCCTTCAAAGTTGAAGATCAGGTCATCCGGCGTCCAGCCGTGCTCATCGTCGCCGATCAGGCTGCGTTCCGGATCCGCGGATAGTGTAGTCTTTCCTGTTCCCGAGAGACCGAAGAACAGCGCCGTGTCGCCCGCGGGTCCGCTGTTGGCCGAACAATGCATCGGCAGCACGCCGGCGTGTATAGGCAAAGCATAATTCAGCGCCGTGAACACACTCTTCTTTATTTCGCCGGTATACGCACTTCCTCCGATCAGTATGATTTTCCGTTTGAAGTCGATGATCGTGAAATTGTGTTGTCGTGTGCCGTCTGTCTCCGGATCGGCCCGAAAGCCGGGTGCATTGAGCAGTAGCCACTCGGGTCGGAAGAACTTCAACTCCTTCGCGTCGGGACGAAGGAACATGTTGTATACGAAGAGGTTTGACCACGCATATTCATTGATGACGCGAATAGCCGTGCGGTGTCGCGGCTCGGCGCAAGCGTCGCAGTCACGCACGTAGCAAGTCTTTCCCTCGAAGTACCGGATCATCCGGATGTAGAGCTGATCAAACTTTTCGGGATCGAACGGAAGGTTGGAATTGCTCCACCAGATCGAGTCTTCCGTGACGCTGTCTTTCACAATGAACCGGTCTTTTGGCGATCGGCCGGTAAACTCACCGGTGTCTGTTGCGAGCGCGCCGGTCCGTGTCATGCGCACGCCTTCCTGCTCCAGCGCGTGTGCCGCCAAGTCGTCAGGAGACAGGTTCCAGAACGCCCTTCCGGTGAGAATTCCCAGATCGCGCAAGGACGCGTTTTCGGGTTTGTTTCCAAGTTCTAGCATACAGTGTTAGGTTAATGGGTTTTCAAAGTTAACGGCATTTTCATACTATTTCAAACGTTTGCATAAAATTGCCTTGCCGACCCGGGGCGTTTGAAAAAGTCGATTTATAAGGGAGTTCCTGTCAGTTGTGAAAGGATATTTTGTCTGCGTACCCAGGCGTTTAAAACATCGTTTTCCCGGAAGGCGAGAGGCCAAATTTTATTTGGAG
>CAYTMU010000068.1:0-13121 GCA_964438975.1 uncultured Roseivirgaceae bacterium | reverse complement strand
TATAAATGTACCTCGAAGGGGCATAGTAACCAAAAAACCGCACTCAAAGGTCTGAATTGCGTTTTGGCTACACTCGTCTAAAAAATCCCCTACCCTATGCGAGTAATATCAGTTCAAAAAATCCCGTTTTTACGCGGTCAAAACTTTCTCTTGAGTATTTCGCTCATCACCACAGCTTGTTTCAATGTCTGCGGGTTTCGAAGGATCTTCATGTATTCATGCGAAACCCTTCTCTCGTCGCGCCTTTCAAATGCTTCAAATCTCTTGAAGTCGACTACCGTGTCCTCCAGACGCAGCGTCTCCTCAAGTGAAATCCGCTCAACGTTGCCCGCAGGGATCTCCTCGTAAGGCTTCCACCTCTGCGCAACGGACTCCTCCTCGGCATCTATCTCCTCGAGACTCCGCGCTTCTTCTCCCGGATCCTGTTCGTAAGCCTCATACATCGGCATCGGCACAGGCTCGCGCGTTGGCTGCGGGACTTCGCGTGGACGAGGCTTCTGAACCTGTTTGCCCTCCATGATCTCGCGAAGCAGATCTTCAAACGACACCGGGGTCGGCTCGGGCTCCGCAGGAGCAGCGTCATCTGCCGTTTCCCTGGTCCTCCGAGGACGTGGTGGCTGGGATGCCTCGGGCTTCTTCAACATCCTGCTGATGAAGTAGATGATCCCGATAACAATGTAGATCCAGAACTGAGCGTCCATTCTACAAAACTAGCAAATTAATTCAAAAAGCCTATAATGCCGGTTCCTATCGGATTCACCGCGATTCGACCAGCCGGGATTATTTATTTTGAATTGCCGGGGGCCGTGGCTTATCTTTGCCACCTGCCATTCAGTGGGTGCCTCGGCATGGTCTCAACCTCGCCTCTCGCGCCACGGAATGCACTCAACCACTACAACCACTACAGTATGCAATTAGCGAAACTGGAGATTAAAGGCTTCAAGAGTTTTGCCGACAAAATCGTCATCAATTTTGACGAAGGTATTACCGGGATTGTTGGACCGAACGGGTGCGGAAAGTCGAATGTCGTAGACGCCATACGCTGGGTACTAGGTGAGCAAAAGACGAGTGCGCTGCGCTCCGAGAAAATGGAAAACGTCATTTTCAACGGTACCAGCCAGCGGTCTCCGCAGCAGATGGCCGAGGTTTCCCTCACCATCAACAACACCAAGAACATACTTCCTACAGAATACTCACAGATCACGATCACACGCCGTTTGTACCGGTCGGGCGAAAGCGAATATCTCCTGAACGGTGTGACGTGTCGGCTTAAAGATATTACGAACCTTTTCATGGACACAGGCGTAGCTTCCAATAGCTACGCGATCATCGAACTCGGAATGGTCGATGACCTTCTCAACGATAAGGACAATAGCCGCCGGACGCTCTTCGAAGAGGCTGCGGGTATTTCGAAATTCAAGAAGCGCAAGAAGGAGACGCTGAAAAAACTGGAAGATACCGATGCTGACCTCGAACGCGTAGAAGACCTCCTGTTCGAGATCGAGAAGAACATGAAGAGTCTCGAAAAGCAGGCTCGTCAGACGGAAAACTACTACCGCATCAAGGAGGAGTACAAGCAGAAAAGCATACACCTCGCAAAGGTGGTAGTGAACAAACAGAAGGAAAAGTTCAACTCCATAACATCGCAGATCGCCGTGGAGAATGACCGGAAGATCGCACTGACATCGGATATCGCCGAACGGGAAGCTACGATCGAACGTGCGAAAGCGGAACTGGTCACCAAAGAGAAGACATTGTCTTCGCGCCAGAAGGCGATCAACGAATTTGTATCCCGGATCCGCCAGTATGAAAGCGAAAAGCAGATCAAGAACGAACGCCTGAAATATCTCAACGACAGGGCTAGCAGCCTTCGTGAACAGATCGAACAGGATCGCAAAAGCAATGAACGCGCGCGATTCAGCATCCAGAGCCTGGAAAATGAACGCGACACCGCCGCTGGTATTCTCGCGGAAATAGAAGCCAAACTACAGCATCTGAAGGCTGATTACGACGAGCAGAAGCAGAAGACGTCCTCCCTGCAGGCGCAGTCGGATGCGATCCGCCAGGTTCTGCGTGAACACCAGGAGGAGACGTTCCGCGTCAACAAGGATGTCGAGATACGGGAGATCCAGGTCTCTTCCCTCAAACAGGAACTGGAACGCGCCGCGACCGATACGTCGCAGCAGAGCGCGAGTCTCGAGGAGTTCGAGAAGAAGCTGATCGTATTGCAGGAAGACATCGACGCACGGACGGAAGATCTTGAGGTCCTGCGAAAAGAAGAAGAAAATGTGCAGGAACGCACGGCGTCGCTCGAAAAGACCATCGAGATGATCCGGGAGGAATTAAACGTTACCAACCGAAAACTCGACGCCCGCCAGAACGAATTCAACCTGACGAAATCGCTGGTGGAGAACCTCGAAGGATTCCCCGAAGCGATCAAGTTCCTGAAAAAGAAAATCGCGAAGAACGCGCCTTTGTTGTCAGACATCCTGACAACGTCGGAAGAATATCGCGTCGCGATCGAGAACTACCTGGAGCCGTACCTGAATTACTATATCGTCGAGCACGAGTCTGAGGCATACGAGGCGATCAACATTCTCAGCGATGCGTCGAAAGGAAAAGCACATTTCTTTATTCTTGACGCCTTCGAGAAGTTCGAGTCGGCGAATGGGCGAATCTATTCAAACGCGTTTCCGGCAACCCAGATCATCGAGTTCGACCCGAAGTACAAGAAACTGATGTCCTGGATACTCGACCGCGTGTACATCTACGAAGGCGATATCAAGAACATCCCTGCTTCCGACGAGAATACATTCATTACGAAGAGCGGCAAACTCACGCGAAGACGCTTCAGTATCTCCGGTGGATCAGTGGGGCTCTTTGAGGGTAAGAAGATCGGTCGCGCGAAGAACCTGGAGAAACTCGAGAAAGAGATCCGCGAGCTCACGACCAAACTCGATGAGATTCGCACGAGCCTCGTGGAGAAGCAAAGCGACTTCGAAAAACTGCGCAACAACCGCCTGCGTCACGAGATAGAAGGGCTGCAGAACGAACTGCGCCAGATCAATGAAGAGTACGTCTCCGTACGGACCAAGCGCGAGCAGTTCTCAAACATGCTCAGCAGCGCCGGTCTCCGGCGGGAGGATATCCTTGAAAAGATCGACACGTTGTCGCGTGAGCTCGATGAACTGAGACCAAGATCACACCAGGCGCAGCAGGACCTCGGTGAACACGAAGGACGCTTGTCACTCCTCTCGGAAGACCTTGCGTCGCATTCGGAATTGTTGAGCCAGAAATCAGCTGCGTTCAACGAACAGAACATCTTCTTTCATCAACAGGAAAATCGCGTCAAAAGCATCGAGCAGGAGATCCGGTTCAAACAGGAGTCGATGGATCAAAGCGGTCACCGCATACAATCCAATTCCGAAGAGCTGACGAAGAACGAACAGGAGATCCAACAGATCGTCGAGTCTACGCAGACGAATGACGACGAGTTGCTGGGTATGTATGCCGAGAAGGAAGAGATGGAGAAAGGGCTGAGCGAGGCCGAAAAGGAATACTATGAAGCGCGCGGCAGTATCGACAACGTCGAGAAAGAGTTGCGGGAAATACAGCATCGTCGCCAGGATCTCGACACACAGCTGATGGAACTGCAAAGCGCGCTGAACGAAAGCAAGCTTCAGTTGAACTCCGTTAAGGAGCGCCTGAGTGTCGAGTTCAACGTAGACCTCGATGAGGTTGTCGGACACACCACGCCGGAGGAAAGCGAACAGCTACTTCAGGCCGACGAAGAGAAGGTCCGCCAGGAGGTCAACAAGATCCGGGAGCGTCTCGACAACATGGGGCCGATCAACCCGATGGCTATGGAAGCGTACACCGAGATCAAGGAACGCAACGATTTCATCAATGCGCAGAAGGACGATCTGCTCAAAGCCAAGGAATCACTGCTGAGCACCATTACCGAGATAGAAGGAGTTGCCAGCGAGACGTTCATGGACTCCTTCAACCAGATCAAAGAACATTTCATCCGTGTGTTCCGCTCATTGTTCACGGAAGGAGACGAGTGCGACCTTCGCCTGGTTGACCCTTCGAAGCCACTTGATTCCGACATCGACATCATCGCGAAACCTAAGGGCAAGCGACCACTGACGATCAACCAGCTATCGGGTGGGGAAAAAACGCTTACGGCAACGGCGCTTCTCTTCAGTATGTATCTGCTGAAGCCCGCACCGTTCTGTATTTTCGACGAGGTGGATGCGCCGCTCGATGACGCGAACATCGACAAGTTCAACAATATCATCCGCAACTTCAGCAAGGACAGCCAGTTCGTGATCGTAACACACAACAAGCGCACGATGTCGTCTACCGATGTCATCTACGGCATTACGATGGTCGAGAAGGGTATCTCCCGGGTTGTGCCGGTAGACCTCCGGGAACTGGCCTGAGGCGGACAAGCTATAATAACAGCCTAAAGAAAGGGAAAAGGGCGAATTGCCGTTTTCCCTTTTCTTTTTTTGCAGGATATTGTATCCGTGATAAATTCTTCCAATCTTTATTATTCCTCCCCACCAGTCGGATTCTTACTCATTATTGTTTATTTTTTCGGTCTCGGATACTTGAGATACGACACGTAAATAACCTTTGCCGTACTACCTCGAAGGTACAAGCCAGGACGCATGATGAAATTTCTATTCTCGATTGTATTGGTGCTTGGGATCTTCATCCACAGCATGGCTCAGGAAATAACCGTCTCCGGGAAAGTAACGGCAGCAGACCGGAGTGAATTGCCTGGTGTCAGCGTCCGGATAAACGCGACTGGCCAGGGCGTTGTCACGGATGTACAAGGTAACTACACGGTTTCCGCCTCTCCCACCGACACCTTGCTCTTCACGTTCATAGGGTTCATTCCCCGCCGGGAAGTGGTCGGCACACGCACCGTCATCAACGTCCAACTCGCGGAGGAATCGACAGAACTTGGCGAAGTTGTGATCACCGGGTTCCAGGAAGTACAGCGTAAACTTTTCACCGGTTCCGCTACGAATATCAAAATGGCAGATGTCAAGATCAGTGGAATGCCGGACGCCACGCAAATGCTGGAAGGTCGGGTTGCCGGTGTGACGGTCGATAATGTCTCGGGGACGTTTGGCACCACGCCGAAGATCCGCATTCGGGGGAACACCTCGATCAACGGAGACAACCAACCACTTTTCGTCGTCGACGGCGTCATACTCGAAGACCTGAGTAACATCAGCGCGGACGACATCATCACCGGAAACGCCAACACCCTTACGGCATCGTCCATCGCCGGATTGAACCCCGATGACATCGAGTCGTACGTCGTCCTGAAAGACGCGTCAGCAACAGCGCAATACGGCACCCGCGCAAAGAGCGGGGTGATCGTGATCCGCACGAAACGCGGACGAAGCGGCCAGACCCGGGTCAACTACTCCGGAAATTTTTCCTTTCACCTCCGCCCCTCCTATGCGCAGTTCGATATCATGAACTCGGTTGACGAGATGTCGGTGTATCGCGAGATGTATGAAAAAGGTCTGATCGATATCACGACTTCCGTAAAGGCGCAGAACTTCGGCGCAATGGGCAAGATGTTCAGCCTGATCTCCGACCACCAGATCCCCTGGGGACCGAACGGATCGCTGAATGAAAATTTCCTCAACCAATATGAAACAGCCAATACCGACTGGTTCAGTGTCCTTTTCCGCGACCTCTCCCTGCAGCAACAACACTCCGTAAGCCTGACCTCCGGCAACGAAAAACACAACAGCTATTATTCGATCAGCTATCTGCACGACAACGGTCAAACTATAGCCGACAACGTCAAACGCTTCTCCGGTACAGCTCGGAACTCGTTTAATTTAACCAATCGTCTGGCACTCGACCTGAAACTGACTGCCAACTATCGTCAGCAGAAGGTACCCGGCACCCAGAACCGCGACTTCGACCCGCTCACCGGACGATTTGTTCGCCAGTTCGACATCAATCCGTTGAGTTATGCGTTGAATACCAGTCGCTCGATCCGACCATACGACAGCGAGGGTAATCTCGAATACTTTCGGCGAAACTATGCGCCCTTTAACATACTGGAAGAAATCCGTTACAATCACATCGGAATCAACGTAGCGGATATCGCTACCCAGGTGGACCTGACTTACGATATCACGGATAAGCTGACGTTTCGCAGTACGGTACAGGGACGCGCGGCTACCACGCAACGCGAACACGTGATCCATGAGCGCTCTAACCAGGCGGAGGCCTATCGCGCCGACGGTACGCAGTATATCCAGGATGCCAACCAACTGCTCTTCCGCGACCCCGACGATCCCGGTGCCCAGCCCAAGGTGGTACTTCCGGAAGGTGGCTTCAACATCGTACACCACGACGAACTCAAGAATTTCTATGTCCGCAATACGGTGGATTGGTCTACCACTTTCAACAACGTTCACAGCATTAACCTGCTCGCGGCACAGGAACTAAAATACACCGACCGGGCTACCCGCCGGACCGACGGCATCGGGGTCGTATACGAGAATGGCGGGATCGTCAATACCGATCCGCTGATGATCGATTTCCTCAACCGCCAGGGGATCCAGATCTATGAGATGGGAGTCGACCGGGAGCGCTTCGCCGGCTTTCTCCTCACCGGTGCCTACTCGTTCGATGAGCGTTACATTTTCAACGGCACCGTGCGATACGACGGATCCAATCGCCTGGGAAAGAGTAAACGCTCGCGCTACTTGCCAACGTGGAACGTCAGCGGTGCCTGGAATCTGGACCGCGAATCATTCATCAACTTCCCTTGGCTTGACTTTCTGAAGTTGCGCGCAACATACGGGCTATCGGCGAATCTCGGACCCAATACCAGCGCCCTGCTCAACCTCCGATCCGCTGTTACCCTCAGACCTACCGATGTGGAAACTTATCTTTATATCCAGGACCTGGAGAATTCAGACCTCACCTGGGAAAAACTCAACGAATTCAACGTAGGCCTTGATTTCGGCGTGTTCAACGAGCGCGTGACCGGGACGGCGGATTTTTATATTCGCAACTCGTTTGACCTCATCGGACTCATGGAAACCAGCGGCGTCGGTGGCAATGCCTACAAATGGGGCAACTATGCCGACATGGCTTCGGAGGGTGTTGAGTTCTCGATCAACACGCTCAACCTGACCATCAACGACTTCTCGTGGTCAACCAACTTCAACATCGGTTACACCCGCGACAGGATTACTCGCCTTGATTTCAATCCGAGGATCGGTGATGCTATCGTCCAGGGTGGCGCCGCCGTTGCCGGGGGACCGAGAAGGGGGCTTTTCTCCACGAAGTTCGCGGGACTGGATTCAAGGGGAATTCCGAGGTTCTACGACGACACAGGTGAAACCGTTTATAATTATGACTTACAGGATCGCGAGAATCTAAGCGATATCCTCCAGTTCGAGGGATCGGCGGAACCGCGCGGTGCCGGGGGACTCAACAATGCCTTCAGCTACAAAAACCTTTCGCTCAGTGTTTTCCTTTCCTACAAGTTTGACTATAAGATCAGACTGGACGATGCGTTCTTCCCGCGGTATAACGACTTCCGGTCAATGCCGACGTCCTTTGCAGATCGATGGGTAATACCCGGCGATGAAGTGTTCACACCCTATCCGGTGATTCTCGATCGAAAGACGATAGAGGCGGAGTCGACGGACTACCAGAATGCGTACGACCTGTATAATAAAAGCACCGTGCGCGTAGCGGACGGTAGTTACGTACGGTTGAAGTCAGTGCGACTTGCATATAACTTTCCTTCCGTCCTCGCGCGGCGGATCGGTGCGAATACAGCAACGCTATCACTGGAAGCACAGAACCTGTTCCTGCTGTATTCGGACGCAAAGCTCAACGGCCAGGATCCTGAATTCTTTTCGGCAGGTGGAGTCGCACTCCCGCAGCCGAGGCTTATCACCACATCGATCAACATTGGTTTTTGATATGAAACGGTACCTCAAATATTCCACGCTGCTCACACTCGCCCTCGTCGGGATCGGTGGCTGCGACAACTTCCTGGATGAGAATCCCGATAACCGCGTAGAATTGAACAACCTCGAAAAAGCGGCGCAACTTCTGACCAATGCGTACTCCAGTAGCTCGTACAGTTTTACAGAATGGATGAGCGATAACGTAGGATACACCATCGGCACACAGAAAGCACCGGAACACGATCAGGCGTTCAGCTGGGGGGAATTTACCGGCATATCGCAAGACACACCCAGTCATTTCTGGACGAGTACATATGATGCGATCGCTCACGCCAACGAAGTACTGGCGGCGATCGATGCCCTGCCGGGTGACAAGGGTCTGAAGAATGCAATCAAGGCCGAGGCCTTGTTGACCAGAGCCTATGGGCATTTCATGCTTGTGAACCTCTTTGCCCGACACTACCAGCAGTCCACTGCCGGCAATGACCCTGGTATCCCATACGTAGAAGAACCTGAGACGGTATTCATCAAAACGTATGAGCGCGATAGCATAGAAGAGGTGTATGAGAAAATTGAGGACGACCTCCTTGATGGACTTGCCCTGGTAAACGACAGCTTCTACGCCAACTCAGGGAAGTATCACTTCAAACGCAACGCCGCGCTTGCCTTTGCATCGCGTTTCTATCTTTTCAAAGGTGACATCAACAACTGCCTGAAGTATAGCAACCAGCTCCTGGGCGCAGACCCCGCGATTTATGTTAAGAATATTCCTGCCCTCCTGGCACAGCGCATCAACACGGAGGACTACGTTCGGTTGTATCATTCACCGGGTGACGATAGCAACCTGTTGCTGGTGCGGCAGGTATCAAACTTCCATCTGCCGTACGTCGGCCACTGGCCCACGCGGAACATGTATGGCGCCCTGTACGAAAATAATCCGTTCGACCTGGTGGATGAAAGGCAAGACCCCGCATGGGTTGCCGGTGAAAACGGCCTTGCAGCAACCAAGTATGAATTCCTTTTTGAACGGTCGAGCCTGACCTCGAACGTCGGTTATCATTATACGATCTTCCTCGCATTCAGGGGCGAAGAAGTGTTGCTGAACAGAGCTGAGTGCCTCATTGCCCAAAACAATATTCCCGGAGCATTGAGCGATCTCCTGGTGCTCGCCAGGAGAAGATACCGACCGAGCCAATCGCTCAACCTCAACAACGTCGTACCTCAAGGATTGCAGAACGGTCTTCGCGCCTATTACGGGTCTACCAACGATCAGGCAAACGCCTTCCGCTTCCTGATGGACGAGCGACGAAAGGAATTTATGCACGAGGGCCTGCGGTGGTTCGATATCCGGCGATTCGGCGCGGAAGTCGTTCACACATTTCCCGATGGCCGCAGTATCACGTTGACGGCGGATGACAAGCGTAAAGTGTTGCAAATACCGAAGGCCGCAATTGACGTGGGTGGACTTGAACCAAATCCCAGATAAGCCATGTCGAAGAAGATACTGACATCGTTACTCACATTTGGCCTATTCCTGGCGAGCGCCTGCTATCCCGATGAAAGCGTGGACGCGCCGGTGAAACAAAACCCGGTGTCCGACGATGCGCTCGACCAGTACATTGAAGATGCATTTGTCAAAGAATTTGGCGTAGCGGTGCGGTACCGTTTTGTAGACCGATATGTGGACCCTACGAGACGCGTAACACCGCCAAAACTCGAAGTTGTACTCCCGATGCTCGATTTTCTGACCGAGTTCTGGATCGAACCCTTTACCGACGTCGCGAACGGAAATCGGTTCTTCCGTGCGCATGTTCCGGCGGAGGTCGTACTGATCGGCTCTACGATGTACAATTCCGACGGCACTGTGACACTGGGGACCGCAGACGCGGGGGCGCGCATTACGCTTACCGAAGTGAATTTTGTAGACGTTCAGAACCAGAATTGGGTCTTCAGGCAGTTAGGAACTATCTACCACGAATTTGCCCATATCATGCACCAGCGCTACAACCTGCCATCCGCATGGCAGGAGATATCACCGGAAGGCTATACATCGCTTGGATCATGGTTCAACCTGACGGACGAAGAAGCGCTCCGCCGAGGATTTGTCTCGCCGTATGGAACAAGTACTTTCAACGAAGACTTCGCAGAGATTGTCGCCTTTCTCCTGTTCCGCCCTGACTTCTTCACCCACTTTCTCGACGATGAACCAAACTGTGTGACGGCCGACTGCGAGTCTCGCAATGAAGGCCGGGCGCGATTGCGGAGAAAATACAACGCCATTCTCGAGCACTACAAACAGAACACCGGAGTTGACCTACTGGAAGTCCGGGCACTTGTCCAGGCCAAACTACAATAATGAAAAGAATTCTATATCCGGTAATCTTGTCATTGATCGCTATCGCGTCATGCACTGATGACGAGACGCGCATCTTCGACAAGACAGCCGATGAGCGGGCGGCCGCAGCGATTGCCGCCCTGAAACAGGACCTCGTCGCACCGGCCAACGGATGGATCATCCGCTACAATCCGGAAGAAGGCAGCGGATCGTATTATGTACTGATGAAATTTCAGAATAATGGAAAAGTTCTCATCAAGACAGATCTGGGTGCGGCAGACGGCGAGTATATCGAGAATACGATATCCTACCGGATTGACAACTCCCTGGGATTGGAACTCATCCTGGAGAACTACTCCTTCTTCTCCTTTCTCTTTGAACAGGACCAGGCGACCTTTGGGGCCGAGTACGAGTTTGACTACGTAAACAAGACACCTGACAACGCGCTGGTGTTCCGCAGTAAGACTGACCTCGGGCAAAAAGGAATCATTCTCTTCCGGCCCGCATCCGCGACGGATGAAGACCTTCTCGGAGTATCGCTATCGTCCAATCTGAACCTGATCGCCGGTGATCTGGACAAATTCGCTTCCTCCGTAAGGCTGACTTATGACAACCGGAATCTCGCACTGTACCTCTCGCTGGATGAGCTAAGGCGTACGCTCACCATCACATCGGCGTCCCTCAAAAGCAATACCGCGACCACGCAGACGATCAATTTTTCAACCCCTTACATCATCGAGGGCGACCGGATTGTCTTTGACGAACCCTTCACCGGAACCATCTTCGGCAGCGCCGTCTCGATTGAAAGCATCCGGTTGAATACCATCGGCGAATCCACAATAGACATCTGCGCCGACCCGATACCGATCCACAACTTGTCAGGTACTACTTCCGCGGGGGACGATGTATTCCTGGAGACGAGCCTTATCGACGTCAGCGGCCGGTCGTTTGCATCAGTGTCTGATTTTTACTTTGCACCTCTTATCTATATCTTCAACAATGGCGTATCCATGGGCGAACAAATCGCCGAAGACGTCGCCGGCGCACTGGAAATGCATCTGTACTATGGGCTACCGCTCGGGAATGGCGAGCTTCTGTACGGTATCGGCCTTGTCATTCGCAATCTGGACGGAAGTATCACATTTGCGTTGCGAGAGTTCAACCCGGTGTTAAATAACAATAATCTGGTGTTCAACTTCGCTGACGAAATAACCCTGTTCGGAAATCCCACCACGGATGCAAATGTCGATAACATTCACACCTACCTGGACGCCCTTTCCGAAGGCGACAATACATACATTTTTCAACTTCAGCAGAATCTCTACGAATTCTACAACCCCTGCACAGGCTGGAGCTTCGTTTTCATCAACGCAAACCAGTAGTATTGTACACATACCAAAATCAGCGTATATTATAACCAAATACACAAGGTCATGAGAACCATTCCTGCATTATTCCTGTCCACCGTGGTGGTCGCATCCGTGAGTTTCGGACTGTCATCTTGCAAAGAAGACGAACCCGCGACAAAGCCGAAACTCTCGTTCGCCCAGACGGCGATAACGGTCAATGAAGATGCCGGAAGTCTGGAAGTCGAGCTAATACTGGATAAAGCACATTCAAAGGATTTGAGAATCGAATATGTGCTGGGAGGAACAGCCAGTGACCAGGATGTCGTGGGAACGGCAAATGCAGACTACCGGATCGCACGCGATCACGGGCTGGTCAGAATTGATGCCGGCGAAACATCGGCATTCATCGATATCGAAATATTTTCGGATGGCAGCTTCGAGCAGGATGAGACGATCGAGATCGCCATCGTCGACACCAATACCGACGAGATCGAATTGACAACCGATGACAAAGTCATCATCACGATCAAGAATACCGATGCACAAATTGTGGCTTCGTTTGCCAGCGCCACAATGACCGTGAGTGAACGGGACGCCGTGGCAATCCAGAATGGCCAGCCGGTGTTATCTCTTTTGAAGATTCCTGTTCAATTGGACAAACCGGCGGCGGGCAACATGGTAGTGGAATACGATATCAAATTGGACCTCACCGACCCGAACAGGAACGACGCGATCGACAGCCTCTGGGGATACCAGAATCAGGTACCGTCCCGGTACTACGATTACTATATAAACGGAAAGAAAGGCGAACTCACGATACCTGCCGGTGCGACTACCGCCGATATCGAAATCCAGTTGCTGGTCGACTTTATGTTTGAAGACGATGAAACCATCGAGATTACGCTGAAGGAGACGGCGAGCGTGAAGACCGCGACGAACAACAAGATCGTGATTACCGTCGAAGAACAGGATGGAAAAGCGATTGTTCTCCTGTGGGACGAAGCTCACACGGATGTGGATATGGATATGTTCCTGTGGGCTGGAGAGGACACGACCAATCTGACCACACTCCTTCCCCTTGCGATCACACCCAGTGTGGAAGATAGGGTAGAGATCATCTTTCTTCCCACGCTGTTTGCTGACGGTGGGTTCGGTCTCAGCTACAACTACTACGAGGGAACTGCCGATCCGATGAACTTCCAGGTCCGCTTTGTCGATTTCGAAAACGGCGAAGTCGAGCCTAGCGATGACTGGGATATCTACGAGGCCAGTTATACGCTTGCTAACATCAACCCCTGGGCTGACCAGACAAATGGAACGTACCCGCCGGCGATCGTACACCGCTTCCTCGTCGAGAGTGGAACATTCAAATACGGCGGGATCCAGGTTCCCACCTCGGGTAGCAGGGTGCGACCGGATAACGCGCCAAGGCCAGTGCGCACAATAAAACCCGGCAAGAGCTTC
>CAYTMU010000067.1:0-13246 GCA_964438975.1 uncultured Roseivirgaceae bacterium | reverse complement strand
CTATCGTTATCGAGTTCCGGCATAGTCCGCTTCAAAGTAGTCGTTCAGTATTATCTTCAGTTGCTCCTTTGCTTTGAACAAGTTTGATTTCGAAGTGCCAGTCGCGATGTGGAGCATGCGAGCTATTTCCTCGTGGGTATAGCCTTCGATGACATACAGGTTAAATACGGTGCGATACGCCGGAGGGAGTTTCTGCAATAAGCCGATGACTTCCTGATAAGATATACCCGACAAAATTCTTTCCGCGTCCGACTCATTTTTCGCGTTTTGCATCTCCTCCACCTTCATCTCCCGCTGCTTCTTGTGATAGTGGTTGATCGCAGTGTTCACGACAATCTTCCGCAACCAGGGTTTAAAAGGTTTGCTCAGATCGAATCGCTTCAGGTTGATGAAAATTTTCATAAAGGCGTCATTAAAGATTTCGGCTGCCTCATCCCGGTTATTAGCATATCGCAGCGATACGCTCATACCGTAGTTGTAGTAATTCTGGTATAGCAGTTTCTGGCTTGCCCGATGTCCTTTGAGGCATCCTTCCAGTACTGGTCTGATATGATCTTCCTGATCTTTCAAGGAGCCGCTTTTAATTACCCGTACCTGCTTTCGAGCGAGCAGGTTGCCTGGCAGTGAAGAAATACTTTCCGATAACCAGCGTTATGACTTTGGCCTGGTTATAAAAGATAGTCAGAAACCGGGTTTGGTTTCATTTTTGCCTTGTATTTTTGCGTAAATCCTGGGACTTGAAAATTCTCCGCCGCGTCATTTTCTATCTCGCTCTCACAACGTGCGTACTCGTCGTCGCCTTGACGGTATCGGTGTTCCTCTATAAAGACAGGTTGATCCAGCAATTTATCAGGGAAGCAAACAAACAACTCAACACACCGATAACCATCAAGCGAATGGATGTCTCGGTCTTTGAACAATTCCCGAAGGTATCCATCGTCTTCCACGACGTCTATGTCGAAGACAGTCATGATGGGAAATACCCGCTCCTGACGGCCAGCAAAATATCTTTCCAGCTGAATCCACTGCAGGTGTGGAATGGAGACTTCACCGTGAAGGGCCTCGTGATCGAAGACAGCGAGACAAACCTCAAAATCAACAACGCAGGTGATACGAACTATACGATAGCCAACAAGCAAAGTTCACAGGGAGGGGAGACCAGCTCACTTGGCTTTGCCCTTTCAAATGTAACGATCAAAAACGCGGTGGTCCATTATCTGGACCTCCGCACACTGCAGGATTTCACCTTCAGCACCGAAAGGCTAACCGCTTCAATCAAAACATCGAATGATATCTACGACATCGATGCCGCCGGGGGGTTGGTGACCGAGAAAATGATGATCCGCAACAAGAACTACTTTGCCGGGAAGTCCTTTGATGTGAAAAGCAACCTCGTTTACGACGACATCCGAAAACACCTCACCATCCATCCGTCGGACCTGACGCTAAAAACCTCGAAATTCACTGTGACCGGAACTTACGAATGGAAAGACACGAACATCCTCCATCTGTCGACCACCGGGCGCGATACCGATATCCAAACGCTGCTATCGCTCCTTCCCGAGTCGAAAGCCAAAAACTTCGATAAGTATCGCAGTCGCGGAGAGGTCTACTTCAAGGCAACGCTCGACGGAGAATTATCATCCACGAAAAATCCTGCTGTTGCGGCGGAATTTGGATTCAACGATGCCACACTGTTTCACCCCGACTTCAAAACACGCATCGAGAATGCCACAATGGAGGGATCATTCTCCTCGCCTGACGTCACAGATCTTTCCCGGGCCCGTCTTTCCCTGAAGAATGTCACCGGAAAGCTAAACGAGGAAGCGTTTACAGCGAACTTCTCGATCCACAACTTCGGCGATCCCGACATCAAATTGACCTTCAAAGGCAAGATAAATGCGCCCTCCGTACTCGACTTCTATCCCATCGAAGAGGTCCGCTATGTTTCGGGTGTGCTGGATGTCGATGTCGCCTTCGATGGAAGGGTCAGTCTCCTGAAGAACAAGAACACCGCGCAGCAGGTATCCACACTGGGCACCATAGACATGCAGGGTGTGAACATACTATATGGACGTCACAAGATTCCGCTTGAGAAACTAAAAGGTGTTCTGCAATTCAACAACAACGATCTCGCGCTTAGCAATGTATCGGGGAAATTGGGAAGTTCGGACTTTGTGTTGAACGGGTTTTTCAAGAACATTATTACATTTCTACTTTTCGAAGGCCAACCGATCGGCATAGAAACAGATTTGAGATCACGATATGTTGATTTGAACGAATTGTTTGCATATGGTTTCGGCGAGGGTCGGAGCGACGGTAAAGAGGGACCTGCAGACGACTATACCTTCAGTCTCTCCAGAAATGTCAACCTGAATTTCAACTGCAACATCCAGTCACTTCGATACAAGCGATTCCACGGCAAGGTCATACAGGGAGATTTGCTTGTCAAGAATCAGATGGCGGTATCGCGGAACCTTTCTCTTCAAACGATGGGGGGCACACTGCGCCTTTCCGGGATCGTTGATGCCAAGAACAAAAAGGCAATTGACCTCGTCAGTACACTCAAGCTTGACGGCATCCACATCGACAGCGTGTTCTACGTATTCGAGAATTTTAACCAGACCTTCATTCAAGACAAACACCTGAAGGGACGAGCTACAGCGGACGTCAACCTGGAAGTGACGCTCAATCCCAACCTGCGACTATTCCCGGAAACGCTCACGTCCGATATCGGAATTTCCATCGCCCGGGGCGAACTCAACAACTTCGAACCACTAAGGAAGCTTGAGCGCTATCTCGGCGACGAGGGGCTGGACCGGCTGCGTTTCTCGGATTTGAAGAATGACATCCACATCGAAAACAAGACCATTTACATTCCGACGATGGAAGTCGGCACCAACGTAACGAACATCCGAATAAGCGGAACACATACGTTCGATCAACGGATCGATTATCGCGTCATCAGTCCCCTCCGGAGAAAGCGAATCGTCGAGGCTGCGGCCGAGAGTGCAATCGAACACGACCAGCAAGGCAACAGCCGCCTCTTCCTGAAGATCACAGGAACAACGGATAACTATCGCATACTATATGACACCGAAGCGGTGAAGAAGAAAATTGCCAGTGACTTAAAGAAAGAAGTTCGGGAACTCAAGGACGCATTCAAGTCGAAAAGCAAAAAGGACGAGGAAGCAAAGGAAATCGAACTTAATCAGGATGATTACTTCGACTGGTAGTTACATCAAGCGATTGCCTCCCGGAAGTACTTGTTCAGAGGTGCGATTTCCCGGCACACTGCAATAACCTTGTCGACAACCTTTTTCCCGGTCACTTCATCATCGGTCAACGGCACTGACACCGTAAAACTCCGGTTCTTTAACCACTCAATATTCGGATGGTCCTTTGGGTATCCCTTCGGCGCGGTCTTTAGCCGATCCCAGTCATCAAAATCATCGGCGTACTTTCGAAACGACCTTGATGCAAATATCTTCTTTAACGGATCGGGGTTATAATCGATCTCCTGCCTGATCTTGGCCAGGTTTGCGACGTCGGGTTGGTAAATTCCTCCCGCGACAAAACTCTTATCGCCAGGTTCAAGGTGCAGGTAATATCCCGGCTCCTGGACAAGCCTCCCATTCGGCGAAAACCCCGCTCCCATGTTTGTCTTGTAAGGTCGCTTGTCTTTGCTGAATCTGACATCGCGATAAATACGAAAAGGAAGCTTTCGCGGATCCACACCCCCGAGGCCAGGCTCAAACCGTGCGAGTTCTGCAAGCACCGCTGCCACAAGCGTTTCAAACTCCTGGCGGGCGGTGAGGTATTTAGGCTTGTTCTTCTCAAACCAGTCGCGGTTATTGTTGCGGGCAAGCTTCTTTAGAAATACGAGTATCGCTTCAACGTTCATAATTCCTTCTTTGCTGATTACAAGTAGTCGACCACGGTTTCAAGTCCGATCCCTCTCGATGCTTTTACCAGAATTGTCGCACCGTGAATGGGAGACGATTGCAACTCCTTCATGAGGTCATCTTTCTGGTCGAAGTGCCTCGCGTGAGGAACTTCCGGCATAGCCGCCTTGAATAAGGAGCCGCAAAAGTATATGTTTTCAAATCCCTTCTCGCGAATCAGCCGGCCGATGGCCTGGTGCTCGCGGGCGGTCTCATCCCCAAGTTCATACATGTCTCCGAGGATCAGGATCTTGTTGTCCACCTTCATCGCAGCCAGGTTTTCGATGGCAACCTGCATTGAACTCGGATTGGCGTTGTAGGCATCGAGGATAACCGTGTTGCGTGTCGTCTTTACTATCTGCGAACGCATATTGCCCGGACTGTATTCCCCAATCGCGGCGTTCGCCATTCGTTCTTCAACGCCGAAATATTTCCCCAGGCACAAAGCACATGCGACATTCTCAAAATTGTAGGCTCCGATGAGTTGTGTTTGCACCACTTCACCATTCTCCGCTTCAATTCTCACAGCCGGCTCCGCATCAACCAGGCGTGCCCGATAAAAATCTCCGGGACCCGGATATGTCACAATATGCGGGAAACCTTTTGCAAGTTCCATCAGAACAGCGTTCTGTGAATTGACAAATACAACGCCCCGGTTAGCGAGGAGATAATCGTATAACTCTGATTTCGCACGTACGATATTCTCATAACCTCCGAAGGTACCGATATGCGCTCTGCCGATGTTGGTGATGAAACCATGAGTAGGATTAGCGATGCGGCAAAGGTGCGCAATCTCTTGTGTGTGATTAGCTCCCATTTCGACCACTGCCAGTTCTACCGATGCGTCGATAGACAGCAACGTCAGGGGTACTCCGATGTGATTGTTGAGATTCCCCTTTGTGGCCAGGGTGTTGAACTTCCGGCTCAGAACAGCATGCGCCAGTTCCTTTGTAGTCGTCTTTCCGTTAGAACCGGTGAGCGCCACGACCGGTATCTTTAACTGATCGCGGTGATACCGCGCGAGTTTCTGAAGTGCCTCAAGGACGTTATCAACGAGAATGTAGCGGTCATCTATCCTGAATTCAGCGTCGTCGATCACGGCAAAGCTCGCACCTTTATCAAGGGCTTCTGTTGCGAACTCGTTGGCATTGAATTTATCGCCCCGCAGCGCAAAGAATACCGAACCGGGTGTGATCTTTCGCGTGTCGGTTGACACCTTCCCACTTTCGGAATACCGCGCGTATAAATTTTCGATTCCCGTACTCATTGCCGTAATAAACTTCGTAATTTGATGCGCAAACCATCGTTGCAAACCGTTTCTCAAGGGCAAGATAACAGGTGGGCAGGGGTCTGCGTTACGTAAGGAGGAAATATTTTCACGATGCGCCTCTTGTGCTTTTTGCTTCTGCTAGTGCCTTTGACGTTGCGCGCGCAATTCACGTACACGCTCGATCATACCATTCCCGTATACGACCTTACCGACACCGAACTTCGAATCCCGTGGGCCGGCGGACTCAACGCGGCGCAATTCAGCACTATGGATCTTAACGGAGATGGTGTCGATGACCTCGTCTTGTTCGACAAGATGGCCAATAAAGTGATTACCTTCCTGGCAGAAAACAATCAGTACGTACCTGCGCCTGATTACGAGGAACTCTTCCCCGCCGGACTCGAGAATTGGATGCTGCTGCGCGATTTCAACTGCGACGGAAAGAAAGACATTTTTACTGATGACGTGCTCGGGATGCGGGTGTTCATAAACACGACTACCGCACCGGGCATGCTAACCTGGGAGCCCTATCTCTTCAGCACTGGTTTCGAAGGACCGAAAAGCAATGCTTTGCTAACTAAGAATCCCGCAACGAACATCAAAGTCAATCTGCAGCTGCAAGACGACGACCTCCCCTCAATCGCTGACATCGACGGCGATGGCGATCTGGATATCCTGAATATCCAATGGGCAGGCAGCACGATCGAGTACCACCAGAATCTCTCCATGGAGAACTATCAATCGTGTGACTCCCTTGAGTTCGTAAGAGTCACGCGCTCATGGGGTTCTTTTCGCGAATGCAGTTGCGGGAGCTTTGCATTCGACGGGGCGCCATGCCCGCCAAACTCCGGAGGCAGAACCAAGCATGCCGGCGGGAAGACTCTTCTTGCCCTCGACTTGAACGGCGACCAGCAACAGGACATCCTCTTCTCCGAGGCGGAATGTACGCAGATCTATGCCCTTCCCAACAACGGCACGACAACCGAGCCGGTCTTCAATAGTGCTTACGGATTTCCTCCGCCAAGCCCGGTAGCTTTCGTGCTGTTCCCGGCGCCATTCCACGAAGATGTGGACTTCGACGGCAAGAAGGATTTGATCGCTACACCGAACATCTCCTCAAAGGAATATCTGAACAGTCAGCTCGACAGATCCACCTGGTTTTATAAGAACACCGGTACCGAGTCGACACCATCATTCGACTTCGTAAGAAACAACTTCTTGCAGGGCGAAATGCTTGATGTGGGTGATAACGCCGTGCCAGCGCTCATAGATTACAACGCTGACGGGCTCTACGACCTGATCGTAAGCGCACACTCCTCCGAAGTGTACACCTCACGGTTGTATTTATTTGAGAATGTTGGAACACCGACACATCCTGCATTCAAGCTTGTAGCCAACGACTACCTTGGCTTTTCTACCTCGCGCTTTTACAATGTAAAGATCCAGTTCGCAGATGTGGACAGCAATGACACACCCGACCTCGTATTCACCGCGACAAACTTTGACAATAGCGCGACCAGGCTCTACTATCTGGCCAACAAAAGCCAAGCCACGCTAGACTTCGGCGGTAGTGCGATACAACCTATTAACTTTGAGCTGACCTATACTGAAAACGTCTACCTGGTCGATATCAGCGGCGACGGACTTCCCGATATCCTGGCAGGTCGAAGCGAAGGCAACCTCGAATACTGGAAAAACACGGGGGTGCCCGGCATGCCCTCATTTGCCCTTGAGAACGCAAATTACCTCGGATTCTCCTCCACGCCGCTACGCCAGAATCTCGCAGTCGCGGTCGATGACTTCGACGGCGACGGCACGAGCGATCTTCTTGTCGGCGACCACAGTGGCCAACCCGCAATCATCAGCGACTTCCGGAACAAGACAGATCGATCGATCGACGACGGCACCATAACTATGGAAACAGAGCTGTTGTTCAACACCGTTTTTGAGCGCTACACGCAGAAGAACCTGGGCGGCAGGATCTGGCCAACAGTAGCCAACCTTTTCAATGCCAGCAAACCTACCATAGTAGTCGGCAACGCATTGGGAGGACTACACGTGCTGCGTCACGACGAGGGCACGTCCCTACCGGAGATCCCAGAGATCGACATCTTTCCCAACCCTGTAATGCGCCAAGAGGTATTGAACATCCGGTCCGACCGCCGTGGTATCATAGAAGTTTTTTCGTCGGTAGGGCAGCGCGTCAGCACGCCGATAATCATACGGGGCAATGAAGTTCACCAGTACCATGTGTCGTCTCTGGCAGCAGGGTTGTACGTGTTGAAATTCACATCGAACAAAAAGTCGGCAAGTAAACGGTTCATTGTGCGGTAGGACGAGTTTGACGCCATTTTTGCGAAGCTGCGGTTGATCTGGAAAACTGTGCTAAACGGTCTGGGTTGACCGGAACATCAATTCAAAGCCATGTAATGGGCAAGCCAAACTTTAATAGCTTGGAACTAGATTTGAATAATTTCCGTATATAAATTGCGGAATGAACAAAATGAAGCGCGACAAACCTGTATTTTTTACCTCTTCTAATCACGTTTGCGTTGATGACAGTGGCAACAAGCTTATCTATAAAGCCGCTAGGATTAACGGAGACAGCGTAATTTTGCAATTCGTGGTTAGGTCGGATAGGGATATTCAAAGCTCCAGACACCCTTCTTATCGACTGCTAGTACCGTAAACAACCGTTAATGTTTGAAAACGGGTACACCTTTCGCCTAGCAACAAAGCAAGTAATTAGGAACGAGTACCCGCTGATTGAGAAATTGATCTACGTCTTTAGAACCAGACTAGGGCGTCGGTACATTGTAGATATTCATCGTTATGAGCACCGGGTGTACGTCATAAAGTTTCACGATAAACGGCATTCAAGTTCGGACGATAGATTCAATCTTGTTCTCAATGACTTTGATGCTGGAAGAATCTTAAAAACAGTTTTGGAAATCGCCCTTGAAATTCTAAAAAAAGATGAATCCGCATCGTTTGCATTTGTTGGGGCGTACAAGAAAGATCTGGAGACTCCTACAACGGCAAAGAGCCAACGATACAGAATTTACAAAAGGATATGTGAATATTTTTTGGGAGCGAAGACATTTATCCATTCTTATGAAGAAAGGTCAAACTCATACTTGTTGGTCAATAGAAAAAACACTAACCCTGAGGACCTCTCTGAATCAATTATCAATATGTTTGCAAAACAATTTCAAGGCATTGAACAACTATGAGCGAGTGTGTCTCTCGTTCATCATAAAAGCCTTCGGAAGCGAAGGTCATGCCGATCTACTTATAACCAGAATCAAATTGAACTCAATAGCTGCTTTTATCTTCGACATGGACGGCGTCATTGTCGATAGCAACCCCGCACACGATATTGCCTTGAAGCAATTCTGCCAAAAATACGGGCAAGACCTGACTGAAGAGGATCTTCGCGACAAGGTCTACGGCCGACGCAATCAGGATTGGCTCATCAATATATTCGGTCCCCTTCCACCGGACGTATTAGCCGCCTACGGTGAGGAAAAAGAAGCATTGTTCCGCGAGATTTATGATGCCACGATTGAGCCATTGCCAGGGTTAGCCTCCTTCCTCCGGGCCATCCGGGAAGCGGGCATACCGTCAGCGATCGCCACTTCGGCGCCGCGCAGCAATGTTGACTTTGTCCTGGTAAAGACCGGGTTTGGACCCTTCTTTGACACAATCCTGGATGCTTCCTTCGTATCACATGGGAAGCCACACCCGGAGGTATATCTCAAAGCAGCTGCTGCCCTGAACTACGAACCAGACAAGTGCGTCGTCTTCGAGGATTCTTTCGCAGGAGTCCTGTCCGCGAAGAATGCAGGATGCAAAGTAGTCGGTGTAACCACTACGCACGGGTACGATGAACTCACTGGTACCGACGCCACAATTGACGACTTCTCCGGTCTTGACCCGAATGAGCTGATATCCAAGCTGTTCGGACGGTAAGAATGATCGCATGGAGAGCCGACAAATTTTCCGCTCCCGTTTTGCTTTATCTCGCGATTTGCCGATATTTGCAGTCCCTTTTCAGGAAAGGGAATTAAAGAGCTGAATATATGGCGAGAGTGTGTCAAATAACCGGTAAAAGGCCTCAGGTAGGGAATAATGTGTCCCACGCCAACAACAAGACCAAACGCAGGTTCTATCCGAATCTTCAGAAGAAGCGTTTTTACATCCCTGAAGAGGATAAGTGGATAACGCTGAAACTGTCTGCGAAGGCAATCAAGACCATCAACAAACGCGGAATTACCTCCGTCCTGAAAGAGGCCAGGGCGAACGGGAATCTCGTGCTGTAACAGAAAAAATTGAACAATCATGGCAAAGAAAGGCAACCGGGTTCAGGTAATATTGGAATGCACCGAGCATAAAACGACGGGTCAGCCCGGCATGAGCCGGTACATCACCACGAAGAACCGGAAGAATACTACAGAAAGGTTGGAACTGAAGAAGTACAACCCTATCTTGAAGAAATACACTGTTCACAAAGAAATTAAGTAATCATGGCAAAGAAAGTTGTTGCGTCGCTTAAGAAGACTGATGGAAAGAGCTTTGCTAAAGTTATCAAAGCCGTGAAGTCTGAGAAAACAGGTGCCTATACGTTCCGCGAAGAGATCGTGCCGGCAGAACTGGTAAAGGATACACTCGCAAAGAAGTAGTCATCCGGCAAATGTCACCATAAAAGTCCTCGCATGAGGACTTTTGCGTTTTTGGACTGTATACACAATGATTCCCTGACTCATGTTTGGCCTGTTCTCGAAAGACAAGAAAGAATCGCTCGATAAAGGACTCGAAAAGACCAAGGATAGTTTTTTCACCAAACTTGGTAAGGCCATTGTCGGCAAGAGCACAATCGACGATGAAGTACTCGACAACCTTGAGGAAGTTCTTGTTACTTCCGATGTCGGCGTTGAAACGACATTGAAGATAATCGAACGTATTCAACAGCGCGTCGTCCGCGACAAGTACATGAGCACGTCAGATCTGGATCGCATCCTCAAAGAGGAGGTGGCCGCCCTGCTGACTCCGCGTGACACGTCCGCCATCGCAGACTTCGACACACCCGGCGACAAGAAGCCATATGTCATCATGGTCGTCGGTGTCAACGGTGTTGGAAAGACAACGACGATTGGAAAGCTCTCAGCCCAATTCGCGAAGAAAGGCAAGAAAGTCATCCTCGGCGCCGCCGACACCTTCCGCGCGGCAGCCGTTGATCAACTGAAATTGTGGGGGAACCGGGTCGGTGTGCCTGTGGTAGCCAAGGGCATGAATACGGATCCTTCGGCAGTCGCCTTCGACGCTGTCCAGGAAGGCGTTAAACAGAACGCCGATGTTGTCATCATCGACACGGCGGGTCGGCTGCACACCAAGGTTAACCTCATGAACGAGCTCTCCAAAATAAAGAGGGTAATGCAAAAGGTCATCCCCGATGCGCCACACGAAGTGTTACTTGTTCTCGACGGCAGCACCGGGCAAAACGCTAGTATACAGGCTCGGGAATTCACAAAAGCGACCGACGTAACAGCGTTGTGCATCACAAAGCTCGACGGCACCGCCAAGGGTGGAGTCGTCATCGGCATTTCGGATGAGTTTCAGATCCCAGTTAAGTATATCGGTGTTGGCGAAAAGGTCGATGATCTGCAAGTGTTCGACCAGGTGGCATTCGTCGAGTCACTGTTTGACAAGAAGAATTAGGTTTATCGCGGAGACAGGGGTACCGGCGACTTTCGCACGGGAATTCTGAACATCACGTAGTAATTGAAGCCCCAGGTAACCTCCTTTTCATTGAACCCGTATCCGGGCACATCATACGGTATCATTTCGGTTGATCCGTTTGTACTTAACGCGAACTTGAAACGCGCTGTATACCCCAGCCACCACGCCTTCCACACCTTGACCCTGAGGCCTGTCGCGAGCTCCACCCAGGATGCACGTGTTTTGTCCTGATGGAAGGTCTTCGACAGCAGACCCCAATCCGGATCGTATCGAAGGACGTCTAATGTTTCCGAGAAAACTGACCTGCCATAGCGCATGCCCAGAAAGAACATGTTCTTATCCGGATCCTTCGTCAGGAAGTTGACATCTACGCCAACGCGCCAGTACCTGCCGTCATTGACGTAGGACGCCGAGTCGGACGACCTGTTCAATCCCGAGTTGCCGTATTCCAATGCCAGGTAATACCGATCAAAATCAACATCGCCCTGGAACTCCCATCCTTTGTAGTCATCCTGGAAGTACGTCTTTCCGGCTGCGATCACATCGTATCCGAGTCGGACTCCCGTGGGGAGATACCTATTCGTCAGCGTATCTTTCTCCAGGGTTTCAGCCTGACCGCTACAAAGCGCCACAGGCAGCAAGCTGCAGGCGACAACGACCAGGACGAATGAGAGCAGCACGTTCCTCATTGAAAAATCTCTATTTGAATCGCATTTCCATCTCGCGTTGGCACATCGGTAACCAGGCGGACAGAATCGAACGAATGCTCCAGCACCGTGAGCCCTGTCAGGACAAATTTTTCACCACACTTCTCGGATACGAATTGCGCCTGGGAGCGATACCCAACCCGCAGGAAATTCGTCGTTTCCAGGTCCTTGATAAAAAGCGTCGTTTCCTCCTGGAAATAGTTTAGCGGCAGGAACACGCGAGTTGTGTTGACCGTGTCTCGGGTAACAATCTCCGGGAACGGCGCTATTCCGGCGATAGCCACAGTGTCAGCTCCGCCGGTCTCAATCTTTTTGAATGCAATCCCCATGATATGATTATTCAGGAGATAGCAGTCAGGCTCATCGAGACAGCTTACAGCCACTACCAGCAGAAATATCAGCCAAATGCCCTTTTTGATCATGTTCTTGCGTGCGTAAAGATATGGGAAGCTGCATAAGGCCAAATTTCGGACCAGTATATTTTTGCTATTTTTGCAGTCTTTCTCCGAGTTCACGAATACAAAGATCGCCGTATCTGGGGAATTTATCGGATAGCAGGGTTGTTCGGAGGAAATTGAAACCATGAAGACAAAAGGCAACAAATCAACAAAGATCAACGTCGTCACACTGGGCTGCTCGAAGAATCAGGTCGATTCGGAGGTGCTCCTTGCGCAGCTAAAGGGAAATGGCATTGCGGCAGTACATGAATCACGTGATGACGACGCCAATGTCGTGGTAATCAACACCTGCGGATTCATTGATAACGCCAAACAGGAATCTATCGATACGATCCTCCGGTATGTCGACGCGAAGGAAGAAGGGATCGTCGACAAGGTGTACGTCACGGGATGCCTGTCCCAGCGTTACAAAGATGATCTGGAAAGAGAGATACCGCAGGTGGATGCCTGGTTCGGAACGCGAGACCTCTCGCGATTACTTAAGGTCTTCAAAGCCGACTACCGCCAGGAACTTGTTGGTGAGCGCATTCTCACGAACCCCTCGCACTACGCCTACCTGAAGATCTCGGAAGGTTGCGATCGGCCGTGTTCTTTTTGTGCGATCCCGCTAATGCGTGGTGGGCACGTCTCACGCCCGATGGAGGAACTGATTGCGGAGGCGCGTACACTCGCCAGAAACGGCACGCGCGAGCTGTTACTCATCGCACAAGACTCCACTTACTATGGACTCGACCTTTACCGGAAGAGAAACCTGGCGGATTTGATGAAGAGGCTTTCTGACGTCGAAGGCATCGAGTGGATCCGGCTTCATTATGCATTTCCCTCGGGTTTTCCGCTTGACGTTCTCGATGTAATGAGGGAGCGTTCAAACATATGTAACTACCTGGACATTCCCTTACAACACGCCTCCACCCGGATGCTTCAACTTATGCGTCGGGGGATCACCCGGGAGAAGACGGAACAATTGCTTGAAACGATTCGGGAGAAGGTACCTGGTATCGCCCTGCGTACAACCCTGATCACCGGACATCCGGGCGAGACGGAAAAAGATTTCGCAGAATCACTCCAATTCGTAGAGAAAACAAGGTTCGACAGACTTGGTGTATTCCAATACTCACACGAGGAGAG
>CAYTMU010000066.1:0-14630 GCA_964438975.1 uncultured Roseivirgaceae bacterium | reverse complement strand
TAAGACCAAGGTTCAAACTACCTGCCGGTTCAGGGAACTTATTGTCAAGTCCTTCGTTTTATGTATCTATAACGTAAAACCATCACTATGGAACTTGGGATCGGCATGTTCGGCGACAATCATTACGACGCAAATGGTCAGCCCCTCTCGGCCGGAGAACGATTGCGCGAACTCGTTGAAGAGATCAAGCTCATGGACGACGTGGGGATCGACTTCTTCGGGATCGGAGAGCACCACCGCCCGGACTATGCCGTATCAATGCCGGAGATCATTCTGGCGGCAGCTTCAACCGTCACCAAAAACATCAAACTTGGAAGCGCAGTCACCGTTCTGAGTTCGTCGGACCCTGTGAGAATATATCAAAGCTTCGCCACCATTGATCAGATCAGCAACGGCCGCGCAGAGATCATGGCGGGAAGGGGAAGCTTCATCGAATCGTTTCCTTTGTTTGGATACGACTTGAAGGACTACAACGGACTATTCGAGGAAAAACTGGAACTGTTGCTGAAAATCAATCAGGAAGACCCCGTTAATTGGAAAGGGAAGTATCGTCCGCCACTGCAGAATCAACATGTATTACCTCGCGCAAAGAATGAAAAATTGCCTGTCTGGATCGCAGTGGGAGGAACACCCGAGTCAGTCGTTCGCGCAGCAAAGCTGGGATTGCCCGTGATCTTTGCTATCATCGGCGGAAACCCCGCGCAGTTCAAACCTCTGTTCAAGTACTACAAAGAATTGTATGAAGAACTCGGCCACGACATGAGCAAGTTCCAGGTCGGTGTACACATGCACAGTTTCTTTGGCGAAGACAGCAAACGGACCGCCGATGCATACTTCCCGGTCTACGCAGCTCAGATGACACGTGTCGGCAGGAGTCGTGGGTGGCCACCGTTCAGTCGCCAGCAATACGATCACGGCAGAGGTCCGGAAGGTGCGTACATCATTGGTGATGTAAACGAGGCCGTCGACAAGATTCTGCAGATGCAAGAGATGTTCGGATTAACGCGGTTCTCTGCGCATATGGATGTCGGAGGGCCCTCGCACGAATCGCTGATGAAGTCGATCGAGATCTTTGGAACGAAGATCGCGCCGCAGGTGCGGAAAGCTGTAAAGGTCAAATAGAGCAAGCCTTCGGTCGGCTAGGTCGGCAGGGAAAAATAAAACTTAGCGCCTTCTTCAACTTTTGCTTCCGCCCAAACCTTTCCGCCGTGTTTTTCAACAATACCGCGCGTCAGTGATAGTCCGATTCCAATACCTTCAAACTCGCGCGTGGAGTGCATGCGCTGAAAGATACCGAATAGCTTCTCTGCGGAATCCATGTCGAAACCGGCGCCATTATCCTCAACGTAATAGATGATCTTCTCATCTTCGGCAGTCGAACCCACGGTGATCACACTCCGATCTTTTCTTCCCGAATACTTCGCGGCGTTTGATAAGAGGTTTATCCACACCTGCCGCATAAGAACAGCGTCTGCCTGAATATCCGGCAATTCAGAAATGTTGAATTCAAACACACGCCCAGGGTATTCCGCCTTGACCACGTCCACAACCTCGGTGACCATTTGTTGCATTGAAACCAGGGATGTCACGATCTTTCGCTTTCCCAACTGGGCGAAACTCAACAATCCTTCAATCAGTTTGTCCATTCGGTCGACACCGTTAACAATTCGGTCAACCGTACCCGAGTGATTCTTAAGTGCATCTTCACCCAGATCAACGGCGAGGTCTTCCATAAGAATGGTCACAAAGCCTCTGATCGTTCGAAGTGGCGACCGCAGATCGTGTGATATAGAATGTGAGTAGGCCTCGAGTGATTTGTTGGCTTCCTCCAACTCCGCAGTGCGATCTTTGACCCTTTGCTCCAATTCGGCGTAGAGCGTAACGTTCTCAAGCGTCACGGCGGTGATATCCGCCAGAGACTGGAGAAGTTTGAGTTCATCGGCAGTAGCGACGTGGTGTGACGCCCAGTAGTTTCCGATAGCACCGATCGGCTCTGCAGTACGGATCGGTACCATGGCCAGGCTCTTGACGAATGTGGGGCGATAGGCATCATGTGGAATCCTGTCATCCACGTAAATATCCTCAATGGCAACAGCCTGCTTGTTCAGCATCGCCCATCCACTGATGCAAGTCTCCATCGGGAAACGCAGTCCTTTCCAAAGCGGGCTGATAGCATTCTCCTCGACGTAGTAGCATTTTCCGTTGTCGCGTAAAACGAGCGTAGCGCCATCGGCACCTGTGAGTTCGCGCGCGGCTGAACGAACAATAGACATCACGGTTTCAAGATCACGAGCCAGTGACAATTGCTGAACAACGTCGATCAGATAATCGGTGCTGTTTTTTGCCTGGGAGTGGGGGTGCATCATGATAACAAAAAGAGGGTCTCTATTGGAAAATAAACAAATTTTTTATTAAATTGCTAATAGCCTGTCCGTATTCAAGCCCTATCGGAGAAGCATTTGGGTAAGTCAACCGAAATGAACTTGTCATGGAAAATGTGCGGAAGCTCAAAATCCTCATCCTGGAGGATAATCCCGAAGATGTAATCCTGATCGAACGCCAGTTGCGTCGAGAAAAGCTCGAATGTACCATCGAGAACGTCGACACACGTGCGGAGTACTGCGCGGCGATCAAGCGGTTGAGGCCAGATGTGGTCTTATCCGACCACAGTCTCCCTGGGTTCAATTCGCGACAAGCGCTGCAGCTTTGTCAGGCCGAATGGAAAGGCACAATCCCCTTCATCCTCGTAACTGGAACCGCCTCCGATGAATATGCGATCGCCTGCCTCCGGGAAGGCGCGGACGACTATATCCTCAAATCCAACCTGGCACGGCTTCCATCGGCGATCACCGCTGCGATAAAAAAGCGCCGGGTCGAAAAACTGAAAAGAGAGGCGCGTCATGCCCTGCGTAAGCAAAACGATGAATTGCTGAAGGTCAATCGCGAGCTAGACAGCTTTGTATACAGTGTATCGCATAACCTTCGCGGTCCGGTTGCCTCCGCTATCGGACTCGTCAACATTGGCAAGAAAGAAAAGGACGTCACCACTTTGCACGCCATCCTTGATATGATGGCTTCCAATCTTGGGAAACTGGACGATACGTTGCGGGAAATACTCGAATTCGCACGGAATGCCCGGAACGAACTCCGGGCTGACGAAATAGACTGGAATATCCTGATCGACAACACACTTCAGCGGCTGGAGTACATCGATCCTGACCATCGGATCAAGAGGTCTATTGTGCTGTCCACCCACGAGCCGTTTTTCTCCGATGCAAATCGTATCGGCGTTATTCTGGCAAATGTCGCGAGTAATGCTTTGACATATAACAACGGCAACAGCAATGCGTGCATTGAGATTGATGTGAGCACGACTTCGGAGCACGGCGTCATCATCGTGAAAGACAATGGAATTGGAATCGATACAGATGTCCTTCCAAAAGTGTTCGACATGTTTTATCGCGGCGCGGAAGAAAGCAAAGGCGCCGGCCTCGGTTTATATGTCGCGCGTGAGACTGTGAACAGGCTAAAAGGTCAGATATCAGTCATCTCAATCCCCGGGGCAGGAACTACAGTGACGGTGACATTGCCGAATAGCCGGGAAGGCATACTTTGAAATATAGCCGGGAAGACAAGATATCAATTGCGTCCATTCAGACTGGCCATCACCTTAGCGAGGATTTCAGCGGACCGAACGCGGTCGTTGTGGTCGTGCATGTTCATCACCACCATCAACTCATCGGCTTCGGTGTCTTTCAGAAATTGACTAACCTCCCCTTCGATCTTCTGTGCATCACCAACAAAAGAGTAACGCAACATCTGGTTCACTGCAGGGTGATCGAGTAACGCACGCAGGTCATCCGTCATCGCAGCAGGTGGTTGAAGGTAGTCGCGCTTATTAGTGAGGACACCGACAAACATCCGAAGCAGGCTGGTGAATAACGCTTCCGCCTTCTCCACGGTATCAGCAGCCACAACGTTAGCGCCAACGATCACGTACGGACGTTCCAGCCAGCGAGACGGCTTGAATCCCCGACGATACACATCCAGAGCTGCCATCAGATGCTCAGTAGCAAAGTGGCTGGCAAAGGCATATGGAAGCCCCATCTCCGCTGCTACGTGTGCGCTGTCAGTGGTTGACCCCAACACGTAGAATGGCACATCCACCCCTTCTGCCACCGTGGCGCGTACTGCATGCGCAGCACCGTCCTCTGAAAAATAGCGATGCAACAGGGCAATCTCCTCTGGAAACGCAAGTGCCGACCGCATCCTATCCGGGCGGATAGCCTGCGCGGTAACCTGGTCTGTACCAGGTGCGCGCCCTAACCCAAGGTCGATACGCCCGGGATACAGGCGGCCAAGTGTACCAAATTGTTCAGCTACGATCAACGGTGAATGATTCGGCAGCATTACCCCGCCTGATCCGACGCGAATCCGTGAAGTTCCACCAGCAAGGTACCCGATAAGAACGGGCGGTGAAGTACTCGCAATACTGATCATGTTGTGATGTTCTGCGAGCCAGATGCGATGGTAACCCGACTTCTCCGCCTGCTGCGCAAAATCGAGACTATTGCGAAACGTATCCTCTATACTAACTCCCGCCGAAACCACCGCGAGTTCAAGAATCGAATAATTAACTGCCATTGCATTTAAAGGCGATTTGTCGGTCAATAGTTCCCGGAAGATATCCAGCGTTACTCCTGCGGCCAGAATCCGTAATACCGGCCCATCCAATACGCCGCCAGGAAGTCAGTACCGGTCTCCTCGGTCATTCCACCCCCGCCCCCATCGAATCGTTTGGGATTGGTGTTCCAGCGATATATCCCGCTTTCGGATGGGCGAATCGGATAGATCGCCTGCGGTCGACGCCCACGGTCAACCAACGGATCACGCACAAGATCCCACCGATGACTGTTCTCGACGGACCAGTTGATAAGATCGATTGGATAATCGCGAAGCTCTTCCAATGCGACATCCAATCCGCAGTCTCGCTTCAACAGCGCACTCGCAATCACATTCCAAACAGGCATGCGATCCGCTTCGACGGCACGCCAGCTTCGTTCAAGACTCTTCACGAACAGATGGCGATTCTCGTCGTTCCCCGAATAATGCATCAGCCCGTAGTACGGGAAAAAATTGAGGATATCATCGGAGTGGCTGGTTTCAAAGGGGCCGTATATCTTCGCTTGCACCGCATTCCGCGCATAGCCATGGCGTGACACCAGTTCCTCGTATGCCTTCCCGAACTTCTGGTTACCTGTAAAATGCAGAGCGGTCTTCAGATGGGAAAGGATCTGTAGTGAATTGAGTCCGCGTTCATACGCCCACCTGGGAGAGTCATTGAGGGAATCCGGTGTCCATATCCCCCACCGTGTCGGCTTTCCGTCGAAGTCGATCAGTTGATAACCGTTGTCGACGATATGCGACACAATGCGTTCGATCAGGTCGCGTATCCTCTTTTTCTGCGCATCGTCAGCGACAAGCTCGTAGAAGACAGACAGGCTGAACATGTGTCCCGTGATCTCATCAGAACTGGTGTCATCCAGCCACTGCCACTTTCCATCGGGGGAAGAGCGCCAGAACTTCGGATGAGGCGAACGCGACTGCACCACTTTATCAGATGCGGTTGCATACGACCGTGCCGGATACCCGGAGATTCCCGTCACCGTCTCAAGTCTTTCCAACGCTTCAAAAGTGCGCACCGCGAGTTGCTTTGCTTCGGGATCCTTCGTAACAGCATATCGATAGGATTCGGCGAGCAAATAACAGGCAGTCCACAGTCCGTCGTTGTCTTCGTTTTGACTGTAGCTCGTTGAGAGATCCCCTGCGATACGCAAATGCGACGTATTGACAAGACCGCGGCGGTTGTGGCGTGCTTCAATTACCTCTTCAAAGATAGCAGCCTTCTGTTCAAGCGTCATCGGTACTCGCGTGATCTCACTGATGCCGTTTGGCGTAGCGATCCACGCTTTCGTGGAGTTCAGCGGAAGTATGTCGTTGACGCGTTCATCCGGGAGCCAACGCTTCCCGTGGTAATAGTGCCACGTGGAATCACGGTGAATGACACCTTTTTCTGTCCCGATCCATACATCCTGGCCGATCGTCCTGATCACTGTCGCGGGACCGTACGGAAGTCCATCCGGTCCTCGCCATATCCAATGGTCACCATCGGAAGCGATACAGCCAATCGAGAGCGGCGAACTGAAAAGCAGATCCTTTCCATTATTGCGTATAGCGAGGGCGTAGTAATGGCGATCGTTTCCCTCGGCCATGAGAACATCATCCAGGTTCACCCATTTGCTGCCTGAACGCCGCCAAAGCCCGTCAGTCGTTGCAACCCACAACTGCTTGTCGGCGTCAAGTGCTATGTTGTTAACGCGAATACCCTTCATCTTCTCAAATGCATGCCACTTTCCGTTCCATGTCAGCAAGCCACCACTGGTTCCGACATGCAGGGTCTGGGCATCTTCCCAGAACAAGCACAACAGTTTGTCGTTTGCCGCTGTCGGCGGAAGGGCAATTTCCTCCGTCCCTTCGAAACGACTGATATATGGAGTACCGTTCCGCCTCGGCGACAGTGCTAACCAAAGCCCCCCTGTGGCGTCGAGTGTTGCTGTGATAACGCGGTCACTACTCTTCTTTCCATTCCATCCACCGTCGCGATAGCGGAACACACCCATTGTTGTTACCGCAGTGATGTCGCGCTCCTGGCCAAATAGGCGTAAAACATCTGCCCCTGCATCTGCAGGCAGCGGGAAATGACGCTGCGTCTTTTGGTAGTAGGTACCCGGCTGCGCCGAGAGGCTGCCGAGGGAAAACATCATCAGGAAAATTGTAATGATTCGCTTCATCGTTAGAATTCAGCATTTCGTTGAGACGGCGACGGTACTTTCGGACTCCGGCCTTCTATCCCATAAGTATACGATTCCAGGACGTCAGGATGTTCCACCTTTTCCGCATATATCGGAAAAATTCAAGGCTGGAAGGAAGCTTTAAATAAGCACAAAATTATCGAAAATTTTCCTTATTTTACAAAAATATGTATTTTAGAGTCAATTGAATGATCTTATTTATCATAAATCATTGAAATAAGTAAAATCATGCTTACCCCGATTGCTAAAGATCAAATAATTGACCGAATCAAATTCGAGAACCCCTGGTGGGTTGGCGGCAGTATCGACGAAGACTTCCGGGCGATGCGCCGCCGTCCCTATTTCCAACTCTTCAAACCCTTAGCACTGGAAAAGCAGCCACGACGCGCACTCGTATTGATTGGACCCAGGCGTGTCGGGAAGACCGTCATGCTTCATCATCTCGTCCACGAATTGTTGAGTGCGGGTGTGCCAGCAACCAAGATCATTCTTATGACGATAGAGAACCCTCTCTATATCCATAAGACTCTTGAGCAACTGTTTCTGCTTGGAAGAGAAGCGAGTGGAGCAACCGATGCACAGGGATGGTATGTCATCTTCGACGAAATTCAATACTGCCGGCACTGGGAAGTGCATCTCAAATCGCTGGTGGATTCCTATCGCAGCTGTCGTTTCATTGCCTCAGGTTCCGCAGCAGCGGCGCTCAAGTACAAAAGCCTGGAAAGCGGCGCCGGAAGGTTCACAGACTTCATGCTACCTCCGCTGACATTCCACGAATACATCGATCTGAAAGGACTAGAACATCTCATCATTCCTACATCGGTCGTCTGGAAGTCGACTGTTTCTGACTTCTACACCTCCAATCACCTCGGGGAGCTCAACAGACATTTTGTCGATTACCTCAACTTCGGCGGATACCCCGAGGTGTTGTTTAACGAAACGATACAAGCCAACCCGGGTAGGTTCATCCGGCAGGATATTGTCGACAAGGTTCTGCTTCGAGACCTTCCCAGTCTATATGGTATAAGCGATGTTCAGGAACTAAATTCGCTGTTCACTGCGATCACGTACAACACCGCTAACGAATTCAGCTACGAAGAACTCAGCCAAAGCAGTGGCGTACCGAAGAACACATTAAAAAAATACATCGAATACCTGGAGGCTGCGTTTCTGATAAAACAAGTCAAGCGTGTTGACCAGGCAGGAAAGCGATTTCTCCGCGATAACTATTTCAAGTTATACCTCACAAACCCATCCATGCGAAGCGCACTGTTCGCACCCCTGAGTGCGACTGACGACTTAATGGGAAATCTCGTTGAAACTGCCGTGTATGCGCAATGGTTCCATCGGACCTCATTCAGGCCCTACTATGCGCGATGGAACCGAGGGGAAGTAGACATGGTCGGCCTTCGCGAGAAAGATCTGAAAGCCAACTGGGCACTTGAGATCAAATGGACGAACCGGTACTGGGATAAGCCCGGCGACCTCAAGAGTCTCTTGCGATTCTGCAATTCAAGTGGACTGACACGGGCATTAGTTACAACAATTGATAAAGAAGATGTGCGGACGAAGGATAAGGTAGAGATCCAGTTTCTTCCCGCAGCAGCCTATGCCTATACGATCGGAAAGAATACGCTGAACTCCTGAGGGTAGAACCCCCTACTCCTCCTTCAATGCGTCCACAGGATTCTCCAGCGCAGCCCGGCCTGAAAGCCACCCAACGATGAACATCGACAGCACATAGACCACAGCTCCCATGCCGATGAATACCATCGGCGACATCGCAATCCGGTGAGCGAAGTCTGCAAGAAAACTGTTTCCAAGATAATATGCGATCGGACACGCAATCGCAAATCCAGTTGCGATCATCAAACCGTATGAACGCGAAAGCTTCAAAACAATTTCTGATACGGAAGCGCCTAATACTTTTCGAATGCTGACTTCCTTCCGTCGAAGACGAATGGAATAAGCAGTAATGCTGAAAAGTCCCAGGCACGAGATAGCCACAGCGATGAAAGAAAATAAAGAGGCTGTTGCACTGAGGCGATCCTGCTCTTTATACAGGGCATCAAACGAAGAGTCGACAAACCGGTAGTCGAACGATTCATAAGGGGCCAATGCCTCCCACTTCCGTCGTATGAGCTCTAGCCCCTCCTCGATCCGTCCGGCTTTCAATCGCACAGCTAATCGCCCGACGTTGTCGGGCACATAGAAATGAATCAACGGCTGGACCGAACGTTTGAGAGACTGATAGTAATAATCCTCTACCACACCGACTACTTTTAACCGCTGGCCCTCTCCACCTGCGGCGATCTCTTTATTTTCGAGGTCAGTCCACCCGAACATCTTCATCGCAGACTCATTGATAACCACTGCATTCCTGTCACTCTCCATCTCAGGAACGAACGACCTTCCCGCCACGATCTGCATACCAAATGTCTTGAAGAAGTTATGGTCGACGTACACTTGCCGAAGAGATACCTTCTCGCTATCTGGTGCATCTGCTGAAGTGAAAGTATTATAGTTCTCGTCATACTGACCGGGGATATTGGATGTAAATGCCGCCGCCTCGACAACCGTCTCCTTCCCGAGTTCGTCGCGGAACGCAAGAAATCCTTGCCGCGCCTTCTCAGGATCCTTGAAGAGTTCGGGCCATGCATCGATCGCGACTACATTCGTCTCGTTGAATCTCAGGTCCTGCGATTTCATATAGCTCGTCTGCTGCCAGATGATCGCCGTACCTATTAACAGGATGATGGAAGCTGCAAACTGGAGAGTGATCAACACGCGACGAAGGTATTCGCCCGAAACCCCCTTTCTGATAACACCTCTCATTGCGTTAACTGGTTTAAGGCCCGAGAGTGTCAGTGAAGGAGCAACGCTCGCGCACAATGCCGGAAGCAGGCACAGCGCCCCCAGGCAGACGATGAGAAACTGACTTTGCTGAATGTCAATCGTCACGCCAATGTCATAGTAACTGTTGAGATGCGGTAGAACCAGCCATGTAATGGCAATTCCGAAAGCCAATGCGATCCCAGAAGTAATGAACGCCTCTATCATAAACTGAAATGATATATGGCGCCTCAGGCTACCCAAAACACGACGAAGGCCTACTTCCTTTGCTCTCTTTAATGCCTGCGCTAAAGAAAGGTTCATAAAGTTGATGCACGAGATCAGCAGGATGGCACCCGCGATGATACCGAGAATGGCAATCATTCCCTGGCTCCCTGCCGAACGGAAGTGCTCACCTTTCAGCGGAAGCAGCAACACACTCCAGGTCGAACGCCGTTCCTCGAGAAAGTGAGTGTCTCTGAACGCCTGCAATTTCTCCTCCATTTCTTCCTTTGTGGCCTTGGGTGAGAGCTCAATGTATCCAACCATAAATGTATTATACCAGTTTCCTGCCTGGTTGATATCGAGCCATTTGGGCGCGTTCGCCCAGGGAACAAGTGCCTCGAACTGCAATGTTGAATTCTTGGGGGGATCGTCAGCTATTGCGGCTATTGTAAATTCAATTCCCTCATTGACCAGCCGAACTGCTCTTCCCATAGGATCCTGATCCCCGAAAAGCTGCTCTGCCTTTGAGCGAGTGAGAACGATCTGGTTCGGTGAAGCGAGAGCCTTTCCAAGGTCACCGCTGACCATCCGGAAATCGAACATCCCGGCAAAATCCGAATCGACGACATGATACGATGTCCGGACAAAGCGGTCTTCGGTGCCTAGAATATCCTCGGCGCCGTGGAACCTCGACGCGCGAACGATATCGGGATAATCTTTTGCCATAGCCGGAAGCTGAGGTGTCACGATCAGATCATCAAAACCGCCACCCTTGAAACTGTTACCTACGCGGTAGATCCTATCCGCATGGCTGTGAAAGGTGTCGAAAGAGCTCTCGTACCGGATAATCAGAAAGAGAAGTAAAGCTGACGAGAAACCTATCGAGAGCCCGAAGATGTTGATAAGCGAATAACTCTTGTACTTCACAAAATTTCGCCAGCCGGATTTCAGGTAGTTCAAAAGCATACTTGCAGATCGTTTATGAGCTTGGAAAGGGTTTTTGATCGTTCGAAGTGAAAGGGAACGTATCACATCAAGGACGAAGAGCATCTGCGCCTTTCGGAGATCGTTGTTACGGCAGCGCTTATAGAACACTTCGTAGAGATCGCCCTGGATCTCCTCGAGGAGATGCGGTTCACAAAACCACTGCAGGAAGTTGTCGGCCCAGCGCGGGGGACGGATCTTTTCTATATCCTTCATGTGATCTTACTTGAGTTTCAACGCAGGGATCTTAGACCATAGGCGCACCCGTTCATTCCGGATCTCGCGTATAACGCTAAGTCCGTACGCAGTAGCGTCATACAATCGCTTCCGCCGCCCACCGCGCTCGGGGCTTGCCTCTCCCATCCTGGACTTAAGCAATCCCTTGTCTTCTAACCGGCGCAAGACAGTGTGAATCGCAGGTATCGAAATTCTTTGGCCTGTCTGCCGGCCATACTCCTCCGCTACGGATACACCGTACACCTCGTCGAGATATAGCGCGATCAGCAGCACCGCTTCTTCCAGATTGCCAAGTTGATAGTTCATGGATGGTAAATATGATTCAAAGTAAATATATAATTAACATTTGTAAAACAAATAAGTGATAATACTTCACGTTCTTTTGGATGAATCGCAGATCGATGATTGAAAATGTTGGCTTACCGCACAGGGCGTTGTTCACCGGAGGCTTACGCTGGTGGCTACTTCTTCTTTTTGCAATACATCCGCCGACCTTTGATCCTGGCGGGAAACGCGACCAATCGCCCTTTTACCACGAGTTTGGTAAGGAGGCCGGAAACTGCGGCGCTTTTGAGCACGGCGTGATATTTGGCCTCGCCCTCACCCACCACCTCCTTCACCGTTCGCGGCACGTCCATGAATGACGAGTCGACAATTTTGTCAATCGTATCGCGGTGTACAGATGAGCGCCTGGGTTGTGGCGTAAGATCACTGTTGACGGGGAGTTGATAATCAACCTTCGCGAGCTCCGATGGCTGACAGCCCAGCGCTGCTGCGATCTTGAGAAACGTGTCAAAGTTAATTCCCATACCACCCTCGATCCGCTGAACTTGCTTCTTGCCCACGCCGGCAATTGCCGCAAGATAACTCTGCGACCAGTTCAGCACCTCTCTCCGGCGCCTGACTTCGTCTCCAATGGCTTTAAAAAAAGCGATGTTGTGATCCACAGGAGGAAAGGTCCCAAAGAATGTTGGTCCTTATGGCGTCACAAATGACGCCTCTCACGATCAACCCTTACTGTGTTCAGGTGATCGGAGAAATTTTTCAGAAACAAACATAGGAGATCGCGTGCTTACAAAGAGTAATATATATGAGTCCCGATTGTCAACCACAAATCCCAGCGTTATGAATCTCGAAAGACTCTTTCAAGTACTGGATGCAATGCACCCCTTGTCACAAGCGCTGAAGGAAGCGCTGCAAAACGAGTTGGCCAGCCTGTCGTTACCAAAAGACCACCTCCTCCTCGAGGCTCCTAAGATCGCTGACTACGCTTTTTTCATTGAAAGTGGATTCGCCATCTCGTACACGTTCGCGCGCGGCAGAAGACAGATTGAACGACTTTTCGGACCGGGCCAGATCGTGCTATCGCCGAGAAGTCTCTTCGAGCGCACGCCATCACACGAGTTCATTCAATTGATGCAAGCTGGTCACGTACTGCACATCAGTTACGAGTCGCTGATGCAGATCCTCAATACATTTCCCGACGCAAATATCATCTACCGAACCGTTATGAATCAGTACCATGAACAATGGCGCGAACGATTCCACGACCATCTGACCCTAAAGGCACCCGCCCGGTACGAAAAGCTGCACAGAGAATTTCCCGGGATTGAACAACTTCTTCCGCAGGAATATCTCGCATCATACCTCGGCATTACCCCGCAGTCACTGAGCAGGCTCAAGAAAATACGAGGCAGGAGTTAACCAGCGACAAAACAAGTGTTAAGCGAGATTCTGAACATCCGTCACACGATCTCTTACCATCGGAATATCAACAATACCGATTGGTGACTGTAGTTTTATTGAACAAACCACAGCGCTATGAAAAGAAAGGTCATACTCGAGTTAATTTGTTGCGCGTTTATCATTCTGTTCATCTACGCCGGTGTGATCAAACTAGTGGAATATGAAAAGTTCACCGTGCAGATTGGGCAGTCCCCACTCCTTACTCGCTTTGCCGGCTTCATCGGATGGTTTATCCCCTCGATTGAAGTTCTCGTTGCAACCGCCCTGGTCATTCCACGATTGCGGCTCGCAGGATTATACCTAAGCCTTGGTCTGATGGTCATGTTTACCGCTTACATCTTCGCCGTGCTAAACTTCAGCCATCACGTTCCCTGTTCCTGCGGTGGCATCCTGGAGCAGCTCGGATGGAAAGAACACTTCGTATTCAACGTAGCATTCGTGATGCTGGCCGTCGCGGGCATCCGACTGCATGCGAGACCATCGTCAGAATCGCCGTCTGCTGCTACACAAACGACAGGACGATGAAATGGAACTTCGCGTTGCGTGTAGCCGCAGTGCTGGTCATCAGCATCTCAATTGTCGGCGTTCTGTACTCCCTCTCCGACCGGAAACCCAATCACCAGTACGCGAGTTTCAGTCGCAACTTCGGAGACGCCCGACCCGTTGAGGTCGCCAGTCTGGAGCTTGGACATTCCGGACATTACTTCGCCGGGCATACGAACCACAGCATATACCTTGGCAACACCCACAATCCAGGAGCCGTGATCGCTGTTGATCATAGTCTCCGCGACACAGCACACCTGGCCTTGACGATCGGCCACGATTCACTAGCCTATCGCGCCATCTCCGTTAAGATCGACTCACCTTACTTCTACCTGGCCGACGGCACGATGCCGTTCATCTATAAAGGGACGCTGCAAACCCGACAAGCCAGTGCGTGGATAACAGACATTGCATTCTCCCGCGCCATCCCGTACGCCGGCAACTCGGTTGCGTTTGTCGTCATCCGCAACCTGAAGAACACCATCGCACGGAAGACTGAACACGCCGACCTCGAACTGTTCCCCGGAATACTCGAAGAACAAGGAGACGGCATATTCAGCACAGATGGGACATTCCATTATCGACGTTCACGCGGAACATTTGTGTACCTGTACTACTATCGAAACCAGTACATCGAGATCGACTCCACGTTTGCCCATCCCAACCGGGGTAATACGGTAGACACTGTAACGATAGCCAAGATCGTCACACGCAAGATCCGGTCGGAGAATACGCTGACGATGGGCGCCCCGCCCCTTCACGTAAACAAGGCAAGTGCCGTATCAGATAAGCACCTGTTCGTCCATTCCAACCTGCTTGGAAAGAACGAGGATCCGAAAGTGTTTGAGGCAACGACTGTTGTCGACGTCTACGATCTGGATCACAGGCGGTATCGCCACAGCTTTTACATCCCTGCGATAGAGAAGAAGAAGAAAGTCCGGGACTTCATCGTACTGCACGACACGATGCTGATAGCGTTATATGACACCCGGCTGGTGAATTATCACATCGAATCATTGTATAAAGAAATTGCGCAATAGCGCTGCCATGTGTTGCAACACTGGCGGACAGGAGAAGCCGAAAACCTGTAACAAAGAGTAGGCGTTATTCAAATTCATGTGTTATGAAAAAGTGGAATATTATTTTGCCCTTGTTCGCGATACTGTTCGCGGTAGTGGCAGCGTTTGCGAC
>CAYTMU010000065.1:0-15509 GCA_964438975.1 uncultured Roseivirgaceae bacterium | reverse complement strand
GCCGCATTGAAGGAAGGTAATACCGAAGTTACCGGGTTGTCCACTTCCAGTGTACCGTCAACTGTATTAGACGTCAGCTTCTGAACATTGTTCTCGACCCTGATCCCTGCGGTGACATCGAAACTACCGAATGGTAATGTTCCCATCAGGTAACCCGCCGTCAGGAAGTTCTCACCGACATAGACGTCAGACGGCCGCGTTCCCTCTTCGATCACAAATCCGTCTTGCGACCTGATATTAGCCGGTGCGAAGATATCGCTCAACGGCAATCGGATCAGACGCTGCCCCTCTTCATTGTCGAAGAAACCAGGATACAAGTAAGAGATGTAGCGTGCATTGAAATTCCTTTCCTTGGATTCGAGGTAGTATCCCGCTTTTATGGAAGATGTTCTCTTCCCTTCAGTGTCACCGAACTTCTTCTCGACATTAAGTCCATGCGAAAATCCCTTGTCGGTGAGATCCGAATAAAATCTTCCGGTTTCAAAAAGGTTTGCGCTGGGCGGCAATTGCATCTGATAGCCCTCTTCTCCACTTGAAGTGAGTCTGAAAGTTCTAAAGCGCCTGAAATCCGGCTCATCGCGATTGACATAATTGTATCCACCCGACCAGTCCAGCACCACCGACTCATCCGCCAGCCTGTGAGATCCTTGTAGTTGCCCCGAATAGATAAATCGGCTTTGATAATGATGGGCGTAATTCTTGTAATGACGATCTGCGTTCAAAAACATGTCAACACCTTCGCGAAGGATCGTTTGATTCTCTCCCAGCAGATTCAACAAATTCTTGAACTCGAACTTCGTATTGCCGACCTGAGCAGACCAGTTCGAGATAGCACTGATCCTGACGTCATTCTCATAGTAGCTGTCTTCGTAGGAAAAACGACTCTCGATTTCCTGCGTGTTAAACAAGTACCGGTCGAAGGCAACTTTCCTGAACTGATAAGAGTTTGAATACGACAGGTTGGTCAGCGTACCGACCTTCACCCTGCCCACGTTAAAGCCTTGCATCAGTTCTGCACCTAAGCTGAAGTCGACTGGAGTTGCCATCCTTGCGACGTCGAAATTATTCGTCAGCATTCGGCCGGCATCCTGTCGGATTGCCGATGTTCTTGAAGAGGATTGCAAAGCCTCAATGGAAGGGAATCCATCCGGCAAAGACCGGAATCCGTTATCGAATCCGAACTTATCGGTGGGGCTGCCTTCACTTCTAAAGTGATCGCGGAATGTAGTTCCGAAACGGTACCCTGCGGATGCATTCATTCGGAAGTAGCGATCATCACCCGGTTGCTTCGTGACCACCTGAATAACCCCTCCCGCAAAGTCGCCGGGGAGATCCGCGCTGCCGGATTTATAGATCAGTATCTGATCGATCGAGGCACTTGGAATCAGGTCAAAGGAGAACGAGCGTTTGTCGACTTCTGTACTGGGGCCGACAACCTTGTTGATCATCACCTGATTGTAGCGTTCGCTAATACCCCGGATCATCACAAAGCGATTATCCACAATACTGATGCCGGGAACACGCTGCATAATTTGCGCAGCATCGCGGTCCGGCACCCTTGAGATCTGTTCAGCTGAGATTCCGCTGACCACGAGTTTACTTGCGCGGATTGCCGAGATCAGAGAGAAGTCGGTGTTGATCTCCCGCGAGGCGGTAATAACAACTTCCTCCAGTTCGGATACATCTTCCTGCAACTGGACATGTATTTCACTGATCTTTCCGCCCTCTACACGGACGTCGGGGATCGTGTGTGCTTTATAGGTTATGAAGGTGATCGACAGTGCGTAGTTTCCCGGCTTCAGATTCTGGATTACGAATTCCCCGTTGACATCCGTCGGAGCTCCGACCAAAGTCCCCTGGATGATCACATTCGCTCCAATGACCGTTTCTCCATTCCTGGAATCAGTAACGGTTCCCCTGATCGTTCCATTCTGTGCAAACACACCGACTGGGAGGAGCAGGGAGCATAACGTCAGAACTCGTAGCAACATATATCTTTTTTATGCTGCAAAAGTCCGATGTGAATGTTATGTCATAGACACCAGTATGTAACGGAATTGTTAAAATGGCGAAGGTGACGCGGCACCGACTCACCCTTTGTTGATCGGAACTTTCAGCAAGAGGGCCTTAATGATATCCGTCGTTTTGACGTTATCTGCTTCTGCTTCGTAGTTCAACAAGATGCGATGGTTCATGACATCCGGTGCCACTTCTTTGATGTCTTCGGGAAGAACATAATCTCTGCCCTCCATATAGGCGAGGGCCTTAGACGCAAGATTCAGGTTGATACTCGCACGCGGCGACGCACCGAACTGTATATACTGCGCGTGCTCATTTAATTTGTATTCAAGCGGCTTGCGGGTGGCGTACACCAGTTCCACAATATAGCGCTCCAGCGAGTCGGATATCTTGACTCGATTGACCTGCTCGCGAATGCCAAAAATATCCTCCTTCGTCAGAACAGTATTCACTCGAAAATCGAACTGCATATTGGAGATGCGTCGCATGATCTCTATCTCCTGTTCTTTGGATGGATAGTCGACGAACACTTTCATCATGAACCGGTCGACCTGTGCTTCCGGCAGCGGATATGTTCCCTCCTGATCTACCGGGTTTTGCGTGGCCATCACGAGGAAGGGGCGGTCGAGTTTGAACGTAGTCTCGCCGATCGTGACAGTCTTTTCCTGCATTGCCTCCAGAAGAGCGGACTGGACCTTCGCAGGCGAGCGGTTGATCTCGTCGGCGAGAATGATATTCGCAAAGATGGGGCCTTTCTTCACCTCAAATTTCCCGTCCTTCTGGTTGTAGATCATCGTTCCTACGAGATCCGCCGGCAGGAGGTCGGGTGTAAACTGGATGCGTTGAAAATCAAGGTGTAATACCTGGGCGAGCGTACTGATCGTCAACGTCTTGGCCAGACCTGGAACACCCTCCAGCAAAATATGACCATTGGTGAAAAGTCCGATCAGCAGACGGTGAACCATGTATTCCTGTCCCACGACGACTTTTCCCACCTCGTCGATCACGCCCCTGATCTTCTCTTTGTGAGTCTGTTGTTTATCGACTTCTACCACATCCATGTTATTCTGTTTATAATCGGCCAAAAATAACGTAATTATCGAAACATGCCATGCTCGGTTCTCCGTCTCTTACGCAAGCGGACATTGCGCATAACACGCTGGTAATATAGTAACATGAACAGGGTTTTCGTCATCGGTGATATTCATGGGGCCTACCGTGCCTTACGGCAGTGCCTGGAAAGGGCCCAATTCGACTATGCAACAGACAGTCTCATTTGCCTGGGCGATGTCGCTGATGGGTGGCCGGAAACTAACGCCTCCATTCGCGAGCTTTTGAAGATCAAGAATCTCACCTACGTCCTCGGCAACCACGACTGGTGGACGCTTCATTGGATGAGGTCCGGCGAAATCGACGATCTGTGGCATTCGCATGGAGGCAAAGCGACCGTAGATTCCTACGCTGACGGCATACCGGAAGAGCATATCCACTTTCTCCGGAATGCCCCCTTCTACCACATCCTGGGAGAAAAGCTCTTCGTGCACGCAGGCATCGACCCAGACACCCCGCTCGACCAACAAGACCTGGAGACGTTTCTTTGGGACAGGAAACTCGCCAGTCTCGCGCTCGATACCCATTCCCAGACCAACGCAGGACGGCTTACTGCCTTTGATGAAGTCTACGTTGGGCATACACCCATTCCCTTTCCACATCCGATCTTTTCAATGGGCGTCTGGTTGATGGATACCGGCGCCGGTTGGTCCGGTGTTTTGTCGATGATGAATCTGGAGACCAAAGAAGTATTCACGAGCGATCCCGTACCTGATCTTTATCCCGGCATCGAAGGAAGAAAAAAATTCCGATGAAACGAGGCCGGTGGCCCTCACAACACAACCACTTCCGCACCGCGGGGATTCATCAAATATGAATTGACCAGGTTCTGCACCGTACTCGTCTGCACGCTTTTGCTGATATAAGTTCGGGCCGATTCGAAATCTGATATCGAAACGTCGCGACTAAGGAAGCCGAATCCGAAATAGTTTCCTTCCTCGACGAGCACTATCGATTGCTCATCCTGATGACGACCTTTACCAATGATCGCAGCGCTGCTTCCTTTCTCGCAAAACGACTGTACCGCTTTCTGAACTCGTCGGTTGTATTTCTTCACAGTTTCAATTCCCATGCACGCTCCCTTGCAGGAACCGGTCTGGTATTCAAAGCACAGTCCCTTGGCCACCTGCAGCCCGGATAACTTAGGACAAAGTTCGAACTCCCTCACCTTCTGCCAGAGAAAACCCCAGGCATCCCCCTTCGTCGAAAACCGGATCAGCGGCCGCGACCCACGCGTCACCAGGTTCACCGAGAATCGCAGGAAGCCGTTGCGATCTTCATAATCGTAAATACCCCACTCCTCCACGCGATGCTTCTGTGCGCGATTGTACTTTGGCCACAGTTTCCGGATCTCCTGTGATTCGAGTATGAGCGCGATGAGTTCGTTGCCGCTCAATTCGTAGCTGATGTGATGGATCTCATTGCGGATTCGAGAGCGACTCCACTCCCGCGCGTCGCCGGTAAAATGTCCTGCAATTCGTTTCTTGATGTTAATCGCTTTCCCGACATAGATAACATTGCCCTTGGCATCGTGAAAATAGTAAACGCCGCACTTCGCGGGCAATTTGTCGAACTCATCGCGCGACAGATTCGGAGGCAAGATGGTTTCACCGGAATTCTTCTTGAGCGCCTTGCGAATGTAGTTGTCCTGATCGCGCTGCAGCAATTGATCGAATATCTTGACCGTCGCGCCTGCATCGCCGGAAGCTCGGTGGCGGTTCTCGATAAGAATACCGAGACTATCGGCAAGGCTTCCCAGGCTGTAGGAACGAAGCCCCGGAATGATCTTGCGACTCAACCGCACCGTGCACAGCTTTCGCGACTGCCATTGAATACCCGCTTGCTCGAATTCCTTCTTGAGAAAAGAGTAGTCAAAATGCGCGTTGTGTGCGACAAAGATCTTTCCTTCCAGCCGTGCGTAAACGTCGTGCGCAATGTCGCTGAAGTTCGGAGCGGAGAGAACCATCTCGGTCGTGATCCCCGTGAGTCCGGTGATGTAATACGGAATATTTCTACCTGGATTGACCAGCGTATGAAAACTGTCCGTTATCTGGATACCATCGTGATAATATATAGCAATCTCCGTGATGCGATGGTTTGCTGCATACCCACCCGTCGTCTCGATGTCAACAATCGCGTACATAAAATGTGAACAGACCCGTTAATCAATTCCGGTGCATACCACAGTGGACAGCACTCTTCAGAGCGCCAATTTAATTCTTCCCTGTGCTTTTTCCTTACGTTAAAAATAATGAAATTTAACGCGATCTATGAACTTGATTATTCGTCTGCTGCTCAACGGCTTGGCCGTTGTACTAACCGCTTACCTGTTACCTGGCGTGAACGTCAAGGACTACGGAACGGCGTTAGTCGTCGCGTTGGTACTTGCCGTCATCAATGTCGTGGTAAAGCCCATATTGGTGATACTGACGATACCGATCACCATTCTGACGCTCGGACTGTTCCTCCTGGTGATCAATGCCGTTATCATCCTGCTTGTCAGCAACCTCGTCGGTGGCTTCGAGGTCAGGGGTTTCTGGTGGGCGCTGCTCTTTAGTCTGATCCTCTCGATCTTCAACAGCCTGTTCAACGACCTCGCCGGTAAGAAAAACAGGTGACCGTTACGTTATAATTAATTATGGCAAAAATCATCCTGATGTTCGCGGGCCTGATCCTGCTTTCTACCAGTTGCACGAAAAATACCCCGCAGGATGAGCACGATCCTGCAGTATCCCTGTCCGATCTGAAAGTCTATGACGGACTCGAGGCAGGCCTTTTTGCTTCCGAACCAACTTTCAGCAACCCGACTAACATCGCGATTGATTCACGTGGCCGGATATGGGTTTGCGAAGCCTACAATTACCGAAATCAACTGAATCCCGACAACCCCGTGAAGGAAGAGGGCGATCGCATCGTGATCCTCGAAGACACTGATCACGACGGTGTTGCCGACAAGAGCACGGTCTTTTACCAGGGCACTGACATCAACGCTGCACTGGGAATCTGCGTCCTTGGCAACAAGGTTTATGTGTCGTGCAGTCCAAATGTCTTTGTCTTCACCGACGAAGATGGAGATGACGTTCCAGACTCGAAGGAGGTGTTATTCACCGGAATTAAAGGCGAACAACACGACCACGGTATGCACACCTTTGTCTTCGGGCACGACGGCAAAATGTACTTCAACATGGGAAACGAGGGGAAACTACTGTTGACCGCGAAGGGTGATACGGTAGTCGACGTCCATGGTCGCAAAGTGGTCACCGATGGGAAACCTTTCCGGGAAGGTCTCGCGCTTCGCATGGATACTGACGGTTCGAACGTCGAAGTCCTGGGCCACAACTTCCGCAACAACTACGAACTCGTAGTCGATCCGTATGGCACCATCTGGCAGTCCGACAACGACGACGATGGCAACAAGGGAGTCCGGATCAACTATGTCATGGAACAAGGTAACTACGGATACCGCGACGAAATGACGGGCGCGGGGTGGAGCGCACGGCGCACCAACGCTGAAAAGGAAATTCCGCTGCGCCACTGGCACCTTAACGATCCTGGAGTCGTTCCCAATCTGCTTCAGACGGGATCCGGATCTCCAACAGGAATCCTGTTGTACGATGGGACAATGCTTCCCGAAGTGTTCCGCTCACAACTCATCCATTGCGAACCTGGCCATAACGTTGTTCGCGCCTACGTGGTGGAGAATGACGGCGCCGGCTACAACGCCCGCATTGTGAATCTTGTGGAATCTCAGAAAGACCAGTGGTTCCGTCCGAGCGATGTCGCAGCTGCTCCCGATGGCTCCCTGTTCATCGCCGACTGGTATGACCCCGGTGTCGGCGGCCACCAGGTAGGTGATCTCGATCGCGGTCGGCTCTACCGCGTGAGTACACCAAATACAAAATATATTGTTCCCGATATTGATCTGTCGACGCCAGCCGGCGCCGTATCAGCGCTTCTCAATCCCAATATGGACGTTCGCTTTCAAGCGTACCAAGTCCTTGCGCACATGGGCGTCAACGCTGAGAGTGCACTGGAGGAACTGTGGCGAAGTAACTCTCCACGACATCGCGCCCAGGCATTCTGGTTGCTGAGCCGACTGCCCGAGCACCGGAAATACTTTGACGAAGCACTCGTTGATGACAATCCCGACATCCGTATCACAGCCCTGCGCGCGGCGCGCCAAACGAATCACGAAGTTCCTGCGATCACCGCGCAACTGCAGCGCGATCCGTCACCGCAAGTACGACGGGAAGTCGCCATTGCAATCCGGGACTATGACACGCAGGAAGCTGCCGATGTCTGGGCGGAACTCGCCGCTCAATACGATGGCAATGACAGATGGTATCTCGAGGCGTTGGGTATCAGTGCAGACCTCAACCGCGACCTGTTCTTTAATACGTGGTTGAAGAACGTTGGTAAGGAATGGAACAAACCTGCCAATCGGGATATCGTGTGGAGAAGCCGGAGCAAATTCGCTATTCCCCTTCTCGCACAACTCACCGCCGAAGCTGATGAGAAGGAGATGATGAGATACTTCCGTGCCTTCGATTTCCACACAGACCCTGCGAAACAAAAAGCGCTGGCCGGTCTGATCACGAGAACGGAAGGCATGAAGCTGATATACGCCTTGAAGCATATCGAGCCGAAAGGGTTTCAAATGACACCCGCAATCCTCGCAAAACTCAACAGGGAACTCGACAAGAATCCGGGAACACTGGAGTTCGTCGAGATTGCTGATCGCTACGACCTGCGCAACCGGACGAACGATCTGCTCAAGCTGGCGCTTCAACATCCCGATAGCACATATGGACGAAACGCTTCCCGCATTCTGCTTAAGTGGGACCGCGAAGATCTCTGCCGCACGGTTATCAATTCAAAAAACCGAAGCGAAAGCATCGCACTCATCAAATCACTGCGATCCCATATCAACGACAAAAAAACAATGGCGCTGATGGAAGAAGTCTTTCTCGACAGCGCACTCGATATCGAAATCCGGACACTGGCAGTACGTGCTTTCTCCGGACCGTGGCAATCGGAAAACCGCCTGCTGGAGATCGCGAAAGAGAACCGGATTCCCGAGGAGCTATACATAGCCGCCGGGGGTGTATTTCAGACATCGTGGCGCCGTGACATCCGCGAACGGAGTGCCGGACTTATCAAACTTCCCGGCAACAGCGAAAGCGCTGAACTCCCTCCGGTTTCAGAGTTGGTTGCGTTGCAGGGCAGTGTCGCAGGAGGTGAACCCGTCTTCAGGAACTACTGTGGAAATTGCCATCTCGTGCAAGGTGCGGGTACAAATTTCGGTCCCGATCTCAGTGAAATCGGCGACAAGCTTCCCAAGGTCGCACTGTACAACGCGATCTTGTTCCCCGATCAGGGCATCAGTTTCGGATATGAAGGTCATCGGATCGAGTTGAAGGACGGCTCGACTGCCTTAGGAAAAATCGTCTCGGAAACGGAAGAGGAAATCGAACTGCAGTACATGACCGTCTATCAGACGATCGAGAAGTCACAAGTGCTCAGCCGGACAAAAATGGAAACTTCCCTGATGCCCGGTAACCTTCACACGTCCATGACCCAGCAGGAACTTGTCGACCTCGTTGAATATCTTAGCAACCTTCGGGCAAAAGGGGCCGATCTGACACGTGCAGCCCGATGAGATGCTTGCGATGATTACTGCGACGATAACTGCGGAGTATATATCCCGTAGACAGCGTCCCGGAAACGCTTGTGTATCTCGCGATCAAATGGCATGACCTGTACAAAAAAGACGGCCGTCAGTTCGTTGACAGGATCGACCCAGAACATAGTACTCGCTGCGCCATCCCAGAAGAATTCTCCCACAATCCCGTGATTCTCATCCTTGTCTGCCGGCGGATGTAATCTCACTGCGAAGTCGATGCCAAATCCAACGCGGCCCTTGCTCGGTAACCACATTCTCTCCTTGACATCCTCCGAGAGGTGGTTCGTCGCCATCAGCTTGACCGTTGATCCTTTCAGTACCTCAGCATCACCGAGTGCTCCTTCGTTTACCAGCATTCGCGTGAATCGCATATAGTCATCCAGCGTCGACGTCAATCCGTATCCACCGGGCTTCATCGGCCAATCGCGGAGATTGAATGTATTCATACCTTCATCGGGAATGCGAATGAGATTGCCATCTTCCTTTCGATAGGACGCGGCGAACCGATCGAGATCTGCCTCAGGAACTACGTAACGCGTCTCATTCATGCCGAGAGGATCGAGTATTTTCTCCTTTACATACTGATCAAACGGCTTTCCCGATAGCCTCTCCACCAGGAACGCCTGGACGTCGACACAATAACCGTATGACCATTGTTCACCGGGATGAAACATCAGCGGAATCTTGCCCAGCTTTTCAGCCATTTGTGCCAAGGTGTTCTCTGGATTCATGATCTGTGCCTCTCGTGCTATTTCCTGCAAGGCAGGGATCGGCTGGCCGTTCACAAATCCCGCCGTATGGCGGGTTATGTCGCGGATGGTAATAGGGCGCTTGACTGGTTCGAGTATGAGTTCTCCGGACGTGTCGACGCCGGTACAGACACTCATGTTTGCGAACTCCGGCGCGTATTTTTCAAGCGGATCATCAAGCTCAAACGCGCCTTCTTCATACAGCTTCATCAGCGCAACCCCGGTGACGGGCTTTGTCATCGAATAGATACGAACGATGGTATTGCGATCCATCGCGACCTGGTTCTCCTTATCCGCATATCCAAAGGCGTTGTAATACACTTCTTCACCCTTCTCATAGATGAGCGCTGAGACCCCTGCGACGCGGCCTTCGTCGACAAACGCCTGGAGCGCGGCATCGATCCGCGGCCCGACATCTTCATTGACGATATGTGCGCCGTCTGCGACCTGCCTGGATTCTTGCTGGGGAGAGCAGCCATATACCAAAGCCAGGAGTGTCAGTAGAATAGATTTGTACATAGGGAATTTTGTTCTAATTCGATATCCGTTTGTGGAACCATTCGCGCCAGCTATTGAGCGCCGGGCGTGGGTTGCCGTTTTCGTCGTAAAATCCCGCTTGATTCGACGCCCACATCGTATTGGCCGGGTGTTCCTCGCGCAGCGTCAGCCAGATCACAAACTCCGCCTTCCATTTGTCCGACGCGCTGAGCAGTGCGTCGACAAAGAGCTTTTGCTTCACCGGGTCGGAGGCATGTATTAGTAATCCCGGATTGCTGTGGCCTTCATCGGGCAGCCCCACTGCAGTGCAGGCTGTTTCCGCAATGATCACCGGTTTCGTACTGAGCGAGAAAAGGTCGTCAAAAGTATTTGTCGGCCATGCGCCGGTCTGAAAGATCGCCAAGGGTGGATAGAATGCAATCGCGTAGTAATCCGACATTTCGAGGAGCTGCATCGCAGCCAGGCGCTGAAGTACGTGATCATTCGCCGGAAGGAAGTCCTTCAGCAGCGGCGCTCCCGCAACGGTCGTAAAAACCGGCAAGCCGGGGTAATGTGCCTTGATCTCGCGATAGACATACGCGTGAAAGCCGAGGTACTCCGGCCACGTCTCAGGACGGAACTTGTGCAGGAGATTGGCCTCGATCGACATAGCAAAGTAGTCGGGTTCGAAAAAATCAATTATCCGTTTGCAGTAATTCACGTACGCTGTCTTTACAGCATCGTCGCCGAAGCTATAGCGATCCCATGGTGCCGGAAGAGGCAGATTATCCTCCGTCCCGCGATAAAAGGCCAGTCCGTCGTGGGAATAATTTATCGGCGTTACCGACACATAGGATTTGTGTGCTGTCTTAATGAGATCCTTCCGGAACGTCCAGTCTTCCATAATGTGTTCCGGGAACACATCTCCCGAAAGAGCCTCCACCCAGGGTACACCGGTGTCAAAGTAATGGTTGACGATATCCGATTCGACTGACAGTTTTTGGAATGCATACGACATCGCATCGGGCGACCCATATGGCACCGTCGCGAATCCCATTCGGAATGCACGCGAATCTGGTTCCTCGTCACTCGAACACGCACCGAATAAGACAGACGTCAGAATGAAAACTATTGCGATGACTCTCCTGCAAAGTGTCATGGTATTCTGTTTTACGGATAAAAGCTGCCCGGTATTGGACAATCAACTTAGAGAAATTTCTGCACAAAACCTGAGCCATCGACCAGGCTGCCGTCAATTCGGATTTCTCGGCACCCGCTTGTCACTGTTGGCCGCCATCCAGGCGAGATAGGCGGTCATGATCGCATTGTGCCGGAGATCCTCCTCGATGGCTCTGTCGTACACATCCATATTGGAGTGATGCGTTCGAGTGCCATACTCGAGAGGATCCTGGATGAATTGAAATGCCGGTAATCCGATGGCGTCGAATGAGAGATGGTCGGTGCCCGAGGCGTTCCGGAGGCTGATGGTCGCGGCGCCATCATCCTGGAAAACCTCCAGCCATCCCGAAAAAACCGGTAACGCAGCCTCATTGGCCTGCAAGTACATACCGCGGTATTTCCCCGCGCCGTAGTCCATGTTGAAGTACACGGAAAATTTCTCACCGGCAGGCGTGAGGGTGATCGAATCATACGGGTAGCTGCGGTCAAGTCGTTGACCCAACAAGCGCTTGACGTAAGATCGCGACCCGATCAATCCCTGTTCTTCACCACCCCAAAGCGCGATGCGGATTGTCCTGCGCGGCTCCTGCCCCAACGATTTGATCAACCGCATGGTCTCCAGCATCACCGCAGATCCAACGGCGTTATCCGTTGTCCCCGTCGCGCTATGCCACGAGTCGAGGTGAGCACCGATCATGACAACCTCATCGCGCAGATCCGTACCCGGGATCTCGCCGATAACATTATACCCGCGCTGCGACGGCGTGAATTCTGTCTGCAAGTTCACTTCCAACGCCACTGTAGTACCCTCCTTGATAAGCCTGATCATCCGGTTGTAGTGCTCGGCCCCCACGACTATTTGGGGCAAGATCTTGGGGGCGTCAGCCGACCATGCCTGCATTCGACTGCTGTACGGTGCTTCCGGAGGATACGGCACGGTGGCAGCGCTGACCACGAGTGTGCCATCACCTTCGAGACGTGGGCTCGCTTCGAGCACAGCAGCAGCACCCTCCTCCCTGCAGAGTGTCCATTTCAAATAGGCCAACCGTTGAGGTTCCTGCGGCGCAGTGAATCGTCTTCCGCCGTGTGGAGACGCCGTTGCGCGCGCCATGATCGCCAGCGCCGAATCCGAGTGTCGCGTTGCGTCCGGATTGAACGACGGACGCACCGGAGCGGGCAAGCTGAATAACACGATCTTGCCCTTCAGCTTACCGCGAAACTTCGCCAGGTCTTCCTCGCGTTCGATGTCGAGATATACGACTTCCGCCTTCAGAGTACCTTTGATCCCCGGCGTCCATGCCTTTGGATAAGCAATGATCGGCGAGTACTGAGGTTGCGTCATAGCGATGCTGAACTTCTTCAGTTCCCATCCGCGACCAAACTCCTCATCCCAGTAATCGTCATGCACATTCCGGACACCCCATGACTCAAGTGTGCGTTTCGCATAGTCCGCAGCCGTAGCAAAACCCCTTGAATTCGTCAGACGCGGTCCATTGACATCCGTGAGCTGCGACAGAATCGTCATCACCTGCGAGCCTTCCCCCCGGAGCCGCGACAACACACCATCATCATCCTGACCGGCGACGTTGATACATGAGGTGATAGAAAGTATAAGAATTAAAAGTGACCGCATCCTTTTAGGGTTTAAGTTTAAGGTTCGAGTTCCTTGGGGGCTCCGATTTTGAATTTTCAACCTTGAATCTTGAACTTCCCAACCCCCTTAACGACGTTCTTCTTCGACAGCCACACATTCCAGACACCGAGAAGTTTCCTCGTTCCGTTCTCTGAAACGCTGGTGTGGGGGTACGTATAAAGCAGGCTATCTACCTCACCGCTTTCATTTCTGACGTTCTGCACATTGTCCTGAAAGGAGCCTGATGTATCTGCGAGGTATGCGTCGAGCAATTGCTTTTCCAGGAGTCGGTCAGTCTTGTCCCCGGGAGCCAGGTAACGGATGGAGCCCCGGTACGATCGGATGAATGCCTCGATCCGCGCCGAATCGGATTTCAGGCTATCAAGTGTGGCCACGGCGCGTCGGCCGTGCTCAAACGCCGCTTCCGTAATTTCAACTTCCGTAACTCGCACGATCTTGTTCTCCTCCATCTTCTCCCGCATCTGCCGACGCTGTTCGTCGGACAAAGAACCCCCGCAGGATGCGAGGACAAGCAGGATGCAGGTCGAGATCAGAATTTTCATAGCGGAAGTGTTGGTTGCCAGACTGCAAGTTCTGAAAATATTGGCTTTTGACATACCCGATTCACCTTTGCTTTCCTGATGTAATTGCGTGTAGGCAGTATTTATCCTAATCACTACCTTTGCAGCTCCAATCAATATGACAGAAAAACTCGAAGATATCAGGCTCCGGTTCGAGGAAGTGGGACAACTACTTGCCCAGCCGGAGATCGTCAAAGACATCAAGAAATTCTCGCAACTCAGTAAGGAGTACCGCGACCTCGAAAGGGTAGTCGTGAAATACAACGCCTGGCGCGAAGCGCGCACCCACCTTGGACAAGCCAAGGAAGTTCTTGACAAAGAGAAAGATCCGGAAATGCGCGAGTTCGCCAAGTCTGAGATCGACGAACTTGAAGGCAAGATCGAAAGCCTGGATGCAACCCTGAAGGAACTGCTGATCCCGAGAGATCCCAATGACGACAAGAATGTCCTGCTCGAGATTCGCGCGGGCACGGGTGGCGACGAAGCAGCCATTTTTGCCGGCGACCTCTGGCGCATGTATCAACGTTTCTGCGAGCGGAAGGGACTGAAGTTGACGGTCGTAGACGTCACGGAAGGAACGGCTGGCGGATACAAGGAAGTGATCAGCAGCGTAACGGGGGATGGCGTGTATGGGCTGTTGAAGTTTGAGTCCGGTGTTCACCGCGTGCAGCGCGTACCTGAAACGGAGCAAATGGGGCGTGTTCACACCTCCGCTGCATCAGTCGTGGTTTTACCCGAAGTGGAAGACGTCGAAGTGGACATCAACCCAGCCGACATCGAAGTACAGACCGCGCGGTCCAGTGGCGCAGGGGGACAGAACGTCAACAAAGTAGAAACAAAGGTACAGATGACGCACAAGCCTACCGGTATCGTCGTCACCTGTCAGGTGGAGCGATCACAGCATGGCAACCGCGAAAGAGCTCTCCAGATGCTCAAGACGAAACTGTACGAAATGGAGCTGACCAAGCAGCAGTCCGAAATTGGAGCTGCCCGGAAGTCCATTGTTCGAACAGGAGACCGTTCGGAGAAGATCCGAACCTACAACTATCCACAGAGCCGCGTGACGGATCATCGCATTGGTTACACCCAGCACAACCTGCCCGCTATCATGAATGGGGAGATCGATGATTTCATCGAGCAACTGCGGATTGCAGACAGTGCCGAAAAGATGACCGAAGCCGCAAAATGAGCGTGCTCGCAACTGAATCGAAACTTTTTGCGTTACTTTAGTTCAAAATATCATATATGGGAAAAGGCCTAATAGCTACACTGGTTGTCGTCGGTGTAATCGTTGTTATCATCTTCGGGTTCTTCATGTGGGGGACCGGCATCTACGACAACGCCATTCGGGCGCAGGAGCGAGTAAATGCTGAATTCGCTGACGTTCAGGCAACGTATCAGCGGAGAGCGGATCTGATTCCGAACCTCGTCGCTACCGTACAAGGAGCGGCGGAGAACGAGCGAGCTATCCTGACAGAGGTAACGCAGGCTCGCGCCGGCATTACCAGCGCGCAGACGCCGGAGGATCTCGAGATCGCAGGACGCCGGATCAACACTGCCATCAACCTGGCATTTGAGGCCTATCCTCAGATCCGGTCGACGGAAAATTTCCAAAACCTTCAGGCACAGCTGGAAGGAACGGAAAACCGGATAAATATTGCCCGGCAGCGATATAATGACGGCGTTCGGGAATATAATTCCTACGTTCGGGGTTATTTCAAGCGGATAGCATTGAATATGTTTGGTGGTGGCGAGGACTTCTCTCCCCGGACTGGATTCCAGGCATCAACGGAGGCACAAGACGCCCCTAAGGTTGAATTCTGATAAAGAGTTTTCTCTCTGCTTGCAATTAGAGAGGGCCCCGCGAAAGCGGGGCTTTTGTTTTGCCACGAATTTCACGAATGGTTACGAACCTTTTTTCCTGATTGCCGGATTTCCGGTGGCTTCGTATTTGTCAGCGGCTCCTGACAGCGAGTATGTTTGTCAGGTGTTCGACGACAACATTCAAAACCAGGCTGGTCAGTACGACAAGATCATCCGGGAGAACCTCGATGCCACGCTACCTGTGATCATCCGGG
>CAYTMU010000064.1:0-17036 GCA_964438975.1 uncultured Roseivirgaceae bacterium | reverse complement strand
TGATCCCAACCACCAACCCTGCTACGGTGGTGATCATCGCTGTGTAAATACCCGACGAAAGCAGCTTCGGGCTGACCGACCCTTCTTCCTGAGCAATGGCAATGAAAGCTTCAACCATCCCGATAACCGTTCCGAGAAATCCCATCATCGGGGCGGCTCCTGCGATCGTAGCAAGAGCGGAAAGATTTTTCTCAAGATTGAATACCTCCAGCTTTCCGACGTTCTCGATCGACGCCTCAATGTTCTTCAGCGGGCTGCCAATACGAGTCAGCCCTTTCTGGATCATTCTGCCTATGGGGCTATCTTGTTGTGCGCACAAGACCTTGGCACCATTGATATCACCTCGCAGAACGAGCTCCTTCACCCGATTCATGAACGGGTCGGGATTTTGGTTGGCTTTGTTGATGATCATCAGCCGTTCAAAGAACAGATAGATCGCAATGATCGAAAGAACAAAGATCGGGATCATCATGAATCCCCCCTTTATGGCGAGGTCCAGAACTGAAATTGACTCCTCACCGGTTTGAAGGGCGGTTGTGTCAGCAACGACTTGAAGGATCATCTAGGAAGTTTAAAAAATTGATACACTTAATACAACGGACACAATCAATACTTCAATACCCAAAGGGCCTCGCTGTAGTCGCCCTTGAGCTGGTCCGCTGTCTGCTGGGTCGACGCAAACGTCTCCCCTTCTGCTACGGTCAGCCGATGGAATTTCACATTCCCGTAAGGCGGAATGATCTTCGGATTAATTCCTTTCGCACTCAGCTCCCTGGCGTAATCCATGATCAGGTCTCCATCGATGGAACTGGCCACGACAACGTAATAACGTCCCGTCCGTCCGCTTAGTGTCTCAACAGAACCAACGGCTGGTACTATCGCGGCTGCTGCCAGTGAATCCGCCAGACGTCGATTCTCGGCAGTAATACGCGCTTGTTCAGCATCGCGTGCTCGTTGCGCGCTGCGTGCAGAATCAAGCTGGGCTTGCTCTATCCTGTCGCGCTCCAAACGGGCGTGCGCATCTTGCGGCCTTTTCACGCCGAAATACCACCACACGCCGGCCCCGATCACACCCAGGATGAGAAGGATAAGCAGTATTTTGGGCCAGGGCGATCCGCCTTCGTCCTCGTAATACGTCGTGTTGTATTCGTCGTGGCGAACATCGTCTCTCTCCATATCTAAGTTGGTTGTGGGTTGCTCCTCAGTGTATTGCGACTCATAGGTCTCTTCCCGGGGCTCCTCTGCGGGAGGAGTCTCCCGATCAATCGGTTCATACTCGATTTCGGGAAGGCCAAAGGTGTCGTCACTACCGGCGTTTTGATCATTGGTATCGTCCGGCTGGTCTTCAGGCTTCTTTCTCTTTGCCATTAGATTTGGGGTTCACAAGTGCGTTTAACGTACAAAAATAGAAGAATTTCCGAGCCTTACAAAAGTCTTTAGCCTCACCCCACTCAGCGCACACGGGAACACAACGCTGTGTCCGGATCGGTATCGCGCAAGCTAAAAGCTCCAGGTAAAACCGCCAAGCGCCTGAAAACCTCTCACTGGGTAATTCAGGAACAGGGGATACTCGTTCGATGCAATGTTGTTGAACTGACCGAAAATCGAAAAGCTTCGCGAGATCAGATACTCGGCTCGCACATTGAAATCAAATGCAGGGTCGAGCTTTACCTCGGAGTCCGTGACGGGATCAAATGCTCTCATCCCTCCCTGGGTAATCAACCCGACATCCACCAGGAACTTACCGGAGACATTGGCCGACACCTCGCCGGTGAGTTTGTACGTCGGACGATGCCATGCCGCGGGGATTTCAGTGTTGTATCCAAACACGTCTGCGCGCATCAGGAACTTAAAGGCTTCGGTCTGCGCAAATCCTATTGAAGCGAACAGATTCGTGCGCTTTGTCGCGTCGTCGTACTCGACCGTAAAGCGCGAGGGGTCTTCCGCCAGATTCCGAAAGAAATACATGTGCTTCAAGGCAGCCAGTGAAAACCCTCCGTTGAATGACACTTTGTTGCCGATCTTCGCATGAACCGCTGCCTGCAGATCGATCAGTTTATTGGTGTGATAGATCGGAATATTAGCCCCCAGCCACATGTTCTCGTTCGAAAGTGTCCGAAGCGATACTTTCTCCATTCCTCCCGTGAGTGTAGCCGTCACATCTACAGAAGGGGTCAGGGGATATGAAGCACGCAGGTCCGGATACGCATGAACATCCTTGCTGCCGATGGAATCATTTTCAAACACGGCTACAATACCCGCGCTCAGCTTCAGGTCTTCAACCGGAAAAAATTCGTATCGCGGGTTGATGGTCAGCAGGCTTCGCGGACTCGCCCCGAGAAGCGAATCCTTTCGGTTGATGATCGCATAATCGGCATTTACAGCGATACCCGATTCGTCATTCAACTCGTATGACGAGGAGAACGAGAACGCAGCTTCCGTCTCACGTGCTTCATAGTGGTCGGCAAGGTGATTGAACCCCGCGCCCAGTCGCCAGGCAAAAGCAGTGTTCTTCGTATTGGATAATTCCCCTTTCAGACTGAAGCTGTTGAACTTTTGACGAATGTCACCGGCGTCTACCTCAGTACCGGTCGGGTAACCGTAAAAATGGGTGAACCGATGATCAAACGCGGCCTCGCCTGAAACTGAAATGAAGTCGGTAAAACCTTTGCCATAAATAGAAAGTCCGGACGAGCCGCTGCCGGAGTTCTTGCCGTCGACGGGACCCTTTCCGGAATTCTTCAGATGAGCATGCGCTCCGATCAACTTGTTCCGGTCGCGACGTGAATTCACAAAACCCTCGAGATAAGGAGATGAGTAGCTGCCATAGCCGGCGCTCAAATATCCGCCAAAAACATTCGGGGGATTTTCCTGCTTGAGGCGCAGCGGACGTATTGCGGGATTGATCTGCCCCGCCTGAAAGTTGAACGGTTGAAAATCATATGAAAATGACGGACGCGAATCATCCGCCGGACGAGGGGGAACTTTCTCATAGTGACGGGTGGCCGCGGGCAGCGTGATCTCTCGCTCCTTAACGATCTCAATCGTCACATCTTCCAGGTCTGTAGACCTGTCCTGACCAAACCCCGCCGATGATGCGAACAGCAAAACAACAACCATCAGGTAACCCACTCTTGCGGTCATAGCGATCTCAGTTATTCTTATTCTCATCGGTTAGTTTTGAATGGTATCGTTATCCAGCGTATCGGCCTCCAACTTCCTTTTCCGATCAGCTTCCAGACGATCGATATCCCGCAACTTCGCCGTCGCCGCATTTTTTATGGGTTGGAGAGGGAAGTTGTCAACGAGCGACTGCAATGTCGCACGGGCCTGAAAGACCTGATCCATCGCGAGGAAGTTGTCGGCCATCAGAAGGAATGCCTTCCCTACCCATTCGTCATAGGCAGCGAAGTGTTCTGTCAGACTGAGAAGGGTCTCATAGCTCTGTTTGTATTCCTTCTGACGAAACTGTATCTCGGCGAGCAAATATTTCGCTTCGGCTCCATACTCGTCCTGTGCTGTGTTGAGGGTGTTGATGAACTCATCCTTCGCTCCTTCGTAATCACCGCGTTGCAACGCACTTTTTCCCAGTGAAAGAGATGCCTTGTTCTGTCCGCCAGCGCTAACCGCGCCGCGTTCCACAATCGTGCGCGCGTAAAGGTCGGAGGAGTCATACTGAGCTACCCGGAAGAAAGCGTCCATTAGCCCGGACCAGGCCGTGTATTGCTCGACCTTATTTGTGGCAAGTCTTTCCAACTGGTGGAAATAACTGATCGCGCGGGGATAGTTGCCCTGCTGAAAATGGATCTCAGCGGCACGTGATACGACACGGTTGCCCAAATTGAAGTTCCTGTCCTGCGCCAATGCCTCATAGGTCGGCAACGCTTTCAGGTAGTCCTGCATGCGGAAATGTGACTCTGCGACATAGTATCGTGCTTCCTGGAGCCTCGCACTCTGCGGGTACTGGCTGATGAAACTGGAAAGGCTTGCCGCGGCCTGCGAATACTTCTCGTCGAAAAAGGCGTTCTTGGCAGCTTCAAATTCAATTGCCTCAAGTCCTCTGTTTTCAGGATTCGCACGCCGGAAGTGTGCCATATACGAATCGAATTCACCCGCCTTACCCGCTTGTGACAATGCATCCTGCAGAGGTAGCAACGCCTCCTGTGCTACGGGATGACTGGTGAATTGCCTTATCACCGTACCGTAATCGGCCGCCGTCTGGTCGTATTGCCGGAGGTTATAGTACGCAGACGCGCGTCGCATATAGGCATACGGGAGAAACCTGGAGTGTGCGCTCTCGCGAATCAATCGCGACAGTCCATCGACGGCTGCCTGATAATTGCCTTGCTCGATCTCAAACTGCGCGCGTTGATAAAGGGCCTCATCGCGGTGTGGAGACCGCGGGTAGTTCTCGATCAGCGAAGTGAAATGGTTTCGCGACTCGGTATAGTTTTGTCGGATACCATTGATCATCCCGGTCTGCAGCAGGATATAGTCATTATCCGGAGAACCGATGTTACGCGCACTGTTATATGTCGACAGGGCGATGTCATACTGCTTGCTGACGTAGTAGCAATCTCCCAGCCGGATGAGACCGTCTACGTAGTTGGGTGTATTCGCGCCCGACTTGCTCGTAAACTCCCGGAAATTGAAAAGCGCTCGCTCGTAGTTCTTGATATTGAAATAGGCGTAACCCATTCCATACCGCGCCTTACCGATAAGTGCGGGGTCGGCGGGGTTAGTGGTAATAACTTTCTGGTAATGGGGAATCGCATCCTCTGGCTTTCCGATCATCGAGTATGCCTCCCCTGCCCAAAAGCTGGCCAACGCGACATACGTGCTCTCGCGTGGAAAGGCCAGCGACTTCCCGAACGCACGGATCGCCTCTTCATAACTATTCATGTTAAACAACTCGGAGCCCATCAGGTATGTCGCTTTCTGATAAGCTTGTTGTATCTGTTGATTTTTTGATGGGAGTGACTCGATATACTCAATCGCTTTGCTGAAGTTGTTCCCGTGTACATACGCCTGTGCCAGCCATTCTTTCACCTCGTCTGAATGGGGGCTTCCCGGGTATTCTGAAAGAAACTTCTCAAATTCCTGGATGGCTTGGTCCGTGCGTCCTGCATCGTAGGAAACCTTTGCAAAGTGAAAGCTCGCCTCCTCCCCGAGCTTAGGGTCAGAAGGGACGCGTCGCGCATAGTCGAAGGCGTTTAACGCCAGGGGCTTCTCGCCATTCCGCAGGTATACGATCCCGAGGTAATAGGAAGCGTAGTAGCTGACAGAATCACGTGTCGCCGCAGACCTGCTGAGATAAGACATCGCCTTTTCACTGCGATCCAGTGCGTAATTGGAAAACCCTGCGCGAAAAAGCAAACCGCCCTCTGCGCTGCCGGGACTGTCCTTGAGAAACCCTTCATATGCCTCGGCGGCCTTCGCGTAATCGCCCTTGTAGTAATGTGCTTCCGCGGCCAACATCGAAATTTCCTTCATATTCTGAACACCTGATCGTTTCGCAATCGACCCGGCGTACGCCAACAACTCGTCATACCGCTTTTGCTTGTAATACACGTTCGCGATCAGGTAAGGAACAATCGGTGCGTAAGATGCCTGAACTTCCGCCCTCCTGAGATCAGTCAGTGCCTCGTCGTATAATCCCTTGGAATACTCGATGAACCCGGCGTAATAATTAGCTGCGGGAGACCATGGATTACTCTGATTTTTCACAAAGTTGAACTGCGTGAGTGCATCATCCAGCTGTTTCTGATTGAAATGACTGTAGCCCCATTTGAAATGTCCTTCGCTTTGCTGGCCCTGGGTCAGGGCCGGAAAGTCAACTTTCCGGAAATACTGCAGGGCTTTCGAGAACTTGTTGTCACTGTAAAAGAAAAGGGCAAGGTCATAATAAGCAGTTGCCGCCTTCGGCGTGGAGGGATTGTTAGAGATATACTGGTCGATGAGCTTTTCACCGTCTGTATGACCCAGGTTAAGTGCGCTGAAGGCTACGTAGTATTCGGCTTCGCTCCGTCTTGGGTCAGTGTGGGATGATTCAACCAGGAAATCGGAAAATACCTTTCGCGCCGCACCGTAGTTTTCATGGGCAACCAGTTCGGTGCCTTTCTGATAAAGCCGCTCCGCTTTTGCCTGCGAGAGTTGATGCTGACCGGAGACCACACCGGCACACAATACAAAGCAGATAACACCGATTATTATTCTCACACTTGAAGTTTTTTGATTCTTAACTCGACCGAACTGCATTTATTGCAAAACAAAGGCCAAAATAAGGAGGAATTCAGGAAATAAAGAAAGTTAGCGGTGGGAAGATATCAGGCGCGACCGGTGAGTCAGGCGGACGTGATCTTGAAGACAAGCTCCCGAAGTATCTGGCCTTCCGTCGCCGACGCAGAATCAACACCTTTGAGCTTTAGGTCGGCTTCCCTGAGCGACGAAATCGTATAGAATATCTCGTCGACCGGATACCTCTGCAAGGCAGCAACGTAATCCCTGGCAGCATAGGGACTGATACGCAAAGCGCTGACCAAACCCTTGTCCGACTTGTCTGCGCATGCACTCGCCGCAAGCAGTTTGCTGAAGAACGAGAACAGAAAAGCTACCACGGGAATGACGGGGTTCCTTCGCGGATTTGCTTCAAAGTAGTTGACAATCCGGTTCGCCAACAGGATATCTTTCCGAATGATGGCTTTCTGCAGCTCAAAGATGTTGTACTCCTTGCTGACACCGACCCCATTTATCACATCGTCGACAGTAATGGCACTTCCCGAAACAGTGATGATCAACTTGTCGATCTCATTCGCCATGCGGTGAAGGTCGTTGCCGACGAATTCCGCCAACGCCATGACAGCTCGTTCATCGATCGCAATCTTCTTCTCGCGGGCATATTCGGCAATAAATTCCGGGAGCTGGTTATCATAGATCTTCTTACAGGTCAGCGCGGTCGTGTACTGGTCGATCTTCTTCCCGAGTTCCTTTCGCTTGTCAAGACTCTTGTGCTTATGACAGAAAACGAGGACGGTCGAAGGTGAGGGATTCCTGACGTAGTCGAGCAATAGCTTCGTGCCTGCCTCCTTGACGAGATCGGGAACATCCTGCGCTTCCTTCACGATCACTACCTGGCGTTCGGCCATCATCGGGAAACGCCGTGCGTGCGTAAGGATCGCCGCGACAGTGGTGTCTTTTCCATAGACCACGACCTGGTTGAAACTCTTATCGGCCGGCGACAGCGCATGTTCCTCGATATAATCGCTGATCAGGTCGATATAATAGGGCTCCTCCCCTTGCAGGAAATACACAGGTGCATACTTTCCTGCCCTGAGTCCCGTCATTATCTTTCTCACAGTAGCATCCATATTCAAACCTTTTTCTGAGAGCTCAGTCCGATAGCGGTATATACTCCGACGAGCGCTCCGGAGAAATGCGACTCCCAGGATACACGCGGATCGGTCGGAAGGACACCATAGATCACCCCGCCGTACAAGAGGATTACCACCAGCGAGATCAGCATCGAAAGAAAATCTCTTCGGAAGATCCCGAAAAATATCAAAAAGAAAGCCAGTCCGTAGACCACACCACTCGCGCCAATGTGATTAGCTTCCTGTCGGCCAAATATCCACACCAGGACGTTCGTCCATATGTACGAGCGAAAGAAAACGATACCGGCAATTCTCTCGTAAAAAAAGTACAAAACCGTTCCCAGAAACAGGAGCGGAATGGTATTCGAAACCAAGTGGTTCAAACTGCCGTGAAGCAAAGGCGCCGTAACGATCCCGATCAATCCCCAGATAGTATGGGGGACGATGCCAAACGCACTCAGGGGAAACCCGAATTGGAATTCCAGATAAAATGCTGCCCACATCAGGAACACTAACCGGAATGGAACATTCGAACTCCCGAACCACGACTGACTCATGTACCACAGATCATTGACATGCAAATAAGTAAATTACACCGAATCGCTTTTCATTAAAGCTTAATTTTGTCATTTCTTTGCGCTAAATTTCCATTTATATTTACCTACCAATAGCCCACTGCATGTACGAGAAGGATCCGGTCAAAATATTTGTTGTTGAAGATGACCCAGCCTATACCAAATTCATGAAGTACGTCCTCGGCCTCAACCCGGATTTCGAGGTCGAAGTATTCTCGTCGGGGAAGGAATGCCTCGACAACCTGCACAAGAACCCTGCTATTATTACCCTCGATTACTCATTGCCCGACATGCCGGGCGAGGCTGTGCTCCAACAAATCCGGGGGTATGACCCGAATATCAGTGTGATCATCGTTTCCGCACAGGAGAAGATCGGCACAGCGGTGGAACTGTTGAAACTGGGTGCATTCGATTACATCATCAAAGACCAGGAAACAAAGGATCGACTCCTCAATTCGATCAAACATGCGCGAAACAAAACGTCGCTCATCCGTCAGATCGACCACCTTAAGAAAGAGATATCCGAGAAGTACGAATTCGAAAAAAGCATCGTCGGCAGCAGCCCGGCGATCAAAAAGATATTCGGACTACTTGAAAAAGCTTGTTCGACAAACATCTCCGTATCAGTATCTGGTGAGACCGGAACCGGGAAAGAGCTTATTGCAAAAGCTATTCACTACAATTCCAAACGTCGGAACAAGCCCTTCGTCGCCGTTAACATCGCGGCAATACCACGCGAGTTGATCGAGAGCGAGCTATTCGGGCACGAAAAGGGGGCCTTTACCGGGGCGGTTACGCGACGGGTGGGAAAATTCGAAGAAGCAGACGGCGGCACGATCTTCCTCGACGAGATCGGCGACATGGAAGCGAGTCTTCAGGCAAAGATGTTGCGTGTCCTTCAGGAACGCGAAATCACGCGCATCGGCGGCAATCAGGTTATCAAACTCGATGTGCGGATCATCTCGGCAACGCATAAAGACCTCGCCGAGGAAGTCAAGGCAGGGCGGTTCCGCGAAGACCTTTATTACCGCTTGCTCGGATTACCGATTCAACTCCCTCCGCTGCGCGAACGGGGAAGCGACGTCATCCTGATCGCCAAAAGCTTCCTCGACCAGTTCACAAAGGACAACCAGATGCCACGCTTCAAGATCAGCGAGGACGCCCAGGAAAAATTGTTGCGATACCCGTATCCTGGAAACATCCGGGAGCTAAAGTCGATCATCGAACTGGCTGCGGTCATGGCGATGGATCAGGAGATCAAGCCACAGGATATCAGCTTCAACACTTCTACGCGTATCGAGTCTTTCCTGTACCAGGAAATGACCATGCAGGAATACATGTACCGGATCATACGACATTTCCTGAACAGGTATGACAACAATGTGCTCGAGGTCGCGAAGCGACTCGATGTCGGCAAGTCCTCACTCTATCGCTATCTGAAGGAAATGGAAGCGGCAGGAATATGAATTTCAAACAATATCTTCGAAAAGGATCCTTCTACGCGGCCGTGGTCGAAGACGGTTCCGACGTCATCTTCGTCGTCGACTTTGAAGGCAATATCCACTACCACAACACGTCCGTCAAGCCGACGCTGGGATACCGGGGACGATCGTTGACAGGCCGGAACTTCTTTGAGTTTATCCCGCCGGAAACGGTTGACGAGCTCAGAAAAAAATTCAAGCGCAGCGAAAAGAGGGCGTATACCGAAAAGGTGGAGATCCAATTCCTCTGTAAGGATCAATCCTTCAAATTCCTCGAGTTCAACGCAATCAATCTTAAGCACAAGGTAGGCCTGGACGGGTTCATTCTCGACTGTCGCGACATCACCCAGCGAAAACGCGATGCAGAGGAACTCTTCCGGCTGCAAAAGGCGAAGGAACAATTCCTCGCCAACATCAGCCACGAAATCCGCACTCCGATCAACGGCATCGCTGGAATGGCCGGACTCCTGAGCCAGGACTCCAGCCCCGAAGAGCGGGCTACGTACCTCAATGCGATCAAACACTCCGCTGAGAACCTGAAGGTGATCATCAACGACATCCTGGATCTCGCCGCAATAGAATCAGGCAAACTGAAATTCGAAAAAATCCCCTTCAACCTGCACGACCTTCTGCCTTCTCTCATCGGAATGTTCACTTACCAGGCCAAGGAAAAGAAGTTGCAGCTCGAATACAAAATACAACCGTCCCTCAACCGCCTCCTGCTCGGCGATCCTGTACGACTCAACCAGATCCTGATCAACCTGATCAGCAATGCAGTGAAGTTCACTCATTCCGGCCGGATCCAGGTTATCTGCACAGCCGAAGACCGAAAAAAATCAGGGTGTGTCGTGCGGATTCAGGTCGCCGACACGGGCGTGGGAGTACCCTCCGATAAACTCGATACGATCTTCGAAAGTTTCAGTCAAGCTGACGCCAGTGTTACGAGGAAGTACGGCGGGAGCGGACTGGGTCTTACGATCGTCAAACAACTTGTCGAGTTGCAACGCGGTACGATCGAGGTCACGAGCAGGGAACACAAGGGTTCAAATTTTGTCGTCCGTATTCCATACGCATTTGAGTTCTCTACCGGTCGGCGACAAACGGCGGCGCCGAAAGCAACTGGATCGGTGCCCGACCTGCGGCTTGAAGGGACCAAAATACTGCTCGTGGAAGATAACGACATCAACCGCCTCTATGCAAAAAGCATTCTTCAGCAGTGGAAATGCATCGTGGATATCGCTGAGAATGGGCTTGTCGCTATTGAAAAGATAAAGTACAACCCTTACGATGTCGTCCTAATGGATGTCCAGATGCCTGTTATGGATGGATACGAGGCAACTCGCGCTATTCGACAGATGGACCCTCCGATGCGCAATATCCCCATTGTGGCACTGACGGCTAACGCAACTAAAAGCGATATCGACAAGTGTCTCGCATCGGGCATGAATGACTACCTCCCGAAACCGTTCACGCCGGACGACCTCTTCAGAAAGATCACAGGAGGAATTCCTTCTCTCGGGCAAGGCAACAATGACCTCCCCAAACCCGCGGCCAAAAAACTCTCGTTCGACCTCGCTTACCTTCGCTCAATTTCCGGCGACAACAACGAATTTCTCGAAGAAATGGTGCAGACTTTCATCCAAAGTATTCCACCTGTGTTGACGGCTATGCGCAATTCTCTTCAAGAGCGGAACTGGAAAAATATCTCGCACCTCGCTCATCAGATCAAGCCGTCGTTCAGCCTGATGGGAATTGAATCGCTTCGAAAAACGGTTTCGTATATTGAAGAGCACGCGGGGCAAGGGAGCAACCTGGCAGAAGTCACCAGGAAAACAGAGGCTTTTATCGGTGACTGCACGGGTGTGGTGGCAGATCTGCAGGAGTCTTTGACGTCACGAAAGCTTTAACGCTCCCCGTCGGCCAGCTTCTGATCCCGACTTAACGGTTCATTACTGCGATTTTCCGATATACTACCATCTTGCCGGTAATCCTGAATTGCACGAAATAAATGCCGTTCGAAAGCTGCGTGAGTTCTACTTCCTGTGGCGTGCGAAGATCGTGATTCAAGGAACCTTCCAGTATGGTTACGCCGCGTTGATCGATGATCCTGTACTCATAGTCCCGCATCAACGGATTTTCAAGAGCGAAGTTCACATAACGTGAGGCGGGATTCGGATAGACGCGGATATCGCGTATCTCCGCATCCAGCGGATTGTCGACAATGCCCACCGGCGGCGCTCCTTCTTTCGACGGCATTTTCGCAACTACTGATTGCAGTACATGGTTTGTAAGCCTGTCTTGTACAAACACAATCAGATACAAGTCATCCGGATCGGTGATCGGCACGTCAACGCTATAGTTGATGGGCACGGTCAGTTCTTCGCCTTCAGACCATACACGGGTCTCAGTTCGCCCGCTACTTCCCAGCAGGAGCTTGCGCAGAACATTCCGGTGACCGGAGATATTGCCTTCTACCAACGCGGCGTGCAGCGCCACAGGCGAACCGAGGGTCTGCATCGAATCCAGATACGTAAACGTCAGGCTCGCTGCCAATGGTTCAAATGGCGACTGCGCCAAATCAACAGCTACCTTGATATCAAACTTCGGATCGTCCAATGCGCGGCGATCGATCTCGACCGCTGTTATCAGCGCATGGTCTCCGTTGAACGGCGGCTGGTTGGTGTACTGGTGATAGGGCGATTGTCCGAAAATACCGTCCATCACTGTAATCGGCGGCGTGTCGGTCTTGTAGATCAAAGCACGACTGGTCGGGTCAACCGGATTGTCATCATACAATTGATCAAAGGCGCCAATCGCGGCGATGTGGTATTGTAGTTTGACAAAATCCGACTCCGCTTTCAGTCCTGCCGCAGTCTGGTTGTCATACAGATTGTCCAGGTAGCTGCGGGCGGCGTCACTCGGTGGATTGGCACTGTTGACAAATTGTTCAACAAGCACCGTGCGCTTCTTCTCACCGATGTACACGTCATCGAAAGCAAATCCGTTCAGAACGCTATCCGGCTGGTTATCGCTGTTACTTCCGAAGGCAATTCTGAACACCACCAGTTCGCGTTCAGCCGGGGGTATTTCATCGAGGCTGAACCTCGCATTCCTCCAACCATTGGTCTTGCCTGACCAGGCGAAGCGGTCTTCACCACCAATAGACCCAGGCAAGTTCTTGCTGTTGTACCAGTTGATTCCGCGGCGCTCCGCGTCTCCGATCGTTCGCCAAGTAGCCCCCCCGTTGGTCGAGTATTGAACGACCGCTCCGTCAAAAACCTCCTGTGAGTGCGACCAGTAATTAAGCGAGATCATCGGTCTTTCGATACCGGACAGGTTGAGACACGGGCCTGTCACTTCCGTACTATCGTTCGGATAATAGGTACTGAAATTGACATCTGCATCGGGGTTGCCACCTGTCCACCACGCGTTCACTCCAGAATATGCGTCATTGATCCTTTCGCCGGAAGGGGTTCCGAACACCCAGCTGTAATCACCGGCCTTAGCAGGATCCCTGTGCGATGACGTCTCTACCCAGGTCCCTTTTCCGGCTTCGAAGTTCTCATAGTAGCCGGCGGTGGCACTAGGAGTCTTGTAATCGAGTATAAATACGCGTTTCGTAATTGAGTTCTCGCATCCATCGTCTGTCCGAATACCGAGTGTCACGTTGTACACCTGGAATTCATCGTACTTGTGATGAGGGTCATTGTACGTGTTCGTGGTCTTCCCGCCGTGCTTTCCGGCGGGGACTGGTTTGGCGGGTCCTCCAACGCCGAGGGTATCTCCATCAGCAAAATCCCATGTGTACTGAACGATATTGGCAATGCCAGGATTCGAAAGATCACGGAACTCAGTAGTCTGTGTGTCCACACAGATCTTACTCCACGAGAAATCCGGTCGCGGCGGAGTGCTTATCCGTATCACGCGCGTCGTATCATGCGCGCATCCCTGGTCTGTGGTCACGCGCAGGCCAAGGGTTTTCAATCCCTGGGCGATGTATTGATAGCTCGGATTCCGTGTGAACCCGTCGTTCGTGTTACCGCCTTCTCCATACGACCACGACCAGCGATCAATCGTACCTGCCGACGTGTTATTGGGTATCACAGAGGTGTCGTGAAATGTGATGACATCTTCAATACAGCTGTTCGGAACATCGATGATCGCTTTCGGAGCCGAGTTCACCTTAAGTGTCTTCGCCAGCGTTTCAGTAGCTTCCAGTGTGTTCGTAAAGATGTACTGGATCTCGTATTCGCCGCCCGGGAGATTCTTCGTATTGATCAGGAAGCTCGAACCGTCAAACACAATGCGGGGAGCTAAAACCGGATCGAGGCTCCGGAAAAATGTCTCGTCCTGCTTGGAAGCAGGGTCATTCCATTCAGGGATGCCGATAAGCCGAATAAGGTTGTTGCTGCCTGAGTTCTCGCAGATGACCAATCGACCAAACTCGTCAATCTCGCTCGGCTGTGCCAACACAAAATCAATTTGTGTTACCGGATTCACAATGGTCGAACGAGACGCGGAATTTGTACATCCATTAAGGTCCGTATACGTGTAAGTCAGTTCTTTCTGACCGGTTCCTGCATTTGAAGGGAAAAATTGATTCGTCCCCGCCAGAATACCCGGTCCCGTGTAAATGCCGGGAGGTGAACTGGGGAAACCGACAAGCGAAACGGGATCTGCGTTCTCAGCATAGAAGGACGCCAGCGGCGAGAGAGCGACTACCGGAAGCTTGTTGATCGATACCAGCACATTGTCAGACGATGGCAAACATGGGCCCGCACCATCCGGATCGTTTGTAGTCAGGGTCAAGGTGATTGTACCTGCCGCGATATCCGCCGGTGTCAGATTATAATCGGAAATGTAGTGGGTGGCGTCGGTAAAGCGCGGTGTACCACTTCCTCCACTCCAGAGGACGGACGTGGCGGTCCCGGAAATACTACCCGTAACCGTGACCACTTCGTCTTCGCAGACTACCTGCGGTAGCCCGGCGTCAACTTTGGCGGATTCGTTGATCATAATGGTGAGGTCGCCTGTCGCGGGCTCGCAGGGTCCGGCGCCATCAGGGTCATTTGTTGTCAGCCGGAAGGAAACGGCGTTGCCGACGTCGGAAAGCGCTGGCGCATAACTCGCCGTCACAAGATCTCCGGTGATACTGCTGACGGAGAGCACACCTGCTCCGGAAAGCACACTCCACGAACCTGCGGTCGCGCTTGGGTCAAGGTCTCCTGTCAACGGAATCGAGAGTGGTTCGCATACCGTGAAGTCAGCAGGCACACTCACGCGCGGAGCCTGGTTCACTGTGATGGTAATGTCGTCTGTTACAACTAAGCAGGGACCAACACCATCGGGATCATCGGTTGTCAATCGGAGTACAACGGTCCCGCCAATGTCACCCGGACCTACTGTATAAATAGCTGTCACATCGGTGCCCGTCGTCGTGCTACCGCTGATGGAACCCGTCCCTTGTATTGTCGACCAGGTGCCCAGCGCAGCACTGCCTCCGATCGTTCCGGGAAGGAGGATATCCACTGGCTCGCAAACTGCAAAGTCCGCACCTGCGTCAACCGTGGCAATGGGATTGACAGTCGTCGTGACCTGATGCGTGGGACCGGCGCAGCCATTGGCAAACGGGGTAATGGTATACTGAACTGTTCCGATCAGTGCGTCGGTCGTAGACAAGACCTGGCTGATCATCGATCCATCGCCGGCACTGGCTCCGATCAGATTGGCACTCGGCAACGCGGTCCATGAGAAACTCGTTCCGGCAACATTCCGAGGTGTCGCGTCAATCACAACAACTGCGGTTTGTCCGCTACATATTGTGAGATCCGATGCAGATGCCGTGGGAAGAGGATTGACGGTGACAACCATGTTTACCGGACTTCCATTGCAACCGTTATACGTAGGTGTAATACGATACGTCACTGTGCCGCTAATATTACCGGTATTAACCGGAGTATCGTTAATCGGTCCGCTACCCGCCGCAGTTATCGAAGCCGGATCGATGACGGGAGACGCGGACGTGACTGTCCATGTGTACGTCGTGCCGGCTATCGTTGAGGACGGCAGGAAGTTCAGACTCTCATCACTACAAATTTGCAGTGAAAACTCAGATGGGCTGTTTGTAATAACAGGGGCAGGTGTCACATCTACGGTCACGTCGATGAAGTCTCCTGCACATCCGTTAGCGTAAGGTGTAATGCGATAGACGACCATGCCGGGTGTTACTCCGTCAAGCGTACCGAGTGTCTGGCCAATATGGCTGCCAGTGCCCGGACCTGCACCGCTTGTGTTGCTGCTGCTTTGCACTGTCCAGGCGAAAGTCGTTCCGGTGACACTGTTCGGGTTCGTGATTAAGATATCGGTTGTCTGGCCGGCGCAAATTGACTCATCAGCGGCGGCGACATCGGGGGTCGGGCGCACGGTAACGACATAACTGACCGGGCTGCCGATACATCCCTGCGCCTCTGGCGTGATCACGTAGGTGATTACAGCCGATGTGTTACCGGAATTAACCGGGGAGTCGGTGATCGCGGCGATCCCATTAGTGCTCACGTCAGAAAGTGAACCTGTGAAGGTTGCGGTCCATGAATAAGTTGTCCCTGCTACGGTGGAGGTGGGTATGAAATTCAGGGATTCCTCGCTGCAAATAACTTCGACGAGACTACTGGCGGGGGTGTTGATGACCGGGACAGGATCAACCGTGACAACGACATCTATAGGTGTGCCGGCACATCCCTGCGCCATCGGTGTAATGCGGTAGGTCGCGGTTCCTTGTGAGATTCCATCGGCACTTGTCAGCACTTGGCTAATGACATCGCCGTTACCTGCTGTCGCGCCCGTCACATTGGTCGAACTCTGCACAATCCAGCTGAACGTTGTGCCTGTCACTGCGTTCGGGTTGGTGATCACAATGTTCGTACTACTTCCCGAGCAAAGGGTGGTTGACGATGCAAGTACGTCGGGAATGCTCTTCATATCGATAATCACATCGTCGAAGGAGGGCTGACATGTTCCATTGGTGATGGTCCATCGCAAGATGTAGGTAACTCCAGCCTGGCCATTAAAGCTCGTTGCAGGCTCCTCCGCATCGGTGATGATTCCCCCGGTGCCGCTGATGATCGACCACTCACCTGTTCCAATTATCGGAGTATTCGCCGCAAGGAACGTGGTGGGCGCGCCGCAGAGGCTCTGGTCGGGGCCTGCAAGCGCAGTCGTTGGTTGCTGGTCGAGATGAATATCAACGTCGTCGCTCGTCGGGGTACATGCACCGAAAATGCTGCGGGTTGTCCATCGCAGTGTGTAGGTCGTCCCGGGAGTGCCATAGAATAATGTCGCAGGATGGGCGGGGTCTGCAAAGGCGCCACCGGCTCCTGAAACAACGGTCCATTGCCCTAATCCCGGAGAAGGATTGTTAGCAGCAAGTGTTACCGACGTGCTACACGCCGTCTGGTCGCTGCCCGCAAGGGCCACGGTAGGTGATTGATCAAAACGGATCCGTACTTCATCAAAGCTGTCAGCGCAAACACCATTCGAGATCGTCCAGCGTAGAACATAGGTCTCCCCTGCGTTGCCGTTGAACTCGGTATCAAAAGCTTCATCATCCACAA
>CAYTMU010000063.1:3825-17164 GCA_964438975.1 uncultured Roseivirgaceae bacterium | reverse complement strand
AATAACGAGATGATGTTCCCACAACCGTGGGCTGTCGACCGTTGACTGTGGACCAACTGTGGACTAATTCCCAGCCATGTACGGATCTGATACACTATCCACTCCTCGTTCGAGCCGGCCGGCGTAGCGGGCAATCACATTGCTGCTGTCGTCCATTTGTATCGCAAAGTCATACCATCCTCCGCTCGTTGTCGTATCGATTTCCACGACATGCTTTCCTCGCGCTTTCAGCGACAGGCGTTGTGTCTTCCTCCCGTATTTCTCGTCGGCTAATCTGAGTTGCACGCGTTGCTTGGTTGTGTTCCTGATCTCGACATTCACCTGTCCTGTGAGGCTGTTATTCCGCGTTGCGGGTTGGGATATCACTTCTATTCCCGCACCGCCAATGCCAGTAAACTCGCGATAGAATCCGTTCGGTCCGTAAACGCGGAGATGGTAATTGCCCCCCTCGAACGATGTGAGTGGCCACGTGTATTCCAGTTCGGTACCACTCTTCACAGCAAACGCCCAGTTTCGTGAGGGTTCGAATTGCCCCGCCGCGTTCCTGTAATCAACCGCTGCATAGACATTGAACGGGGCCCCGAGCGCCTCCTCGCCAAAAATATCTTTCGCCGCCCGGAATCGGATAACAAAGGCTTTGCCGTCCGCGCTCAGTCCTCCGTCGACATGCAGATCGTATTTCAAGGCGTTCGATGGTTTTGTTCCCGGCTCCTGGGCCGGCAACGCCGTACCCGGGTTCCGCGCAAGCTCACGTGCTTCCGCCGCACTCAACGGCTTGAAGTTATCCGGTATCTTTTTGAATCGCGCGTTGTAGATGTCCTGCATGTGCTTGTTTCTGTCGAGCCAGTCAGGCAAGTCGATCTTCTCTCCATTGTATGGCCGGAACACCGACGTGAGATCCCCGCTGACAGTTCGTCGCCACGAACTGATGTTCGGCTCCTCCACTTTCTTGCCTGTCTTCTTCGAAAGAAATTTTTCCATCAACTGGATCGTCGAGGTGATATCGCAGACTTCTGAATTCACCCAGCCACCACGAGACCACGGCGATGCCACGATCAGTGGAACGCGGTAACCGAGTCCTACGGGGCTAGTCCTTGAATCGCTTTCGCGGAAACCAAACTTCATTTCCTCCTCCTTTGTGACAAACTCACCCGTCACATCCAGTCCCGGTGAAGCTTTACCGTGTTCGGGATCCGTGGGATGTGGCGCTACAAACGGAGGGATATGATCGAAGTACCCATCGTTTTCGTCGTAATTCAAAATGAATATTGTCTTCTTCCAGACTTCGGGATTTTGTGTCAGGATGTCGAGCACCTCCGACACATACCACGCGCCATACCAAGGCGCGCTCGGATGGTCGGAGAACTTTTGCGGCGCCACCAGCCATGTAACAGTTGGTAGTTTGCCTTCCTGGACATCTTTGCGGAATTGATACAGGACATCACCTTTCGGAACTTTCGTAGAACGCTCCTCGCCTTCTGCTGTGTAGACCATGTCTTCTACTTTGTGATAGTCGGGTGAAGCGATATTTGTTGCAAATGCTTTGTTGTGCAAGTTCTTCTGCCGCGGCGAGAGTTTCTGGAACTCCTCTGGCGTCCATTTCGCCAGATGTTCGTGAATCCGCATAAGTTCCTGCTTCCTTTTCTCCAGTTCACTGGCGAGCTCCTCTTTCTCAGCCCCGGTGGCTGCTTGCAATTGGCCCTCAAGTTCGCTGATGCGTCCCGGTAGGTCGCGCTCCTGCCTTTTCATGTAACCATAGTACCCCGTGCCAAAACGCACGTTGTATTGCGAGAACCATTCGAGGTTGTTGTTGGTGAAATTTGCGAGCAGTGATGCATCCTCCACGTTGGAGGGAAGACTGATCTCGTTCTGATAAACCCTCCAGGAAATACCGAGATCTTCGAGCCGTTCCGGGAAAGTCGCCCACGACGCCTCCTGGTTGTACGTTACCTCACCGTTGCGCACTTTCGCCTTGTCGCCGGGACCGCCATGCGTTTTGCCAGTCCAGAAATAGCTGCGATTCGTCGTTGTACCGGTTAACGCGGCACAGAAATGCTGATCACAAACCGTAAAGGCATCCGCTAATGCGTAGTAAAACGGAATGTCCTCGCGCGTATAGTAACCCATTGCCATGGGGATGTGACGATAGTCCTTGTTACCCGGGCGTTTTGCTTCGATCCATCCGTCGTACTTCCCATTATTACGAGCGTCGACCTGATCCGTCCAGGAGTGAGGCACTCCGCCCATCCACGCCGCGCGGGTGTCCTTTATATTCAGACGGAAAGGCAAAAACCGATTACCCTGCTTGTCCGGCTGAAACCAGACCGGATTCTTATCTGGCAGCGAGATCGCGAGTGGATCATTGAAGCCGCGCACCCCTCTCATCGTTCCGAAACAATGGTCGAAGGAGCGATTCTCTTGCATCACCATGACGATGTGTTCTGCATCGTAGAAGGTAGTACCTGGGTCGGGAGAGATGGCAAATGCCTTGTGAATGGATGGTGGCAGCGCGGTCCACGCGCCTGCACCCCCTGCAAGAAGGGCTGCCTTCTTAAGAAAGTCACGTCTGGAGTTCATGAGCGTTAAGATAGAAAGTTCACGGGCCACAGCCAACGGTCCACGGCTTTCTCCGTACCAGTGGGTATTCCGATTTGCCCTTGTGCTGGTATTTCGCGCGCGCTCGAAATACATCACCTTTGGGCAACAACTAACGTTTTCCCACAATGACCAAAACTATTATCACCGCATTTTTTTGCGCAATTACAGGCTTTCTTTGCGCGCAATCACTCGGCGAATTTAAGCCCACAGACAATTCCTACGGTCTCAACAAACTGCGGAAGTCAGACGGCGCAAAGCGCATTTATGTCGCTGGGTTTGACGTCAACTTTCAGGTCTACAACGAAAAACAAGACTTCAAACAAGGGGGCCACATGCTCGGCGGCGGGGTTCGCGGCGATGCATTGGCAGAAGTGTCCGTGGGGCTAGAGGGCCTGGACGAGGCTACTGTCCAGTCAATAACGGATCAGCTGTATAAGCAGTATATCGACAAGCTTCAGACGCAGGGACTGACAATAGTCAGCGCCGACGACGCGGCAAATACCGATACATACAAAGACTTCGAGCGCATGAAAGGCGGCGGGATCTCAATGGCGGAAATCCCAGGCGTGATGACATGTACTCCAAAAGGCTATGAATATTTTGTCAAGGGCCTGAATAAAGACGGGAAGGAGAAGAAAGGTGGATTCCTCGGAAACCAGGCGACGACCTATCCCAAATTGTCGGCGGAACTCGACGACGCAATAATCGGCTCGGTTGATCTGACTGTTCTCTTCATCTCGGAAGCCGATGGCTTCAAAGGATTTGGTGCTAAGGTGAAAGTGAAGACTTCCCTGCGACTGGTGGGGCAGGAAGCCGTAACCATGACATCCGATGCAAAAATCAAACTCAAAGGCTCCAACACCGTCACGATGGCAACGAGCAATGTATCATTCCACCACGGGAAGATAGGCGCAGGAGCAACAAGTGTCTACAGCGGAACACTCTCCAAGCCCCTGATGATCGCGGGAGTGATCGACGACGAAAAGATCGCGGCCTACGCGCGTGGCGGCGCGGACGCAATTGGAACAACTACGATCTACGGGACATTCTACAGTGCTGACAATCATACCAAAACGAATGCAAAAATTATCAGTGTGGATCCCGCCCGATACAAAGAAGGTGTATATGGAGCGGCGGAAAAATTTCTAAACCATCACCTCAACGAATTCTTTGAGTCACTGTGAGGAGAGAAGCTCGGTTTGCTAGTACCGGGCGCCGGGAGCGAGGTAGCTCGCCCCGGCACTCCCTTTTACTCTTTACATCTCACTGCTCACCACCTGTCCTTCGCGAAGGCCCCCGTTTTCATTTACTGCCTTTTGCTGATCACGGGAAGAGATCTCATCGATCGCAGTCCGCGGCACAATCAAGGTAAGCGTTGTTCCGCTACGTCCATCCGCGGAATCGATATCTGCAGACCCTTTGATCAAATTCACACGCGAACGGATGTTGTTCCAGCCATTTCCTACCCCGCGACTCAAAACGTTTACGTCAAAACCCTTTCCGTTGTCCTCGATCATGATCACGAGTTCGTCATCATGGCCTGTCAACTGGATCCCGACATACGTTGCGTCGGAGTACTTGATGATATTATTCGTCCACTCTTGTACAACCCGGTACAGTGAAACTTCCACCAATTCTGGCAATCGCTCGGGAAAGGCAAATGCACTGACCGAAAATACCCCCCGGTTCATTGTATTGAGTCGATTGACCATTTCACCGAGTGCAGCATTCAACCCGAAATGGATCAGTGTATGCGGCATGAGGTTAAAAGCGATACTGCGGAACTCGTGGTTGATATCACGCATGATCTTATCAGCGCGATCCACCACCGTCAACCTCTCATCATCGTCGCTCGCGTCTTGTAAAGACGACAGCGCCAGCCGAAGAGAAGATATCCACTGGCCCATTCCATCGTGCAGGTCGCGGGCGAAACGTTTGCGTTCATTTTCCTGTGATTCTATCGATGCACGGATAAATACTTCCCGCAACGTGATTTCGCCTTCTTTCCGCTGCAACTCCGCCTTCCGTCGCTGGCGGCCCCGAAGCAGGAAAAGGATCACCAGAGAAAGCGCAACGGCTACCACCAAACCAATGATGATCACTGTGTCTCGCTGAATACGTGCTAGCTGTCGTGATAGCTCAGCGGCCTGCAGTGAAATACGCTGTTCCTTTTTTTCTGTGTCGTATTGTACCTGCATGGCAGCTACCTCCTTGCGGCTCGTCTCATTAAGAAGGGAATCCCGTATCGCGGCGAACTGTTCGTGCGCCTCCAGGCTCTTACTCCAGGCGCCCTGTTCCTTGTAAAGCTCATATAGCGTATGTTGGATTCGACTCTGCAACGAGAGAAGCTGTTTCTCCTCCGCCAGTTCCAGCGCCTCGTCTAGATATTTCGCGGCTGTGACATAATTACCCCGCTTGCTTGCGATGCGACCTAACATATTAAGACTGGAGATCACGCCACCCACATCACCAGTCACCCGCCGGATCGACAACGCGCTCTCCGCAAAGATCGCCGCGCTGTCATACCTTTCGGTCGTTACGTATATCTCGGAGAGGTTGTTCAAAGCAACAGACTTGTTCGTCTGTTCAGCGCCCTCTGGCAGCAAGCGCAACGCCGACTTCAGGCATTTACCGGACGCCGCATAATCCTTCCTCAAAAAGTGAACGTTGCCCATGTTTATCAGGACGCGACCCATTCCGGTCGCCGACCCATCGCGCTCGTGCAGATCATATGCCTGTTGGTAATACTCCAACGCCTTATCCAGAAGATTCTGCTGTTCATACACTGCAGCGACGTTGCTCATGGTCTGCGCAATCCATTCGGGTACATTCAGTTCCTCGTACGTCCGCAGCGCCTGAAGCTGATACCTCAGCGATTCGTCGTACGCCCCTTTTCGGAAATATGCTGCACCGATCTTCATCTGGAGACTGGCGATACCCGGTTTATCCTTTAACTCCAGTCGAATTTTTAACGCCGAGTCCCACAAGCCGATAGCGGAATCGAGATCTCCCCGATCGTAGTGAACAAACGCCGCATCGCTGGAGACCTGGGCAAGGCCTCTTCCGAAGCCGAGTTTCCGCGCAAGAAGCATACCCCGTCGGGCGTAATAAAGTGCTGAATCCTGGTTGACCATGCGATAGCCATAGCACAAGTCTGCGCAAGCAAGTACGCCAAGCGTATCCGACGTATGCGTGGATACAACGTTCCTGAGACTATCGAATGAACCATTCTGCGCGAGCGACTCGCGTGTTACGGCGAATATTAACAGGGCAGCGAGTAGTGCACGGCAGAATTGTACGGGACAAGGCTTTCTCACATGAGTAGTTTGAGTTCTAAATAAGATTGTTGGCGTACGCAAACTTGATCAGCCCCACGAGTGAAGTAGTACCCGTCTTACGGAAAATATTCTTTCGATGCGTCTCCACAGTGCGTTCGCTGATGAACAACTCCTCCGCGATCTGCTTATTCGAGTATTCCTTTGCAATAAGCTTGAGGATTTCCCGCTCCCGATCCGTGAGCAGCCTGCCCTCGTCGGGATTCTGCAGGTCGCGCACCAACATCCGAGCAACATCGCTGCTCATGAACATCCGGCCTGCCGTGACTTCCCCGATAGCGTGGATTAGCTCCTTGTGCGTATCATTCTTAAGTACATACGCGTGGATACCGGTCTTCAGGATTTCCTTGACCAGGTGTACCTCGTTGTGCATACTTAATACCACTACTCTGAGATCCGGCCGGATGCGCCTGATCGTGTTAATAAGCGAGAGTCCGTCTATCCCAGGAATGCTGAAATCAGTAATCAACAAGTCGCATTCATTGCACTCCAGGTACTTCAGCAAGTCGGTCCCGGAATTGAACATCCGTTCCACCACCAGACCCTCCACCTTCTCGAGTAGACTTTTGACACCATCCAGAACGATCGCGTGATCATCAGCAAGCACTACCCGGGTCAACATTCGGCGTTTAGGTTTGAAGAAGCTAAAAATACCTGCGTTTTCCATATCACACAAATAAATTGCGAACACAGCTGCAACGCCATCAGTGCTGGTGGGTATTTGGTCCACGGTCCACGGTTGTGGGGGTGTGCGTTGGTCGACGGTCAATGGCGGAATTAGCCCCATGAACACACGATTCTAACGTGTACATTTACCTGTGAAACGAGATTGTTAAACAAAACATTACGAAAATGGCGACTGTAAGCACTTATCTCAACTTCGAACGCGACACTGAAGCAGCGTTCAATTTCTACAAATCAATATTCGGTGGGGAATTTGGTGGCGACGGCATTTCGCGGATGGGCGATGTTCCACCTCAGGAAGGGATGCCGCCGCTTTCCGATGAAGACAAGAATCTCGTCATGCACGTAGAACTCCGCATCCTCGGGGTGCACTCCCTAATGGGGACCGATGCACCCGAGTCGATGGGATTCAAACTCAACAAAGGGAACAACGTATTCATCAACCTAAGTCCCGACACACGCAAGGAAACCGAGCGGTTGTTCAAGGCCCTCTCGGAAGGAGGGCAGGTAACCATGGAGTTGCAAGACATGTTCTGGGGCGACTACTATGGCTCTTGCACGGATAAGTTTGGCATTAACTGGATGTTGAATTGCCGTGAGAAGAGGTAGATTAGTCCACGGTCCACGGACGACAGTCCACAGTTGGACCAACCGTCGTCCGTGGACCGTGGACCGGTGGACTACTTCCCCTCCCCGCCGTAATCCAGAAATATCCTCCGGAGATCTTTCTCTTCTACGCGGACTTTTTGTTCGTATGCGTCGAGTTCGAGCAATACGATGCGGGGATCGCTCAGTATCGAACGTAGTTTTTCGATGTCTTTATCAAATTCCGCATTTCGGCGCGAGGCTTTCAATGAATACTTCCGCGCAAACTCGTCGCCTCCCGACTGTACCTTGTTTCGAATATCAATGCCGGTCTTGATCTTATCCATGATGCCGTCTTTCGATCGACCGATTACTTCAGTCGCTTCCAGTGTGCCAAGCGTTAGTACCGTCGTACCACCGACACCTGACACGATCTTCGATTGGTCTGGCTGATCGATAACAACGGGGGAGAGACCAGTCACCGCGCCGAGGGAGGCGTTGACGATTGAACGGTTCTGTTTCCCTTTCCGCGCTCGCTTGTATTCCTTGTTCAGCGCTTTTTGGTTCTCGTCAAGTAGTCGGATCATCTTGCCGGCTTCCACGAGGTAGTTTCGGTATTTTTCGAACAGCTGCGCATCTTTCTTGATGAGATCCTCAGCATCCAGTACCCGGACCTTCGCCGTGCGCTGTGTACGGTTGTTGGATTTGTCGAGCACGAAGAACACGACTTCGGTAATGACAGATCCGTTGAGTTCATCAACGTAGTCGTACCCGGGCGACCAGGTGAATTCGTATTGCAGGTTGGTATTGCTCTTCCACGCGCTATTCGGCACGCGCTTGTCGTTTGATACAAATCCCGCTGTACTGACATCGTCATCGCCGTTGGGATCGGACACATATATCTTCAAATTCAAAGTCTCATCTTCTTTGATCGTGAATGTTGAATCGGCCGGAACACCGGGAACGATCTGAATGTCGGGTGGCAGATCCTGCTGCGTCGGAGCGATCTTCAGTTGTCCGATCGTCTCCGCCTTTTCCGGTTGGTCCTGTACGATGAATTCAACTACCAGCGGCTCTTTCCTCAGTGAAACAAACTGACTGCGGGAAGGGCTCCATGCAAACTGGCCTTGCTGCGACAGCGATGATCCTTCCGGCATTTTGTCGAGGATAGGACGAAACACCAGCGGATCTCCGTCAAGATCGTAAATGAGTTCGGATGGAAGCTGGTAGATATTTGTAGTCGACTGCTTCACGTAAAACACAGGAAGTTGCTCCACAACAGGGGGCCGGTTCACGTGGCTGACGACAAAAGTCAGTGATTCGCGAATGCGCTTCTTGTCCTTCGACTCAGGCCAGCTCGCTTCGATGATCACAGTAAAGTCCTTCATTCTTGTGACTCGATCGATCAGGTCATAGGATGGTTGCCAAAAAAAGTTTCCAAGAGAATCGAATTCGATGTTCAAATCTTCTGCCCCTTCTATCAAGAAGAAAGCAGGATCGCTTTCCGAGGTACTGACCTGGAATTTCAGGATATCGTTTTCCTTCAGGATATTCCACCCGGTTGAATCAGGTAGTATTAACCTGGCACTTTGGCTGGTTCCACCATCTTTTTGCTGAGCAAAAGATGCCAGACTGACGCTTGAGGCAACGATAACAAGTAACCAGTTCTTCACTTTTTTCATCAGGTAATTGGTAAACACTCGTAAATTTAGCAGAATCAACCCTGGAAACGGTGATGGCACGCATAAAAACCGGGCGTTCTGCCGACAATTTCTTCTCAGACGTGTACAAAGTTGCAAAACTTATTCCAAAAGGGCGTGTAACCAGCTATGGAGCCATTGCTAATTATCTTGGTTTGAAATCAAGTGCGCGTATGGTCGGGTGGGCTATGAACAGCTGTCCGAAGGGAGTTCCTGCTCATCGCGTTGTCAACCGCGTCGGTTTATTGACGGGGAAGCATCACTTTCAGCCGCCGAGTTCTATGCAGCGTGCGTTGGAGAAGGAAGGTATCGTTGTGAAGAACGATCAAGTGGTAGACTTTGACAAAGTTTTCTGGGACCCTGGTCACGAGTTGTGATATAAAGGAAAAGGCCGCCCGCTCGCGCAGACGGCCTAAACCTGACTAAAATCCAACCCCTCATTCGTCAAAACTCAAACCCGTATTGTGTATTACATACGCTGTGCCGGAAATGGTAAGCGGGTATAAAGGGCAAAAGCAGCCTGATTTCTTACTCTTGGGAAAGACGCGGCTGATTTTCTTCCGGGATTGGGAAGGAAAAATCCTGATACGGGAATGAAGCGATCACAATGACTCTACTCTCACACCTTTCTGGCTGATGAGTGCCAAACCGATGAAGGTGAAAATGCCGTTGACCAGCAACACCTCTAGTCCAAGGCGGTAGCCGCCGAACAGTATCGGGGAATACAGGCTCAGGATATAACAAAGGATCGGCGACAGCACGCACACGATAGGAACAAGTCGGTCGCGAACCTGGAGGCGGGTGAAGATCCCGAATGAAAAAAGGCCGAGAAGAGGGCCATAGGTGTAGGTAGCAATTCCGAGAACGGCGTCGATGACGCTCCGTTCGTTGATCTCCCGGAAGATGACGATGATCAGGAGAAACAGCGACGAAAAACCGAGGTGAACCAGGAATTTCTGACGGCGTTTGACATGCTCAGACTTGTCCCTGAAATTGAGAAAGTCAATACAGAACGAAGTGGTTAACCCCGCGAGTGCAGAATCAGCACTCGCGTACGACGATGCCGTGATGCCAAGCAGGAAGAATACACCGACCAGGAGACTGAATTCGTTGAGGGCAAGCATGGGAAAGAGATCGTCGGTCGCAGCTGGGATAGCAATACCGTTTTCGGCACTGTACAAGAAGAGCAACGCACCAAGTGTGAGAAACAACACGTTGACGATGACCAGGATGATGCTGAACCAAAACATGTTCTTCTGTGCCTCGCCGAGGTTCTTACACGTGAGGTTCTTTTGCATGATCTCCTGGTCCATCCCCGTCATCGTGATCGTGATCAGCGCCCCGCCGATGAATTGCTTCCAGAAGAACATGGGGGATTTTGGATCATCCGTATAGAATATTTTCGAGTACTTGCTATCGCGGATCGCGTCTATCATACTCGGAAAAGACATCCCGAGGTCGTCGGAGATCTGCCAGACCGCGACACACACTGCACTTACAAGGAAGAATGTCTGAAAAACATCTGTGTAGACGATGGTTTTGATACCGCCTTTTATCGTGTATACCCATATCAGCGCCAGTGTTGTTGCAACCGTCACGAAGAAAGGAACCTCCCACGCGTCGAACAGGAATAGTTGCAATACTGCTGCTGCCAGATATAGCCGCAATGCAGAACCGAGTGTGCGGGAGATCATGAAAAAGAACGCACCGGTCTTGTACGACCAAAAGCTGAATCGCTTCTCAAAGTAGGTATAGATCGAAATGAGATTGAGCCGGTAGTACAACGGCATCAACACACCAATTATCACCCAGTAGCCGAGCAGGTATCCCAGTACGATCTGAAAATACCCGAAGCCGGTTGCACCAACGTTTCCCGGTACACTGATGAACGTCACGCCCGACAGCGAGGATCCGATCATGCCGAAGGCAACGAGATACCAGGGCGACTGCCGGTTTGCGGTAAAGAAGGTAGTTGTGTCCGCGCCACGCGACGTCACAAAAGAGATCAGAATCAATACGCCGAAATAGGCGATCAGTATAAAGAGGACGAGCGAGGGCGTCATTAATATGGCACGGACGGTAAATTAAAGACCAATGAAGAACGATTTGCTTATAATTCCAAATGCGCGAGTCGCCGACACTCAAAAAGCGGTTTGGACCGGTTTTCTGGAATCGTTACGTTCAAAAATGCTAACTTTGCGCATGAGTTCAACTAAATCATCATAGGCTATGGACCCATTACGCAAGCAAGAGGCACCGGAGAAGTTGGTAGACGTCCTGGAGTCGGTTGAAACAACCGACCTTATGGATCTGGTTGTTTTCAATGATGACGTGAATACATTTGATCATGTGATTTCGACGTTGATAAAGGTCTGCGATCACACACCCGAGCAAGCGGAGCAGTGTACGTACTTGATTCACTACAGGGGTAAATGCGCGGTGAAGTCCGGCAGCCTGGAATACCTGAAGCCTTTTCGCGAAGGTATCTGCGAAGCGGGCATTGATGCGCGGATTCTGTAAGTTAGACGGCCGTGGAATTTCCCTCCAAACTGATCGAAGACGCGGTTAACCACATCTCGAAACTCCCGGGTATCGGGAAGAAGACTGCGCTGAGGCTGGTCTTGCACCTGATCAAAGACCGACCAGAAAGCACTTTCGCGCTTGCTGAATCGCTGAGCAGGTTGCGTGCCCAGATCCGATTCTGTTCGTGCTGTAACAACATTTCAGATGCGGAGGTGTGCCATATCTGCACCAGTCATAAGCGCGAGCGTTCGATTGTCTGCGTCGTGGAAGACACGCGCGACGTAATGGCCATCGAGAACACATCACAATACACGGGGCTGTACCACGTGCTCGGCGGAGTGATCTCCCCTATGAACGGTATCGGCCCGGGCGAATTGAAGATCGAATCGCTCATCGCCCGGCTCGGCAATGGCACGGAGATCAGAGAAGTAATTCTGGCGTTGAGTCCTACTATGGAGGGCGACACCACCGCCTTTTATATCAATAAAAGGATCCGCGACATACCGGTGAAGGTCAGTGTCATTGCCCGTGGCATACCCGTTGGCGGCGATCTGGAGTACGCCGATGAGATCACCCTTGGCAGAAGCATCCTCGGCAGAACGACCTGGCCCGACTGAGGGCTGCACTTCCGGTAGCGACGAAAACTGCTTGCGAACCTTCCTTGTTCGTACAAAAATTCTTTCCTTTGCGCCTTTAAGACCGTTACGGCTCAAACTAACATTTACATATGAACCAGTTATCAGATCGCATCAACGCTATCGAAGAATCAGCAACCCTGGCAATGGCCGCGAAAGCCCGCGAATTCAAGAACAAGGGCATCGACGTCATCGCCCTGAGCCTTGGGGAGCCGGACTTCAAGACGCCCACGCATATTTGCGAGGCGGCAAAGAAAGCGATCGATGATGGGAAGTACTTTGCATATCCTCCGGTAGCGGGTTACCAGGACCTCCGTGAGGCGCTGGCCGCCAAGTACCAGAAAGAGAATGGCGTTCCGTATAAGGCTGAGAATATTGTTGTGTCGAACGGTGCCAAGCAGTCGATCGCTAATGCAATGCTGGCGCTGCTCAACCCCGGAGATGAGGTGATTGTCTTCTCGCCATATTGGGTGAGTTACGACGCGCTTGTCCGCTTGACAGAGGCGGTGCCCGTACCGGTGAAAGGCACGATCGAAAATGACTTCAAAGTCACTGCGGATCAACTGGAGAAGGCGATCACTGCAAAAACGAAGGCGATAATTTTCTCGTCTCCGTGCAACCCGACGGGTACTGTATTTTCAAAGAAGGAATTGGAAGCTATCGCGGCAGTCGTCGTGAAACACAACATCCTTGCAATTGCCGATGAGATATACGAACACATCAACTTCACCGGTGAACAGGTTAGTATTGCCTCTTTTCCCGGAATGTTCGAACGGACGATCACGGTGAACGGATTTGCCAAAGGGTTCGCTATGACCGGGTGGCGTGTGGGATATATCGCCGCGCCAAAGTGGATTGCCGATGGCTGTAACAAAGTCCAGGGGCAGATCACATCCGCTAACTGTTCGATTGCTCAGCGCGCGGCATTAGCCGCGATCGCCGGGGACATCACCCCGACCAACAAGATGGTGGAGGAGTATCGGAAACGCCGCGACATCGTTTACAATCTTCTGAAGGAAATTCCGGGTATCAAATCCAATTACCCACAGGGAGCGTTTTATTTCTTCCCGGATATCAGTGCCTATTTCGGCAAGTCGAACGGTGCGACCGAGATCAATAACGGCGATGATTTTTGTCTTTACATGCTTGAGGAGGCGCACATTTCCCTTGTACCCGGCGGCGCGTTCGGCGATGAAAACTGCGTTCGGCTGTCGTATGCAGCTTCGGAAGGCGACCTGCGCAACGCCCTGCAACGCATGAAAGACGCACTCGCAAAGCT
>CAYTMU010000063.1:0-3725 GCA_964438975.1 uncultured Roseivirgaceae bacterium | reverse complement strand
GACTAGACGACCTTGCGGCGTATCAGTTTCGCGTACGTCCTGCTGACGGGGAAGCTTTTGCCGTTCTGCATTTTTACGACCATGCCACCGTTGAAGTGTTTTTCAATTTCCTTCAGACAGTTGATGTTGATAATGGTACTGCGGTGAACGCGGATAAACATCTCGGGATTGAGAATCTCCTCGAGTTTTCCAATGCCGGAAGAACTTACGAACTGGTCATTCTTGGTCGTGAGGATAGTGTAGTCGCCCGATGCTTCGAGGTACACGATCTCATCGACAGGGAGGTTGAGAAGCTTTTCTGACTTCTGTACGAAAATATGATTATCATAAGAGGTCTTGTTCTCAGTTTTGATGCTGCGCAGCAACTCACCGACATTGTTCTGTTCGAGCTTCATGCGGTTGATGGCACGCTCGACAGCAGCCTTGAACCGCTCCTGGTCGAGCGGTTTTAACAGATAGTCAACTGCATTTTTTTCGAAGGCCTTGATCGCGTACTGATCGTATGCGGTACAGAAGATCACAAAAGGATCATGCGTGATTTCGTCGAGTACGTCGAACCCAGTCATCCCGGGCATCTGAACATCCAGGAACACGAGATCCGGTTTCAGCTTGTCAATAACCTCGACGGCTTCTTTTCCTTTTGTGGCTTCGCCAACGATCTGGATGTTGGGTATTTGTTGAAGATACTCGACAAGTAGATCACGGGCCAATTTTTCATCGTCAACTATGACACAGGTTATGTTCATCTGCTTTGGTTTGGTTTACGAATCGTTTGTTGCCTCACCCGGTTTTTATCTTCATTTCTTCGCGAACCTCCTCGGGTGAGTGCCGGGTTTCTTCTTCATACGGTATGAAGAAGCTGACGGAATAGCCCCATTCGTTAGACCGGATCCGGAGTCCGGAACCTGTGCCGAAGATGCTTTTCAGGCGCTGGTCCGTATTCCTGATGCCGACACCGCTGGAGCTGCCATCCATTACGTTCTTTGCGTTCGATCCCAGTCCATCATCTTTGACCTCAAAGAAGATCATGGAATTGAAACGCTTAACAGTCAGCACGATCGTTCCCCCATCTTCTTTCGGCGCGATTCCGTATTTGACGGAATTTTCCACGAGGGGTTGCAGGATCATTGGAGGGATCCTCACTTCAAGACAGGAGAAGTCGACTTGTTTGACGAATTTCAGCCGGTCTCCGAAACGCACTTGCTGGATGCGAATATAATTATCAATAAAGTCAAGCTCATGTATCAGTCGCACCATCTCGTCGCCGTGCGAATCAAGGGCGTACCGGAAGATGTCGGAGAGCTGCGTAATCACGCGGCGCGCCTGCTCCTTGCTGGAGCCGATCAACGTATTGATCGAATTCAGCGTATTGAACAGGAAATGCGGGTTTATCTGCGACTTTAGTAAAGATATCTGCATTTCCCGGTTTTTGATGTTCAATTTGCTTTTCTCTTCCTCCTGCTTTTGCAGTCCCTGGAAATAGCGGATCACATAATAGACACCCACTGTAATGATATACTGGTCGTGGAAATGCAATCCTTCCCATTTCAGGAGCTGGACGAGGTGAGCTTTCCAGTTTTCGTAGTACGTGAACCCTTCAACATAATCGACGAGGTAGTAAGAAAGGGACCCCAGGATCAGAAAATACAACATAACACCCAGAACGTGGCCTGCGATCTGAAGCGGAACATTGAACTTGAACAACCAATTACTGTAAAAAAAGATGCCGGCCATCAGGAGACAATGGGCTTCGAAAAGGGAAAGAGCGTTCCAGAAGATGTAAGTATGGGGGGTCTCGAGCTTGTATTCGAGAATGGTGCCAACGGAATAGTTGATAGCGTACCACACGCATAGGAGCAGATACGCCCTCTTCCAGACCTTTGGTATGTCGTCAAAAACTTTCAAGCCTCAAAGTTTATCCCAAAGTTACATTTTAGAAAGGAAAAGCCTTTGAACAGAGGCCAGGGGCGACAAATACTCGAATGTGAACGATAATCCTACATGGCGTTTGATTGAAAGCTCTAAATGAGGAACTTAGAAGGGATTTTTATGAGAAAGACGCTGTTGGCAGCCGCAATCCTCTTCGCCCTTGGATATTCCGTCCGGGGTCAGAACCTCACTGTGTCTGCCACAGTCGTAGACCGCGAAACTAACGAGCCGCTAGGTTACGCGTCGGTGGGGCTCAAATCCGTGGCAATTGGCACAATTTCCAACGCTAACGGTGAGTTCGATTTTCATATGCCGGTGGAATATCGCAACGAGGTTCTGACGATCAGCATGCTAGGCTATCGGAATTTCGAGGCACCGGTATGGTCGCTTACAGGGGATAAGCAGATCATCAAGATGGAAAAGTCGCCGATTGTACTGGAGGAAATCGTGGTATCCGATACCCTTACTGGTAACGATATTCTCCAAATAGCACTTGGGAGAATTGAACAAAACTATCCGATGAAACCGTTTCTCCTCGACGGCTTCTACCGGGACGTCAAGAAGGTGGGAGGAACCTATATCTCTCTTCTTGAAGCTGCCGTCCGGATATATGATCAGAATTATGACGCGCCCAGGAACAAGTTCAAACTCCGGGAAAGCGTCCGCCTGGTCGAGGTCCGTCAGAGCCTCGGTTATGAGAGTAAGTTCACGACCTATTTCGATCAGGATAACCTGCTTGAAGACCTGTTGCTTCACAACAATATTCGCTACAGGAACTTCAACGATGGTGATGAGGTCTATTCCAAACTCGTCCGTGAGAAGAACTCTTTTTACAACGATCACGAGACGTACGTTGTCTCCTACACTGGCAGGTATTTCATGAAGTTCTATATCGATACCGAGGATTTTTCCATCATTCGCTTCGAGTTTGAGCAAGGTATCGAGGATAATTACCTTGGAAAAAGAAATGACCTGATCAGCAAATTTGCCGGGATCAGGAAGACGATAGAATACCGGAGGTTCCAGGGGAAGATGTATCCGAGCTTTATCAACATGACATCAAAGATCAACTGGTATGACCTGGAGACCAAAGCGCTGAAGTTTGAAACCGAGCTTTTTCAGCAGTTGCTCATCAACAAAGTCACACCAGAAGCAACGGAACGTATACGGTCAACTGAGAAAATGCGCAACTACGGACTCCAATTTCAGGATCGACCGTATAACAAAGCCTTCTGGGATAACTATAACGTCATCAAAGAAACACCACTCGATCAACAAGTACTATCGGATCTGGAAAAACACACACCACTGCAGTCGCAGTTTGAGAGTGAGTGGTGAGCGTGAGGCGTGAGTAGTGAGTGGTGAGTAGTGAGTAGTGAGTAGTGAGTGGTGAGTGGTGAGTAGTGAGTAGTGAGTGGTGAGTGGGTGCGTGCGGCTTATTGGGGATCTCAATGATCGAAGTGAGCAGAATGCAGGATAGCGCAGTGCACGTTTGGTCGGATTCTTTAAACTGACTGAAGGTGTTAACCCTCCCACCGTTCAGTACCACCCATCGCATTGACCGTGCACTCACGATTCACGACTGACGACCTCGGACTTGCCAGCAAAGTCATAGCGCAAAAATCCGAAGCCGCACCGACTCACCACTCACCACTCACGATTCACGTCTCACGCCCCTTCCCCTGTAAAACAATACGCCACGATATTCGCTCCCATCTTCAGGGCTTGCTGGCGTTTTTCGTCGGGGTCGTTGTGGATGCGCTGATCTTCCCAGCCGTTGCCGAGGTCTGATTCAT
>CAYTMU010000062.1:7640-18631 GCA_964438975.1 uncultured Roseivirgaceae bacterium | reverse complement strand
CAAATCGAAAATCCGAGCAAACAACGACAAGCAGCACTCACTACTCACCACTCACTACTCACTACTCACCACTCACCACTCACCACTCACTACTCACTACTCACTTCTTATAATACCTCATCGCCTCCGGAATTGCGGCATTCAGGTCGGAGATCCGCGAACTGTGGGACGGGTGTGTCGATAGCCACTCCGGCGGTTCGGCTCCTCCTCCTTGCGATGACATACGTTCCCAGAACTTGGGTGCTTCATGTGGATCATAGCCTGCCATCGCCATGAAGATCAAGCCGATCTTGTCGGCTTCGGATTCGTGCTGGCGGGAGAACTTGAGCATACCCACCTGAGCACCAACGCCGACAGCCTGGAAGAACAACTGCTTCGTCAAAGTCGGATTCTGGCCGATCGCCGCGCCGAGAGTTCCCAGCAATCCGTTAGCGACCAGACCTTGACTCATGCGTTCCCGCGCGTGGTTCGCCACAGCATGAGCAACTTCATGACCCATGACGACAGCAACGCCTGCTTCATCCTTGCAAATCGGCATGATGCCGGTGTAAAACGCAACTTTACCGCCGGGCATACACCAGGCGTTTACGGTATTAGGGTCTTCGATCAGATTGAACTCCCATTGAAACCCGGCGAGTTCACTCGACGCGTTATTCTCGGCCATGTATTGCTCCACCGCCCGTTGAATCCGCGTGCCAACGTTCTTGATAAGGGCCGTTTGTTGCTGGTTCTTAGATAGATTTGCGGTCCGGACCACCGAGTCATACTGTTGGTTCGCCATTGGAATGATCTCCGCATTTGCCACCAGGCTCAACTGCTGGCGCCCGGTGACGGCGACTTTGGCGCAGCCGTAGACCACCAACCCCAGGAGGCCGCCGATTATCAATTGTTTAATCATGGATGTATTATTTAGGTGATATTTCAAACGTCGAACAATATCAGTTTTACTAGTTTTATGCCATTAAGCCCCAAAAATACCTTATTACATGAGAATTTTCGCTGTCGGCCGTAATTACGCAGAACATATCAAAGAACTCAATAACGAACAAAGCACCGAGCCGGTGATCTTTACAAAGCCGGACACCGCGATCCTCCGCAAAGGCAGCGCCTTCTATTACCCTGATTTTTCCCGCGACGTCCATCACGAAGTGGAAATCGTTCTCCGGATCTGCCGGGAAGGGAAAAATATCGCCGAGAAGTTCGCCGGGAAATATTTTGATGCAATCAGCATCGGCATCGACTTCACGGCACGCGACTTGCAACAGAAAGCGAAGGAGAAAGGACTCCCCTGGGATCTTGCGAAGGGTTTTGATGGATCAGCTCCCATTTCCGACAAGTTCATTCCGGTTGCGCAGTTCGCAGACCTGAAGAATATAAACTTCAGCCTGAGAATAAACGATGAGGTTCGCCAGCATGGCAACACAGGCCTTATGATTTTCAGTTTTGAATACGTAATTTCGTATATCTCTAAATTTTTTACGTTACGCACCGGCGATTTGATTTTTACAGGAACTCCAAAAGGGGTTAGTCCTGTTCAGGTTGGTGACACGTTGTCTGCATATATTGAAAATGAAAAGCTACTGGAATTTGATGTTAAGTAGGACAATTGTCGCATTGGCAGCGACCATTTGCCCATTTTTCTCCTCAGCTCAGTTCAGTCCGCCGGACGAGAAGTTTTCATCGGGAGAGACATTCCTGTATCCGATCAATCCGGGCGTACCCGGGTCACTCGCCGGAACCATGGGTGAGTTGCGCAGCACGCACTTTCATTCAGGCCTCGACATTCGCACAAACAACGTCATCGGGCTACCTGTCCTGGCCTCAAAGAGCGGGTATATCTCCCGTGTAGGGGTTGGACCCGTTGGATACGGAAATGTTATCTACGTCGCGCACCCGGATGGTTATACAACGATTTACGCCCACCTCGACAAGTTCAAGGGAGATCTCGCTGAGTATGTCATCAAGGAACACTACCGGAAGAGAACCCATCAGATCAATCTCTACCTGAAACCCGGACAGTTTCCGGTAAAACGGGGCGACACGATTGCGTTCTCCGGCAATTCCGGGTCGTCGGGGGGGCCACATCTGCACTTCGATATCCGCGACAAGAATAATTTCGCCCTCAACCCTCTCCTGGTAGAAAACTTCAGCGAGATCAAGGACAATCTTCCCCCGGCCGTTGAAAAAGTAGCGCTGCGAACGCTCGATATCAACTCGCGCGTTAATGATCGCTTCGGACGTTTTGAATTCCACGTCAGACGTGTCGGCAACGACTACGTTTTCGACGCACCAATCCTCGCAACAGGTACGATTGGGATCGAAGTACTGGCAAAAGACCGGCTGGCACCCAACAGCCGCTTTCACGGCGGGGTGAACTATATACAAATGCGTGTAGATAGTCAGTTAGTTTTTGACCAGGCGATCGACAAGTTGAATGTCGCGAAGGGAAGACAAATCCTCACGCTGATGGATTTCAGAACGATGCAGAGCAGTGGAAGCCGCTTCTACAAATTGTTCCTCGACGATGGCAACGGATTGAACTTCTACGATCGCTCACCCGGCGATGGAAAGGTCCGCGTGGACCCGGGAGCGGATAAGAACATCGAAGTGACTTTGCAGGACACCTTTGGCAATGCCAGTAAGCTCTCTTTCCGGCTAAGACCGTCGCCGGCTACGAAAGAAGCGCGCCTGATGGAACCGTTGAAGCGCGATATCGAGTACGATATCCACGAGAATATCATGACGGTTACGGCGCGCCCATGCACTGCAGACAGCAACCGGGCCATCGTCTATTTGCGCAAAGCCAGTCGCACGCTTGAGCCTGACTACGCAAACGCGAACCAGGCAGTCTATCTCTTTGACTTACGTCGCGAGATACCGGACTCCATACAGGTTTGCCATGGCTCTATTGCACCGAAGATTGTCGCCATGGTACCGTCTGCCGGGCCCTACCAATATTTCAGCGAAGCGATGGACGTGCAGTTCCCGGCTCATTCGATCTACGACACGGTCTATCTCCATGCGGACCACAAGATATTTCCCGACAACTCAGAGCTGTTTACCGTGGGGTCACCTTATGTGCCACTCAGCAAGAGCATCAACGTAACGCTGCGCCCGGCAAGCCCTATCAAATGGAAAGAATCGACTGGCGTCTATCGGGTTGTTGGCAAAGGTTACTCCTATATGGGTGGCCGCTGGCAGAACGGAGGAGTGCAGTTTTCCACGCGCGACTTTGGCGACTTTACAATTCTGGACGATACGACTCCCCCGACGATAACACCCGTCGTCGTGAACAATCACGTGGCGCGGCTCAAGATCCACGATGATCTTTCCGGGATCTCGAGCTATCGGGCGACAATCAACGACCAGTGGCTGTTGATGTATTACGACGCCAAGACCGCCACCATATGGTCGGAGCGATTTGACAAGAGCGTCCTGATGAAGGGCGAATTCAAGATGGTGGTCATCGACCAGGCGGGTAACCGATCGGAATACACAACACAACTCAATTGACAATGTTGAAAGTAGGAGACAAGGCACCCGATTTTGAGGTGAATGATCAGGACGGCGAGCCCGTGAGACTATCCGAACTGCGCGGCTCAAAGGTCATACTGTACTTCTACCCCAGAGATATGACACCGGGATGCACCGCGCAAGCGTGTAACCTGCGCGATAACTACAGTCGCATGAAGCGAAAAGGTTATGAAGTGCTGGGTGTCAGCACTGACAGCGAAAAATCACACCGGAAGTTCATCGATAAAGAAAACCTCCCTTTTCGCCTGATCGCGGATACAGACAAAGTCATACACGATGCGTACGGCACCTGGGTTGAGAAATCTCTGTACGGACGGAAATACATGGGCACCGCACGCGTGACATTTGTCATTAATGAGAAGGGTGTTATCGAGGACATCATCGAAAAAGTCGATACCAAGAACCATGTAAGCCAGATTCTCGACATCAAACTGGCCAACACCGCAAAGGTCGCGGTCAAGAAAACAGTACCAAAAACACCCCGGAAGACGCGAAAGAAATAGGATCGCCGGCCATCTTAGTAGCACGCTGTCTTTGCGTCTATGAAAAAAATTTTCATCTTCGCGACAAACTATCCGACAGCATGAGCCAAACACCCGACATCGATCGCCTGAAGAAAATCGCTTCACAAATCCGCCGAGACATTGTGCGCATGGTACATGCCTGCCAGTCGGGACATCCCGGTGGATCGCTCGGCTGCACCGATTTTTTTGTAGCTCTCTACTTTCATATCCTCAAGCACGATCCGGACTTCAAGATGGACGGCAAGGGTGAAGATCTCTTATTTGTTTCAAACGGACACATCTCTCCCGTCTGGTACGCAGCGCTGGCGCGTGCAGGCTACTTCCCCGTGCCGGAACTCGCGACCTTTCGAAAACTGAACTCAAGACTACAAGGCCACCCGGCAACACACGAACATCTTCCGGGGATACGGATCGCATCCGGGTCACTCGGCCAGGGGCTGTCAGTCGCAATCGGCGCAGCTCAGACAAAAAAGCTCAATGGAGATGACCGCCTCATATACGTATTGATGGGCGACGGCGAGCAACAGGAAGGCCAGGTGTGGGAAGCTGCCATGTACGCACCGCACCACAAGATCGATAACCTGATCGCAACGATCGACTGCAATGGCCAGCAAATCGACGGTCCGGTTGAAAGTATCATGTCGCTGATCGATCTCCGGAAAAAATGGGAAGCGTTTGGATGGGTCGTTCAAACGTTCGAAGGCAACGATATCCAGGAAGTGATCAAGGGGCTTGAGAACGCAAAGAGCCTGGCCGGCAAAGGGAAGCCGGTCATGAATCTGATGAAGACTGAAATGGGGTACGGTGTCGACTACATGATGGGATCTCACAAGTGGCATGGCGTGGCACCGAATGACGAGCAGCTAGCCAAAGCGCTGGCCCAGCTTGAGGAAACACTGGGCGATTACTGACACAACACGCGCCTGCAAAATTTTTCTGCTTCCTGCAGCGTTCTCCCCGAGGACCTACGCGCGAGTGCGCAGTACAAATCGCTGGATCATGACTATCTGGAGCTACCTGGCGGCGTTTCTGCTGACCGTTCTTCTGTTTACCACAACGACACTGCCGGCGCAGGACGTCAATCAACAGGCACTGCCTGACAAGACGCGCATCCTTTTCGTCCTGGACGGATCGGGCAGTATGAACGCTATCTGGGGCGAACATCCGTCCCGCATGGACGCAGCGAAAGCTATCCTCACACGACTCGTGGATTCCCTTCGCGTAAACCCAAAGTTGGAGCTTGCGCTTCGTGTTTACGGACACCGATACTCCAGGCAAGCAAATAATTGTACTGATAGCCGTCTGGAGGTCCCCTTCGCAGTCAACAATCACAACACCATTATCCGCACCATCCGCGACATCACCCCGCGTGGTGTGACTCCGATCACCTATTCGCTCCTGCAGGCAGCCTCTGATTTTCCAACAACATCAGGTTATCGGAACATTGTCATTCTCATCACCGATGGTGTGGAGTCATGCGGTGGCGATCCGTGCCAGGCATCGATCGAGTTGCAGAAGCGAGGTGTCTTTCTCCGGCCGTTCATAATCGGGCTGGGTGTGCCGGGCGGAAAGGCTCTTGACTGCGTTGGGAAATTTATCGATGCCGACAACGCAGATTCCTTTCATGAAATTCTCAACGAATCAATTGAAACCACCTTCGCCAATACCACCGTTAGCGTCGAACTGCTCAACGGTGAAAACAAGCCGACGGAAACAAATGTGAACGTCACTTTTCGGAACTCCATGACCGGCACAGCAGCTTATGAGTTCATGCACTACCTGGATCCCGCAGGGAAGCCGGATTCCGTGCAGATCGACCCGGTATTATCGTATGACATCGTCGTTAACACGCTTCCACCTGTGGTTCGCAGGGAAGTTGACATCGTAAATGGGCGCCACAATGTATTGCGTATTCCCGCGCCGCAGGGAACCTTGGTTGTCAGACCAGAAGGGACTGGTAATCCGTTTGCAGCTGTGGTCCGGCAAAAGGGCCGCGGAGAGATCCTCAACATTCAGAACAGCTACGAAGCAGTGCGGTACCTTCGGGGCGATTACGAAGTCGAGACGATGACGCTTCCGCGAAGGATATTTTCGGTGGCGATCGCACCCGGAAAGACGCACACGATCTCGCTACCCTCACCCGGTGCAGTCAACATTAACAGCCTCGCAGTCGGGTTCGGAAGTGTTTTTGAAATCACAGACTCCGGTGAATCCGCTTGGGTGTGCAACCTGGATGAAGCGAAGACCCGGCACTTTTACAGTCTTCTCCCCGGTAGATACAAAGTCGTGTTCCGCGCTCGTCGCACGAGCGGAAGCAAATACACGGCAATCCGGGAATTCGAATTAAAATCAGGACAAACGCTGAATCTTCGCATGTTCTGACTACCGGATATTGTTGTAATCTTATTACTTTGCCTCCATGAAATACACGTTTACAGAAAAGAAAGATACACGCTCCGGCTTCGGTGCCGGGTTGCACGAACTCGGTCAGAAAAACGATGATGTCGTCGCCCTTTGTGCGGATCTCACCGGTTCGCTGAAGATGGATGCGTTTAAAAAAGACTTCCCGGAGCGTTTCTATCAGGTCGGTATTGCGGAAGCCAACATGATGGGCATCGCTGCGGGTATGACGATAGGCGGAAAGATCCCCTTCACAGGTACGTTCGCCAACTTCTCAACGGGCAGAGTATATGACCAGATTCGCCAGTCGATAGCATACTCCGGGAAGAACGTAAAGATATGCGCGTCACACGCAGGTGTTACGCTGGGCGAAGATGGAGCTACCCACCAGATCCTCGAAGATATTGGCATGATGCGCATGTTGCCAGGCATGACAGTGATCGTCCCGTGCGACTACAACCAGACGCGCCAGGCAACGCTGGCCCTGGGCACCCACATCGGACCTGCCTACTTGCGCTTCGGAAGACCGAGTTGGCCGATTTTCACGGCAGCTGACAGACCCTTCACGATCGGCAAGGCTGACAAGTTGATCGAAGGCACGGATGTGACAATAGTGGCGTGTGGCCATCTCGTTTGGAACGCCATTGAGGCTGAGGCCAAGCTGGCTGCGAAGGGGATCAGCGTGGAACTCATCAACATGCATACTATCAAGCCGCTGGACGTCGACGCTGTCCTAGGATCAGTTCAGAAGACACGATGCGTTGTCACCTGCGAAGAACACCAGGCAAACGGGGGACTCGGCGATGCCGTGGCGCAGATCCTGTCCCGCTTCTATCCTGCACCACAGGAACTCGTAGCTGTCAATGACAGCTTCGGCGAAAGCGGAACACCCGCGCAATTGCTGACGAAATACGGGCTGGGTCCCGACAACATCGTCGAGGCTGTAGAAAAGGTTGTGCAGCGAAAGTGAGAAAAGCAAAAACTCGTTTCGCGGGTTTTCTTACCTTTGCGCCTTCACCAAGCCGCCATGAAACTGAATAAGTATTTCGTAATCGATTTCGATAGCACATTTACCAAAGTTGAAGCGTTTGATGTCCTCGCAGACATCTCTCTACTGGATCATCCCGACCGCGAACACCGTAAGCAGCAGATCCACGAAATTACCAACCGGGGTATGGACGGCTCCGTTTCCCTGCGCGAATCGCTTGAACAGCGACTCGGTCTGCTCGCTCCCTCGCGACAACACCTCGAACCACTCGTTCAAAGACTGAAAGGCAGCGTGTCAGAGTCATTCAAGCGGAACAAGGAGTTCTTTCACAAATACGCCGACAACATCTTCATCATCTCGAACGGATTCAAGGAATTCATTGAGCCGATCGTCACCGAGTTCGGGATCAAACCTGAGAACATCCTCGCGAACGAGTTCCGGTTTGACGACCAGGGCAAGGTCATCGGCTTCGACGTTGACAATCCCTTGTCCGCCAACGGTGGAAAAGTCGAGCAACTGAGAAGATTGAACCTGTCGGGAGATGTTTACGTCATCGGCGACGGTTATACAGACTATGAGATCAAGCAGGCTGGTCTTGCAAACAAGTTCTATGCATTTACGGAGAATGTTGAACGTGAAAACGTCAAGAGCAAAGCCGATCATATTACACCAAGTCTCGACGAATTCCTATACATGAATAAATTGAATACAACAACCTCCTACCCGAAAAACCGGATCAACGTCCTCCTGTTAGAGAACGTGCATCCCATTGCAGTTGAACTGCTCAAATCGGAAGGCTTCAACGTCGAAACGTACGCCGCCGCATTGTCGGAAGATGAATTATGCGAACGCATCCGGAACGTATCTGTTCTCGGTATTCGTTCGAAGACGCAAGTGACTGCAAAGGTGCTGGAAAATGCGAATCGCCTGATGACGATCGGCGCGTTCTGTATCGGCACCAATCAAATCGATCTACGGGAAGCCACCAGGAAAGGCATCGCCGTATTCAACGCGCCGTTCAGCAATACTCGTTCAGTCGTCGAACTTGCAGTAGCAGAGATGGTGATGCTGATGCGAAATATCGTCGACAAGTCCGTCAAGATGCACAATGGCAAATGGGACAAATCGGCTAAGGGAAGTTTTGAGGTCCGCGGCAAGGTCCTCGGATTGATCGGGTACGGAAATATCGGCACGCAACTTTCCGTTCTCGCCGAATCCATGGGCATGAAGGTGATGTACTATGACATCGAAGAAAGACTTTCACTTGGCAATGCGGTCAGGTGCAAGACCCTTAAAGAGGTGCTGGAGAATGCCGACGTCGTGTCATTGCATGTCGATGGACGTCGTTCCAACACGAACATGATCGGCCGCGAAGAGTTCGCCCTGATGAAAAAAGGAGTGATCTTCATCAACCTCAGCCGGGGTCATGTCGTCGATATTGCAGCACTCAAAGAAAGTGTTCTCCAGGGTAAAGTCGCCGGGTGTGCGATTGATGTGTTTCCGCAGGAGCCGGCGAGCAATGAGGAAGAGTTCATCTCGGAATTGCGCGGGTTACCAAATACAATCCTGACACCGCACATCGGTGGAAGTACACTGGAGGCGCAGGAGAACATCGGGAACTTTGTTCCTGGCAAAATCATGGACTACATCAACACTGGCAGTACATCCAATAGCGTCAACTTTCCGAATCTGACGTTGCCGATTCTCGAAAATGCTCACCGCCTGATACACATCCACAACAACGTGCCGGGTATTCTCGCCCGTATCAACCAGGTACTTGCCGACCTCAACATTAATATCGTCGGCCAGTATCTGAAGACCAATGAATCCATCGGCTACGTTATTACCGATATCGACAAGAATTACGATAAGGAAGTTATCAGCAAACTCCGCGAGATCGAACACACGATCAAGTTCAGAATGTTATACTGAACGGAAGGAAAAAGAACCCACTGGATTTGGTGAGGTGTTTCTGAACCTCATACCAGACAAGTTTTGAGCTGCCACCTATCGCAATCTTCTTCTGTTAACCTGCTTTTTGGGCGAGGCCCCGATTGCCCGGGGTGAGGCCTGATTTTGACAGAAAGCTTCACTCGGCATTTGTTAATTTGTTAGGTTCAGCAAACGTGTCCCAAACCCGAGTGGGATATCTTTAGTACGAAGCTAGGAAAAAGGCGTGATACATCAATCTTGTTAAAATTGTATTTTTTCAGTAAGCAAGTTATACTTTTGCATCGCACTATGGAACATCAAGTTAACTTCACTCCGGGCCCTTCCCAACTGTATTTCACCGCAGCCGACCACGCCCGCCAGGCGTTTCGCAACGGAGTTCCTTCTTTGTCACATCGCAGCAAACAATTTGAACAGATCAGCCACGAGGCGACCGATGGTGTTCGCCAATTGCTGCGGGTTCCCGATAATTATTCAATCTTTTTTACAGGATCTGCGACAGAAATCTGGGAACGCATCTTCCAAAATCTTGTAAAAGAAACATCCTTCCATTTAGTAAACGGATCATTCTCAAAAAGATTTCACGAAGTCGGAATTCAGTTGAATAAACACGCCGAAAAAATAGAAGTTCCGGCAGGTCAGGGATTTGACAGCGATACCGAAATTCCCGCGGGCACCGAACTAATCGCTATTACGCAAAATGAAACCAGCACTGGTGTTTCCATTCCACTTGAAACGATCGGCGACATCAGGAGGAAACATCCGGATGCTCTGATCGCAGTCGACGCCGTGTCATCACTCCCCTACCCCGATTTTGATCTCACGTCACTTGACACCCTGTTCTTTTCGGTACAAAAAGGTTTTGGCTTACCGGCAGGACTGGGCGTATGGATCGTCAATGACAGGTGCATAGCGAAGTCAGACGCGTTGATGGCTGCCGGCTTATCAACCGGATCGTATCACAATATCACAACGCTACTTGCGCACGCGCAAAAGAACCAGACACCTGAGACACCCAATGTACTCGGTATCTACCTGCTCGGACGCGTGATATCCGACTTCCTCAGGCGCGGTATCGATAACATCCGAAAAGAGACAGACTACAAAGCAGCTGTCCTGTATCAGGCCCTGGAAAATCTTCCAGGTCTTGAACCATTTGTATCGGACAGGAAGTTCCGCTCGAAGACAGTTGTTGTCGCTAACACCGGCCAGGATACAGCCGGACTGGCGGCATTTCTGTCAACACGCGGATTGGACCCCGGCGACGGATATGGTCCCGCAAAGAAAACACAGTTGCGTTTCGCCAACTTCCCCGCCCATTCCAGGGAACAATTCGAACTGCTCGCAGATACACTGAAAGAATTTCGCAGTTAGCATCACGACCGGTTAAACCTTTGGTTAACCGATTTGTCAAAGGATCTGAATTTTGGCCGTTGATCATTGGAAGACCATGAACTCCTTCAGAAGATCCGGAACCCGGAAACACGCAGTTACGGGTTCAACCTCCTGGTGCGGAAATACCAGCAGAGGGTGTATTGGCATATTCGGAAGATGGTGATCGATCACGACGACACCGACGATCTCACACAGGAAGT
>CAYTMU010000062.1:3992-7540 GCA_964438975.1 uncultured Roseivirgaceae bacterium | reverse complement strand
TGCTACAACTCCCTGACAAGCAGCGACTCGTCTTCAATATGAAATACTTTGACGACCATAGCTACGAAGAGATTGCCACCATTACCGGAACCAGTGTCGGTGCGCTCAAGGCTAGCTATCACCTGGCAGTAAAAAAAATAGAGCAATTCCTGGGAGCCGATTAAACTTTCCGCACTAATACTGATCTAACATAATCATGAGCCGACTTGATGACATACCAAAAAAAGACTTCTTTCAGGTGCCGGACGGCTATTTTGAGAAGCTTCCGTCTGATATCCAGATGCGGGTTGCCCCCAAGCGACGGTCATTTGTCGCGATACGCGTACTGCGATACGCACTGCCGGTCGTCTTGATCGCGGTAGCATTGTTCCTCTACAGATCTGGCACACCAACCAGTGCCGAGGAGATTCTTGCGTCAGTCGATCCTCTGGAGCTCATAGACTACCTTCAGGAAACAGGCATGAGCACCGACGAGATCCTGGAAGCCGTCGAACTAACTCCCGAAGAGGTAGATGCCCTCGAGAAAGAAGTGTACGTCGACACGTACGATATAAACTCCGAATACAAAGATCATGAGAAATAGAATCATCATTCTCGCGCTGTTCCTGCTCCCTGCCGGACTGTATGCACAGGAAGTAGATGCCACTAACTCCCGCGATCCTCAGGCCCGGGAGAAAATAAAAGCCGCACACACAGCATACATCACAAAACAACTCAATCTGACCGCCGCAGAATCTGAAAAGTTCTGGCCCGTCTATCGGGAATACAACGAGAAACGACGGGATCTTCGGCTGGAAATACGCGCGGAACGCAACGCTCAGACGAAGGATGCAGACGTAATTGCCCGCGACCTCGAACTGAAGCAAAAAGAACTCGACCTCGAACGCGAGTACATGACCGAACTCGGAAGTATTATCCCCGCCGGGAAACTCGTCAAATTGCGCGATGCCGAGATCCAATTTCGCAGACTTATTTTCCGGCAAATCCAGGAACGCCGCCGGCAGCGAAGATAGCGCCGCAGCCCTTAGATTTTGAAAATTAAAATCAATAATTTGCACGGAACAAACGACTTATTCTATGCAACGAATCGTGCTCTCCGCAACGCTGTTGATCATCGCCACGACGTCTGTCATCGCGCAAGATTTCCGGTGGCAACAACGAGTTGAATATGAAATGGACGTACAACTCGACGTGAGTACGCATAAACTACAAGGCACTCAGAAACTCACGTACTATAATAACTCACGCGACACACTGTCGAAGATATACTACCACCTTTACTTCAATGCATTTCAACCGGGGAGCATGATGGACGTACGCTCCCGCACCATCGCGGATCCCGATCCGCGAGTTGGCGACAGAATCGCACACCTCAAGGAAGATGAGATCGGTTACCAGCGCATCAAAAGCCTTCGACAAGATGGGCGCGACGTTGCATTTCATACGATGGGCACCATCCTGGAAGTCACGCTGAAAAAACCACTCCTGCCCTCTTCCAGAACAGTGCTTCAGATGCAGTTCGAAGCACAGGTTCCGCTGCAGATACGGCGATCGGGCCGCAACAGCAAAGAAGGTATCGACTACTCGATGGCGCAGTGGTATCCGAAACTTGCCGAGTATGATCATCTCGGATGGCATGTATATCCCTATGTCGGACGTGAGTTCCACGCAGTATGGGGTGACTTCGACGTCAAGATCACCCTGGACCCACGCTATGTCGTGGGCGGCACAGGAGTTCTCCAGAATCCTGAACGGGTTGGACACGGCTATGAAAAGCCGGGAACCACTGTCAAACGGCCCGAAGGAAATCTGATGTGGCACTTCGTCGCACGAAATGTGCACGACTTTGCCTGGGCGGCCGACCCCGATTACCGGCACGAGATCGCCCAGGTTCCCAATGGCCCCCAACTGCACTTTCTTTATCAGCCTGGGGAGAAAACGACAGCAAACTGGACGCGACTGAAGGAGTTTACCGTCCGTCACTTCCAGTTCATGAACGAGCGATACGGAAAGTATCCCTACGACGTATACTCTGTGATCCAGGGTGGCGATGGTGGTATGGAGTATCCCATGTGTACACTGATCACAGGAGAGCGAACCTTTGGAAGCCTGGCCGGTGTAACCGCACATGAAGTAACCCATAGCTGGTACCAGGGTGTGCTCGCCAATAACGAAGCACTATACCCGTGGATGGATGAAGGCTTCACCGATTTTGCGGCAAGTGAATCGATGGGGCTGACCTTCGGTGAAGATGACCCACACGGGAAAAACTATGCAGCCTATTTTTTACTCGCGAACACCAGCGCCCAGGAGCCGCTGAGTCAACATGCCGATCACTACAATACCAATCGCGCCTACGGTATTGCCGCCTATGCCATGGGATCAGTGTTTCTCAGTCAGTTGAAATATATCATCGGAGAAAACAATTTTTACCGGGGTATGCGGCGGTACTACAACACCTGGAAGTTCAAGCATCCGGAACCAGACGATTTTATCCGAATTATGGAAAAGGAATCGGATATCCAGCTACGGTGGTATCTCAGCTACTTCATCAATACGACAAAAACGATCGATTACAGTGTGCAGTCCGTCATCGAAGATGGGGGCAGTACATTTGTAACCCTGGCGCGAGTAGGTGATTTTCCGATGCCTGTTGATCTTCTCGTCACGTACCGGGACGGCACGCGCGAAATGTACTACATACCGCTAAGCGAGATGCTCGGTAACAAACCTGTCGAAGACCTGACTATTTTGCGAAACGACCTTGTGTCATGGCCCTGGGTTAATCCGACATACTCGTTGCGCATCAGCCGTGCGCCCGAGGACATTCTGTCCATCGAAATTGATCCCACCGAGCGAATGGCCGACGTCAGGCGAAAGAACAACCGAATTGAATTTCCCGGTTCATTCCGTGCGTACCAGGATCCCACAAAGTAATCGCGAACTTTTCGACTTATGACCTCGGAACAGGCAAAGAAGCAGATCGATGAATTAACCGAAAAGATCAATTATCACAATTACCTGTATTATCAGAAGCATACCAGCGAGATTTCCGACCGCGAATTCGATCAGCTACTGGAGAAGCTAGTCGAACTGGAGAACCAGTTCCCTCAACTCCGCGATCCACACTCCCCTACACAACGCGTTGGCGGTACTATTACCAAGGAGTTCCCGACCGTGTACCACCGGTATCCGATGCTGTCATTGGGCAATACCTACAGCCCCGCTGAGCTGGAGGAGTTTGACAAACGCGTAAGCCGTGGTCTCGAGGGTGAGGCATACGAGTATTTCTGCGAGCTTAAGTTCGACGGGGTGTCCATCAGCCTGCTCTATGAAAATGGTAAGCTCGCAAAAGGAGTTACGCGCGGCGACGGTATACGCGGCGATGACGTGACTAATAATATCAAGACCATCCGGACCATTCCCCTTTCCCTTCGCGGAAAAGCGATTCCCGGTTCGTTGGAAGTGCGCGGCGAAGTCTTCATGCCTAAGGAAGTCTTTCTCAAACTGAACAGGGAGCGGGAGGATATCGGTGAAGAGAAATATGC
>CAYTMU010000062.1:0-3892 GCA_964438975.1 uncultured Roseivirgaceae bacterium | reverse complement strand
ACCGCCAAGAGTCCGCGCTGGGCGATCTCATATAAGTACAAAGCGCAAAGCGTGAGCACGCGACTGAATGGCGTCACCTACCAGGTCGGGCGCACAGGGGCTGTAACCCCTGTTGCGATGCTCGAACCGGTCTTCCTCGCGGGGACGACTGTCAAGCGGGCTTCGCTGCACAACGCCAATGAGATCCAGCGGCTTGACCTGCACATAGGCGATCACGTCTTTGTTGAAAAAGGTGGGGAGATCATACCGAAAGTAACGGGTGTCGACGCCAGTAAGCGGCAGCCGGACAGCGAGCCTGTACGTTACATCGACAGATGTCCCGAATGTAATAGCAAACTGTACCGTATCGAAGGCGAGGCGGCGCACTACTGCCCTAACGTGGACGGTTGTCCGCCTCAGATCAAAGGACGTATCGAACACTTTATCCAGCGCAAGGCGATGGATATTTCCTCTCTCGGGGAGCGCACCATCGACCAGCTTTTTCAACTGGAGATGGTGAAGACCCCTGCGGACCTCTACGATCTCACCGGTGATCAGATCAGCCAACTCGATGGCTTCAAGGAAAGGTCGATCCAGAATCTTCTCACGGGGATCGAAGCTTCGAAAGCACGACCTTTCGAAAACGTCCTGTTTTCCATTGGTATTCGTTACGTCGGAAGGACAGTAGCCGAAAAGCTGGCCCGCTATTTCAATAATATTGACGCTCTCGCCAACGCGTCTTATGACGAATTGATAAATGCGCCGGAAGTAGGCGAGAAAATAGCGCGAAGCGTCTTTGAGTTCTTCCGCGGCCCTGAGAACCAGCGCGAGATCGCCCGGTTGAAGGACGCGGGACTGATCTTCAAGACCGATCAGAAGGAGCCGGAGAGAGTCAGTGACGTCCTGGGCGGGAAGTCATTTGTAATTTCCGGAGTATTCCGGAACTACGATCGTGATGAGCTCAAAGATCTGATTCTCAAAAACGGCGGTAAAGTTTTGTCAGGTGTTTCAGGAAAACTCGATTATCTTGTAGCGGGGGAAAATATGGGGCCATCAAAAAAGGAAAAAGCGGAAAAGCTCGGCGTCAAAATTATCTCGGAAGAGGTGTTGGAAGGTATGCTGAAAACGACCTCGCAGAATCGGTGAAAATATGAAGTTCAGATTCCTCAGGTACAAGACCAGATCCTATCTCAAGAACAACAAGACTCCCCGCTTCAATGAGGCTTATCAAAAGGCCGTCTCCATCGGTGTTATTTTCACAGTAGAAGATCGGGCTAAACACGATCATATCAAGACGCTTATCCGCCGGCTTGAGCACGACGGCAAAAAAGTCAAGTCGCTCGCCTATCTGCCGCCACACCAGGAGAATTACGAATTCCTCTTTGACTTCTTTACCTATCGCGAAATATCCTTTTGGGGAACGATCACGGCCTCGAGCGCTGTCACCTTTGCTGAAACACCGTTCGATTTCCTCGTATATCTGGACACTACTCCCAACGAGCTAATTCTGAATATTATCGCCAGGAGCAAAGCAAAATGTCGCATCGGCAGAATGTTCCTAGAAGCGGAGCCTTTCTTCGAGATGATGGTCGAAAGTCGCGGTGACTCGCATGCGCTGATAGACGAAATCCATCGCTACATGACTTCCCTCCGCTAAATTTCTATCCCTTGTCGCGGGTTGAATGCGGATTTCGGCTAATATTGAACTTTAAACAGTATTCGAACAATGAAAAAACTCTACGGCACCGGGGTCGCTTTGGTCACACCGTTCGCAACCAATGGCGAAATTGACTTCCGGGGTCTGAAAAAACTTCTGACGCACACCGGACGTGGTGTTGACTACTACGTGGTGATGGGAACAACGGGGGAATCGGTCACGATGGCAACAACGGAAAAGCTGGCTGTTCTGGACTTTGTGCGAAAGAACAATTCGAAAGGAATTCCGATTGTATATGGTATCGGGGGCAATAACACCCGCGAAATCATCGAACAGATCCGCTCAGCAGATCTCGCCGGGGTCGACGCCGTTCTCTCGGTGAGCCCATACTACAACAAACCGTCGCAGGAGGGCATCATCAGACACTTTCGGGCGATCGCCGACGCGTCGCCTGTTCCGGTGATCCTGTATAACGTCCCAGGACGCACATCGTCGAATATGACGGCCGAGACAACCCTCCGACTAGCGGAACACCCCAATATTGCCGGTATCAAGGAAGCTTCAGGTAACCTGGAGCAATGTATGCGGATTGCGCGTGACAAGCCGAAGGATTTCATGTTGATCTCGGGTGACGATATGTGTACCGTCGCAATTTACTCAATGGGAGGCGTGGGTGTGATCTCGGTTCTTGCAAATGCTTACCCGGTGAGCTTCCGAAAAATGAGGGATTTCGCCGCTCAATCGAACTATCTGAAGGCGAGCGCCGAACTATTCAAGTTGTTGGATGTGAATCCGTTGATGTACGAAGAGAGCAACCCCGTCGGTTTGAAGGCCCTGCTGGAGACCATGGGTATCTGCGGCGCGGTAGTCAGACTGCCGCTTGTACCGGCGTCTGCAGGGCTGAGAAAGAAAATATCAAATCAGGTTTCGGTAAAAAATAAGGGATAATTCTTAGAATTATCCCCTATTCTGAAACTCAAAAACGGCTCTATTAAGCGGCCTTGTTCTTAATCTCCTGAACCTCTGCGCGAATTGCCTGAGCCAGGTTCTTAAGATCCTGCATTCCTTTCCTAACTCGGGTTCCTGCTGCGCTGTTGCCCTTGTTATAGAACTTGTCGGCATCACCTTCCAGTGAAGCAATCAGGCTTTTGAGCTCTTCAAATTTTTGCATTTTATTAATTGTTAAGATTTAAGAATTAGTTTCTGTAATGCCAAATTACGGAAAAACCTTAAAAAACTATCAAAATGGCGTTTTTTTTAGGTCCCCTTGGTCACAGAGACGAGCACTTCTTCCTTGTAGAACCCGCTGTCCAGCTTCTCTTTTAACCGCGAAAAAGCCGTCAACGTCTCCTCAACGTCCGACAGCGTATGACTGGCTGTCGGGATAATCCGGAACATGATAACATCCTTAGGAACAACCGGATAGATAACCACGGAGCAGAATATATTGAAGTTCTCACGCAGGTCCATCGCCATGTTGGCTGCTTCGCCGACTCCCCCTTTGAACAGTACGGGGGTGACTGGAGAACTGGTATTACCTAAATAGAATCCACGCTCCTTAAGGCCCTTTTGCATGGCATTCGTGATCTTCCAGAGATCTGCCCTCAGTTCCGGCTTCGTTCTCAGGAGTTCCAGGCGCTTCAGTGCTCCAAGCACAAGTGGCATGGGCAGAGACTTCGCGTAGATCTGTGAGCGAACGCTATAACGAAGGTATTTCAAGATGTTCTTGCTGCCCGCAACGAAAGCCCCGATGCTTGCCATCGACTTGGCGAACGTGGAAAAATAGAGATCGATCTGATCCTGCACACCCTGTTCTTCGCCAGTGCCGGCACCGGTCTTGCCCATCGTTCCAAAACCGTGGGCGTCGTCAACGAAGAGTCTGAAGTTATATTTTTGCTTGAGTGCTACAACCCCGCGAAGGTTGCCTTGCATGCCGGACATTCCGAACACGCCCTCCGTAATCACCAGAATGCCACCACCGGTTTCCTCTGCGAGCTTCGTCGCTCGCTGGAGTTGCTTCTCCAGGCTCTCCATGTCGTTGTGAGAGTACACGAAACGCTTGCCCATATGCAGGCGCACACCATCGATGATACACGCATGCGACTCGGCATCGTAGACGATCACGTCCTTCCGGTCCACCAGTGCGTCGATTATCGAAACCACTCCCTGATAACCGTAGTTGAGAAGCATAACATCTTCCTTCTGTACCACCGCCGCAAGTTGACGTTCCAACTCAAGGTGATTAACAGAGTTACC
>CAYTMU010000061.1:0-19283 GCA_964438975.1 uncultured Roseivirgaceae bacterium | reverse complement strand
TTTGATGTCTCCGAAACATCCAACGAGCGTGAATCACTGAAAGGCGTATTAAAGACCCTGCTGGAAAAGGGGGGCACCGTTGTCGACAGCTCACCGATGTATGGCCAATCCGAAAAGGTAGTAGGCGACCTCTCGGCCGAACTCGGCGTCAACGATAAACTCTTCATCGCTACAAAGGTCTGGACCAATGGGCGGGATAATGGCATTCGTCAGATGAACGACTCATTCCGGTTGATGCGCCGAAAGCATATTGAGCTGATGCAGATCCACAACCTGGTCGACTGGCAGACGCACTTAAAGACACTACGCAACTGGAAGGAGGAAGGCAGGATCAGGTACATCGGAATTACGCATTACACATCGGGAGCGCACGATCGACTGGAAACCATCATCGCGAGCGAAAAGATCGACTTCATCCAGGTAAACTACAATCTCCTGGATCTTCATGCAGAGAGAACACTCCTACCGCTCGCGCGCGATAAAGGCGTCGCCGTGCTGATCAATCAGCCCTTCGAGAGCGGTATGTTGTTCAGCCGCGTCAGGGGAAAGCCACTACCTGCCTGGGCGAAAGATTTTGATTGTCAGAGCTGGGCTCAGTTCTTTTTGAAATTCATTCTCTCCCACCCGGCTGTAACCTGTGTGATACCGGGAACTTCCAAGCCACATCACATGGTCGACAATATGGGTGCGGGTTTCGGCCAGCTACCGGATGAAAGCCAGCGACGCCGAATGATCAGCGCCGTCTGACGAAACTACTGTTGCTTCATTCCTGAGACATCCGGAGGCAATAAAAAATTCATCGAACATATGCGCCGAAAAACGCTCCATTCTGGAAATGGGCAAACAGAAATACTCGGAAAAGCCCAGGACTGCTTTATTTGCACATGTTTAAAACGAAAATGTTGATTTGTCGATGAGATAGGAAGCACTGTGACGAAGTCTGTACTTGGGAAAAATATCATTGCAGCACTTATCGGATTGTGAATATCAGCGGCGCTAAAAAACCACCACGATTATGAGAAAAAACCTTATGCCTTTCAAGAATACCCTGCTCGCACTTTTTGCAGTATTCGCCCTTATTCAATGTTCGGAGAACGAGATCACACCAGACCAGGCAGCCAATGCAGGGTCGGACGACCTGGCTGTAGAGGAATCAGCCGGCAGCATGACCATCAGTGGAATTTACACATCGTATGAGGATATTGCAGATTGCAAGACTTGCACATACGTCGTTCCTGCCGGTGCATCCGTCGTGGATGGCGAAGAACTTGGACTAAAAGCTGGCGCGGTAATCTGCCTCGACAAGGCAAGGAAATATGGCGATATTGAGTTCATCAATCTCGTCGGAACGGAGGAATCTCCTGTGCTGATCGGTAGTACGGTATTCTAAGGATCTTCCTGATGCTATTTATGAAGCCTTCGCGACATCGCGAAGGCTTTTTCGTATACAGGGGTCACAGAATATCAGTTCGCCGGAACATCATATCTTCTTTTCACCGTTCATCGTCGGTTCCAATACGTGAAAGTCCATGCCAATGACGGTCGGAACGTTTTTTTATAACCCCAGTGAACAGTCTACCGGCCATTTGCATCCTATTACACCTGTTCACAATGAAACGCCGTAGGCATTACGCTAAACCTTAATACGACAGACCATGAAATCGCTAACAGACGTGACAAATCCGGTGCAAAAAGTCAACATTATCAGGAATATCATCCCGGAAGACGGCGCCTTTCCCAACAATGGGCTACTACCGTTGCTCCTGTATCGCCAGGCATGCCAGGTCGAGAGCGACGACATCATCCGGGAACTGCTCGATACCAATCGATGGACCAATACCTGGGTAGATGCCATTTACAGCGACCATCACTTTCACAGCACGGCTCATGAAGTGCTGGTCGCATTGGAAGGCACAGCGCGCGTCCAATTCGGTGGTCCTAACGGTGTCGTTCTCGACTTCGAGAAAGGCGACGTGGTAGTGATCCCCGCCGGCGTGTCGCATTGCCAGGTCGACAGTACACCGGACTTCCGCTGCATGGGAGCCTATCCCGAGGGACAATCTTATGACATCCACTATGGCAAACCCGCCGATCGTCCCCTTCTGGATGAGAACATTCGGAAGGTTCCCCCTCCGGAGGCCGATCCGATATATGGAGGAGATGGTCCGCTGGTCAAGAACTGGTTAAGCCAACGCGAACAAACGACAGACATGCTTTAGGCGTGGTAAGGACAAGAAAAACAGAAACCCGCCGGTGGCGGGTTTCTCAACTAAACTAAAACAAATAAAATGTCTCGCAAGGCGATCAATTGACACGCACCAGCATGTTGTCGAAGTGCGTGGCACCTTTGTTATCTTTGACCGTGAGACGGAAAAAATATCTACCGGACGTTTTCAACCCGCTCATGGTTGGCGTTGCAGTATTAGCGCCGCTGATCGTCGCGTTTGCAGGACCTCCGTACTGAGTCCATTGATAGGAGGCGATGCTACCATCGCCATCTTTCGCAGATCCATTGAGTTTGATGGAACTCGCCGGAAGTTTCAAGTCCCGATCAGGGCCGGCGTTGGCGACCGGTGCCTTGTTCGATGTGGTGTTCTCGTTGACAACCACCCTAACGTCATCGGACTTCGCGCTTCCCTTGGTATCTTTCACCGTGAGGCGAAAGACATAAGTCCCTGCGCCAAGGTTGGAAGCCCGGAGTTTGGATGACGTTTGTCCACTCAGCGTGGCCGATCCGCCTGATACCTTGGTCCACTGATAGCTCGCAATTCCGTCGCTGTCGTTCGCACTTCCCTGTAGATCAACCGTGTTTGTCGGCAACGTTATCGATTTATCAGAGCCGGCGTTCACAGTGGGTGCGGCGTTTGGAGGAGTACTTCCGGCGTCCGGGCGTGGCGCCGAGCCTTTGCGGAATGTCAGCATCCAATCAAGAGCGTCCGTCTGTTTGTAGACCTTATCCCAGATAATGTGACCCATGCCGGAAAACAACGTGGCTTTCGCGAGTGGACTCGGTTTGGGAGTCGATGAATTAATAGCATTCACCATTTTTGTTGTTACTGTATATGAGACAACGACGTCCTTGTCACCATGAAAACCCCACACGGCAACATCTTTTGCCGCGATGGCTGACGCTTTGTTCATCGCATTACCACCTGCGCATATTGGCAATGCACCGGCAAATACTTCGGGATACGCACCCAACGTCGTCCAGACACCATAACCGCCAAGGCTCAAACCTGTTATGTATACCCGCTTCGGATCTACTCTCAAATTCTTTTTCACATGATTTATCACGTCCATTACATAGGCTGCTGGCCAGGATCCATGCGTGCTCTTCAATTGGGGTGACACCAATATGAACGGATATTGCTGACCGTACTTCACGTACTTCGGCAATCCGACATTCGCCACTTTCTGAACCGACGATTTCAGTACTTCCGGATCCGTTGACGTCGTGCCCTTTTCCTTAATGCCGTGCAATGAAATCACAAGCGGGTATAAATTGGAATTGTTATTATACCCTTGCGGGAGATATTCCAGATAAGCAGTATTCGAGTTCGTGATCTTGGCCGTCTGCTGCGCAACTACACCGGAAGACATCGCGATCCCACATATCGCAAGAATGGCAAGAAATTTTATTCTCATGTTCTATCAGGGTTTCGGTGATAACTGGACCGGCATTAATTCTGAAGATGAAGCGGAATGCTCTTACAGAATGACTCCCCCGCTGGTTTGTTGAATCGTCCCGGTCATAACGGGCGCAAGAAAATTCAAAACGGAGAACAATTCTTCTTAAAAAAGATGAAATTCCGCATGTCTCGGGGAAGCGTAGAATTCGGCGGACGTTTTTTTTCAGATTGGGTATCCAACATCCCATCGCAAGCAAGAAGGGAATAGATTTCCACATCTGCATATCGCGTGTATCCAGTACGTTGTATCGGGTAATGAGGATGACGACAGTGATCTTAGAAGCTGCCATATCGCAGCAGTCAGTGACAGCCGGTGTCAATCCGTATCTCAGGAAGTAGTGTCCTCGCCCGTTTTATGAAAGCGTTCGCGAATCCACTGCTTTAACCTCGAAGGCTTCTTCGGACCAGGCTCGCCGAGCAGATACCCCAGCGGCTTCAGCGGCTCCACATGATCACAGACAATCTTGATGATACCAAACAGCGGTAGAAAAACGATCATTCCGGCAACACCCCATATCATACCGCCGGCTAGGATACTCAAGATCGACCACAACGCATTCAGGTTCACTTCACCACCAACAATTTTCGGTTCGATGAAATAGTTATCAATCGTCTGGATGGTAACCATCACGATCGCCGCCCACAACGCCGTCTGAACATCTTCCGTCAGCAACGCCGTGAGTACTGGAAAAAGACCCCCTAACACAGTACCGACATATGGAATCACCGTCAGGAGAGCAGCTATTCCGCCCAGGAGAAGAGCGTTTTTGACCCCGATGATCAACAGTCCGATTGAATATAACGTAGCGATGATAAGTACCGAAAGCGCACGTCCCGTAAGGTACTTTTGCGACACCTGCGTGATCTGGCCTACGACGGCTTTCACCTTATCCTTATCCTGGTCGTCATACAGCCGGACAAAGAAGGTCTCGAACTGCTCTTTGTTATACAACATCAGGAACGTAGTGACCAGGCTGAGTACAAGCCCCGTCAGTGTACCGGTGATGCCGCTTAAGATTCGCAATGGCAACCCGGGGCCGTTCGGATTCGACTTCTCCGCTTGTTCCTTCACAACCTTATCCTGCTCCTCCGGGCTGATGCCCACCTGTTGTTCTATGTAGGCTTGAGCATCGTGAATCAACTCCTTCCCTTTCGTCTGGATCTGGTTCAGGTTCTCCGCAAAAGCGGAGAACTGAGTGCTGATGATCATGATCACACCGACGATCACCACAACGAGTATCAGAAGACACGTCACACTAGACATAGCCCTGTTGAACCCCCAACTGTCGAGCTTCCGGCATACGGGGGCCATTAGCATGGCCAGCAATGCCCCGCAAACGATCGGAACGAGAAACGGACTGCCAAAATACATAATGGCAACGATCAGCACCGCAAAAAAGAGATACTGATTAAGTCTGTGGAAAATATCCTTCATAGCTTATCAACCTGCCCCGACTCCCAGACCGGGAAGGCTGTATAGCGGGTGTACAAAAAACGGTCCACGGCCGGCAGATCGGTGGGAAATCAGTAGGTTTGCAAGGGAAAAGAAAGACCCCGGCTAGCAAGAAAAACTGTTTAAATATGGCACTCATCGTGTACGGCATCAAAAATTGCAATACCGTCAAGTCGGCAATTGCCTGGCTACATCACCACAACGTCGAGCACGAATTTCACGACTACAAATCAAAGGGGATCACCAATGCCCGGTTAAAGGAGTGGTGCTCGCAAGTCGGCTGGGAAGCTCTGGTAAACAAGCGGGGCACCACCTGGCGGCAGCTTTCGCCCGATCTTCAGGAACAGGTCAAGAACCAGACCTCAGCGATTGCACTCATGAGCGAGAAGACCAGCGTGATCCGACGTCCGGTCATTGAACGAAATAACAAGGTCGTGCTGGTAGGATTCGATCCGGAAGCATATGCTGAGAAATTGTGAGACGCCTGCCCGGCGTGTGTTACAGCGATCAGACATACAAGTACTTCTTGAAGACCATTTCGAGTTCCCGATAAAACAACGGTTCATTGGTTTCGGAAATGGCAGCGCTGTCGGTTTCGCGGATCTGATCGATCAATGACTGGTAGTGTGCCGTATTGACCGGGGCGATCAGGAGTTCCTTCAGGTCCTTCTTGATGAATTCGATTTTGACCACGGAAAGCTCGTTCACACGGAACTCATTGGCAACGTAGGTCTTGAGATATCGTTCGTCCAGAAAATCTTTGATGAGATCGTTCCGTAGTTTTCTGACAAGGTCCAGTATCCTATCATTAGTCCACTGGGTTTTGACTTCGTTCAGGCTCATAGTACAAGGTTCAGAAAAAATAATGACAATTATTGTCACCGTGCGCGCGAGGCGCTTAATTTCTATGCCAGTTCCCGGTCCAGCGGATGAACTGCTGACACATCGGGAATTGTTGTAGGATAATAAGCTGATAACCGGATACTTAATTTACGGTAAAAGATTCACCTTCCCGCTAAAAAAACATTAAATGTTTTGTAGCCAGAAATAAAACTCCTATTTAGTAGCCATGGACAAGTCTTTTTTGAAAAAGCTATACCAGTCTCACCAGGCATGCCCTACGTGCCCTTCCCCGGCGGAGGTCGCGACCTTCTTCAATACCCTGCTCGGTACCCTTTTCGCCGAGTACGCACAGATCAACTTTGAGTCGTTCGGGGATTTTGAGAGACACATAGAGGAACTGAGGTCCGAGCTCGATCGGATCGTACGCTTTAACCCACATCGCGGTATGGCTGACGCCGGAACCGTCGCCACACAATTCTTCTCATTGTTGCCCACCATTCACGAGCGGCTCAACGAAGACGTAGTGGCGATGTACCAAGGTGACCCCGCCGCCAAGAGTCGCGGGGAAGTCATCCAGACCTACCCCGGGTTTTATGCGATCGCAGCCTATCGCGTTGCACATCAATTGCACCAGCTCGGAGTCAAAGGAATACCACGCGTGATCACCGAGAACGCTCACAGCAAGACCGGCATCGACATCCACCCCTCTGCAACGATCGGCAAACATTTCTGCATCGACCACGGCACCGGTGTTGTGATCGGTGAAACCGCCGTCATCGGCGATCATGTCAAGATATATCAGGGGGTTACGCTGGGGGCATTAAGCGTCAGCAAGGACGACGCCATCCGGAAACGCCACCCGACCATCGAAGACCACGTGGTGGTATACGCCGGAGCGACGATCCTCGGGGGCGAAACCGTGATCGGTCACAACAGCATTGTCGGAGGGAACGTGTGGCTGACACGAAGTGTACCTCCGTACTCCAAGATCTACTACCAGGCAAAGATGTACGATGGCGAAAAAGAGGAATCCGATATCGTCATTTTCAGGGCAGAACACGATAAATAAGTCGGCAAACCAAGTATGAAGCTTCAGGAACTTATTGGTAATACCCCTCTCGTTGAACTCGTCAACCTTTCCCCGAATAAAGCCGTAACCATTCTCGGCAAACTTGAGGGCGACAATCCGGGTGGCAGTGTCAAGGACCGGACTGCTTTCGGAATGATCAGCGGGGCGATGGAGCGCGGTGACCTCAAACCAGGCGATAATGTCGTCGAAGCGACGAGCGGCAACACCGGCATCGCGTTAGCGATGATCGCCCGTATCATGGGCTTGAACATGACCCTTATCATGCCCGACAACTCAACCCGCGAGCGCGTACTCTCGATGGAGGCGTATGGCGCAAAGGTTATTCTGACACCAGCGGAAAAGACTATCGAATACTCCCGAGCGCTGGCAGAAGAAATGGCGGCTGACCAGGGCTATCATATCCTGAACCAGTTTGCCAACCCCGACAACTCCGGGATTCATTACAAGACAACGGGACCGGAGATCTGGCGGGATACAAAAGGCGCCATTACGCATTTTGTATCCGCCATGGGAACTACCGGCACCATAATGGGAGTCTCGAGATACCTGAAGGAACAGGATCCGGCAATCGAGATCGTCGGAACACAGCCTACTGAAGGATCTTGCATCCCCGGGATCCGGCGGTGGTCTCCTGAATTCCTTCCGAAGATATTCGAACGCGAGCGCGTTGACCGTATCCTCGACGTCGCCGAAGCTGACGCCCGAACCTACACGCGACGACTCGCAAAAGAGGAAGGTATCCTCGCAGGTACAAGCAGCGGCGGAGCCCTTAGCGCCGCTGTTCGCGTCGCCAGCGAGATCGAGAAAGGCGTTATCGTGTTCATCATCTGCGACCGCGGTGACCGGTATCTGAGTTCGGATTTGTTTGGCTAGGCGGTCCACAGTCGTCGGTCCACGGTAGCCAACGAAAAAAAAGACATCGTGTTCTTCGTAGTCCTTTGTGGTCTTGCATTTTACGCGCGTCGCGCGTTGAAAGACAGTAACACGAAGGAACACAAGGAAGATGGGCTCTTATGGTAGAAACCAATCTGGGACAGCACTACCTATGCCCTTTCAATTCTTTGACAAACGCACCAATATCCGCGCTGAGATCGGTTGACTGTTTCAGCAGGTCGATGAATGCGCTGCCTACAATAGCTCCGGATGAGTATTCCGATGCTTTCGAAAATGTCTCTCCGTTAGAAATGCCGAAACCGATGAGAAATGGATTCGTCAACTGGATATCCCTCAACCTTTCAAAATAGGAAATCTGTTCTTGCGTGAAGGTGCCTCTGGCACCGGTGATACTAGACGCTGATACAGCGTAAATAAAACCACGTGTAGCCTCGTCGATCTTTCGGATACGTTCCTCCGATGTCGTGGGTGAGATCAGGAACGTATTGCAAAGATTGTTAGCTTCAAACAATGAGCGGTACTCGGTTTCATATTCAGGCACGGGCATGTCGGGCAGGATTAGTCCATCCACTCCTGCCCCGGCAGCATCGGGGAGAAACTTCTCGATACCATACTGCATGACCGGGTTCAGGTACCCCATGAGAATCACGGGAATATCAACGCCCTGACGCCGCATTTCCTTTACGTCTTCGAGAATACGAGGGAGTGTCATGCCGTTGTCGAGGGCTATCTTGTTGCTCGCCTGGATCGTGGGGCCATCCGCCACGGGATCCGAAAACGGAATACCAATCTCAATGATATCAGCACCAGCCTCGGCCAGGTATTTTGCTATCGGGACGGTACTATCCAGTTTCGGAAACCCCGCGGTATAGTAGACGGATAAATTGTCCTGGGTCTTCCTCGCGAAGAGCTCCGTAATCCTGTTCTTCATATCATGCGTTCTTAAATTTTTGATCTTATTTGTCAACAGTTGCATATCCCGGTGTCCTAACAGGGAACCACGTCAATATTTTCCCCATTTGATATATGTCTCCAGATCCTTATCGCCCCTGCCCGAGAGATTGACAACCACCACCTGGTGTTCTTCAAACTTAAATTTATTCAACGCCGCGAGTGCGTGCCCCGACTCGATCGCAGGTATGATTCCTTCCAGTCGACTTAACCGGATGCCTGCTTCCATCGCTTCGTCGTCGGTGGCGCTCACGAACTGTACACGTCCGACGTCGCAGAGATGCGCATGCATTGGTCCAATTCCCGGATAGTCCAGCCCTGCTGAGATCGAATGTGGTTCGATCACTTGCCCATCTTCCGTTTGCATCAGCAGCGTCTTACTTCCGTGAAGGATACCGGGCTTCCCGAGTACTGTCGTCGCGGCCGATTCCCCGGAGTCAATACCTTTACCCGCAGCCTCCACGCCGATCAGTTCAACATGCTCGTCTTCGAGAAAGTGATAGAACGCACCCGCTGCATTGCTACCTCCGCCAATACAAGCGAAGACATAGTCGGGGTCGGGATCTCCGAACTCCTCTTCTAACTGAGCGCGGATCTCTTCACTGATGACGGACTGGAAACGCGCAACCATGTCGGGATACGGATGCGGTCCGACCACCGATCCGATGATATAATGCGTGTCTACAGGATTGTTGATCCAATGCCGCATAGCCTCGTTAGTGGCGTCCTTAAGGGTCATGCTTCCGCTGATCGCGGGGACCACCGTGGCGCCGAGGATCCGCATCCGTTCTACATTCGGCCGCTGTCGCTCCATGTCTACCTGGCCCATATATACAATGCACTCCATTCCCATCAACGCACACACCGTAGCAGTAGCGACACCGTGCTGGCCCGCGCCGGTCTCGGCGATGATCTTCTTCTTGCCCAACCTGCGCGCCAGCAGTATTTGTCCGATCGTATTATTGACTTTGTGAGCCCCTGTGTGACACAGGTCCTCGCGCTTAAGATACACTGCCGCGCCGCATACCTCTGACAAGCGCTTGGCGTGGTATAAGGGTGTAGGCCTGCCGACATAGTTCTTCAGCAAGTGACGAAACTCCTCCTGGAACGCGCTGTCTTTCAGTATCTCGAGATACTGCGAACGCAGCTCCTCGACATTCGGGTAAAGCATCTCGGGAATAAATGCCCCGCCAAACTTCCCGTAGTATCCGCGGTCATCTGGATGATAACTCATAGTATTATTCGTTAGTATTCAAACTTACTTTTATTGCCTTCACTTTACTTGCGTCTTTGACACCAGGCGCCAGTTCGACGCCGCTGTTGACATCGATCGCCGCCAGATTTAATCCTGAAAGGTCCCTGATCTCCGCAATGTGCTCCGGTGCAATGCCTCCGCTGAGGAAGAACGGTACCCGCTGGTCGTAGCGCTTCAGGATATCCCAGTTGAACCGCTTCGCATTTCCTCCGTAAAGACGCCCCTTGGTATCGAAGAGAAAGTAATCCGCTACTTCAGTGAACGGCTGCGTCAGGCCGAAATCTGTTTCATCGTCAACTGAGAACACCTTGATGACCCGCGCGCCAGCATCGTGCAACGCACGACATTGCTGCGGCGACTCGCCGCCATGGAGTTGAACGTAGTCGAGCCGAAAGGTCCGCACCTTCTCCAGTATTCTCTCCGTCGTTTCGTTGACGAAAACACCCACACGCCGCACCTCCGCCGGGAAATCATCCGGCACCCGGAAGTCATCTCCGACATATCGCGGCGTACCGCGAAAAAATATAAAACCCATGAGGTCCGGTCCAAGTGCAGCGACTTCCCGGATATTACCCTGGTCGCGCATCCCGCATACCTTCAGCTTTAGATGTGTCAGCGCTTTCGCCATCATTTTCTCAGTTGCCTGGCAAACTCCCGCACAGCGATACCCGGATCCCGCTCCTTCATGAAATTCTCGCCGATCAGGAACCCTTCGAAACCATGCTGACGAAGCTCGGCGATAGACTCCGGGTCTGATATACCACTCTCGGAAACTTTTACCACGCCGGCCGGTATTAACGGTGCCAAACGCTTTGAAACCTCCAGACTAACATCAAATGTCTTGAGGTCCCGGTTGTTCACACCAATGAGGTCGGCACCTGCACCAAGATTCGCCGACAGTTCCTCTTCATTGTGGACTTCCAGTAATACCTGTAGTCCAAACGAGTGCGCGAAATCCGTGAGCTGCTTCGTCTCCTGAGGATCGAGTACCGCCGCGATCAGCAAGACAGCATCCGCGCCGATCGACTTTGCTTCTACAATCTGGTATTCATCGACAGTAAAGTCCTTGCGCAAGATCGGACAGTCATTGTTCCTGCGCGCTTGTATAAGATCGTCACTGCTTCCGCCAAAGAACTCCTCATCCGTCAGCACCGACAATCCGGAAGCGCCGGCACCCGCATAGGCGCGCGTGGTTTCAATAACTGATGCCGTAGCGTTGATCACCCCTTTCGAGGGGGACTTCCGTTTGAACTCCGCGATGATTCCGGTCTTATCCGCGTGCCGGATAAACCCGGTCAGGGACAGTGGTTCACGGTTAAAGAACTCACTCTTTTCCAATGCTCTGGAAGGCACCGTCAGTTTACGCTCTCCGACCTGCTTCCTTTTGAACTCAATGATCCGTTCGAGTATGTTCATGTCAGTTGATTAGTCCTGGACTTCAATGAGTTTCCTGAAAGCTGCCAGTGCCTGTCCCGACTCCAGCACTTCGCGTGCCTTTGCGACAGCCGGAAGGAGGCCATCTTTCTGGTTTGCCGCATATAACCCCAACGCTGCATTGGCGATAACAGCGCTCGTCTGCGCAGGAGTGCTCTTACCCTCGAGGACGTCCATGAATATCCTCGCCGACTGTTCGATCGTGTCACCGCCGCGAATGTCGTCATAGTTCAACACCGGCAGCGCAAGGTCGGCCGGCGCAACCATTCTTTCACCTCCATTATCGAATATTTTTACAGGTCCCGTCAGCGAGACTTCGTCAAAACCGTCAACACTGTGCAAGACCACAAACTCCTTCGATGTCTCCTGATAAAGGTATCCATACTGCCGGGCGAGTTCCAGGTTGAAGACACCTACCAGCTGTCGCGACGGGAATGCGGGATTCACCATCGGTCCAAGCATATTGAAGAACGTTTTTACGCCAAGTTCCCGGCGTATCGGCGCGACGTTCTTCATCGCGGGATGAAACAGAGGCGCGTGCATAAAGCAAATATTGGCGTGATCGAGACTCCGCCTCAATACATCGATATCATTCGTAAACTTGTACCCCAGGTATTCCATTACATTCGAAGATCCACACGCCGAAGAGACACCGTAGTTGCCGTGTTTCGCCACGGGCTGTCCCGCTGCTGCGATCACAAACGACGACAGCGTCGAGAGATTGAACGTATTCTTTCCGTCCCCTCCCGTTCCGCATACATCAATGACCGGTCGATCGAAGTCGACACGCAGACATTGCTCCAGCATGGCATCGCGGAATCCTTCCAGTTCCTCGACCGTGATACTCCGCATCATGTACACGGTCATGAATGCCGCTGTCTGACTGAGGTTGAACTTCCCGGATGTGAGATCGACCAGAACCTGCTTCGCCTTCTCCTTCGTCAGTGAGCGGTGATCGATGAGATCGTTTAATATCGCTTTCATATCATTATACCTTGTATTGGATTTCTTTCGGCTACGCGCCTTTCAGCCAGTTGTCGATCATCTTAGGTCCTTCCGGTGTCATGATCGATTCCGGGTGGAACTGCACGCCGCGCACATCGTGCTTGCGATGACGGAGTGCCATAACCAGATTGTTCTCGTTAACCGCAGTGATGAGCAGATCGCCAGTCACCGTTTCCGGCAGCACAGCCCAGGAGTGGTAGTGGGTAGCCTGAAACCTGGGGGATACTCCCCGGAACAAATAGTCATCCGCGTCCTTGATTTCGGTCACAGAGGTTACTCCGTGTAATACTTTGGGAATATTGAACAGCTTCGCACCATATACTTCACCGATACCCTGCAGACCGAGACAGACACCAAGGATACTTTTCTCAGGGCCGTATCTTTCGATTACTTGCTTCATGATACCGGCTTCATCCGGAATACCCGGACCCGGCGACAGCAGGATCTTGTCGTACCTGCCGACCTCCTCAAGCGCGATCTTGTCGTTTCTGTAAATATCAGGTGTATAACCCAGGGCACGCACGATGTGAACCAGATTGTACGTAAAAGAATCGTAATTATCGAGAACCAGGATTTTCATTGTCTTCTGTTTTCCACTTGCCAGATTATATTTTTTCCGCCATCAGCACCGCCTGACGAAGCGCTGTAAGCTTGTTGTTAACTTCCTGCAGTTCGCTTTCGGAGTTCGATTTTGAAACGATCCCCGCACCGGCCTGATAGATCAACTTGTTGTTGCAACTCAAAAACGTTCGGATCATGATGGCGTGATTGAACGATCCGTCAAATCCGAGGATACCGATTGCACCTCCGTAGAATCCGCGGTTGACATTCTCATATCGCTCGATCAACGTCATGGCCATGTGTTTGGGTGCACCTGACAGCGTCCCCGCTGGAAAAGTATCGGCAGCGATCCTGATAACGGACGAATCGGGACGCACATCTCCGGTGACTTTCGACACCAGGTGGATCACATGGGAATAGTACTGGATCTCCTTGAATACCTCGACATGCACGTTCCCGGCATTCCGGCTCATGTCGTTGCGCGCAAGATCAACCAGCATCACATGCTCCGCGTTTTCCTTCTCATCCGCGGCCAGCCGACCAGCTGTCTCAGCATCCTCGACGTCATTTCCGGAACGCCTGAAAGTACCTGCAATCGGGAAGATGTGCGCCCTTCCATTTCGCACCTGAAGCTGCGCTTCCGGGGATGAACCGAATATCTTGAAGCTTCCATAATCAAAGTAGAACAGATAGGGAGAGGGGTTAATGGAACGAAGGGCGCGATACACGTTGAACTCGTCGCCTTTGAAGCCCGTTGTGAACCGCCGCGACAGGACTATCTGAAAAACATCTCCGCGAAAGCAGTGTTCCTTTCCCTTGTCAACCACCTTCAGGAACTCTTCATCCGTGAAATTGGATACTTCCGAGTCAGTCCTTGTGAATTTATAGGTGGCGAAGCGGCGACTGAAGATCACTTGTTCTACGCGATCGAGGCCATTTCCCTCGTCAACTGGCTCGTGAGAGTTCTCGAACAACGTGAGTTCATTCGAAAAATGATCGACAACTATCACATAGCGATAGAGTTTGTAGAGGATATCCGGCATCGGTGTCTCCTGTTGCGGGATGGCAACGTCTTCGAAATACCGAACAGCATCATATCCTACGTAACCGATCAACCCACAGTTCATATACTTCGGATGTGGATTGAGAACCTGAAATGATGATTGGAATTGTTCAAGATGCTCAAGTGCATCCGGGCGCTCCGCCACGGTATGACGCTCCTCCTTACCATCGGGAAAGGCGATCCTGACCTCCTGGCCTTCGACCTCAAAAGAAGCGATCGGGTCACAGCAGATAAAGGAAAGACTATTCTCATGGCCGTGATAGTCGGAGCTTTCCAGCAGCAGACTACAGGCAAAGACATCGCGGAGTTTGAGATAAATGTTCACTGGCGTCAGCGTGTCCGCCAGAAGCTTTTTTGAGATGGTATGTAACTGATACATATTTATTCGTCGCTAGGGGTTCAATAACAATTCATGATACTCTATAAAAACACCGAGGCCCGCCCCGATCGATCGGGGCGGGCCTCAGTAATTTCGTATTATCGAAAACTTAAAGCACAGCAATACACCGATCGCGAAACGATCTATGCCACCACCATGCTATGTTCGTCATTTTTGCCATACGTATTAGCCTTCACTTTTCTTTTTGACAGCCCTTCTCGGCTTGGCAGGAGCGTCAGCCGTTGTACCGGCAGACTCCGCAACCCGACGCGATGTGGCGCGTTTGATTTTTTCCTTAATGGCATCACGACGCCTGGTAGTCCCGTAGGACCCAATTGCGATCTTGCCTTTTCTGCTTTTCTTATCTCCTCTTCCCATAGCGCGAAAGGAACTTTCATGGCAATAATAACAATTTCGCATCAAACCCACCAAGAACAGTCCGAAATTTGTTGCGGGGTGGTTAGGGCACGAGCCGAAACACCACGCAATCCCTGGCTACATTCCCCTGATTGACGAAGCGGAACCAACCCGAAAGGACGGCTTCCTCAGTCATACCGCATTTCTCGAGTACTCTTATTGAAGCGATGTTTTCAGCGTCCACGAACGAACCCACGCGATAGATACCCGCAAAGGGCCTCAACACAGCCACGATTCGCCGGCAGGCTTCCGTCGCATAGCCCTTCCCCCACCGCACCGGGCTGATGACATAACCGATCTGTATTCCCTCTTCCTGAAACAGAATGCCAATGCTGCCGATAAGCATCCGGTTCTTAAGGCGGATAGCGTAAGTGTACTCCATTCCGCACTCCCACCGGTCAACGGCCGAACGAACGAAACGGCGCGTGTCATCGACCGACCTATGCATGGGCCACGAAACAAACCGCGTGGCCTCAGGTTTGCTGGCGTATGCGTAGAAGATCTCCTCAGCATCCTCATATCTCACGCGCCGGAGCAACAGCCGCTCAGTTTCAAGGCTTGCGGGCATCGGCAGGTGGTTTATGGAAGATTCTGACATCATGCGGCTACTAACAGCAAGATAGGATTACCGATCCTGTCATTCAACGACCAGGCGTACAAACCTTCGCGAGAAAATTGAATCACGTAAAACGGTAACTCCTGTTTTATTGTTATGTTTGCACGAGCAAGCCGGCACGACCAGCTCCTGCTGAACCCCCCAGGACCGGAAGGTAGCAAGGGTAGGTAGTTGTAGCGGTGCGATGTTCGGTTTGCTCTTTTTTTCCATCCATTCCGAGCCGTCGTCGCAGGTCTGTACGCCCAAATCCCAGCGTCGGGTTCCCCGGAAAGTTCAAATTTTCAGATTCCCCGTAAGCTTAAACTTAGTACCTTTGAGCTGCTAATAACCCAACGAAACCAATCTATGAAGTTCTTTATTGACACTGCAAATCTGAATGAGATCAAAGAAGCGTATGACCTCGGAGTACTCGACGGCGTGACAACCAATCCTTCGCTGATGGCCAAGGAAGGCATCAAGGGAACTGATGGTGTCACTGCGCACTACAAGGCCATTTGCGATATCGTCGACAACAACGTAAGCGCAGAAGTGATCGCAACGGATTTTGATAACATTATTAAGGAAGGCAAGGAACTGGCGAAGATCGACGACAAGATCGTCGTCAAAGTACCTATGATCCGCGATGGCGTGAAGGCAATCAAGAAGCTTTCCAGCGAGGGAATACGAACCAACTGCACGCTTGTCTTCTCCGCAGGTCAGGCAATTCTGGCAGCTAAGGCAGGTGCGAGCTACGTGTCACCTTTCATCGGACGCCTCGACGATGTCTCGACCGATGGTCTTGATTTGATCGCACAATTGCGCTTGATCTACGACAACTACTCCTACGGTACAGAGATACTGGCAGCGTCGGTTCGACACGCGATGCACCTGATCAAGTGCGCGGAGATCGGCGCGGATGTGGCAACCTGCCCGTTGAGCGTTATCACCGGCTTGCTCAAGCATCCACTCACCGATAGCGGACTTGAAAAATTCCTCGCCGACCATAAAAAAGTCAATGCCTGAGTATGTTTTTGTCTGAACCGGTCGTACGCATCAGCGATGCTCACATCTTTCAGGAGCACAACACCATTCTCGCAGATATCAACTTTGAAATCGAGAAAGGCGAATTCGTCTATCTCGTGGGCCGGACCGGATCGGGAAAATCATCCCTGCTCAAGACGCTCTACGCAGACTTACCGCTCCGACTGGGAAATGTCCATGTGTGTGGACATGCCATTCGCAACATCGGCAGCGCGCAAGTACCGCTTCTGAGAAGAAAACTGGGTATCATCTTCCAGGATTTTCAGCTGTTCAACGACAGAACCGTCGGTGAGAACCTTCTTTTTGTCATGAAGGCGACGGGCTGGCGCGACAGTGCAAAGATGCGGGCACGCCTCACGGAAGTGCTCATGCAAGTCGGGCTTGGTTCAGTTGAGAAAAAGATGCCACACCAGCTTTCAGGCGGCGAGCAGCAACGTGTGGTGATCGCGCGGGCGCTTGTCAACGAGCCGCAGATCCTGCTTGCTGACGAACCAACGGGTAACCTCGACCCTGAAGTGGCACACGGCATCATGAAAATATTTCAACAGATCAACAAGAGCGGCACCGCAGTGCTGATGGCAACCCACAGTTACGGCCTCATCGAAAAATTCCCCGCACGAATCCTGAAATGCGAGAACGGGAAAGTGAGAGATTCTGCAGTTGAGAAATTTGAGCTGGTGAGTGGTGAATCGTGAGTGGTGAATCGTGAGTGGTGAGTGGTGAGTGAGAGCGTGGGGCTCAATTTGATTCACTTTGTTCTGTGGGTGTGAGGTCAAGGTTCTTGTTGATTCGCAAATTGTCATATCTGACCGAAGAGGAAACTTCGTCCATGAGTTGAGCAGTGCTTCCCGATGTCATTCGATTTTAAGCGCACGAAACCTCAGGAGCGCCCGTCATTAAAAAAACCACCAGACATAATCGAAGCACAAAACGTTCGACAGCAGGCACCCACTCACCACTCACCACTCACGATTCACTGCTCACCACTCACCTCCGTCAAGCCCTTTTTCAGCAGCGATCTTTCTGAGCAATCCAAGCGCTTCATCGCGGTCGTTCTTTATTTCTCCTTCAAGGATCGCTTCCTTGATCTGCTCTTTCAGTTCGCCGATGATGCGACCGGGTTGCAGGTTATACATTGCCATGATCTCATCGCCCGAGACAGGAGGTTGAAAATTGCGCAGATGATCTTTCTGTTCCACCTCTGCCATCTTCCTCTCCACAACATCAAAGTTCTTTAGGAACCGGGTAACCTTTTCGTTGTTCTTGGACGTAATATCGGCGCGACAGAGTTTCATCAATGCATCGATGTCATTACCGGCATCAAACAGTAGCCTGCGGATAGCGGAGTCCGTTACACTCCTCACCAGAGGAATAGGACGAAGATGAAGCCGCACCAGCTTCTGAACGAAAAGCATACGCTCGTCCATCGGCAATTTCAGGCGTCGGAAGATCGCGGGGGTCATCCGCGCTCCCTTTTCTTCGTGACCGTGAAAGGTCCAGCCATGAGTCTTGTCGAATTTCTTTGTCACAGGCTTCGCGATATCGTGCATGATAGCAGCCCAACGCAGCCACAGGTCGTCAGAGACTTTCGCAACATTGTCGAGGACCTGGAGCGTGTGAAAGAAGTTATCTTTGTGCGCCTGGTTTCCGACGTATTCGACACCGTGCAGCGCCACCATTTCCGGAAAGAACTGCTTCAGAAGTCCGCTGTGAAACAGTAGCTTGAACCCATAAGATGGAACACGACAAAGGATGATCTTGTTGAGTTCTTCGATAATACGCTCACCCGATACAATCTTGAGGCGCTCGGCCTGCGAGATGACCGCGGCAAAAGTATCGGCATCGATATCGAAATTGAGTTGTGCTGCGAAACGCACAGCGCGCATCATTCGCAACGGGTCATCCGAGAAAGTGACAGCCGGGTCTTGCGGTGTCCGTATGATCTTGCGTTTGAGGTCGGCAACCCCATCAAACGGGTCCGCCAATGCACCGTGATCATGGCTATTGAGAGACACGGCCATGGCATTGATCGTAAAGTCGCGGCGCTTCTGATCATCCTCCAGCGAGCCATCCTCCACAACCGGCTTTCGGGAATCCTGTCGATACGACTCACGTCTTGCCCCGACGAATTCGAGATTCAAGTCATCCCAAGTGATCTGTGCTGTTCCGAAATTCCGAAACACGCTGACCTTAACCCGAGGGCCGAGCGCGTTCGCTACCCCCTCGGCTAATCTGATACCGCTGCCGACGCACACGAAATCAATATCCTTTGACGGGCGTTTCAGCAAGATATCACGCACATAACCACCAACCACATAAGTCTCGAACTTAAGCGACGCCGCTACCTCCGTGATGGTCTTGAACACGGGATGTTCTAACGATTCAGACAAATCCATTCAAATCAGGAATTTGCCCGCAAAATAAAGAAAAATATGAGGTATTGATCGTGACGACCTCACCCCTTCCCTCTCCGAGCAATCTCCGAGCAGAGAGGGCGATTCTATCACCAAGCGATAATAGCTTTCGAACATAAGACGAACACTCTGAAAGTTTCCCCTACAACAGGATGAAAGCTTGATAAAGCCATCCACGAAAATCCGTGAAATCCGTGGC
>CAYTMU010000060.1:17923-19729 GCA_964438975.1 uncultured Roseivirgaceae bacterium | reverse complement strand
CAGGGCGATATCGCCGCCAATGTGCAATAGTTTTCGCTCAGTACTATGGAGTTGTCCCGCGGTATTCTTTAAACTTGAATCGAGATAGTGTATGGCAAACAAATTACAAACTGTTATTGTGGTATTCGGCATCCTTGCGTGGCAGGGTTGTGGAAGCGATAAGGACCCTGCTCCCGTTGATTGCAGTGAAGATCCTGTCGTGTTAGAACTTGTTTCTTTGGACGATTCGAACTGTGAGCTTTCGGATGGGATTATTGAAGTGAAGGCGTCCGGCGGAAGCGGGACTTACAAGTTCGCACTTGACGGGGGGTCGGCACAAACGGGTGCGATATTCAGTGACCTTGGCGCCGGCACGTACACGGTGACAGCTATTGATGACAATACCTGTTCAGCGTCTGTCGACGTGACTATCCGGAATACAAATGGACTGAACATCACGCTGGCGGCGACCGATGCAGGTGGGTGTGGTGGTGGTGACGGGACCTTGACAGTTACAGCTTTTGATGGCGCAGAACCTTACCAATATCGCCTGGGCGACGGTGCGTTTTCCTCAAATCACGAATTTGGTGGCTTGGCGGCGGGATTACATCGCTTGACTGTAATGGATGCGAGCGGATGTGAGGTGAACCAGAATGTACGGGTCCGATCGGGTGTGAGTTTTGGAGCGACGATCAAACCGATCATCGAAAGTAATTGCGCGATCAGCAGTTGTCACAATGGGTCACAACATCCCGATTTCCGGGTATTGAAGAACATCCAGGACAACGCCGGACAAATTAAGGCGCTAACGGGTGATGGCACGATGCCGCAGGAGGGCAGCTTGACACAGAACCAAATCAACCAGATAGCATGCTGGGTTGACGATGGCGCGCTGAATAATTAGCATTGACCGATGAGGAGACGGACGCTGTTCTTTATCGCAAGTACGGTCATCACAATCGCCGTAGTTCTTATCGTTATCACCTACAATAAGCCCCATCGGTCAGTGGTCGAAGTGGAACCAGAAGTCCGCTTGTCGGCTTTGGAGCTTGCCCTTGCATTTGCAGCGGACGAGGTACATGCTACAAGGCAATATGCGGGGAAGATCGTGGAGGTCTATGGCGATGTCGACAGGATCATTCAGGGAGATAGTACACTCATCCTTTTGCTGGAACAGGGTTCCGCAACCGTCGGAGTGAGCTGTTATCTGGATCCCCATTATCGTGACGAAGGTGAGTCGCTTTCACCCGGTGCGCCGGTTACTGTCAAAGGAATTTGCAACGGGATGCTTCTTGATGTAGTGATTGACCGGGCGATATTAACAGCAAGATGAACCACTCAACAAAAAAGCGGCATTTTCATAGTTTGATACTTTCAGTGGTGCTGGTGTTGATCTCAATCGGTGGGGAGGCGCAGCGATATATCGATCGCGCCGGCCGGGCGACATTCTTTTCATCAGCCCCATTGGAGAATATTGAGGCAAGTAGTGATCAGGTTGTCGGCATTCTCGATGCGGGGTCCGGTGAGATCGCAGCCTCCATGTTCATGCGATCGTTCCGGTTCCGCAAATCACTGATGGAAGAGCACTTCAATGAGAACTACGTGGAGTCTCATAAATACCCGAAAGCGACCTTCAAGGGAAAGGTGACAAATATCGCGGAAGTAGATTTGACAAAAGAGGGACCCTGCATGTTGAACATCTCCGGCGATATTACCCTGCACGGTGTCACCAGGCCGTTGCAGATCACGGCGGATGGCATGGTCGCGGAAGGACGAATTCAGGCGAAAGCACAGTTCTTCCTTACAGTAGCGGATTTTGACATCGAC
>CAYTMU010000060.1:0-17823 GCA_964438975.1 uncultured Roseivirgaceae bacterium | reverse complement strand
GGGTATGTGTTCCAGACGTTCAAAGGTACACGGTTGATCAATGGTCATTCCATTGAAACCCGGCGCCGTGGCGTGCTCGACGTATTGATCGGCCACCGCTTTGGACGATTGAATTCAGGGGCCTATGAGTTCTTTGGACTTGATGACTCCAGCGTAAGGCTCGGGGTCGACTACGGCCTCACCGATTGGTTCAATGTCGGGATCGGGCGAAGTTCGTTCGAGAAGACTTTCGACGGGTTTCTCAAATATGTGGTTCTCCGCCAGAAGCCAGGGGTGATGCCCGTATCAGTGGCGGCCTTTACCAGCGCTGCGGTGAAAACCCAAAAGACCGGTAACCCTGCGGGAGAGCCCGACTTCAATGCCCGGCTTACCTACACCGGCCAACTGATTCTCGCCCGGAAATTCAGTCCACTGCTTTCCTTTCAGGTATCGCCGACTCTCGTGCATCGGAATACCGTGATTGAGCAGCAGGACCCAAATGACATCTTTGCTCTCGGCGCTGGCGGACGGATAAAACTGACGAAGCGCGTTTCCTTCAACGCCGAGTATTATTACCAATTCAACACTGTGGAGAGTAGCCAGATCAAAAATTCAGTCGCGCTGGGCTTTGATATCGAGACAGGCGGTCACGTTTTCCAGCTGCACTTCACCAATTCGCGCGCGATGATCGAAAAGGGCTTTATTGCCGAAACTACAGGCGATTTCTTTGATGGTGATGTGCATTTTGGCTTCAATATTTCCAGGACCTTCTGACACGCCCCCGATAACCAGACTGGAAACCGTATTTAGAACCTTTCAAAATAATTCTTTTTTTATTTGAAACGGTTCTAAATACCGCGTACATTTGGCTTGTATACTTGATTGATGGAAGGAGTATCCCAGTTGAAAGAGATTTTTAATACACGCAGTGGCTGTGTATACCAGTGCGACAGAAAACGCAGTTTTTTCATTGATTTTGCAGGATCGGTGACTGAATTCAAGTTCCCGTGTTTTGTGGCGTTGAAGCGACTGGTAGACCGCATTGACATTGAGGCTATGGCTCTGAATCCTTCCAAATCTTCCGATATCGAAGTAATTTCCCCCTGCGGAAGCGAGCGCTGCTACGTGCTAACCCTACCCGAACTCATCGAGTTTCAGGAGTTGTTGGAGGGTGCCCGCGTGATGCTCCAACTGAACAGTATCATCCACGAGCGACTCTATCGCGCTGTTCCCGTATAACGGCATACCTTTTTGTACATCCTGAATCAGACTGATTCTGAATAACGCCTTAGTGGCGTTGGAGGCGAACCAAATCGCCCGGATTGCGTTATTTTTATGTACGAATCAAGCAGAAATATCTATGAAGGACCTTGTAAGGCAAAGAACATCCCTGAGCGAAGAGATCGAAAAACTTCTGAATGACCAGATTCGCCAGGAAGCGAAAGCATCGGCCATGTATCTCGCGATGGCGTCATGGTGTGATCAACACGGTTTTGCACACAGCTGTGACTTTTTCTACGATCAATCGAGCGAAGAACGTGAGCATATGCTCAAGTTTTTCAAATATGTAAACGACGTTGGTGGAAGGGCAATCTCTCCCGAGGTGACGGATATTCCTCAGAATTTTAACTCGCTGAGATCCGTGTTTGAACAAGGCCTCGAGCAGGAGATCGCCAACACGCAATCGATCAACAGAATTGTGGATCAGTGTTATAAGGCCAAGGACTATACCACAGTTAGCTTTCTCCAGTGGTTCCTCAAGGAGCAGATCGAGGAGGAGTTCGTCTTCCGCCGCGCACTCGAGTTGTTCGAGGTGATCGGAGAAGAAGGAGTTGGGCTATACATGATCGACAAAAAAATTCCAGATATCAGTTACAAGCCGGAGTAGCGTTCTGCTACTCCTCGCTTCCCCGTCCTATTTAATTCCTGGAGTTCCCTCAGCGAGTCCTTTTAAAAGGGACAGCGCTTTTTGCTCGTCCACGTGGAAGTGCCACTCACTGCCTGGGTGAAGACAGATCACTGGTCCGTGTTTACAGTTATCGGTGCAGTGCGTTCTGATCACGCCTAGGTCGCGGAGGTCGTGGTCTTTCACGTAATGTCGCAGAGCCTTACTGATGTCCTTGCTCCCACGCTTCTTGCACTTCTCACCCGTACAAATGTAGAATACCCTGGATGGCGTGTGCTTTTCTTTGCTCATAGCTGAACTGCAAAAGTACTATTCTTGTACCAACCAGTAGCGCCTGTAGAAAATTGTTTCCGGTAACCTGCCCGGTGCTTCCACTGCTCACCAAACGATTATCGGTTGATTATTGTTAATTTTAGGTGCGTTCAACCGGAACACTGGAATGGAGAATCTCGACCAAATCACTGAATTTAAGTCGTCCCCGGCTCTTATAGAACAGCTTCGGAAATACAGTATTCACAAAGAATTCCCGGCGGGGACCATCATACTTAACGAGAATGCTTCTATCCGGTCGATTCCGATTGTATTGAAGGGCAGACTAAAGGTGATGCGGACTGAAGATGATGACAAGGAGATCCTGCTTTACTATATAACGGCAGGCGAGAGTTGCATCATGTCGTTCCTGGGAGGATTGCATAACGAAACAAGCAAAGTAAAAGCCTCGGTAGAGGAAGATGCGGAAATACTTTTCTTGCCGGTTGAAAAGGTTTCCCTTTTTATTCGCGAGTACCCGGAGTGGCTTGACTACATCTTTCGCCTGTATCACAAACGTTTTGAAGAATTGCTGGAAATCGTCAACGCGATTGCCTTTAAGAAAGTAGATGAGCGGTTGCTCGCATTGCTCCAAAAGAAGCGCGAGCTTGCCGGAGACAGCTCGATACGTGTTACACATGAGCAACTGGCCAATGAGTTGGGAACCGCGCGAGTTGTCGTATCCCGATTGCTCAAGCAATTAGAGGATAATGGTGTTGTTCAATTGGGTAGAAATCGCATTGCCCTTGTGTAACCAAAGTTGCTGTACCGATCTGGCAGTTTCTCGATATTCGCAGTAACAACAAAAAAAAGAAGATATGTTCTTTCAGCACATTTACGACAAGAGTTTGGCTCAGGGGAGCTATTTGATTGGCTGTCAAGTCACAGGGGAAGCCATTGTCATTGACGCGAAACGCGACATTGACGTGTATCTCGAACTCGCCAAACAAAACAATCTGACGATCACGCATATCGCTGAAACTCATATCCACGCGGATTTTCTCTGCGGTTCCAGAGAGCTGGCGGCGGTGACAGGTGCGTCAATGTATCTCTCCGACGAAGGCGGCAAAGACTGGCAGTACCAGTTTCCGCACGAGGGTCTGAGAGACGGCGACACCATCAAAGTGGGAAACCTTTCTCTTGAAGTCATACACACTCCCGGTCATACTCCTGAAAGTATCAGCTTTTTGTTAAGAGATCACCCAGCAACAGATAAGCCTGTAATGATATTCACGGGGGATTTTGTATTTGTCGGGGATATCGGACGGCCTGATCTGCTCGAAAGGGCAGCAGGGTTTACTGGCACCATGGAGGCTGGCGCCCACCAGACTTTTCAGTCGCTGGACAAATTCTCCAAGCTTCCGGATTACGTTCAGGTATGGCCGGGCCACGGCGCAGGGTCGGCTTGTGGGAAGGCTTTGGGAGCGGTACCGAGTTCTACGGTAGGTTACGAGAAGATTCAGAGCTGGGTCTTTCAATATGGCGATGATGAGCCTGGTTTTACGAAATATCTTCTGGCCGGTCAGCCGGAGCCACCGAGATACTTTGCGATGATGAAACATCTCAATAAAGTAGATCGTCCGTTGTTGGTGGAAGTACCAAAACACCCGAAACTGACAGACGAGCAGTTTACTGCTGCGTATGCCAATGGCCTCAAGGTGATTGATACGCGAAGCAAAGCTGCATTTGCCGACGGCCATATACCTGGAAGCCTCAACATTCAGGGAAACAACTCGTTCGCTACATGGATGGGCTGGTTGTTGAATTACCAGGATCAGTTCGTGCTTGTTGCAGATGATAGTGTGATGGACGATTTGACTCGCAAGCTAATGCGTATCGGAATGGACAATATTTATGGATATGTTTCTGATGTGGTTGGACTTGGAGTTGAGCTGGATATTGCGGATGTAATTGATCTCGAGGAGTTCAAGTCGTATCTGGGGAGACCGGACGTACAGATAGTTGACGTGCGGGGGCTGACAGAATATCAAACAGGCCACATAGAAGGTGCTGATCACGTCTTTGTGGGGACTCTTGAAGACAACCTGCAAAAGATCAGCAGGGAAAAACAAATAGTTATCCACTGTCAGGCAGGAGACCGTTCGACAATAGCTCAATCCGTACTCGCTCGCAACGGGTTTAAGAATGTCAAGAACTTCTGGGGAGGAATGAAAGAGTGGTTGGCGACAGGCGGTAAAACGGTAAGCGCGCGGGAGGTGTCATTTGCCAATGCGTAGCCGGGTAACATTTGTGGGCATGATGATGCTGATCATCGTCGCGGCTTGTAGTGATGGGAAGCGGGAACTGACCATCGCTGAGAAAAAAGAGTATGCCGTGTTGGGTGACAGCATTTCGGCTGCCGCGCAGGATGAACTTCTGCGAAATGTGGCTAGCGCGATCCAACGAGGAGGAGTTGATCACGCCGTAACATTTTGCAATGCAAAGGCGATGGAACTTTCCGATTCGCTTTCGATATCCTACCAGGCAAAGATCGAACGACTGAGCGACAGAAATCGCAATCCGGCTAATGCGATTCAGACCAGCGCTGACAGCGCCGCCTGGAAAGCACTGAAGTCGGGCGAACGGAATTTCGTTGCCCGGGGTGATGATCGTTCCGTTTTCTACTACAAGCCGATTCTTCTTGGCATGCCGACGTGCCTGAAGTGCCACGGCGGAAAACCCGATATCGACGAAAGCACGGGCCGATTGATCAGTCAAATGTACCCGGAGGATCGCGCAACCGGTTATCGGATGGGTGAATTGCGCGGAATGTGGAAAATCGAATTTGAGCAATGAACATCTTACGAAATAATCTGATAGTGATTGCCGGCGTGTTACTTGGCGCGTTGGGCGGCTTTACTTACTGGAAATACATTGGGTGCTTGTCGGGTTCCTGCGCGATCACTTCTGACCCCGTTAACAGTACACTCTATGGTTCGATGCTTGGGGGATTGTTCTTGTCGTTGTTTAAGAAGGACAAGGCAGTTAATTAACAGATCATTCTCGGACTTTCCTTATCTTCGGTTCTAAAAGAACCCGAAATGAGGCTTCTCCCACTTTTCCTCATCTTGTTCGTGGCAATTCCATTTTTCAACGGTTTTGCCCAGGTGGATTTCAATCACTACAAGTTCTGTGAAAATCACTCGGCGGCATCAAGCGAGCTTATAGAAGCTATGCGATTGAATCTCCGCGAAGAGATCAATGCTCTCGATACAGCAGCGAAATTCTACGTTGTCAGGCGGTTGAACTACGAACGAACTTCAGCCATCGTCAACATGGTCAAGCGCGGAGCCTTCATCAAGGACGATTCGCTCGAGACCTACGTCAACAACGTTCTGGTGACCATCCTGAGGCGCAACGGAGTGACCCGGGAATCTGCCCGAGTGCTTATTCTCGACAGTCCGTATATCAATGCCTATTGCTTTGGCCAGGGAGTTTATGTTGTCACTATCGGAATGCTTGGGAGAATCAACGGTGAGGATGAACTCGCTTTTGCCCTCGCTCACGAAGTCGCGCATGATATTCTCGGTCACGTTAAGAAGCGCTTGATTCGCGAAGTTGAGATTGAGTTGGCAAAGAAGACCCGGGAGCAAATCAAGAAGATAGTCCTGGGAACTGTGGAGACAGAGGATATTGAGGAATACAGAACGCTCATCTATGGCGTGCGGCGCCACAACCGGGCCCGGGAGATCGAGGCTGACTCAGCTGGCATTGTCCTGGCCCGTGCCGCCGGATACCGGCAAGACGCCGCTACATCCCTGTTGACTGTCCTTGAAGAACCACTCAAACCTAAGTTTGATATAGGTGTCGATCTTATCTTGCCGTTTGATGCTGCGGAGTATCCGTTACAGGAGAGTTGGTTTCGAAAGCGCCTGAGTATTTACAGCCGGGGTGCTACAGATAGTTATCTGTACTCGGTCGACTCTCTCGAAAGCCATCCCGACATCGACCTGCGCAAAGGCCTCATTGAGAGCTATATTCGGGATGACATCTCGGTCGATAGTCGATCGTCGCCCGACTTTGTCAATGCCGCGACGTTGCTGGCGGAATTCGAGACGCTTCAAAGTGCTTTTGAAAGCCGGGCGCTTGACAGATGTCTGTTTTACGCACTTCAGCTTCTGGATCGCTACCCGGAGAACCCCTATCTCATTTCACAGATAGGGCGAATTCTCATTTGGCTATACGAAACCAAAGACAATCACGATAATACCTTTCATAGTTTTGTGCCGCGGTACACGGCCAATTACAGCGCCGAGCTTACGCTGGTGAATAATATGCTCCACAACCTCCCTACCAGGGACCTGGGCGAGCTGACATTCCACTTCCTAAAGGAACGCTTCAATCCGAAAGAACCGGCGCATTACTTCCTGTTATGGAGAATTTGTGGTCTCACGTATAGAAGAGATATGGCCGGAGAACTGAAGAAATCCTACCGGCAGAAATTCGATAGTAATATTGCCGGGTTTTACTTCCCCCAACCGAGGGATGTCACTCCGTGGTATCTGAGAATTAAGAAGTGATGGCCACTGGTTGGTCCACGGTCCACGGTCGAGGACAGCAGACTGATATTTGCTCAATTCTGGGGTTGGAGTAGATAGTGCCGGGCAAGAAAGCGACAAGCCTGCGAGGAGCTTCTTGAAATAAGATATCTCCGCAGGCTTGTCTGCTTTGTCGGTGGGAGCTGAGGGATTCGAACCCCCGACCCTCTGCTTGTAAGGCAGATGCTCTGAACCAGCTGAGCTAAGCTCCCATTTAAGGATTGCAAATGTATAAGAGTTTTCCATTTCTGCAAAATTTCGGAGCCTACCGTCGCAAAGAACCGGAATGCTCCCACTCCGTGGGACCGTCGACCGTGGACCGATCCGTGGACCATGGACCGTGGACTGTTGACCGTCGACCCCTCCGTCGACCGTGGATCAATTCACATCTGATTCTTCTCCACAAAGTCCCGAAACGCTTTCCGGTACGAGTCGCTGATGGGAATCAAGTGGTTGCCGATCTGTACTTCGCTTTTGTGAATGGCGTCTACGGCCTTCAACGCGATGATATAGGAGTGATGAACGCGGATAAATCTATCGGGCGGCAGCTGCGTTTCCAGTGTCTTCAGCCGCTGCAGACTGACAATTTTCTGCGTTTTCGTGACGATGGTAACATAATCTTTCAGCCCTTCCACGAAGAGTATGTCGTCATAGGTGATTTTTACAAGCTTGGTCCCGTCTTTGACAAAGACGAACGGGCTTTCAGGTTTTGTCTGCGTCGGGTTCCCGGCGGGACCGCGCAACCGCTGACCTGCACGATCGACACTCTTCAGAAAGCGATCAAAAGTTATAGGCTTCAGGAGGTAATCGACGACATCCAGATCGTAGCTTTCCAGTGCGTATTCCGAATAGGCGGTTGTGAGGACCACGAGTGGCTTGTGCTGCAGGGTTTTCAGTAGTGTGAAGCCGGTGATCTCCGGCATCTGAATATCGAGGAACATAAGATCGACGGGATGGGTGCGCAACACTTCCAGTGCGCGCATCGGTGTCGAGCATGCATCGATCAATTCAAGGTATCCTATCTTCTTGACGTAGTCGACAAGGAGGTTGCGCGCGAGCGGCTCATCTTCAACAATGATACATCTGATGTTCACGAAAGCTGTATTTCCAGTTGCACGGAGTAGCGGTCTTCCAGGTTGTTAACCGTAAGACGGTATCGGTTGGGGTAACTCAATTCCAGCCGTCGCCGAACATTCTGAAGTCCGATTCCCGACTTCTCTTCGGCTTCCGGCTTTGTGAACGGTATCTTGCTGTTCTCTACTGTGTAAAAACATTGGTTCCCTTTCAGGGCAATAACAATATTGACAAAAGCCTCGGGGTGGTTGTTGCTAACCCCATGCTTGAACGCATTCTCGAGAAAAGTTATGAAAATCAGCGGGGCGATCAAATAGTCCTGGGGGCTTTCTCCTTCTATACTGAATTGAATCGGTATCTGGTCATTTAATCTCAGACGCTCGAGGCTGATGTAGTTCTCCATGTACTCGATCTCTTTACTCAGCGGCACGAGCGGGTGATTGGAATCGTATATCATGTACCTCATCATCTGCGATAGCCGTGCAATGACTTCGGTTGTTTTCGACGCCTGCGTGTAGGCCAGGTAGTAGAGGTTATTGAGTGTGTTGAACAGGAAATGCGGGTTGATCTGCGCTTTGAGGAAGTTCAACTCAGCCGTCAGGCGCTCATTCTCAATATTCTTCTGACGCGCCTCAAACTCGAACCAGTCGACGGCGAACCGGATCATGCCGAGAAAGATCACGATAAACAGGTTGGTTGTGACTACCTGGACCACGTAACGCGATGTATACATGAATCCTGTCCCCCCAGTGAATCCGTCTACCACATAACGTCCCATAGCTAATCGGATGGTGATAAGGACGGCGAACACCAGCGTAAACTGTATGAGGTAGCGACCTAGCTTCCGGTCCTTCAGGAAGGCTGGCAGAAAGATGAAATAGTTGATGTATCCTATGATCAGGGCAAACGTTATGTGGACTGAAACGATGGATAGTACCATCGTCCAATCGATATCGGCGCCGCGCTGGTGAGAGATCACCTGATACAGGAAGAACGAGACGTGTACACACCAGAATGAGAGGTGCAGCAGCAGTACCCTGTTCCGGTGTAGAAGCGATTGCATATACGGAACTCGATTTTTAATATTTGTCGCCCAAAGGTAACGGCCTCGGCCCAGGGATCGGCAGCGAGCGGCTGATTTTCGGCAGTTGGGGCAAATTGATCGATTGGTCGCCCCTCGAAGCCTTCCATCAGGAATGGTCGAATTTATGCCGGGACGGTCGAAGGAAACGCGGCAACAGTCTATCGCCGGGCAAACTGATCGAACGATATGGTATTTTTGACGTTAGCAAACTGGGGACTCCCGGTTTTTTTAATCCAATTGGTTCACACAATTCATGAAACTGACCTTTACATTACTCGGCGTTGTATTTTCGACGGCTGGCTTGTTCGCACAAAACTCAAAAATCACCGGTACCGTAATTGATTCCCTGACCAGCCAGCCAGTTGAGTTTGCCAATGTGGCCCTGATCCCGGTCGGCTTGACCACTCCTGTGGACGGTACAATATGCGACGATAAGGGCCAGTTTACACTGAATCGCGTGCCCTCGGGGACTTACGATGTTGTGATCTCCTTCATTGGATTTGAGAGCCGCGTTCTCAAAGCAGTAATAGGCGCCCGGCGCGAGGATATTGACTTCGGGAGAATCATTTTCAGCCCGACGCCTCAGCTTCTCGAAGCGGTGACGGTGGAGGGTCAGCGCGCGCTTATCGAAGAGCGTGTAGATCGCCTGGTTTACAACGCGGAGAATGATATCACATCACGCGGTGGCGATGGCACTGACGTGCTCAAGAAAGTTCCCATGCTGTCCGTCGATCTCGATGGTAATGTGTCGTTGCGTGGCAGTCAGAATATCCGTGTTCTGATAAACAATAAGCCGTCATCGATCATGGCGAGCAGCGTTGCAGACGCATTGCGACAGATCCCCGCAGAAGAGATCAAGACCGTGGAGGTGATTACATCTCCCTCCGCCCGGTACGATGCGGAAGGATCTGCTGGTATCATCAATATCATTACAAAGAAGAATACGCTGCATGGTGCGACGCTGAATATCAACTCGGGGATTGGCTTGCGTGGTTCGAACCTCGGCTTAAGCGGAAACCTTCGCACGGGTAAGATGGGGTTCTCCCTTGGCGGGTTTGGACGTGGTTATTATAATACGACCGGAAACTTTACCAATGAGATGCTAACGCGGGTGCCGAACGAGGGAGCGGTAGATGAGACGCTCAACATTCAGCGTGCCGACACGCGCAACCGTGGACTTTTCGGCAATTACAATCTTGGATGGGATTACGATATCGATAAGAAGAACTCGCTGGCGGCATCGGTGCGGTTTGGCGTTCGCAACAACACGACATTTCAGGACGACCTCGTGACGCAGCGATATTTCAACGATGCACTGGTCAACTCATCTCTGGCGGGAACTGAAAACCGGGGCAACTTCAACAACGTCGATGCGAGTTTCAGCTACACGCATTACTATGACAAACCACAGAAGGAGTTCAGCTTTCAATCGATGTATAGCCGTAATACAGGTACCTCGCTCTTTGAAAATTCCACCTTCGATCCGATCAGCTCAGACATACTGAACCGGTTCAGAAACGACAACGACAGCTACAATCAGGAGATCACCCTGCAAGCCGACTACATGACGCCAATAGGGACGACGCAGATCGTCGAGTTTGGAGGCAAAAATATTCTACGCAAAGTATTCAGTGATTTTGCTTCGTACGCCGCCGTAGGCAGCAATCCCTATGAGCCTGCTGCCACAGGACAGTTCAACAATAACCTCAACTACGACCAAGACATCCTCGCGGCGTATTTTGCGTATACGCTGGCACTGAAGAGTGGCTATAGTTTGAAAGCGGGTGCTCGCTACGAACACACGGTCGTTTCAGCCTACACACGCACGGAGGATGATATCCAGATCCCTTCCTATGGTGTGCTGGTGCCGAGCATAAACGTTTCAAAGAAATTGACAAACAACAATACGCTTAAGGCGTCTTACAATCGAAGGATCCAGCGCCCTTCCATAAGGTTTTTGAATCCGAATATTCAGTGGGACAACAATCTGGACGTCACGGTGGGGAACCCGGAGCTTGCGCCGGAATACACCAACAATTTTGAGTTGGGCTACAGCACGATCCTCAAAGGTCTGGTATTGAATGTGACTGGCTTTGCACGTCTGACGAATGATGGTATTCAGCGCGTGAGGATCCCAGATGTGATCGATGGTGTCAACGTCGTGAAGAGTACATATGAGAATATCGGCGAGGACAACGCGTTTGGAACAAGCATCTTTGCAAACATTAGTGTCGGCAAGTTGACGCTTAACGGTGGAGGCGATGTATACTACAGTACGATGGATAACAACGATCCGATAGACTCATTGCGCGCGAGCAATCACGGAATGGTAGCGAGTGGTAGGATGTTCGGTGATTACAACTTCGGGCAGGGATGGGGCGCACAATTCTTCAGCTTCTTCCGCGGACGCGAAGTTCAATTGCAAGGCACGCAAGGCGGGTTTTATATGTACAGTCTTGGCGTCAGGAAAGAGTTCAATGAAAAGCGGGGGAGCGTGGGGCTGGCCGTGGAGAATTTCCTACAGTCCTCAATCAAAATGCGCACGAAGGTGGAGTCACCCCTGGTTGTTCAATCGCGTTTGAATACACGAGATAATTTCAGTTTTCGTGTGACGTTCAATTATCGCCTTGGGAAAATGAGCATGGAACAACGCCCTCGTCGTCGACGGACTATCAGCAATGATGATCTAAAAGACGGAGGCGGCGGTGAAGGCGGCATGCAAATGGGAGGTGATACGATGGGACAGGGAGGCAACGGACAGGGTGGTGGTCGTCAGCGGGGTCCGGCACCTCAGCAATCGGCAAGACCTACTGGACAGAACACACACTCCCCTCAGGTACCGACACCTGCAGATGACACTATTCACGAGGCTGCGGGCACTTGGGAGTATACAATCGATTCACCCCAGGGTGGCGGCGGAACGATCGTGTTGACCCGATCAGCGGATAGCTACGTGGGCACCATTCGTCGTGATCGAGCTTCTGATGATGCCGCACTTGAAGAACTTCGTGTTGACGGTAACCGTATTTCGTTTTCATATCCCATGAGTTTCGGCGGTAATGCCGCTGTTGCACGAGTGGAGGTGACTATAACGCAAAACGAGATGTATGGGGTCATAATGATGGGAGAGACGCGAAGTTTTAACCTGAAAGGCACCCGAGTCGAGTGAGTTCTCACTCAATGTATTGCATAAAAGCCCCTGCACAGCGGCTTCTTTTTCCTTTTGATTGCCCATAATCCGGCTCAGTGCACTATCTTTGCCGGGTCTGTATTGCTGCTTAGCAATACTCGCGGAATGATTTTTTCTTACTTGACAGGCTGGCTGTGACGTAACACCAGTGCCAACGATCATGGCTACTCTGTCTGCAACATCCTGAGATCTCAAGCCCCCGATCTTAGGTGATTGTTAACATCTGAATGGGTTTATGGACAATAATACTAAGCGCCGCCTGGTAGTAGTATCCAATCGACTTCCTTTTCAACTTGTTGAAAAGAAGAAAGCAATTTCCATGAAGGAAAGTGATGGAGGGCTCGTCAGTGCGCTCAAAAGCTTCTTCGAAAGCGAGGATAACCGGAATGCATTCTCATCAGTGCTTTGGATTGGCTCCGCCGATTTTCCCGAGGCACGATGGGAAAAGTATCTTGAGAACCCCACAGCGACTACTTCTTTTGAAGTTGCGCCGATATTCATCGAGACGAGAGTCTACAATCGATTCTACAATGGATTCTGCAACGCGACTATCTGGCCTCTGTTTCACTATTTCCCGTATCTCGTGGAATTTGATGTAGAGACCTTTGAAAGCTATGAGCAAGTCAACAACATGTTTGCTGAAAAGCTGTTGAGTGTTCTTCGAAGCGACGACATATTATGGGTCCACGATTATCAACTCATGCTGGTACCGGGATTGGTGCGAGAGAGAATGCCGGACCTGACAATCGGTTTTTTTTTGCATATTCCCTTTCCGTCGTTTGAAGTCTTCAGACTTCTTCACAAACCCTGGAAGGAGAAGATAATCGGAGGTCTGCTCGGCGCGGATCTCATAGGATTTCATACCCATGAGTATGTCCAACATTTCTTGAAGACCGTGCAGATGGTTGACGGAATTGATTATCAGTTTCGCCACATCCTGATGAAAGACAAAGTCGTAAAGGCAGAGATGTTTCCATTGGGCATCGACTTTGACAAATTCCACAACGCTGACTCGAATCCAAAGGTCACCGAGAAAAAGAATCAAATTCGCGAGAACTTCGCTCAGAAGCGTGTTATTTTCTCGGTAGATCGCCTGGATTATACGAAAGGCGTAACGCACCGGCTGTCGGGGTTTGAACAGTTCCTTGATGATCACCCCGAGTGGAAAGGAAAGGTGGTGTTCATACTTGTTATTGTCCCTTCACGCCAGATTATTTCAAAGTACAACGAGCGGAAGAAGATGATTGAAGAGCGCGTGGGGAGGATCAACGGGAAATATTCGTCGCTTGAGTGGCAGCCGATTCTCTATAGATATAGTCATTTGGCGTTTGATGACCTCTGCGCATTGTACCAGTCGGCAGATGTCGGATTGATCACACCAATCCGCGATGGCATGAACCTCGTGGCAAAGGAGTACGTCGCCAGCCAGCGGGATAAGGGTGTACTCGTCCTGAGTGAACTGGCAGGTGCCGCTAACGAGATGGGTGAAGCCATTCTCGTCAACCCGATGGACAGGCGAGAAGTAGGGGATGCGATTCACGCCGCGCTTACGATGCAGCCGGAAGAGCAGAAGGAGAAAATTGAACGACTGCAGCGACGTCTGCGTGACTACACAGTGTCGCACTGGGTAGCGGATTTTTTGAAGCAACTTGATGAGATCAAGGAATATCAGGTTTCCCAACGAACCAAACATGTCAGTGAACCGGTTCTCGCGGACATCGTTCACCGCTATCGGAAAGCGTCGATGCGTCATCTCTTTCTTGACTACGACGGCACCCTGGTGCCTTTCTCAAAGCATCCGCGACTGGCAGTACCGAACCAGGAACTGATCGATCTACTTGGACGCATTGCCGCTGATCAACACACGCACGTGACTATTATCAGTGGTCGCGATAGCAAGACGCTCGAGGAGTGGTTTAACGATTTGCCGATCAATCTCGTGGCAGAACACGGTGCTTCTGTCCGTCGGAAGAACGGCCAGTGGACACATCGACGTGAGGCCGTTGATCAATCGTGGAAGCCGATTGTGCGACCGCCGATGGAGCTTTATACGCAGCGCAGCCCGGGATCCTTTGTTGAAGAGAAGACCCACACACTGGCATGGCATTATAGGAACGTCATTCCGGAGTTGGGTTTCATACGGTCGCGCGAACTTCTCGATAACTTACACCACCTTGTTCGCAATACCCCCTTACAGGTCATCGATGGCAACAGGGTGATCGAGGTACGCATTGCCGGTGTAGACAAGGGATCTGTGGCGAAGAAGCTGCTGATGGATGGGGCATACGACTTTGTCCTCGCGGTCGGGGATGACAAAACGGATGAGGATATGTTCAAGGCGCTCGCAGATACGGCTGTGACTGTCAAAATCGGGGCGGGGCATACGGCTGCGCAATACAATCTTACAAACCAGCAGGAAGTGATTCGTTTACTTAACCAACTATAGGACTATTGGCTATTCATCAATACAACATGGGTGTGGTGGGAAATTGCTCCTACATGGCCTACATCGACATTCATGCCGCTGTAAAATGGATGTGTATGCCCCGATTCGACAGCTCGTTCCTCTTTGGGTCGTTGCTGGACTCTTCAAAGGGAGGTGAGTTCTCGGTCACACCGGTTGACAGTTATGAGTCGCGCCAGTATTATATTCCGAATACGAACGTGCTCGCAACTGAGTTCACCTGTACTTCAGGGCGGTTTCGCGTGCTCGACTGCGCTCCGAGATTTATCCAGTATGAGAGGATATTCAAGCCACTGATGCTCGTGCGAAAGATAGAGGTCCTCGAAGGGAACCCGGTAATTATCGTGAAGTGCAGACCCGTTGTGAATTACGGTGAATCCCTTTCCGAAGCAGTAGTCGGAAGCAATCACCTGCGATTCCTGCATTTTGATAGCCATGTCCGATTGACGACGGATGTATCACTTTCCTATATCATGGAAGGCCAGGCATTTGTACTTAATCAGAACAAGTACCTCGTACTCACTTACGGTGACCCCCTGGAAGCACCGCTGAAGGCGACTTCGGAGGATTTCATCAATAAGACCGTGGGGTATTGGCAGACCTGGATCAAGAGCACATACGTGCCGGAAATGTATCAATCCGAGATCATCCGCTCCGCATTGGTACTGAAACTTCACCAGTACGAGGATACGGGAGGGATCATTGCGTCAGGTACGACGAGCCTGCCCGAACACGATGGTAGTGCGCGCACGTGGGATTATCGGTATTGCTGGTTTCGGGATTCCTATTACACGCTCAAGGCGTTTAACGAGATGGGACATTTTGATGAACTGGAAGGGTACTTCAATTTCATTCAAAATATTTTGATGCGGGAGTCAGAGCGCATGCAGCCCTTGTACTCGATAACAGGTGCGAAAGATCTGGAAGAGATACACCTGCCATTGGAGGGATACCTCGGCAATCAACCGGTTCGCATTGGAAATGGCGCGTATCTGCAAATTCAGAACGATGTCTACGGACAGGTACTGGTCGGCCTTTTACCGCTGTATATTGACAAACGGCTCTCTTTCAATCAGAAGAGCTTCTACAAGCCACTTGTTGAGCGATTGCTATTGTGGGTGGAGCGAACAATGTCGGAACCTGATGCCGGGTTATGGGAATTCAGAAATGTCAAGCAGGTTCACACCTATACTTTGTTATTTCATTGGGCGGGAAGTAAAGCAGCCGCGAAGATCGGAACGATCATGAACGATACCGAACTCGTTGAGCGTGCCAACCAGTTAGCAGAGGTGGCGAGTGCCAATATTGAGAAATCATACGATCCGGTACGGCGTGTTTATACACAGGGGGTCGGCGCCGAGCACCTGGATGCCAGTACGTTGAAATTGATCACAATGAACTATCTCGATCCGACCAGTGAAAAAGCGCGTGATCACCTGAAGGCGTTGGAAAAATTACTGAAGACTGAGCAAGGTCTTTTCTACAGATATGTTCATCAGGATGATTTTGGGAAACCCGAAGCCACATTCCTGGTTTGCGCGTTCTGGTACGTCGATGCGCTCGCCTGCGTCGGCCGTGTAGACGATGCGAAACGCACCCTGGATGGTATCCTGAAATATGCGAATCACCTTGGCATCTTCAGCGAGGATGTAGGGCTTGACGGCTCGCAATGGGGAAACTATCCTCAGACCTACAGTCACGTAGGCTTGATCAATGCCGCGTTTCGTATCTATAAGAAGTTGGATGCTCCCAACTTCAAGTAGGGTGGTCCACTAGATCGGTGAAGGACTGATACTCGTCCAGCCCCCGTCTATCACTAGCGTATGGCCGGTGATATGATCAGCATCGGATGAGACCAGGAAACACGCTGCACGGGCGATGTCGCTTGTAGTAGCTGGTCTGCCTATCGGAGTCAAACGAGACCAGACAGCCTCGTAATCCTCATCTGCTGTTGTTCGCTCCGTCAACGTAGCTCCAGGGGCGAGCGCGTTGACATTGATCCTGTATTCCGATAACTCGATTACGAGATTTCTTGCCAGCATTTGTATAGCTGCCTTTGTCATGCCATAAGCAGCGAGGTTCTTATGCGCCTGTATACCGGTGACTGAAGACATCAACAGCAGTTTTCCGCCGTTACCCTGCTCTTTCATCTGTCGGGCAGCAGCCTGCGCGAGAAAGAAGGTGCCGCGCAAGTTCACGTTCAAAACTTTATCGAAGTCATCACTTTTATAGTTGAGGAAGTCTCCAAAGAGTGTTATGCCTGCATTCGCTACCGCGATGTTGATTTCTCCGAACCGGTTAACGGCCTCCCGGACCAGGTCGTGCGGAAACTCAGGATCCGAGACGTCGCCGGGGAATGAGATACACGTCCCTTTGGTGGTGACGCTGACGAAATGTGCCGCCTCGCGGGCTAGCTCCTCCTGAACGTCGTTGAGCAGAACGCGGGCGCCTTGGGCGGCGAGTTCCCTGCAGATTTCGAGACCGATGCCCTGCCCCGCGCCCGTCACCACGGCTACTTTGTTGTGGAATCGCTTATCGTTCATGGGCGTCATCGCTTTTGAAAACCAGTTTTGACTTTGGTATTAGTCATGCTCATTGCGTTTATGTGTGTTCCACCGTCTGAATTGCCGAACTAATATTCACTAAATTATCCCATTTTTACACTTGGCCCAACTTGAATGCTTTGATGGCAGGTTTTGTTGAGTATGACGAGTTAAGGTAATTTTATAATTTTCACTATGCAGAAATCCACGGATTTTGGTTCCTGCGTTCTGGACGTCATCCAGAAGCGCAGAAGCAGGCGGGCTTACTCGGACAGGATGGTAGAACCCGAGAAGATTCATGCGCTCTTTGAAGCAGCGCGGTGGGCGCCGTCCAGTATGAACGAGCAGCCGTGGTTTTACGTCTACGCCACGCGGGGCCAGGAACTCTGGAACAGTATCTTTGAGACACTGAACGCCAGTAACAAGATCTGGGCGAAGAACGCACCGCTTCTGATCTGTGGCCTTGTACGCAGAAATTTCACGCGGTATGATGTCCCGAACCCTTCCGCAAACTATGATCTGGGTGCTGCCAACGCCTTCTTGTCACTTCAGGCTGAACATCTGGGGCTCAACGTACACCAGATAGCGGGTTTTGATCCCGCGCAGTTGGTCAATAACCTAGGCATCCCGGAGCGCTATGAGCCCGTTGTCATTATGGCGATCGGTTACGAGGGTGACATTGAGAACCTTCCCGAGAAACTGAAGACGCGGGAGATTGCTCCGCGTGAGCGTTTTG
>CAYTMU010000059.1:0-21061 GCA_964438975.1 uncultured Roseivirgaceae bacterium | reverse complement strand
TGGCAGTCATAATTTTCCTTGTCCTCCTCTACAGCCGACAGCGGATCGTGGCGCGAAAGAACCACCAGCTGGTGCAAAAAGGACAGGAAGTAGAACGAATGAAGTCGCGTTTCTTCGCTAACATCTCACATGAGTTTCGAACCCCATTAACGCTCATCCTTGGACCAATAGAAACGCTAAGTTCATCAATCGAAGATTCTCAGTTGAAATTTCAGCTGGATATGATGCACAAGAACGCCAGCAGGATGCTAACATTGACAAACCAATTGCTGGATCTTTCCAAACTTGAATCCGGAAGTCTGACACTAAACGCATCGGCGCGTGACATCGTTCCTCTGGTGAAAGGTGTCGTGATGTCGTTCGATACTATGGCAGAGATCAAGGATATTTCACTGGCCACCGCATTCAAGAGCGATCACCTGGAAGTGTGTTTTGACGCTGAAAAGATCGAAACAGTTGTTATCAATCTCCTTTCGAATGCGATGAAGTTCACGCCGGGAGGAGGATCCATCACCGTATCTCAGGGATCTGATGACCGACACTGCCGGATCAGTGTTGCCGACACTGGTGAAGGTATTCCGCAAGAGGAGATTGCACACGTGTTCGATCGCTTCTACCAAGGATCTCAAGAGAGAGAGCATACACCACAGGGTGCAACGGGGATAGGTCTGGCGTTGGCTAAGGAGCTTGTCGAACTCCATCGTGGCAAAATTGAAATACAGAGCACACCTGGTAACGGGACGATCGTGTCGTTCGTCCTTCCACTTGGCACCACTCACCTCGCGACTGGCGAGATCGTTTCCGACAGAGAAGCTCAGGCAAGCAACGATTACTACGCCTGCCATACCGTGGATGACTATAGGCCGCACGATCTACTTGTACCAGCTCCATCTGCGAAGCCGCTGCTACTGTTGATCGAGGATAACAATGACGTGATGACCTACCTTAGATCGATCCTTCACGAACAGTATCAGATCACAGAAGCGTATGACGGGGAACAAGGCATACACCTCGCAGTGGAAACAATCCCTGACCTCATCGTATGTGATGTGATGATGCCGATCAAGAACGGGTATGAGGTTTGTGCTTCACTCAAGCAAGACGAGAAGACAAGCCACATCCCTCTCATCTTGCTGACAGCGCGATCTTCGTCTGAAGACAGGGTTCAAGGATTGCGGCACGCTGCTGATGACTATATCACCAAACCGTTCGTTCCACAGGAATTGGAAGTAAGGATTGCAAACCTCATCCAATCCAGACGGCAACTCCGGGAAAAGTTCAATCGCCACGTGTTGTTGATGCCGGAAGAAACAGAGCTTACATCGATAGACGAAGCTTTCCTGACACGTGTCAAGAACGCCGTGGAAGCGAACATCGGGAACGAGCAATTCAGCGTCGATCAACTGGGTAAGGAGGTCGGCATGAGTCGTTCCCAGATCCATCGAAAGCTACACGCACTGACGAACCAATCAGCCTCACAGTTCATCCGGTCATTCCGACTGGTGCGGGCAAAATCCATGATCGAACAGGAAGCTGGCACCATTGCCGAAATCGCCTATTCCGTTGGCTTTGCGAGTCCTTCTTACTTCAGTCGGTGTTTCTTACAGCACTTCGGATGCACACCGACTGAAGTGAAGTCAAAGGATGCCACGTACTGAGAAGCGAGTCGCGACTTTGTTCTAATCGTACAGGTCCCCTGTCTTTCTATATTCCCCGTACAACTTAAACCTATTTCCAGAGCCATCTTGACTCGTAATAGAGAACTCACGTTGTTCTCCATCCAGGACCAATCCGCTCCCCGTACCGGCAAACGTTCGATCAAAGGAAAATTCGTCGTCACCAATTCCCGTAGCAAAATCATTGTCCCAAAGCGTTCCGAACACTCTTATTTTGCTATCGTTGCGTCCATCCCAATACAGTTTCAAATTATCGAACCGGGGTATCTCAGACTTCAGGATCTTTCCAGATTCGTAATACAAGAGGGGCTTGCGATCACCTTCACCCAGTTGCGTATATCCATTCAGGATAAGATCCATACGCGCAGCCGGCAGTGGGCCGGCCATATTCTGCATGTAGAATGAATAGTAGATCTCCGCCGTCTTCGGTGGCAGTTGGATAACAGGGTCTATGTTCGGAAGTGCAACGGCCTCAATACTCGTCAGTTTCATCGTAAACACCGCTCCTGTCGGTCCCATTGGCGTGCATTCTTTCAGGTTATATGTGGTCGTCTCGCTCACCCTGGCAATTGAATTGTCCTTGAGATTGCGCACGGTATAAGATATGGGTTTTGCGGTGGACAGTGGAGAATCCGAAGAAAAGAAAGCTGCCAGATTATTTTCGCGTATAAGGCCCAATGCATGCTCGGCATCACCGCCAACCGTTACCACACTGATCTCAGCATTGTTGAGAACTTGCCTTAATTCGGTGTCCAACTCGCCACCGAATTCCCCGCCGTTGTAAACAGCACTCAGAGTTGCCCTGATTTTTGCTTCGCTGGAGGTCGATGTGAAGGAAAACATCATGATCCTACCATAAACGACACTCGATATATACACGGGTGGGTTCTCCGGATTCATTCTTCCACTTGCGATTTCGCGATCAAGCATATCTTGTGTGAAATCGTTGCTGAATACATCTTCGGGGTATTGTGGCAGGATCATAGAAGCCGTGAACATCTGTTGAACAAAATAGGCCGTGATCGTTCGCTTCTCATCTGACATATTGGTTTCAAGGCTTGCCTTAATGCTGGCCCCCATGTAACTCGCGGATATCCCCATTTTAAGCGCTGCCTGTGTGATGGAATACGTAGTCTCCGACTTATAAAAAATGTTACTCCCGGCTTTGTGACCGGCATTCTGTGCGTCATTGACAAGCGCTCCGATAGCCTGCCCTACTGATGACACATTCGGATTTTCAACCGAGCGTGTATTGTCCCCTGTCAGCAGGTCCAGGGTTATCGTTACCGGAGTCCGCTGTCTGACGGGAAGCTCCGCGAGTGAACCGATACCGTTGAGATACCCGTCTCCTTGCAGTAAGGAACCAACATACAGGACCTCAACGTCGGGGTTGAGTGTCGTGATCTTGTCCGGCGTTTCGATCAGGGAATAAGGGGTGCTCGAACAGTTGTATTTGATACTTTCGATCTCAGTCGGTTCATCATTCGGGACCGACGGCCCGATGGCAACATTGGTTGAGGGTACGAGTGGCGAAAATTCTTCCCATTTCGGAACGGTTTCAAAAAATTCATCCAGATCCGCGGAAATGGCGGGTTTCGGTCCATCCTCGGGCGTGCAGACAGAGAATATCCCTGCTATGCTGCAAAAGGTTGCTAGCTTGAGTGTGTAATCAATAATTTTCATGGCTTTCAGAATTTTTGACAGGCTCAAAACTGGCCATTACGGGCATGCACGACCTAGTAGCTATGTTGCAAAGGGTGTTGAATTCGTCGCATTCAGGCGGAATGGAGGGCTGAGACGATTATTGTTGACCATGGCATCAGTCTTAAGTTTGTAATACCACGTGTGTCCTCAACCATCCGCTTTATGACCACCAGAATCCGGAACATCTTCCTCACCCTGATATGCGCTTTCCTACTGCTTCCACCGCTCCACGGCCTTGCTCAGCGGAAGGCGGTATTTATCATCCTCGACGGTATCTCGGCTGATATCGTGGAGAAGCTGGAAACGCCCGCACTCGATGAGATCGCTGATATCGGCGGTTACGCCCGGGCATACGTCGGCGGCGAAAAGAACAGATACAGTGAGTCGCCCACGGTCTCCGCCGTGGGCTATAACCACCTGCTGACGGGTGTATGGTCAAACAAACACAATGTGTACGATAATGATATCGAGGCCCCGAACTACCATTACTGGAACATCTTCCGGATCGCGGAGACCTCGAAACCAGGAATTCACTCCGCTATTTTCTCATCGTGGCTGGACAATCGAACAAAACTTATCGGCGAAGGACTTCCACAAGCGGGCAACATCAAGCTGGACTACGCCTTTGATGGCTTCGAACATAACCAGGAAAAATTCCCGCCTACGAAGGACAGGACATTCATGTTTGATATTGATGAACATGTTTCAAAAGGGGCAGCGCGGTACATTGGCGAAGAGGGTCCCGATCTATCGTGGGTCTATCTGCAATTCACCGACGACATGGGGCACATGTATGGAGATAAGCCCCAATACTTTGACGCGGTGAAGAAGGCTGACGTTCAGGTGAGCCGAATCTGGGAGGCAGTAAAAACGCGACAGAAAACGACAGAAGAAGAATGGATGATCGTCGTCACAACGGATCACGGACGGCGTCGCTCGACGGGGAAAGGGCACGGTGGACAAACGCACCGAGAGCGTACTATCTGGATCACAACAAATCTATCCGATCTGAACGGGCGGTTCGAGCAAACGCCGGCAATAACTGATATCATGCCGACAATCATGCGTTTCATGGATATCGAAATTCCGGAGGAGACACTCGAAGAACTGGACGGCATTCCTTTCACGGGAGATATTTCAATTGCAAACTTGAAAGCTCATCGCAAACGCCATACAATCACGCTCACCTGGGACGTGTTCAACCCCGGCGGCGACGCACGTATTATGGTTACCACCACCGATAATTTCAAGAATGGCGGCAGGGACGAATACGTATCGGCGGGAACCGCAAAAGTATCCAATGGACGATTCAGGTATAAGATCCCGGCATCGGATACGGGGAAATCCTTTTTCAAAATACGGGTGGAAACGCCATCGAATATGGCAACGGTGTGGTGTTTTGGCAGGTAGACATTCCGCAAATAATCTCTGCGAAATACGGAAGATTTTATAATTTTGAGCCCGGTTTTGCGGGATGTAGCACAGCCCGGTAGTGCGCTACGTTCGGGACGTAGAGGTCGCTGGTTCGAATCCAGTCATCCCGACTTCGCTCGCCATAGCTCCGCCTCGGAGCGACGGCGAGCTTCGCTTGCAACGATTGATCTTCGAACAAATGTTTTGAAGGCGAGCTACGTCGGGCAAGGCCCGACTCCTGTCTTCGAACGAACCTTTTAAAGGCGAGCGCAAGGGCGTGGCCAGGGGCGGCAAACCCAACTTCCTCCAAGACACCTTCACCCGATCCGTTGTATCCGCCGGATACCTGTTTGTGAGATACGTTTCCGAAGTGCAACAATACTTTTTGACAGCAAATTATAAGTCCCCTTCAGGCTCAGCGACATCATCGCGGAAATCTCTTCAATACTGAGACTCTGGTAGTACTTCAAATAAATCGCTTCGCGCTCGCGCTTGGTGAGTGAACTCAAGCAATCGTATAACTCACGCATCCGATACTCTTTACTTTGTGCGGCAACCAGTTCCGCTTCGGCGGAGTCAGTGAACTCAAAATGATAATCGGACGTTAGTTCGACGGCATCGACGAAACTGATCATCTTCACCAGTCGCCGGCGAAGGCATTTCAATAGATAAAATTTGATTGAATCCGTATCCCCCAGTCCGGAGCGCCGGTTCCAGAGCTCGATGAACATATCCTGTATCGCATCCTCAACCAGATTCTTGTCTGACGTTAGCCGGCACCCATAGTGGTAAAGCGCCTGAACATAGACGTGATAGATCGAGCCAAATGCTTTGGCATCGCCATTTCTGAAGCTGTCCCACAAGATGGTATCGCTCATTGGCTGTCAGAAGTGAAGAGTGCGTTCCTCCTATTCACTCGGAAAAGAGCCGGCGATCGCCGGACCCTTTCTGAATGAATCCTCGCCTTAGTTCCAGTTGTTCGAAACATCCGCGGCAATCTGCGGATTGGTAGCCCGCTCGATCTGGGGAATTGGAAACAACACGTGCCTATCCTGGAAGGGCCGCTTCCCGAGTTGAATTTCTTTCTCATCGTTCAGCACTTCTTTCGCTACGCCCCATCGAACAAGATCAAACCAGCGAATCTGCTCACCAGCAAACTCAAGTTGCCGCTCGCGCCTGAGTATCTCCCGGGCCTCCTCCTGAGTACCGAGACTGGAAAATTCGAATGCGCCGGATCGCGCCCGTACGGCGTTCACCAGAGGCTCCGCATCTTCGACTTTCCCTTGTTCAATATACGCTTCTGCGAGCATCAAAAGAACATCTGCATAACGAATAAGCTGCGTATTGATGTTGCTGTCCGGGCCGCCATAGAATTCCTTCGTTTCATACGACTCATACTTCCGCCAGTTGTAACGAATGGCGGAACTTGCTCCAAACGGGTAGGGATACGGACCGGCTGTGTTTGGATTCGGCGCATAAATATCCTGGATCTCCCCTCCTTTTTCAGCCTTGGTGCATCCGTGACAGAAATCTGTATCACCACCGCTTGCTGCGTCGCCGTAGAACACAAATGCAGCACGTGGATCAGTGTAATCTGCGTTATCTTCGTCTGGGTATTTGTACGACGTCACGAGCGCGTCGGACACAAGCACATTGTTCCAGTCATTCCAACCGTACTCCATCGCGCGGCCACTGTGGGTAGCTTGTCCGCCCCAGGCTTCCTGGCCTCCGAACATATAATACTGATTTCCGAAACCCCAGTCACCCCAGCGATGCGGAACGTCAAAAACTGTCTCAGCGCTATTGTTGTTAGCCTCTGTAAACTGCTCGTCATAGCTGGCGTTCAACGCATAAGCAAAAGGTGCAGCTTGCAACAGCTCAAACTGCTCCTCCGCGTCTGCATACTTCTTCTGGTAAAGGAACGTTTTCCCCAGCATCGCGATCGCGGCTCCCCTGGTCGCCCGGCCGCGGTCAGCGGCGGCGTAGGTCACGGGAAGTCCTGCAATCGCCGTCGTGAAGTCGCCTTCCACAACTTCCCATACGTCGGCGACACTCTCGGCTCTCGGAGAAGCTTCGAGTTGCGTCTCGAATCCAAGCTTCAATGGTACACGGCCCCAAAGGTTGACGAGCATGAAGTAGGCATACCCGCGAAGAAAATAAGCCTCGCTGACATATTGTTCCTTCAATGCCTGGTCTCCCGCCAGCGGTGGCTCCCACTCACCAGCTTTCGCGAGCACAAGATTCGCGCGGAAGACCATCCTATAAAGACTCTTCCATAGATCCGTCAACTGAGGCTGCGCTGGACCGAAACTGTAGTCTTCAAATTGCGCGACGTCACCCAGCAAGAAGATGTTGTTAGATGCATCATTACCGATCAGATCGAAAATGAAGTAGGCATCCCGCGAATACAATCCGTTCATCAGCAACGCAGCATAGGTGGCAATGACAGCTTCGTTAAACTGCGGTGCTTCGCGAAAATAGGTAGCATCGCTGTATTGGCTTTGATTCTTTATATCAAGAATGTCTTCATTACACGCGCTGGCAACGAGCATCAGTGCGACACATGTTAAGATGATTTTCTTTTTCATGATGATTCCCGTTTGAGTTATTCAAATCCAATCTGAACACCCAGGATAATACTTCTGGGTTGGGGGTATTGTCCTCCGTCAATTCCCCGCGCAAACAGGAAAGATTCCTGCAGGTTCGGATCCTGTGCACCCACCTCAGGATCGTATCCTTTGTATTTGGTAAGCGTGAACAGATTTTGAGCCGTGCTGTATATTCGCAACGACGAGAACGCCCTTGACAGGAGACCTGTACCGCTCAGGGGGAACGTGTAGCCAAGCGTCAAATTCCGCAGGCGCATATAAGAACCATCCTCGACAAAGCGGTCAGATGGTCTCAGGTTCTGACTACCGGTAGCATGCTGCCCGGCCTTAGGGTACTCGGATACATCTCCCTCCGTGCGCCAGCGCGAAAGAAGGTCTGCACTCGAATTGAACGGCCGCGTTGTTCCCTCTGTCCAGTACTTCAAATCATTCCAGATAGAAACCCCGGCGATTCCGTAAAAGCTTATCATCAGATCAACGTTTCGGAGTCCGAAGTTCAGGTTACCGCCGTAGTTCCATTTGGGAATAGGGCTACCCAGAAATGTCTGGTCATCCGATGTCAAAATGCCGTCGCCGTTGATGTCACGGAAAATAATATCACCAGGAAGAAGTTCCTCCTGATACAGTGCTGCGGGATCGCCGGTTGCCGTACGGGCTCGTTGGTGGTAGGTATCCACATCGGCTTGATCAATGGCCACGTGATCCACCATATACCCGTAGAACGAACCGATCGGCTGACCTTCGTCCGTCATCGTGGCCAGGTTACCGCCGTTCACAGTTCCACGCTGGAAGGCTGATCCATCACCGAGGTCGACGACGCGATTGACGTTGTATGCAGCGTTGAGATCAACCCCGTAACTAAAGTCAAGTGACTTCCCACGATAGCCGGCGCCAATTTCAAATCCCTTGTTCGAGGCCGAAGCCGTGTTCTTCAATATATTTCCGGGGTTGTCGTAGGGGCCGCCGATACCCGTAGACAACGGAACGGGTACATATGTCAGGAGTCCTTCGTTCTGGCGATCGTAATATCCCAGACTAATTAAGAGTCGATCTTCAATAAAGCCGGCGTCCAGGCCAATGTCGAACTGCTTAGTCGTTTCCCAGCGTGTATTCGGGTCCACAAAGGAGTTGATCGTGGCTCCCTGTATGTACGCCTTGTCGGGTCCAAGCGAGTACACAATATTATTGGACTCTCCCTTCCAAACGGCGGAGATTTGCTGTGGAATGCTCGAATTCCCCGACTTCCCGTAGCTCGCCCGGAGCTTAAGTTGAGAAACGCCTGGCAACATCTGCATGAACTCTTCCTCGTGCAGTTTCCACCCGATACCGACCGACGGAAAATTCCCAAAGCGATTGCTGCGGTTGAACACGTGACTTCCATCACGCCGTATCGATGCCGTTACCAGATACTTGTCGGCCAGTGTGTAGTTCACACGGGCGAAGTAAGACAACTGCGCAGTCTGGTATACGGTACCGCCTGCAATCCTACTCGACGGCGCCGCTGCAATATTCTTGAGATCATCGTTGGGAAAATTACTGCCGGAGAGATTCACGCTTCGCCCCATTGTCCCGTTGCGATAGCTGTTGCCAAGTGTCACATCAAACTGATGCAGACCAAATATCCGGTTATAGCTAAAGTAATTTTCAAGAAGTGGATTGATCCCCCAGCCATACTCTTCCGTGATCTCGTTCGGGTTGATCAGATTGCCATTCGCATTCGCCTGTGTATAGCTGTACTCGCTGGCATTGTTGAACTCCAGCGAAACCTGCGATCGAAATCGCAGTCCGTCGATCAGGTCAACTTCGCCGAAGAACTGCCCGAACGACAGGAAGTCCCGGTCTCTCTTTTCCGTCAGAAAAACACCCGTCAACGGGTTCGCGGAATCATTGAGATCGTCGACAGACGTTACCCGCGCGAACCCACCCAGGTTGTTCGGATCGCGGATCGGAGAATACGGAGGCATACGAAGCGCTTCCGTAAAATCAGCAGCCGTGCCGGATCTTACCGTGTAGCGAAAGTTCAATACCTGGCCAAAACGGAACCGCTTGCCAACATTCTGCTCAAGGTTGATCCGGAGATTGATCCGCTCAAAACCGAAGTCCTCCATGATGGCGTCCTGATTTGTGTATGTAGCAGATACGCCATACAGGATCTTGTCACTGCCACCGGAAATACCGATATTGTGTTCTGTGAGAGGGGCGGTCCGGAATATTGCCTCTTGCCAATTCGTGCGATCAACTCGCGCGTAGTCGCTCTGAAGCTTCGCTGTAAGATTATTCTCGGTGACATCCGTCACCAGATCAAGATACTGCGCAGCATTCATGATATCAAGTGTCTTCCAGGGACGGGCTACTCCATAATAGCCGTTGTACGTAACACGCGGAGTTCCGGACTTCGCTCGCTTCGTCGTAATGATCACGACACCATTAGCTGCATTTGCTCCGTAGATCGCAGTTGAAGATGCATCCTTCAGTACGGTGACGCTCTCAATATCGTATGGGCTGATCGCATTGAACTGATTCTCATTTCCCTGAATACCATCGATGACGTAGAGTGGATCGGCATTGGTGAATGTCCCTGTCCCGCGCACAGTGATCTTTACATTAGAACCCGGAAGTCCGTTGGAATTGATAACCTGTACACCGGATACCTTTCCTTGAATGAGTTGCTGCGCATTGCTGACAGCTACATTTCCAAAATCTTCCTGCGAAGCGATTCCCACCGAACCGATGAGATCCTTGCGCTCGACGGATCCGTATCCCAGCACAACGATCTCAGAAAGTGTCATCGTATCGGGTGTCATGCTGAGATCAATACGCGATCGGTTTCCGACCTGCATCTCAACCGTTTCATAGCCGATAAATGAAAATACCAGGATACCGTTCTCGGGTGTGGAAATCGTATAGCTACCAAATTCATCCGTTGTAGTTCCGATCGTCGTGCCCTTTACTACCACATTGACCCCCGGCATTGGTTCGCCCCGTTCGTTGGTAACGTTACCTTGAATGGTAACCTCCGCGGGATTCATAAGCAGATTCACCTTCCGGATCATACTCGCCGGTTCGCTTGCAGACTCACTGGCAGCCCACAACTGCGTTGACTCTTTCTTCTTCAGTTCGCGTTTCACATCACGGACAGCCGCCTTCTCGGATGGCGCATAGATGACGTAAATGTCATCTACTTTCCTGAATCTGAGGCCTTCTGGCGCGAGCACTTCCGCAAGCGCCTTCTCAATACCGTTGGCTCGGTTGTACAATTTCCCAGGCCTGTTCTCTACAGTTGAGTTACGGAAGGTAAACAACACTCCATAACGCACTTCTATATCTTTCAGGATATCGACAAGTGTCGGCGACACAACGTGGCTGTCGTCACCAGGTGCGCGACTGTAGCCCTGTTGCGCAGCAGCCACTACCGGCATCAGCGCCCACAAGAGATACAGCACCGGTCTCTTGAAGTAGGTAAATACATTCATAGGCTAAATTTTAGGTGTTTAGGTTGTTTGCTCTATTTTTCAATCATGATCTTATCATCTCTTATAGTTATTTTCACATCGTACAGGGTAGCCAAGATCTCCAGCATACTTTCAAAATTTCGCGCTGGCAAAACGCCGCTGATCGTCTCCTGAGAAAGTGATGGCTCGCTAATGACGACCATCTTGCCGTAAAGCGTCTCTATTCGTTTTGCTACCTCGAGCAGCGCCGTGTTCTCCAGTACCCAGTAATTGTTTGTCCAGGAACTGACATTCTCAGCCTTGACGGTTTTGCGAATTGTCTGTTGAGTAAGGGACGAGAATTCAATCTGATCGCCGGGTTTCATCACGATCTTCGGTTCGGTCACGCCCGGGATATCCAGGCTAACCTTTCCTTCCTGTAAGGTTACCAGCGTCTTCGCGTTACGTCTGAGTACATTGAACTGAGTGCCCAGTACTTCGACCTTCAGGTCTTCTGTACACACAACGAATGTCGGGTGACATCCCTTCGGACTCCTGACAACATCGAAGTACGCCTCTCCCTCCAGCCACACCGAACGCACATGATCGTCGGTCCACGACTTGCTGTACCAGATGTGAGAATTTGCATTCAGGATGACTACCGATCCGTCGGGCAACGTGACTTTCTTGGTCTCGCCGTAGTTCGTGGTGTGATGCAACTCTCCAAACGAATTGACCAGCCACCACCCGGTCGCTGCGGTACATAACAGGAAGAATGTAACTACCGCGGCTCTGAGGTAGTATAAGCGCGGCTTCGGTAATGGATCGGCCTCCACTGCCAGTTTCGTCTGATCCTGGATCGCGGACCATAACCTGTCGACACGCGACGCAGGCAAAGGATGGCCCGTGCCTTCCAAGCTTCGGAGATCGAGAATGATCGAACGGGCTTCCTGCAACAACGGAACCTTGTCGGGATTCTGATATTGCCAGATCTCCCAGAAAGCCTCGCTCTTGGAGTCTGAACTCGTTACCCACTGGTTAAAATTCCGATCGAGGACAAAGTCCTCAACAGTGTACTTTGTGTAGTCCATATATCAACGGTGATCGCAACCGACTTCACAGTTAAAAGCAAGAAATGGCCCGGGTTCCATCATTTTTTTTCAATTATTTTTTCCCCGCCTCCGTATCGGGCCGGAAAACCGCTATTTCCACAAATGCGAACACCTCTAGGCGTAATGCTCGCTCCCGAAACGGGCACTTCGTTGTTCTGACCGACAGATCAAGCGTTTAACAGAAAGAGCGGAGCGATCACGGGGAAACGGCACAAATCTTTAGGATGCCTATTGTTCAATACCAAATCATAGACTTATGAAATCCGTAACAATGTTGTCTCACCTGGTACTGGCTTCAGCCACATGTCTTCTTTCACTCCTCTCGTCAGCGGCGGCAATCGCGCAGGACACCACCACCCGTCAACCGTCAACGGCACTGCGGGAGGATTTCTCGGATGAAGAGCTCAGCTCCTTCGTCAGGGCAAACGACAAAGTCATGGAGATACAGGTTGAAGGCGAACAGATAATGATCAAAGCGATTGAAGATGAGGGTCTAACGGTTGAACGATTCAACCAGATACTGGAACAGCAGCGCGACCCGCAACTGGATGGCGAAACCTCAGTTGAAGAATTGTCGTCGTTCAATAATGCCGCGCAGCAAATACTACAGGAAAATTCACGGCTTGAAAAGAGGATGGAATCGTCTATTGTGGACCAGGGAATAGATGTTGAGACGTATAAGCAGATATTGCTTGCATATCAACAGATACCGAGTGTCAAGGATAGAGTAAACAGGATGGTGGAGCGGGAATAGTCGACAGTCCGGGGTCCACGGTAAGGGAAACTGATGGCAAGTTCCTATTTCTAATTAAGTGTGGGTGATGTGATTGTCTATTCCTAACGCGTGTTCCATCTTATGACGATCGAACTCTTTCTCATTGTTCGCAAGCCATATAGCGGCGACGCCATTGCCGATAAAATTGGTGATCGCTCTCGCTTCGGACATGAACCTGTCGACACCCAGTAGCAGAGCGAGCCCTTCCACGGGGATGATCTTTACTGCCGTCAGGGTTGAAGCGAGCACCACGAACCCGCTGCCGGTCACACCAGCGGCACCTTTGGATGTCACAAATAGAATTCCGATGATGGTCACAACGTTCTCCCACGACAGATGTACGTTGAATGCCTGCGCGAGAAAGATAACTGCCATCGACAAGTATATCGTGGTGCCGTCAAGATTGAATGAATATCCCGCAGGGACAACCAATCCGACAATGGGTTTGGCGCAACCCATGCGCTCGAGCTTTTCCATCAGCGATGGCAGGCCGGCCTCCGATGATGATGTGCCCAACACGATAAGCAACTCGTCCTTGATGTACTTCAGGAATTTCCAAAGGCTGACATTGTAATACCGCAGGATGAAGTACAGGATCACAAAGACGAAGAGCGCCATTGTCGTGTACACGGTTGCCATAAGTTTAGCGAGTGGGATAAGGGTATTGATACCATAGGCACCTATGGTATAGGCCATCCCACCAAACGCTCCGATCGGCGCCAGGTACATTACGAAATGCAATCCCTTGAATACATATCTCGAAAGCCTGCTCAGCACATGGATCGTATTCGCACGCGCGTTCACCGGGAACTTACTAAGCGACAAGCCGAAAACGATCGAGAACAACAGCACCTGAATAACGAGGTTGTCCTTCAGGAACTGACCCCAGCTGAAATCATCCGCCCGTTCCGCAAACCCCGAAACGTCGGCGTCTTTGACACTATCAGTCGCCACCCCTGCGCCGGGTTCAACTATATATGAAACTACGATACCAATGAGCAGGGCCAGTGTGGTCACCACTTCGAAATACAGAATTGCCTTTCCTCCTACCCTTCCAACCTTTTTCAGGCTGTCCATCCCGCTTATACCAAGTGAAATGGTCAAAAAGATGATAGGATAAATAAAGACCTTGATGACTTCTATGAAGCCTGTGCCAAAGATCTGCATCTTCGCCGCATAAGCGGGCGAAAAATGCCCCATCAACGCGCCCGCAGCAATAGCAACGACTACCCAGAAGGTAAGGTTGGAAAGGACTCTTCTCAATGGTCGCTATTTAAACCAACCCTCTACTTCGTCGAGCGTCGGATTTTGGATGTCCAGCTTCATCTTCTTTCGCATTCCGCAGACATCATTGAAGAGCTTGGATGGTTTCATCTCGCGTATCTGTGCTACAGATGTTATCCCTAGCTTGTGTAGTAATGGGATCAACTCAGCGCGAACGCCGATCGCTTCGAACTCCTGCTCCGGCGCGGCTGCAAGACCTTTCTCTGGCTTCATCTGCGGAAAGAACAGAACATCCTGGATCGAGGGGGAATTGGTCATGATCATCGCAAGTCTATCGATACCGATACCAAGCCCCGCAGTAGGTGGCATGCCGTATTCCAGTGCCCGAAGGAAGTCTTCGTCCAATGTCATCGCTTCTTCATCGCCGCGCTTGCCCAGCTCGAGTTGCTCTTCAAAACGGCGACGCTGGTCGATCGGATCATTCAATTCCGAAAAACTGTTTGCAATCTCCTTGCTGTTGCAAATAGCCTCGAAGCGCTCGACCAGTCCGGGTTTGCTCCGGTGCTTTTTGGCCAGCGGCGACATTTCAATCGGATAATCAGTAATAAAGGTCGGCTGTACCAGGAGTGGTTCGCACTTCTCCCCGAAGATCTCATCGATCAACTTGCCTTTGCCCATCGTGTCATCGATTGGGACATGAAGCTTGTGACAAGTTTCGCGAAGGGCCTGCTCGTCCATTTCCGAAATATCGATCCCCGTAAAAGACTTGATCGCATCAAACATCGTGTAGCGTTTCCACGGTCTTTTAAAGTCGATAACATTGTCACCAACCTGTACCTGCGTTGTTCCGTGCAGATCAATTGCGACCTTCTCGATCATTTCTTCCACGAGATCCATCATCCAGTTGTAGTCTTTGTAGGCGACATACAACTCGATCTGAGTAAACTCGGGGTTGTGGAACCTGGACATTCCCTCGTTCCGGAAATCTTTCGAAAACTCGTAAACACCACTAAAGCCTCCGACTATCAGTCTCTTCAGATACAACTCATTTGCTATACGCAAGTATAGCGTCATATCCAACGTGTTGTGATGCGTCTTGAATGGCTTCGCAGCAGCACCTCCATATAGGGGTTGTAGAATAGGAGTCTCCACTTCGAGATAGCCTTTTTCGTTCAGGTATTCCCGCATGGAGTTGACCAACCGCGTGCGTTTCACAAATGCTTCCCGCACCTCAGGGTTCACGATCAAATCGACGTACCGCTGGCGATAGCGCTGCTCGGAATCTGTGAACGCATCGTGTCGGACAACGTTGCCCTGGTCGTCAACGGATTCCTTGACCACCGGGAGGGGGCGAAGGGATTTTGCCAGCACCTTCAGGCTGACAACATGGATCGACGTTTCACCTGTCTGGGTTTTGAAACAGTATCCGGTAACACCGATGATGTCGCCGATATCAATCAGCTTCTTGAATACGACGTTATACAAAGTCTTGTCCTCGCCGGGACATAAGTCATCGCGTCGCAAGTAGATCTGGATCCTTCCGCTCTCGTCCTGTAGCTCCGCGAAGGCCGCGGAGCCCATAATCCGCCGGCTCATCACGCGACCGGCGATAGACACCTGCTGGTAATTCTTTTGCTCTGCGTCGAAGTTGCGCTGTATCTCATCTGCAGTAGCGTTGATCTCGTAGAGTTCTGCCGGATATGGATCAATTCCCAGCTTCTCCAGTTCCTCTTTGCTCTGTCTCCGGATGATCTCCTGTTCGCCTAGTGCCATAATAATAGATTCAGCGCAAAAATAAGGGAATAATGCAGAGGTACAATCGGTTATTGCGCGGGATATCAACGCACGCGCCTCCGTCTCTTCAGCTCTGCGCGGATGAGTGTCAGTTCACGGCTGCTCTGTCCTGCCACTGATGTATTCTCTTCCGCTCTTCGCAGCAGATAGGGCATAACTGCCTTGACGGGCCCGTATGGAACATACTTGGCGACGTTGTAGCCCTCTTTTGCCAGGTTGAACGATATATGATCGCTCATCCCATACAGCTGTGCAAACCAGATCCGCTTGTCAGACGGAAGCAAATCTCGTTCAGCCATCCCTTTTGCGAGGAGTGTGCTGCTCACTTCATTGTGTGAGCCACACATGACGTTAATATGATCGATGTGGTCAAGGCAAAAGAGAAGGGCATCGTTGAAAGCGTGGTCGGTAGCCTCCTTATCAACGTGGATAGGACTCGCATATCTTTCTGCCTCTGCGCGGTCTCTCTCCTTCTCCATGTAGGCTCCCCGGACAAGTTTAGCCCCCAGAAAATAGTCGCCCGCAACGGCATCCTGAAAATCGCCGACAAGGTTGACCATCGAGGAAGTCCTGTACATTTGATATGTGTTCCAGACAATCGCCGATTGTTTATTATACCGTGCCATCATTTTGTCCGCCAAATGATCGATCGGATCCTGGATCCACGTCTCCTCCGCATCAATCAATACAGGCAAGCCATAGGCATGTGCCTTTGCGCAAATGGCATCGACGCGACGGCTCGCGCGATCAAATGCTTCTGCTTCGGCAGCACTGAGCGCCTCCTTTTTGTTGAGCTTTTCAAGAACATCAGCAGGAGCTACTCCCGTAACCTTGAAGACACAGAAGGGTATCCCGGACGAATGGTGTGCCTTTTCGATTGTGCGCATGACCTCTTCCTGTGTCCGGTCAAATCCCCGTTCCGACTTCTCGCCCTCAACCGAATAATCGAGAATGGTACCAACGCCGTACCGATTAAGTTGCTGGATTACGCGCTCGCTCTCGACGATCCCCTCGCCTCCACAGAAATGGTCAAATGCTGTGCGCCGGATCAACCCTTCGATCGGCAATCCCGCTTTCAGCGCCCAGGCTGTAACAGACGTCGCAACTGAAGAAAGCCAGGGATAATTGACAAGTGAAAAGATCAGATTTGCCTTGCGGAGATCCGCAGTTGATTTATAATCAAATGCGACCGCTGTGTCATCAAACGATATCTCGGGAAGAGGGTACATAGCAATCGTGCGCAAATATAAGGAATCGCTCCCATCGTTTTCAGCGACCGATCACCCCCGTATTGCGTTAATTTTGATAACTTTCGGCCACAAAATAATGACCGATAATATTCAGTTCACTTCCGCGCCGGCTGCTGATCTCCAAGCATTCCTGCTGCAAAAACGATACAGCAAAATCGCCGTGTTAGCAGATGACAACACGGCTGCCCTGTGTTATCCACTAGTTAAGCCGGCTCTTCCGGAGCATGAATTAATAGAAATTCTGCCAGGTGAAGAGCACAAGAGCATTTCAACATGCGAATTGATCTGGGGAAGAATGACCGACCTGGAGCTTGACCGCCATTCTGCTCTCGTAGTGATCGGCGGAGGTGTTTTGGGTGACATGGGCGGATTCTGTGCCGCAACATATAAACGCGGAATCGACTTCATTCTGATCCCCACGACACTCCTGTCGCAAGTGGATGCCAGCATTGGCGGTAAGCTCGGAATAGACTTCCGGCACTTTAAGAATCATATCGGTGTATTCAAGACTCCGGCGCTGACGCTACTGCATGCGGGATTTCTAAGCACATTACCAAATGAAGAAAAGCGGTCGGGATTTGCTGAGGTAATCAAACACGCCCTGATCGCAGATAGGAGTATGTGGCGACAAATCCAGTCGCAGCCAATGGCGAGCCAATCGTGGGATTCATTGTTGAAACATTCTGTAGGCATCAAGCTCGGCGTTGTCAAAACAGATCCGTTTGAGAAAGGACTGCGAAAAACGCTCAATGCGGGACATACGATTGGTCACGCAGTGGAAACGTACCTGCTACAGGAAGGAAGAAAGATTCTCCACGGGGAAGCTGTCGCCGTCGGGCTGATCTGTGAAGCATTCCTGGCGCGGGAAAGAGGGATGCTCACGGATACTGAATTCCAAGATGTTACGCGATACCTGACGGAGACGTTTGGGAAAGTCGAACTGCGCGAGGAAGATCAGGAGCCCATCGCCGGACTGACGACTCAGGATAAGAAGAACAGAGACAATAAAATCCTGTGCGTTCTATTGGATGGAATTGGGAACGCAAAATGGGATTGTGAGATCAGTTCCGATGAGGTAAAAAGGGCTCTGACATTTTACCGTGACGCCTAGAGATAGTAGGATTCAGTTTCATCATAGACCGGTCTCTCAATCCGGATGCTTTTCTTGATACTGGCAGTCCGTGTAGAGATGAAATTCTTAGTCTTCTCCTTACGGTTCCCCGTCAATAGCCAGGCCGCCAACAAAGCACCCGAAGCCAATCCAAAGCCAATCGCGAATGTGCTGTAAGTCCTCATATTTACTAATATAACTTAAAAAGACAGACAATTGTTACAATAGCTAAGAAAAATCTTCTTCAACTTGTGTGCTTTCGGAACAAGTTGTGATTTTTAAAAAAGACAGGTACTGCTGTTTTTGCGACGGCGTACTTGTAATTTGCAGACGTATAAACCAAGCCGACTTGAACACCATATCAATCAAGAGACAACCGCGTATTTCAGGAACGATCAACCACCTGCCGGCGTCAAAAAGTATCAGCAACCGGGTACTTATCCTGGATGCCCTTGCCGGTAACAAGTCGACGATTCACAATCTTTCGGATGCGAATGATACGCAGCTCATGTTGAAGCTTGTGCGCTCCGCCGAAAAGACTATTGACGTCGAAGATGCCGGAACGACTATGCGCTTTCTCACGGCTCTCTTCTCAATAACGAACCAAAACAAAATCCTCACCGGCACTGCCCGTATGCAAGAGAGACCCATCGGGATTCTCGTCGATGCCTTACGGGCGTTAGGAGGTGAGATTGATTATTTGTCGCAACAGGGATACCCTCCCCTTGAGACAAAACAATTTTCCGGCCAGAAAACCAGTACACTTCCGATCCGGGGTGATATCAGCAGCCAATTCATTTCCGCGCTGATGATGATCGCACCGACACTTCCCAACGGGCTTGTCTTGACACTCGAGGGGAAAGTCGGCAGCCGGCCGTATATCGAAATGACTGCAGCGTTGATGCGGGAATTCGGAGCTACCTGCGACGTCCGCGAAAGGGAAGTGAGCATACCTAAGGGATCGTATCACCCGATCGACTTCACGGTTGAATCCGACTGGTCGGCTACGAGTTATTGGTTCTCCTTCGCGGCACTTGCCCATGAAGCGAATATCCGGTTGCCGCGCCTGTTCCCCGTGTCTCTGCAAGGCGACAGCGCCATTGTCCGGATCATGGAATCACTCGGAATCCAATCGAACCGCGATGCGGATTTGTTGACACTTCAGAAAACATCGACGAAGAAAGATCTTGCGTGGGACTTCACGCATTGTCCCGACCTCGCCCAGACTGTCGCCGTTGTGTGTGCGGCAACCGGGATAGAGGGACATTTTACGGGTCTCGAAAGCCTTCGGATAAAGGAGACGGACCGTATTGCAGCACTACAGACTGAGCTTAGAAAAATCGGTGCTGACCTCGTCGAACAAACCAATTCCTGGACACTGCTTCCGTCGGCGCAACTTCCCGCGAGTGCGACATTCAGTACATACAAAGACCATCGAATGGCGATGGCATTCGCACCGCTCGCAACGCTGATGGATGTTGTGATAGAGAATCCGTCGGTGGTGAGAAAATCCTATCCCCGATTCTGGGACGACATGAAATTGACTGGCTTTATAGTCGACTGATCTGGTCGAAAACTGACCGATCAAGAGGTGAGGAAAATAACGCACAGAGCACACAGAGAAAAGACCCTCTCTATAAAAACTCTGCAGCCCCGTGCGTATTTCTTCAATGTGATATCTCCGGGAGACTACTATTTCAAGTTACAACTACCACTTAACAATGCGAAAACCACGAATGGTTCCGCTGTTGAGAGCGATTGGCAGTGGTATCCAATTTAAGAATAAATCGCCGAACGTACTGGTCGGGATTCGCACGGCCGGCAGTAGCGCCGGATGAACGGTTTTCCGGCCAATATCTCAACCATAACCTACTTAAAATAGCGAAAATCGTGCCCTGCCTTCAGCTGCAGGAGGAATTCGTAAATCAGCCGAATTACGCTTTCCACATCATCTTTGTGCACCATTTCGACGGTCGTGTGCATGTATTTCAGGGGCAGTGAGATCAGGCCGGAGGCTACCCCTTCGGCTGAATAGGCAAATGAATCCGTATCCGTGCCTGTCGACCGGGAAACAGCTTGCCGCTGGAAGGCGATCTTCCTTTTCTGAGCAGTGTCGATAATCATCCGCAAAACATTATTCTGCACTGCCGGCCCATAGCACAGCACAGGACCTGCGCCTGCTTTCAGATTACCACTGTCTTTCTTGTTGTACATCGGCGACTGCGTATCGTGCGTTACGTCTGTACAGATAGCAACGTCGGGCTTGATCCGTCGCGAAATCATTTCAGCGCCGCGGAGTCCGATCTCCTCCTGAACGGCATTTACAACATACAAGCCAAACGGAAGCTTCTTCTTGTTCTCATGCAACCGTCGCGCTACTTCCGCAATCATGAAACCACCCATCCGGTTGTCGAGCGCACGGCCAACCAGCCAGCGCTTGTTGAGTTCAATCAATTCATCTTCGAAGGTGATCACACAACCAACGTGTACACCCATGGCCTCGACTTCCTTCTTGTTCTCAGCACCGACGTCGATAAAGATATTCTTGAGAGTCGGAGGCTCTTCTTTGGCCATATCGCGAACGTGAATTGCGGGCCATCCGAAGATACCTTTGACAATTCCCTTGTCTGTGTGGATGTTCACTCGCTTGCTGGGTGCGATCTGATGATCCGATCCACCGTTGCGCCGCACATAAATATAACCGTCGTCAGTGATGTAGTTCACAAACCATGATATCTCGTCAGCGTGCGCTTCGATCACGACCCTGTAAGCCGCCTTCGGATTGATTACGCCCACGACCGAGCCGTATGTGTCAACCGTATAATCGTGAACGTAAGGCTTGATGTAATCAAGCCAAATACGCTGACCTGCCGCCTCGAACCCAGTAGGCGATGCGTTGTTGAGGTACTCAAAAAGAAACTCTCTGCTTTTCTTATCCATGATTATCACTTATTACTTACTC
>CAYTMU010000058.1:19268-21133 GCA_964438975.1 uncultured Roseivirgaceae bacterium | reverse complement strand
ATCAGGAACCTGACACTCATTGATGTACTCATAAAAAAATGTTTTGGTGAGAAATGTATTTCTGCGGGAGCCGGAAATCAAGATGTCCAATGAATGAACCAGTTGGATATCAAACAATTAGCCTCAAAATTCGGGAGTAAACTTCGAGGCTCTTGTCCGGCTCCCGAATTCCCACCTTACGAATGGTAAAAAATGAATCTTTTTGGATTGGCTTAGAAACAAAAAACCTCGAATCCTTTACGAATTCGAGGTTTTAGATCTGTTTGATTGATACTTCGCAGAGGAGGAGGGATTCGAACCCCCGGACCCCGTAAAGGGTCTCCGGTTTTCAAGACCGGTGCAATAAACCACTCTACCACTCCTCTGTATGTCCCGAAAATCGGCCTAAAACCGTTCTCAGGGATGCAAAAATAGACTTTTTCGCCTCGTTCGCAAAAATTCATTCGAAATTTCCGACTTGCATTCCAGTGGACGCGATTTCCCTCGCTAGGCCGGCAGGCGTCCACATGACATCAGTTGTCCCACTCCAAATATCCTCGCTTATGTGACTTTGGTGACTGACAATGGCCGGCCTAACCAGCATCTTTGTATAAAAACACGCCATCATGAAAAAGAATATGGGAAAAGTCGACCGCGCCGTCCGTGCCCTGGTGGCCGCTGTCTTGATAGTCTTGTATGCCGCTGGGGCGATCCAGGGAACATTCGGACTTATCGCAATCGCGGTGGCGGCGGCGTTTCTGCTCACGAGCTTCATCAGCTTCTGTCCGCTGTATCGGCCGCTTGGCATCACCACCTTACGCAAAAGAACCACTGTAAAAACCAAATAATCGTATGCTCAATAATATCAAAACACTGCTTGGCCTCAGATCAGTCGACTATGCTCAGCTTGTAAAGGAGGGCGCTGTGATCCTGGACGTTCGTTCAAAAAGTGAGTTCGCCGGTGGCCATATCAAAGGATCGCTCAATATTGCTGTGGACCAGCTCGGCGACAACCTCAGTCGGTTGCCGGATAAGCAAAAGCCGGTCATCACCTGCTGCGCGTCGGGTATGCGTAGCGCAATGGCAAAACGTATACTAGCTTCCAATGGATACCAGGTCCATAACGGCGGAAGCTGGATAACTCTTCAACATAAACTCTGAACGATGGAACCGCACTATTACACCGTAAACATCGCGTGGAGCAATGATCGCAAGGGGATGATGTGCTCACCCGAACTGGAAGCTAGTCAAAACGATCGCGGATGTATTGAGGTGGCTACGCCACCTCAATTTCCGAAGGGTATCCCAGGTATCTGGTCACCCGAACATTTGTTTACCGCGGCAGTGAGCAGTTGCCTGATGACGACCTTTCTCGCAATCGCCGAAAACTCCAAACTTGATTTTGTCTCATTTCAATGCAACTCGAAAGGCAAGCTCGAGCAAGTGGATGGCAAATTCCTAATGACGGAAATATTGCTTGAGCCAGTGGTCACGCTCAAGAATGAGAAAGATCGCGATCGCGCGATGAGAGTGTTGGAAAAATCAGAGGCCGCGTGCCTCATCTCCAATTCTATAAAATCAAAGGTGAGCATGAATGCGGTAGTGACTATTTTGAACTAGCCGATCCCATCCCGCCACTTGAATTTCCATGCGCCCCTAAAGTCACGATCGACACGGATAAAGTTAGCCACTAATGACACAAATTAACACATATGAAGTGAGCCAAGAAACACGCGAATTAACACAGATAAAGTTTGCCACCAATAACACGAACAAAGAACTGCCTTGCCATGCCGCATGCATAACGTATCCTCCATTCGTGCTCATCTGTGTAATCCGTGGCTAAAAAATAACAGCCACTAATGACACCTAATAAAACAACGAAG
>CAYTMU010000058.1:0-19168 GCA_964438975.1 uncultured Roseivirgaceae bacterium | reverse complement strand
CGAAATTCGTGGCTAAAAAAAATAACAACCATTAATGACACCAATACCCCGAACAAAGAACTACCTCACCCCGCCGCATGACATAACATATCCCCATTCGTGCTCATCTGTGTAATCCGTGGCTAAAAAATGACAGCCCCTAATGACACGAATTCCCACCAATAAAAACTACTTCACCACCACATGCATGACGTATCCCCCGTCCGTGTAATCCGCGGATAACCAAGAAACATTAGTGCCAATCCGTGTAATCTCTGGCAAGCAAATAATATTTGTGTCCATCCGTGTAATCTGTGGCCAAACAAAAGACATTAGCGTCAATCCGTGGCTAACCAAACATTCGCACCCATCCGCATAATTAGTGGAAAAAAATCTCTAAAGTCTTGGCCTGGTATTTTACTCACTCTTACGCAGTAAATCCAAGCTCTATGAAGTTGTCTTCAAATTTGCGTCTGTCTATCACCGGCATTTTCCTCCTCTTCGTGGCGTGCCAGCAGAACCGCCCGGATGAACGAACCAACACTAACAGCGACTCTACAGCTGCTCGCAACTACACACCCGGTGTCAATCTGCCTCCTCCGAACGAGGATGATTCGAATATCAAATTCAGCAAAGTCATTGGATGGCCGGAAAACCAAACGCCGGTTGCTCCACAGGGATTTTCTGTCTCAAAATTTGCTACCGGCATCAAGAGTCCCAGAAACATATACGTGGCTCCTAACGGCGACATCTTCGTCGCTTTCGCTAATACTGAAAGTAAAGGTATTGTAAATCGACTCGGCGACGAAATAACCGGTCGCGATGAGTCGGGCCATACTCAACGTTCGCTGAACCAGATCTACCGCTTTCGTGATGCCGACGGAGATGGCAAACCTGATACTCAAACTCTTTACCTGACCAAACTCAATCAACCTTTCGGTATCCTTATCCTCAATGGCTTCTTTTATGTGGCTAATACTGACGGTCTATTCCGATATCCCTACAACGAGCGGGATACCGCTATCACCGCTGCTGGCGTGAAAATACTCGATCTCCCTGCGGGTGGATACAATAATCACTGGACGCGCAACCTGATTAGTAATGCCGATGAATCTAAAGTATTAATTGCCATCGGCTCTGCAAGCAATGTGGCGGAACATGGCATGGCGGAAGAAATTCGGCGGGCGAATATCCTCGAGATAAATCCCGATGGCAGCAGCGAACGGGTCTTTGCAAGTGGTCTCCGAAATCCAGTGGGTATGGATCTCGTTCCGGGCACGAATGATCTGTGGACGGTCGTTAATGAACGCGATGAACTCGGCGATGATCTCGTGCCGGACTACCTGGCGCGGGTGAAGGACGGGGCATTCTATGGATGGCCTTACTCCTACTTCGGTCAACACCTGGACCCGCGTATCAAGCCGGAGGACCAAAAACCGGAGCTCGTGCAAAGTGCTATCGTGCCGGATCTCGCGCTCGACGCGCATAGTTCTTCAATGGGTCTCGTCTTCTATGACAAACAAACACTGCCGGCGAAATATCGCGGCGGCGCTTTCATCACGCAACATGGCTCCTGGAATCGCGCGGCGTTCACGGGCTATAAGGTGATCTTCGTTCCGTTTGCGAACGGACAACCTACTGGTCCCGCGGAAGACTTCCTGACGGGTTTCATCGCTAATGAAGGTGAGAGTGAGGTCTATGGGCGTCCCGTGGCTGTCGCTATCACGAAGGAGGGAAACTTGCTCGTAACAGATGATGCAAGTGATACGATATGGTTCGTGAAACCTTTGTAAAAAGGTATTACTCCAGTAAGTTGTTGTCTGAAGCTTTATGCACTGCTTCTGTGCGGTTGTTGACTTTCATCTTCCGGTAGATGTTTTCGATATGCTTCCTCACGGTAAAATAGCTGATGTTGAGATTGGCGGCGATCCGCTCATTCGTGAGGCCGCTCTTTAGTTGATTGAGGATCTCGATCTCCCTACTGGTAAGTCCAAAATCCTGGGTCACTTGGCCTGGATTGAATGGCTTCCTGATCAGCCGAAGTACTTTGAGTGCTATTCCGGGACTCATTGCGGCCCCTCCTTTAAGAGTATCAACAATGCCACGATAAAGAATGGCTTCTGAATCTTCCTTGAGCAAGTAACCGGACGCACCGGCCATGATCGCATGAAAGATATTCTCATCATCATCAAACATGGTGACGACCAATATTCTTATCTGTGGCCAGCGTCGCGCGAGGTGACGCGTGGTCTCGATGCCGTTGAGTTGAGGCATCTGGAGGTCCATTAGAACCAGGTCCACCAGTGGATCCTCTTCCAACTTGTCGATCAGTACCTGACCGTTGGGTGCTGTATGCTTGATGTGAATATCCGAATGGACTTGTAATCTCTCAATGAGGCTTTTGAGTACGAGACTGTTATCCTCTGCTATTGCCACCCTGATCGTCATCCTTTAAGTGTACTGACAAGTGAAACATCGGATACCGGAAACTCTCCGCTGACCTTGGTGCCTTTCGGCTCACTGCTTTCGACGCACAGTGAACCGCCGAGCCTCTCCATCCTGTAGCGCATGTTTCGTATTCCATTCCCATTCTTGCAAGCGCTGGACTTAAACCCGATTCCGTTATCCCGGACCTCAAATCCTACACAGTCGTCTTTGCTTATTATTAAGATGTCTATCTGACTGGCTTCCGCATGCTTCAGTGTATTATTCACGGCTTCCTGTATGACGCGTATCAGGTGGGTGGATTGAATATTTCTGAGCGTCAACTGATCATCGCCAATGACATCGGCCGATATCCCGACTTCCAGTGTTGAGAACTGGAGGAGTTCCCGGACCCGAACGATGATCTCTTCCAATGTTGTGGTTTCGCTATTCAATATCCATACCGTATGGCGCAGTTCAACGGCTGTCTTTTTCATCAACTGCGCGACTTCCTCTACGCGATGGCTTTCCGCTGATTCCGGTAATCTCTCGAGACCGGTTCTCATGAGGGTGAGGTATGTTCCGATGTTGTCGTGTAGTTCCCGCGAGATATGGAGACGTTGTTCGTTGAGAATTCGCTGCGAAGCTATCTGACTCCGTGCCTCGGCTAGCTCTGCCTCCTTTTGTAATTGCATGTTCCTCAACTTTTGTTGGCGATAGATGAAGAACCCAAAAATCAAGGATACAAACACCAAAGCGGTAACCCCGGCTATCATCGCATTTTTGTCGTGAAGCTCCAACTCCTGCTGGGCGAGAACTGCCTTCTGCCCGAGGAGCTCCATTTCCTTTTCGTATGTCTCGTAACGCACGGTCAACTCGCTGATCTGTCGCGCCTTTGCCTCGTTGAGCATGTCGTCTTCCGTAGCTTTGTGTTTCTCAAAGAAAACCAGCGCCTCCTGAAATTTGCTTTGTTTCCTACGCAGTTCATGTAACCGATAATAAGCTTCTGACAGGACACGTTTTGAGCCACGAGCCTGTGATGCTTCAAGCGCGCTGTCAAGTGTCTTCTGGGCCTCGGCAAAACGTTTCTGCTCCAGGTATATCTTTCCAAGATTGACTAGCGTTACTACCCTCCAATGCTCTGTAGGATCTGACAGGGCCAATAGTGTATATCGCTCGGCATTCTGCAACTGTCCCGTTTTCGTGTACGTGTTCCCTATATTCGAATACCAGGTTCTGGCATGGCTATCGTAGCCGGCCTTCTCAAAATATTCCACCGCCTTGAAGTTGTTTTCGAGCGCGGTGGTGTATTCCCCTAACTCGTCGTAAGCGATCCCGGTACGTCCGTAAATATCACCTCTCAGAAAATCGTTGTCGAGTTCTTCCACAATGGGCATTGCCCTTTGATACCAGGCTATGGCTTTCACGTATTCGCCCATGCGATCATACACGTAGCCTACCTCCAAAAGGGCCTCCACGACGTTCTCCCGATCAGGAAGCGTCTCACTTAACGCTAACCGTTCCAACGCAACCTCCAACGCCTCGGCGTAGAAGCCTTGGGCAGATAACGACCTGGTGAGTTGCCCCATTGCCGAATATCGAATCCACGGATCGTCTTCGCCTAGTAATTCCAGTGCCTCCTTCAACTCCCGACTCTGCAGCGCAAAGAGGCCTTGACTCTTATGGATAAAGCTTTTGAAATACAACGCCCTCCCCTTTACGGAATCCGTTTGCGCAGTCTTAAAGGCTTCTTCCACATATACAAGTCCAGCGCTGTCGTTCAAATGGTCACGCGAAAGCTCCAGCAGCACCAGTGCCTTCTCGTCCGCTGTGCTCCTCGTAAGGAGAGCGCGTAGGCTATCGGAACTCTGCCCCGACTGAGCGGGGAAAACTGAAATGCAAATCAGAAACAAATAAAGAAACGATCTCATATAATAAGTTATTCTGCAACAGATCCATCACCTCTAAATATATGTGTTCATTTCCATTTTTCATTCCGGAGACGAAATCTCAATCATCCAATCACGCGGCAAGCTAATTCCTTCGTCAGTTTGCGGTACTCGCAAAAAGGCGCTGCAGTCCCAGGTCTAGGAACTCACTCATCATCCTGTAAGTCTCTTTTTTATACAACGAAGGGTCGCAGGGTAAGTAATGCGACGCATCCATGTTGTTGTTTTTCACAAAAATGACCGAAGCGTAATTCGGAATGGGCTTTGATGCTGCTGCTGCCGATTCCCTGAATTTGGTCTTCGCGTCAAAAACGGGCTCGCCGCTATGTACCTCCTTCTTTAAGGTATTGTGCATCGCCGCATTTGGCGCGGTTAGATTCTTCCCATATGCGTAATTCGTGCTTGTCAGCACTTGGTTCTTGTTGTCGCCAAGCAGTCGCGCAAAGTGAAAGTTAGGCTTGCCGCTAACTTGTGCATACCCCAGAAGCTCGGAATCATATGTCTTCATTTGAACGAAGTAGAAGGTCATATTCACATCTGAGATGATGGCATCATCTAAATCCTTGGACAAAGCTCCGGTATTGGCAAAAACACCAGTCTTCTCCTTTCCTTTATTGGTTTCACGTTTGATAAAATAAGAGTATCCGCGTGGTGTCGCCTTGGCAAAACCCAGCGACTGCGCGGCATTTATTTGGCCACCCTCCATACGCACCCAGTCGTTCAGTGTCGATGTCTTCCCCGCCTCTTCCGTCGTGATGATGTCGAATCCACCGCGCTTCAGCTTTTCAACGTACTCATTGTACACCTTTGTCGTCAGCTCAATAAAATCCTCGTTATCGACACCGTCCAGGAACACACCCATTGCGACATTGGTATTACCGCGAAGTGTACCCAGCATTTCCCCGCCGGTTGTACTCGCGCGGGCACTTCCAAACACTTGAAAATAGACGTTAAAGCTGTTGATATAAACTCGTTTAGGCGCCTTCTTAAACTGCGATTCCTTAAAAGATCCGTGCTTCACGACATCTTTTTCGGTAATTTGGGCCTGCGCGGAAGTAACAAGCAGCATAGCTGCAAATGCAAAAAATAGTGTTTTCATTGGCATCGATTTCTTAAAAGTTTATCCACAATACTATCTGCCGGTTCAAGGGAAGGCAATACGGCAAATTTCCTATTCGTGAGCTAGTCGCTTCACAGGCTATGACGCTGCGTTGGCGCAATATTTTCACATCATCGTCAGGTATCGAAGCACCTGGAGATACTCACCGATGCGGCCTGATGACTCAGGAAGGAACAGCGCAGCAGAGAGATCTACTACCAGCTCGATGTGGAAAAAGTAGCGGAGATAGAGGCCTGGCTGACCAGCTCAGGAAATATCGGGAGACCGTTTCGACCGACTCGATAATGTATTAACAACCTTAAAAATGAGAAACCATGAAAAATAGTCTGCTATTCGACTTTGTCGTTGACAAGTCTACCAATACCGTAGTCATAACTCGGGAGTTCGCGGCGGAAATCGCCTTGGTTTGGGATGCATTCACCGTGCAGAACATCCTTGACCAGTGGTGGGCTCCAAAACCGTGGACGTCTTTCACAAAGCACATGGACTTCAGGTCCGGTGGCAGACGCCTCTATGCCATGCGTGGTCCGAACGGTGAAGAGCATTGGGCGATCCAGGATTTTACCTCCATCACGCCAAAATCAAACTTCAAATTCATCGATGCCTTCTCCGACGAGAACGAAAATGTAAATGCGCAAATGCCGAGCTCGGAATGGAACGTTGATTTCGAAGAAGACGATGGGATTACAACTGTGACTATAACGATCAAGCACAAGTCCCTTGCCGACCTGGAACAAATCATCGACATGGGCTTCAAAGAAGGGTTTACGATGACACTTGACTACCTTGAGACGTTGTTGAGTGAGTAGTGGGTGGTGAGGGAGTTGTGTGGCTTGCGCCTTTCAAACTATCCTATTCCGAATGGCTTTCTGAACAGCCTCCACTTTGTTGCTGACCTGCAGCTTTCGATAGATATTGCCTATGTGCTTCTGAACCGTACCGGGACTAATGAACAGATTCGAGGCAACTTGCTCGTAACTCAATCCGCTCTTCAGTTGCTCAAGTAGTTCGACCTCACGCTTTGTCAAACCAAAGTCTCCCTGTTCAGCTGTTGGATTGAAGGGATTGCGTATAAAACCAAGGGCCTTTAACGCGATTCCTGGCGACATAGCTGCACCACCGTCCATCGCGTCGTTCAAGCCAGCAATTATCCGATCTTCCGGTTCGTCCTTCAAAAGATACCCACAGGCTCCTGCCATGATCGATTCAAATACCTTCTCGTCGTCATCAAAAGTCGTGAGAATGACAACCTTGATCTGCGGATACAGTTGTTTAACTCGACGAGTCGTCTCAATACCGTCCAACTCAGGCATCTGAATATCCATCAACACAACATCAACTACCGGGTCATTCTCCAGCGCACTTAATAGCTCAGCGCCGTCAAACGCTGCTATCTTAACCGAAATTCCTGGGGCACGTTCCAGTTTGCTAACTATTGCCTTGAGCGCAATGTGATTATCCTCGGCAATAGCAACGCGGACAGGTGTCATGATGATGAGTTTTACTAGGATCTCCCGACTGTGTCACAGGCAAAAGTAAGAAAATAAAAGCTGACCTTTCTACCCCGATTGAGAGGCCAATCCCTATATACACAGCAACTTATTTTGAAGCCATTCGCAATATCAACAAATCCGAGTATTTGTCCAGAGCGTCCAAAACAGCGGTCCTATATTTCTCGTAGTCCACAGACACTTCAAACATGAATTTGAAGTCTGTATTATCTTTATTGCCTCCACGTCCGCCCGACAACACCACGACACTCTCGCGCAGAACCTTTCCACCAGTGGTGCGTTCGGCGAATTCCGGAATACAATCAGTACATTTCTTTACTTCAGTATGAAACTGCTCATTTGAATTGACCGACTTCCCACCTTTGAGCGAAACATTAAAAGCAGAGTAATCGGGTCCTTGCATCATTACGCTTGTTGATTGAGCTAGTTTCATCTGCGCACCCACGCCGGCTGACGTGGCGCCTGCACTGCCATCGTGAATAACGATCTCCGGCGTAATACTTGCCGTAAGATCAATCGTACCTTTCCTGACATTGGTAATTTTGCTTTGATCTATCCAAACGAAGTCAACCAACGTGTTACCGTTCCATATCAGCACATCGTTTCGATTAGCAAGCCTGGCATGTGCACCGCCAGCAAACTTCGGATACTTAATCACAGGCGCACCATGAGCAGAAGCGCGCACCGCCATGCCCCAGTCTTTATTCATGAAAAGACGATCCTCCTCAACGATCAAGTCTTTGTACTCATCCCTTTCCTGCAAAGCCTTTTCATCAACAACCTCAAATCCGACACGGGTCAGTTTTGTCCGCAACATTGCGTAGTACTCATCGACGATACTCTGCATCACCTCAGGTGCGGGAGGTGGATTGAGCGTAACCCAGACGCGTGATGACGCATCATCGTTCCGTCCCATGCCAAAAGTCTGACTGGTGGCCAATCGAAACTGAACATCCACGCCAATAAGAGCAATCTTCTTAGCCTTCTTAAACGGATTCTTGCTCTCATAAACGTCCAGATTTTCCTTGGCCTGTTGGACAGGCGTCAGTTCCTTACCCTTCTTTTGAGCCTGTGCACCGATACTCGTGATGCAGATCAGGATAAATATTAGCGTCCTTTTCATGTTACCTGGGATTTCTATGAAGATTGTAGTTCCAATTCGGGATACGGGTCAGTTATTTTCCGGAACCGTCAGGTCGGCGATATGGTACGCGTCGTATACGAACTTCGTGTTGTTGCTGGTATGAAGTACAGACTCCCTGACCACGAACCCAACCTGACGCATCTCGGGATCGATCTTCAGCATTTCGAAGTCTATAACGACCTTGTCGCCCGGCACGGGCAATTTATTTGCATCGAGAGATGTGAAGCTAGCCGAAATTTCCGCTGGGTCTGATTCAAAAAAGTACTTGCCTCGGGCAACCAACCTAATAACATGGTAGTAGTGATGGGCGCCATCGGAACCTAACAACGGGCCGGCCAATTCAATATAGATCTGGGACTCCGACAACTCACCCACAACAAAGTAGTCGCGTTGCTCGACTAGTAAAATCGTGTAACAAGCCCGGAATGGCTCGCTGATCGTTGGTGGAGATACCGTCGAAGTATGAAGACGTCTGACAATAACGACCTCCCCATCGCACGCAGGTTCCTCGTCATCTTCCGTTGAAAGAAGGTCACATCCCGTAAATGAAGTAGCCGATAACAGCATAAAACAAATTACAAGTCGATGTAACGGGCTCACACGTAGCTTTGCATTCATATCGGCACAAAACTGCCTGATTGCAGTGAGGGACTCAATACCATAAATATGGTATTTTGAATAAGTCCCGCTATATAGGAATGGACACGGTTATACTCGTTTCTGTTGGCCCCGAATGGATCGTTACAGTTCCGCTAACCGATCGTATACGCCGTTCAATGTTTCGCAAGCCAAAACCGGAAGAAGAAGAATGCACATCAAAACCCACACCGTCATCTTTGATCTGAACCGTTAAAGCGTCGTCGTCCGCGACCAACGCGACCACTATTTGACTGGCTTGCGCGTGCTTGATAGCATTGTTCACCCCCTCCTGAATGATCCTGAACAACTCATTCGCAGTCGTTGCCTGAATTGGAACGGTAAGATTACCAATAGCCGACAGGTGTAAAGACGGCGTCGTGTTCGAAGGCATGTATTCACGCAGTTTGATGACAAACTCCTCAAGCGTAGCAGATGGCCGATTGATTAACCAGACTGTTTTACGCAATTCCTGGATAGTAGCCGTGTTGAGCTTCCTGATCTCATCCAGCCTCGGATCCGTCACTGCCTTTCCAAACGATTCTATCGAGGCACCCAGGAAAGTGAGCTGTGCACCAATGTTGTCGTGTAACTCCTGTGAAATGCGCAAGCGTTCCGCCTGAATTGCATTTCTTGCCTTGGCCTCCGCCAACTCGGCTTTGAATTGCAACCGTTGTTGCTTGCCACGCTGAGCGCGGTAAACCACTACACCGGCTATCGCGATCAACAGGATCACTCCCGCTGCAATGACCAGTCGAATGCGACCTTGTTGAATTTCCAATTCTCCGATAGCAAGTTTAGCGGTGGTCTCCGCCAACTCGCGTTCCTTCTTCTCGGTTTCATACTGGACCTGAAACTCGCGAACATGCTTCATCTTCTCAATCTGAAACAGACTGTCATGGACCTGCGTATATGCCTGCTGCGACGCGAGGGCATTGCGATAACTCCCCTGTTCAGCATAGAGTGCTGCAAGAAGTTTGTGCGTATCAGCGACCTGTTGCAACACCCCCGCGTTTATAGAAGCTTCGAGGGCTTGTTGCGCGTATGGAAGTGCGCGTCCATATTCCTTAATATCGAAATACAACTCCGCCATCTTCAAATAGCAAAATGAAAGCTCCTTTCTTGTATCGTTAGCCTTATGCAAGGCAATGGCCTTTTCAAGATAACGCATCCCCTCCTGTGGCCTGCCCAGTTTGCCATATGCTATTCCTGCATTTCCTGTCGCAACCGCCTCAAATCGTGTAAACGTAAGCATGTGAAACATCTCCTCGGCCAATAGCGAATACTTCAGCGCACTGTCATACTGAGGCAACGAAAGAAAAATCGACCCGATGTTGACATAACAAACCGCCACACCATAGTCGTGATCCAACAGTTTAAAAGTTCCCAGGGCTCCTCTGTAGTTCAGAATTGAGTTTCCATAGTCTCCGATACCCTTATATACCACGCCAAGATTCAGCGCTACAACAGCTATCTTCTCGTCATCGCTCCGGTGTTTGTAGATCTCATAGGCCTTCCGGTAGTAGTCTATGGCTTCCTTGTAACGCCCTTGTTCGTCGTAGATCAGGGCTATATTGTTCAACGTATTCGCTATGCGGAGTGAATCACTTGCGGACCGGTATATATCAAGGGCTTGTTCGTCATAGCGTAGGGCTTCTGTATAATTGCTTTGTACCTGATGTGTTATGGCAAGGTTGTGCAAAACCTCGGCATAAAGCACTGACGATCTATCGGCAATCAGACCTGCAGCCTGCAGGCCAAAATCCCGGGCCGAATCAGCATTGACATAGGCAAGTTCATAAGACAACAGCGTCAATATCTCTATTTGACGCTGTTCCTTAGCCGCGGGCAACAGCTTTAGAAGAGAGTCAGCCTTATGTTGGGCCTCGACTGAGGTAGCTGATAACATCGCTAACAGGACGATAAAATGAATGAACCGCATGCCTTAAGGTCTTGCCAAACTAATATGATCGGTGCGATAATAGCAAAATTGACGGTGACATGGTGAGTTGGGTGTGCTGCTTGCCGCTCTGTGCCTCTCCATTCGTGTCTATCTGTGAAATTCGTGGCAAAAAGCGCGAGGTCTCCATCTGTGAAATTCGTGGCTAATTAGGTATCTTCCGCAAACAAAATGCGCTTAATGATTCGCTTGCGGCACCTATTCATCTTGTTTCTGGCTATGCCGTCGGGCATCGTCTCTCTCTTTGCCGCTGACGTTCCCTTCTTTTCAACTCTCACGACGCGCGACGGTCTGCCGTCGAATATCATGAGCGCCATCGCGCAGGACCAAAACGATTTCATGTGGATCGGAACTGCTAATGGTCTCTGCCGATACGACGGCCACCAATTCATTGTCTTCAAGAAGGAGTCCACCCCGGAATTACCGGCGAACGAGATCAGTTCACTGTTGGTCGACGGCGACGACCTGTGGGTTGGTACCTGGAAGGGCTTGTGCAAGATCAACACGCTAACGTTCCGGATCACCAACGTCGATCTCGGTGAAAACAACATTATCCGAACCCTCTACAAAACAACGGATGGCATCGTCTGGGTCGGCACGTCGACCGGGCTAATCCGACTTGAGACGGATGGGTACAGGGCCTACAACACCAGCAACAGCCACCTTAGCCACAATACTATCCGCGCTATTCAGGAAGACAGTTTCGGGAACCTGTGGATCGGCACCTACGACAAGGTGAATAAACTCCCTTCGGGAACCGAAGATTTCATCCCATTCGATGTAAAGCGGAGTTACAAACCCTCACTGGAAAATAACCTTATCTGCGACATCAAGCCGGCACATGCCGACTCCCTCCTATGGATTGGCACAGAAACCGGACTCGTCCTGTTCAACGTAAAGCGCAACACATATGTCCATATTACTGAGAAGGTAGGTGGATTCAGCAACGAGGTGATTAAGAACATCTATCGCGACGACCAAGGAACCCTCTGGTTGGGAACCGACTTCGGCCTGAACATCTTCAATCCGCATACGCTCGAAAACAAAGCTATCTTCCACAATCCCCAGCTGTCCTACAGCATCGCCAATAACGTGATCTGGGACATTCACGAGGACAAAGGTGGTATCGTCTGGTTCGTTACGTCAAACGGACTTAGCCGGTTAAACAAATTCAGGGATCACTACCGCTTTCATCCTGTCTCCCATTTCATCGGCGAACAAACCGTCGGCAACCAGGTCAAGTCCGTACTCGTCACGGAGGATGGTGTTCACTGGCTCGGCACATTGCACGGCGTAATTCGGATCGATCCCCGAACGGGTGACGAACAAGCCTTCAGCACACAATCCCCGGACGGCCGCCGCATCCTGCTGAACAATGTCTATGCACTGGAGGAAGATATCTACGGCCGTATCTGGATTGGGACGGCCGGTGGAATCAACATCTGGGATCCTAAAACTCACAGGATGCATGCCATCACATCGAATCAAACGAATGGCCTCCTAACAAACTACATCGCGCGATTTGTCAAAGCACCTGATGGCACCATGTGGGTCAGCGCGTGGGAGGCGGGTCTCTTCAAGGTCACCGGAGATCTGTCGGACGTACGCAGTTTGCGATTTGAACTTGTCGGGGACTTCGGGTCTGAAAAGAATGTTGCCGGATCGAACGCTATCTGGGCGGTGAATTACAACGAGTTACTTAGAATTGACCTGAATTCACATCGCATCACGCACATCGATGCATTCAATCGAATCTCCGAAAGGAAAACCATCACCTGTCTCTATTTTTCCAGGCGGGGAAGCCTGTGGTCCGGTACCATGAATGGCCTCATCGAGTACAGGCCTCAGACAGATTCAGCGATCTTTCATCCACTCGTCACTGGCAACGATGTTACCCTCGCAAGTATTACCGAGGACAGCGACGGAAATATCTGGACCGCCGCTGGTGGTTTCCTCATTCGTTATCACCCAACGAAACAGATATCAGAAATATTCCCTCTCGATAAGGATATACCACTCAAGACCTTCTTTGACGGATGCCATGCCGTAGGCCCCGATGGCAGAATTATCTTTGGAGGTGACAACGGGTTCATCGCTATCGATCCGCGTGCGAGAACCAATCTGTACAAGCCAAATGTCTATATCACCGCTATTGAAATCAACAACCGCCAGATACGCGCCGGCGAACCTGTCGATGACAAAATATTACTAACGCGTGACATCGCATTCACACCCTCTGTCAATCTGAATTACACGCAGCGTTCACTCGCGGTCGAATTCTCAGCCCTTCACTATTGGCAACCGGAAATGAACATCTTCGCCTATAAACTCGAAGGCTTTGACGATAAGTGGACCTACGTTTCCGGTGCGAGGAACTTTGCGATCTACTCCAACCTCGGCGCGGGCAGCTATACGTTAAAAGTGAGAGGCACGAATAACTACGGCATCTGGAGCGACACCGTCGCCACCCTCGCGGTCGTCGTCAATCCTCCGCTTCTATTGAGCCGTCCATTCATTGCCCTGTATGTACTGATAGCCGCTGCACTCATTTACGTGGGTCTGCGCTTCTATTCTGCGAGGATCCATTTGAAGAATGAAGTCGAGATTGCGACCATGGAGAAGGAACACACGGAGGAGCTCGCACGGACCAAGCAACAATTCTTCACAAACATATCACACGAGCTTCGCACACCGATCAGCCTCATCCTGCCGCCCATACAGCAAGTGTTGAAACGCGAATACCTCGACAGCGAAACCCGGAGTCTTATACGACTCGCCGAAAAGAACTCTCATCGTCTACTGAGAGTCGTCAACCAGATCCTCGATTTTCGGAAGCTGGAACACGACAGCCTGGAACTTCACATCACACATCTGGATATTATCCCTTTCTGTAAGGAGCTGTACTCATTGTTTTCTGACAAGGCAGCGCGCAACGAGATTCACTTTACCTTCAATCCGAGTGTCGCCACCTGTAAAGTATGGGCGGACACCGAAAAGGTGGAGACGATCCTCTATAATCTGCTGTCAAACGCCTTCAAGTTTACGCTTCCCCATGGATCCATAGATGTGGCGGTGTCTGTCTACCCCAGGAATAAGGAACATCGCGAAGGGACGGTGGAGATCCGGATCAGTGACACGGGGATCGGTATCGGTGAAGAACACCAGACGAAAATATTCGAACGCTTCTATCAGACGGAGGAGGCGCGAAAAATGGAAGGCGGATCAGGCATCGGATTGACACTCGCTGCAGAATACGCACGTTTACACAATGGCATGATTAAGGTCCGGAGTGCCCCCGGCAAGGGTTCCTGCTTCACTGTAGCACTTCCTTTGGGCAATGTGCATTTCCCGTTACACACCGCCGCGGATACGGAACCGCTGAATCTCGTGGCAACAAAGACCGATGCCCGTGACGATGCCTCCTATCTCTACGACATACACTCGGACAAGCCTCTGCTGTTGATCGCGGAAGACAATCCGGAAATGGTCGACTTTCTCGTGCTGAGCCTCAAGCGAGACTATCATCTGATAGTTGCTGCCAATGGAGAAGATGCTCTGCGAAAGGCAAGCAGCTTCTATCCTGAAGTTGTCATCACAGACATCATGATGCCGGTGATGGACGGACTCACACTGTGCCGAAAAATAAAGGAGAATCATCAGACATCTCACATTGGGATCATCCTGCTCACTGCCAAAAGTCTGACGTCGCAAAAAATAGAAGGCATCCGTACGGGAGCGGATGTGTATCTCACGAAACCTTTCGAAATGGAATTGCTCGAGGCGAGCATCGATCACTTGCTGAAGCGCAAGCAGGAGTTGTCGTCATACTTCCGGTCGGAGATCATTACGGAGCCACGGGAAGGACATACCCGCGGGAATGAAGATGAGAGGTTCATCAAAAAGGTCATGAATATCATCGAAGCCAACATCTCAAATCCCGACTTCAGTGTCGAAATGATCAGCGACGAAATAGGTATGAGTTCTACGCACCTTTACCGAAAGCTGAAATCACTCACACTCTACTCCGGAAAAGACATCATCCGAAAATACAGGATCAAGAAGGCATCCCTTCTTCTGAAGAACAAGGAAGGGAACATCTCTCAGATCATGTATGATGTCGGGTTCTCAAGTCACTCATACTTTGCCAAGTGCTTCAAGGCCGAATTTGGTGTGTCACCCAAGGAATATCAACAGCGGGAAGGGAAGGGAATCGAATTCAAGGTTTGATCCGCGATCTCCCCTTCACTCCTTCCTCAACCACACACCTTCTACCTCCATACCCTGCGGTTTCGACAGTTGATCCTCCGCAAGTCCCGAGCCAATCGTAATCTCAACCCTCTCTGCGGAGGAAAGATCGAGACTTGTCACTGGAGCACCCGCGAAAGTCACGGGTAAAAATCCTGGATAGGGTCGCGGCAAAAGCAATGCTGCATCGGGTGAAAGGCTCTTCAAAGGCACTTCGATATCTTCAAACTGACTCGTCAGGGTGACCAATGCAGAAAGCGAAGATCCGTCGGCGTTCGTCAGCAGCACTTTCGCCCTCACCGGGCTCTCACCCGTCGACCGTGCGCGAATAACCACACGGTCAAATTGCGCTAAGTCGTCCTTGCGTCCCTGGAGTTTCCTGACGAATGTATACTGAAATCCCATCGACTGCACATCGGCGAGGCTATTGGCTGTCATCCGTAGAATAAGTTGACCAGACCGCTCCCCTGTTACAAATGCTGTCTGAAATCCACGCCGGAACGTCGGGTAGGTACGGACATCACGGTCAGTCGTGGGATTGAACAACTCCACGTTGCCGTGTTCATCCGCAACATACGTATCCCACGTTTCATATTCATAACTATCCCATGCAAAAGGATCGCGCTGGTGATTACCTGGAAAAACAGCGACCTCCGTCCCGCTTCTTACAATCATTCGATAGTTGAGTAACCCGGGCGTAGCAAACTCCGATGGAACTTCGGCGGAATACTCTGCGGAACTGATCCGTTGCATCGGAATCATCCGCGATGCTCCGCCCATTTTCGCGATCTGTAGCAAAACACTTCCTGAGTCAATGCCCACCACTAATGCTTTTATATTGAATGATCTCCCCGCTGTCACTTCCGCGTACGGCTCGTGACGCACAACTATGCTGTTATCACGAGAAGCGGGCGCCACAAACTCGTGTAGTTGAACAGATCGGAGCCGCTGCGCATTGCCCGAGAACCGCGCACCGCTCGCCGTCAGCAAATAACTACCCGGGGAGAGCTTCAATCGATTCATCTGCGCCGAACCGGAGAATGTATTTCCCTGGTTCAATCCCTTGACTTCAAAGTCACTTCCCAGGTCCGGAAGCAGGATAGCCATAGAGTTGGAATTCCATTGGATGCGCGTCACTTCTTTATGGGGCGAAGCGCGTTCAAATGGATCTCGAATAAAGATCGCGTCAGGCATTACTTCGAGCCTCCACACACCATCTTCCAACTTGTCGAGGAAGTATGCCCCACTACCCTCATACTCTACGACTGATGAAGAACCTACTCCGGCAACATGCTGAAGTTTTGATAGATTGACCGGACGGGTTGATGTCGCATTGGAGTAATAGAACTCATTTTCTGTATTCATCTCGCTCAACGCCTGCCGATAGCTGACGCGAAACGCGTCGAAAACACTGTCCGCCGGATAGACCCCGAAATTCTTCCGACGCGGGACCTTATGAAATACTTTTGATGCGATCAGAGCGCTGATCGCTTTTGCCGGTGTGTAAGCGAGGTTCAGGTAGTGTGTCTGGTACTCGGTATTGGCATGCGCGATCGCCAGAGGATCATAGGCAAATTGAGTCGCCCACTGGAAGCCTGCCTCGCGAAAGCTGCGCGCCATCGCGGGATACATATAGGAATCCAGAATATCCGCCGCATCGAATTCGTATACCATCAGTGGCTTTTTCCGGAACGCGGCGATGGTGTCGAACGGGATCGTGTATTTGTCCACATGCGGCAAATAGTTTCCCTGAAGCGTGCGGTTGGCGACAAGCCCGGAGGGATACCATTGGAAACTGAACCCATCAGCGACAGACGCAGCAACCGCGTCGGCGTAATACGGTCCCTGGCTGATGTTGTAGAAGACAGGCTTTGTCCACCCTGTTGATTTGATCGCTGCGGCAAGGCGGTTGATGTAGCTGGTCACACCCGGTTTCGGGCCGCTGTGTGCCGGCTCATTATTGATCTCCACCGCAATAATATCGGGGTCGTCCTGGTACGACAGCTTTGTATAGGGATTCACATGACGAAAGAATTGACGCAAGAAGTTCTCCTGCGCAACAATAGCCGAGTCGTTAGTGGTCAGCTTTCCGCGTCCGTAGAAGCTGGAGAAACCGGGAACCTCCTGATCGCGCTCAGGATAGCCGTTGCCCCAGAAGGCGATCGGCGTGACGATGGTCTTGATGTTTCGTTTCTTCAGTTCGGCGATCAGGAAATCGTAAAGACGAAGATGATCGTTCTCCAGCAAGTTGCCCTCAACGTCGGAGATCTCGTTATCCCACACATGCACCCGGAATGCGTCAAAACCGAGACGCGCCATATGATAAACATCCTGCTGTATCGCATGTTCCAGATTTACACCGAGCGCCTGGTGGGCGCGATACGCATGAGCGAACGGCGTTGAATAATTTACGCCGAAGAACGCAGCTTCGGCTTTGTTGTGCTGCCATCGCATCACTCCCTCTCGGTCGATATACACTGGATTCTTCGCCGCACGTTTCTGTGAAAACGAAGGATGTAAGAGCACAATGCTCATCAAAAGAAATATTGAACAAAACCTGATTACGGAGGTATTCATAGCAGATACTGTTAGATGAAAATTAAAACACGGCACGCCCAGTGCTTCATTCCTATCGGTCATAGTCATGTGTCATGTAGTCCATCACGGGGAGCGTATTCCCCTCAAAATCAAAGAATGTACAATTCTCCCAGGAGGAACCCGTATTCCAGAGATCGCGAATGCTGGATGAAATCCAGGCTGGTTCCCAATAGACGACGCCGATACCGCCGCCGTCAACTATTTCCTGGGTAATGGTCTTCATCATGGCCAGCTGCCCCTCCGGTGAAAAAGCATATCCAGGTACCGCAGCTTGTGCGCCGAAGATGTTGTTGTAGTTGTCATTCCCGAGTCGCGACCACGGGTAAGCAACCTCCACGATCATTACATCTTTCTTGAAGGTGCTCTTGAATCCCGCGATGCGATCAGAAAGCACATCGACCGCAGTACCGGTGTGCCATATAGGATAATAGGATACGCCGATGATGTCGAAGTCTGTCACCACACCGCCACCAGCGATATTATTCAGCCAAGAAGTAACATGTCCCGGATCCGCAATATGGAGTATGATCTTAGACTTCACTGTTGATACTGACGACACATCCCGCACGGCCTTTATGCCGCTGTTGAGTATAGCCGCCAGGTTGCTCCATTGTCCATTACAGCTGTTCCCCGCAGGGAATCCCGGAACCGGATTCCCTTCATATTCATATAGCATACCGCAATTGATCTCATTTCCGATTTGCACGAAATCGGGCATGAGTCCTCTTTCGTTCAGATACTCAAGTGTCTTGCGGGTGTACGCGTAAACAGAATCACGAAGTACCGACAGCTCCTTGATGTCAAGCCATGCAGCGGGTACTTCCTGGTTGCCAGGATCTGCCCACACATCGGAGTAGTGAATATCGAGCATCACTTTCATCCCCTCCTGCCTGGCACGGGTGATCGAACGTTCGACATCAAGCAAATCATTGTAAAGTTGCGACCCTTCGGGATTGTATACCTCTTTAGTCCAGACGGGATTGTGCCACAGACGAAGACGCACCAGATCCGTTCCTCGTCCGGCGAATATCTCGTAAGGATCTTTTACCACACCCCCCTCTCTGTACTCGCCGCCGTGATCGAGGATCTGGTTCACGTACGACAAGTCAGCTCCGAACAGGAACCCCGGATCATCCGCGACAGGAATCAACACCTCGAAATCAGTTGACGTCACAAGGGTGTGAGTGCCTACCGTCACGGCGATAGGTCCGGACGTTGTGCCGCTCGGAACTAAAGCCGTAACCGACGTCGCTGACTCCGCTGTAACAACAGCGGATGTTCCGTTGAACGACACCGACACGTCGCCGCCCGCCAATCGGTGTCCGTTGATTACAACCGCAGTACCAGGGACTCCTCTGACCGGGGAGAAACCCGTGATCGTCGGGGCATTGTTTACATCGTCTTCCTTACACGCACTCAGGATCAGGAAAAGTAAGAGGGTCTTTAAAAATAGGATGATCTTCATGCAAAACAGTTTCGCGGTAAACGTATTTAGGCTGCAGCGTATCAATCGATCCGTACAGACTGGCTATTAAGATTGACTGTTATGGTATGGATACCCGTTGTACCGACGAAAATAAAGTTGGAATCCGATCCTCCTCC
>CAYTMU010000057.1:0-21610 GCA_964438975.1 uncultured Roseivirgaceae bacterium | reverse complement strand
ACCAGAAGCGCTTTGAAGCGCTCGCAGGTCGCCCGGTGCGGTTGCTGACGAACGGTTTTGATGAAGACGACTTTCGTGAGCTTGTCCACCGGAGACCCGGTAAGTTCATCATCCGGCATGTAGGGATCATAAATGACCGCTGTGATCCGCGTTTGTTTATGCGTGCACTTGGCAATGAAATGGCATCGTCTCCGGATATGACCGGTGATGTAGTGGTGGAGTTCAATGGCGAAGTGCATGCCGATTTTCAGACATTCGTCAAACGAAACCCCTCTTTGCGTGACGTTACACTCTTTACCGGAAATCTTTCGCATCGAGACGTGCTGAATCGCTATGGTGACTCAGCGCTTCTCCTGCTTGCTCTGACCGGGTACAAAGATGCCGCGGGGTTTTTGCCGGGTAAGTTGTTCGAGTACCTCGCAACCGGATTACCCGTGTTAGGAATTGGCCCGTTAGACGGTGATGCGGCATTTGTGCTGGGACGCTACGCACCTGGAACAATGGTCGCCGACGATGACGTGGAAGGTATGCAGCGGGTCATTCGAGCGGCATACCGCGACTGGCGAATCCAGGGAGAACGCCATCGGCCAGAGCCTGGTGGTGATTTTTCGCGGAAGGCTATCACCGGTCAACTCGCGATCTTGCTCAATGCACAAGCCGCAGCATCAACGTAACACCGATTCAATCAATTGATCGAATACGACGCCGTTCTTTTCCGCGTTCAGATCCCGCGCAGCCACTGCACTTTGGTCTTTGAAACGAATGATGTCTTCTTTTGTCAAGCTGTTCAGTTTTTGAGCGAGGTTCACAGGGTCAAAGTCGTCTGATATCACGCCATTTTGGTACCGGTTGACGATGGCCGCCATCTCGGGAGTCGGCCCTATTGCGACGCCTAGTCTCGCTTGAATGTATTCAAAAAGTTTATTTGGTAACGTGTTGGCGTAGTTGAAATTGACCGGAGGTATCAGGAAGACACCTATGTCATACCGGTTAATTGTGCTGACCACTTGATCGCTGGCGACCGAGGGAAGGAATCGAATTCGTGGGTCTTGTTCGGCTTGCTCTTTGAATCTTTGGATGTAGGCTTTGGTCTTGGCCGCCGCGTAATCCGAGGTCATGAGGATCATGTCCAATGTAAAGCGATTGTCGAGGTGGCGCATCATTTCTACCATGAGTTCGAGTTTTCGCGAAGGATTTGCGATGCCGTGGTGAATCAACCTGATGCTATCACCTTCAACATCCGAGGGCATGGTTTCATGGTAGTTTGTGGCGTTGCTGATGACGGTTGGTTTGACGGAGAAGTTTCTCGCATATTCTCGTCCCAATCCCTCGCCGACTGTCAGCATTGCGGAAACCCGGGGAATGTATTTCTTGCAAAGGTAAATGTAGAACGGCTGAAAGAAAACCTTCCATGTACGGCTGTTTTCAAAATGGCGGGGCGCATACTCGTGTGCATCCAGCACGATCTTCGCCGCCGGATTCAGTTGGAAGGCCAGTGGCAATGTATCAATGTCATTCGCTATGATCAGATCATAGCTGTTGTCCAATTCATTTTCGAGGTACTTATAGTTGTGAAAGAGTCTGTAGGCGATGCGGTAGTTTTTTAGCGCCAGGGAAGCCCCTAATAGTGCTTTACGCGCTAGGCTGAGTTTTGTCTGCTCGATCCGTACGATCTTTACGCCGGAAATGTCGTCACTGTCGAAACATGCCACCGTCACGGAGTACTTTTTCTTCAGCCAGGTGACCTGGCGCTTGACCCGGGCGTCGTGTCTGAGGTTCGAAAATACCAGGACGAGGACTTTCTTCATTTTTTTCTGGGTGTCTATCACGTTTTCTTGGATCTCAATGCACTGATCTCATGGCGGTAGAACCAAAACAATAGTAGCAAGGCGAAGACTACATAGAAGGCATGTACCAGGTCGGCATGGAGTGGTGTTCGCCCTTCCAGGACGATTATCACCAAGGCCAGCACCAATGGGGCAATGACGATCTTTAAGATATTGAAGCGGAATATGAACTTGTTCCTGATGGTTGCGTAAAGCAAGATCACCTCGATAACCGCGCTCACAAAAGACGCGCCGATCACTGCCATTACGCCGTAGTGCCTGATAGATACGATCATCAGTCCGATCTTGACAGCGGAAATCAGTAAATAGATAAGCGGTAACGGCTTGGTGTACTTTATCGCTCCGTAGGGCAGTACGAAGTAGAATCGCATCGCACGGATGAGATAGACGAGCCCCAGATATGGAACGTATTCGAGGGCACCGACGTATTCAGGTTTTATCAGCGAGAAACGCTCGACGAAGGGGAGGGCGAATATCGCACCTGTAACGAGCAGCATGGTAGCCGAGGTCAGTCCGTGATAGTATCGATTGATTGTGGAAGAGGACCCTTTGGTAGATTGTTCGGAGATCTCGGCGATTACTTTTGGATAGAAGGAGTTGTAGAGTGCGCCGATGAGGAGGTCGATGACCAGCATACATTTCCATACAAAGTCGTATGCGCCAACATCCTGCATAGTGAGATAAATGGTGATCAGGATCCGGTCGAAATAGTTGATGAACCATTGTTGCACCTGATAGATGAAGTTGGAGTTGTTGATCTTGAAGGTCGTTTTCAGTAAGGGGAAGTCAAAATGGAATCCGAACCGCCGGAACATGCGTTCCAATGCCCACGCTCCTGACAAAACCGATGCTGCAGCTCTTCCTCCCACAGGTCCGACAAGTTGTTCCGGGTACAACACCAAACCCCCAATGGTAAACAGTGCGATCAGCGAAAACGAGATCAAGTTGGCCCAAAGAAAGGTCACCGGCTTTTCCTGCGTCTGCAGGAGGCTGCTTTGGACTTTGAAGAAGGCCTGGAACACTGCCCCGAGTACGGACAAGAAGCCGTACGGGAAATACGAAAGTTGTGACTCCCCTGGTATCAGGCTGAACGCCCATTCTCCCAGCAAGGTGAAGACGATTACAATTACCGCGCCCAGCGCTATCATAAACACGAAAGCAGAACTGACTAGTGTTGCCAGTACGGCAGGCTGTTTCTTATAGTCATGATAGTAGATATACAACGAAGAATCGAAACTGTACGTCGCAACAATCCGCACAAACATCGAGAACGCCAGATAGAATGCGAGTTGACCGTATTGTTCGAGCGGAAGATAGCGCAGGTAGAATGGAAGTAGAATGACCGCACTGGCCATTGGAAGCATTCCGGCTAGAGTATAAATTACAGAATTCTGAATGAATTTCTTGCTGATCATGCAAAAGTATGGTGATTGCAGTGAAATTCTCCGTCGAGCATGAAAGTTGTGAGTTATCCTGGCTTAGGTCATCGTTCTGCCCATGCAAGATAGACAGTGTTTGTAAAATTTCTTAGCACAAGGTTTTGATTACTGTTTTTAACTAGGACCGGGCAGTCTGCGTATGGGCCAGATAGAGCCGTTTACGTTGAGGTGCTATGCGATTTTGATTATATGATTATATTTGTTGGTTGCGCAGTTCCGCAGAAACTTCAAAAAATGACACGACTCATTCTGAGTTTACTCTTCTTCCCACTCCTTACGTTCGCTCAATACGATCACGTCTCTTCCGGGAGAGCTATTAAATTCGACGGAATTGACGATTATGTCGATCTGGGTAATATTTATGACGATGTCGATCTTCCTGTTACCGTTGCTGCGTGGGTATATTTCGAGCCCGGGACCACAGGCGATCATCCGATTTTTATAAGCCAGGATAATACGTTCGAATATACTGGTTTCACCGTTGTTGTATCGCCCACGTCTCTTATCAACTTTACTATAGGTGATGGGAAAGGGGGTAATCACCCCATGTACAGACGTACCAGGATCGGCAACTTCAATACGACAGGACGATGGGTCTACGTCGCTGCCGTTGCGTACTCTTCGAACGATATGCGCATTTATCTGAATGGCTATGATGTCAGCGGTGACTATCAAGGCACTTCGCCATTTCCGATGCAATCCGATTCTCCACTGGATGTCGCCAAGATCGGGACCTTCTTTAGAAATAGTAACTACTACTGGTTCAAGGGCGTCATGGATGAATTGAGGATTTGGAATCGCGCGTTGACAGTCGGCGAAATTCGAGAAACAATGTGCCGAAAACTTCAGGGGAATGAATCCGGCCTTATCGGATACTGGAACTTTGATGAGATCGACGGTGACCAGGTAAGAGATTCTAGTCCTAACGGTTTTCACGGTGAAATTAAAGGTAATCCGATACGCGTATTTTCGGGGGCACCTTTGGGAGACGAAAGCGTTTCTCTTTATAGTAGCAATTGGCCGGGGAACAGTTTGACACTGGACGGATTGACCGTTTCAAATATTTCGGGTGATGTTTATGGTCTTCACATTTACCGCGTGCTGGATATGCCGTCCCGGACCGGTGGACTTCCGATCGCTGACATTCAGATACCTTACTACGGGATATTCCTGGCAGACGGGAGTCCGGGTAATACATTTGATTATACCATTGACTATTGCACTTACGAGAGAAGCGACAACAGTGTGCCGGATTGGACATCCTCTGAGAGTTCCACTGGTGTTGCAGGCCGGACTGAATTGGTTGCTATAGGCCTCTTATCCACAAGCTTTGATGTCGATCTCGGCGAGGATCTACTCCTTTGCGATGTTTCAACGGTTACGCTGAAAGCAGAAGGCCCGCCAAATCTGTCATATCAGTGGAGTACAGGTGAAACGACCCCTGAAATCTCAGTCAGTAATTCAGGAACATTCTGGGTAGAGGTAAGTGGTCAGTGTGGCGTTGCCAAAGACTCGGTTGAGGTTGTTTTGGAAAAGACTCCGCCTGTTTTTTCCCTTGGAGAAGACGGTGTTCTGTGCAAGATGGAGCCCCGGATACTCAGCCCTGGTCTTGAGCGCGACGATGATCTTACTTTTACCTGGCAGGACGGCTCGTCGGAAAAATTTTTCCTTGCCAACGACTTTGGAACCTACTGGCTGCAGACCACCAATCGGTGTGGGATCTCAGCCGACACGATTATGATATCCAAGGCACCTATGCAAAAGGGGATGATATACAACTTCATTTCACCGGACAACGCTGATGTCCTTAACCAGTACCTGACCGTAGATTCTGAAATTCTTGGAGGCCATCTTAATATATTCAATCGCTGGGGAAAGAAAGTATTTGAATCACAGAACTATCAAAACGACTGGAGCGGCGGTGATTTGACAGGGGGCGTGTACTTCTTCACTTTTCGTGGAGATTGTATTGAACCTCAGAAGGGAGCACTGTTCATTGCGCGATAGCAAACTTCTTCCATCATCCCCCACCGTTGCGCAATGATGATCTCATACGAGCCGGATTCTCCTTCAGGAAAGATTCCCACGACTTACCGCCGCCACTGGCTACCCGCTTCTGATAGTAATGACAGACGGCGACGGCGAGCGCATCGGTGGCGTCGAGCAGCTTCGGGAGTTCCTGGATGGAAAGCAGGGCCATCAGCATCCTCGCCACTTGCTCCTTGGATGCATTGCCATTCCCCGTTACAGACTGTTTCACTTTCCTCGGAGCATACTCCATGATAGGTATCTCCCGCGACAGGGCAGCCGACATGGCCACGCCTTGCGCGCGCCCAAGCTTTAGCATCGATTGCACGTTTTTTCCGAAGAAAGGCGCTTCCAGCGCTACTTCGTCAGGGTGGAATTCGTCTACCAGGCCGAGAACCCGTTCAAAGATCTTTTTTAGTTTGAGTTCGTGCCCCGCATATTTGCTGAGATGAATAACTCCGTATTGCAGCAGGCGAATAGTGTTCCCTTTTATAGAAATTATTCCGTAGCCCATTATGTTTGTGCCCGGATCAAGCCCCAGTATGATCTTTTCCCTGACTGTTTTTCCCACGGTCACAAGATAGGCAGGCTGGATAAATTTCTGAAATCGAGCGAATGATAATACTGACGGTCATTTTTGTTGTTTACTTCCTGGTGCTGATTGTTCTGCTCGTCGGCTGGAAGAAAGCTGCTCGTCATCCGCCTCTCGGCCGGGGAGGGAAGGAATCGCTTATTTCCGTGATCGTGGCAGTCCGAAACGAGGAACGCGTCATCGAAAGATTGCTCTACAGCTTGTCCGGGCAGGACTACCACAACTTTGAGATTATCGTCGTAAACGATCATTCGGAAGACGATACCCTGGGAGCGATCGCACGCTCTGGCGTGAAGAACGTGCGGGTTATCGATAATCTGGGAACTGGGAAGAAGGATGCCATCACCGCTGGGGTACGTGCCGCCAAAGGTTCCATCGTCGCGATGACCGATGCTGACTGCACGGTGGTGCCGGGCTGGTTGAAGGAGATTCGCGAAGCGTTTCGCGATCCCCGTGCAATATTTGTCTTTGGAGGTGTGCGAATGGAGGGAGCTGGGTCGTTTTTCGACGTGATACAAGGCGTGGAGTTCGCGAGCCTGGTCGGCGTCGGTGCGGCCACAGCGTCGTTGGGAGCTCCCACGATGTGCAATGGAGCGAATCTCGCCTTCCGAAAAAAGGCCTTTTCCGATGTGCGCGGATATGTCGGGAACTCCAATATCCCTTCGGGAGATGATGAATTTCTGATGCGGAAAATTCAGGTGCAATATCCTGACAGTATCCGGTTTCTGTATGCAAAAGATGCCCTGGTAACAACGATACCCCAGCCGGATGTGCGCGGCTTCTTACATCAACGCATTCGATGGGCTTCGAAATGGCGCCATAACTCGTCGCTCCAGACCCGGGTCGCCGCTGTGGCGGTCGTGCTTTTTCAATTGACTTTCGTTGCGAACTGGGTGTGCTTATTGACATCCGAGGTCCTTCAGTCGCTTTTTTTGCTCTCTTTGAAGATGATCTTTGAAGCGGCCTTTCTACTACAGGTCTGTCGCTTTCTGAATGTTCGTTGGAAATGGAAGGTTTTCTTCGCGCTTCAGATACTTTATCCACTTTATGTCACTTGGATAGCGACTGCATCGTTCATCCGCCCGTTTGTGTGGAAAGACCGTTTGTTCAATCCACGTTAAATTTAATTTTTACCTTTGTCGGGATTTATGACACAGGAAGATTTACGGAAACAGTTTGAAATCAAAGAACTTGAGCTTAACGCGCTCCTGGAGATCACGCAGGCTATTAATAGTAACCTGCCCGCTACTTCTTTATATAAGATTTACAACTTTACACTGAGGTCTAACCTGAAGATCAGGAAGCTCGCGCTTTTCGTACTGGACGACGATTGGAATTGCAAGGCAAGCTTCGGCACGGATCACCAGTTTCAATCGGTGAAGTTGTTGCCGGCATTCAAGACGATCCAGGATATTACGCATCTTAAGGAATTCGATCATTGCGAATTCACGGAGTTCGATATTGTTATCCCGGTTACACACAAGAGCAACACGCTTGCATTGGTCTTCGTTGGCGGTGTAGACAAGGATGAGTATGGCGATGTAAAGGAGTCCGGCTTGCGATTCGTCCAGGCGCTCAGTAACATCATCATCGTTGCCATCGAAAACAAGAAGCTGGCAAACAAGCAGCTTGCGCAGGAAGCATTTCGGAAGGAATTGGAGATCGCCAGCGATGTTCAGCAGTTCATGTTTCCCGAATCGCTGCCGAATACCGAGCTGCTCAAAATAGAGGCGAGTTATCTGCCCCACGATATGGTTGGGGGTGATTATTATGACTATATCCCTATCAATAAGAATCAATTTCTGATTTGTATTGCAGATGTGAGCGGAAAGGGGATTGCGGCGGCACTGATGATGTCGAACTTTCAGGCATCATTGCGAACCCTGCTGCGCCAGACACCGAACCTTACCGATATCATCGAGGCACTGAATTTCCAGGTACTCGAGAACACAAAAGGGGAGAAGTTCATCACCTGCTTCGCAGCCATTTACGACATTCACCTGAAGACGATGGTATATGTGAATGCGGGGCACAATCCGCCCATACTGTGGCACAAACGCGCGGGGCTTCGCCTGCTCGAGGAAGGTTCGACGGTACTTGGTGCGATGCATCCGCTTCCGTTTGTCAATGAGGGATTCATTACCGACCTGGACGACTTCTTTCTCTTTTGCTACACGGACGGATTGACCGAAACAGTAAATGAAACAGGTCAGGAGTTCGGGGTTGAAAGGATCATGCAGTATTTTAACCAGGATCACACGCATAACAAGGATCTGAGAACGATTCACGAGGATATTATTGTCGCGCTGGACACCTTTAAAGGAAAGAAGGGATACCAGGATGACATCACCATTCTTTCCTGCCGGGTAGGATGATTCCGCACCGGGTTCCTCTTGTCCTCCCCTTGTTGTATCCATCGCTGGTGTGGCGCATGCCGGCGAAATCAAACGAACTCTACCTGACTTTTGACGATGGTCCGGTCGCCGGTCCTACCGAGTTCGTGCTTGACCTCCTGGAGCGTCATGGCATCCGGGCGACGTTCTTTTGTATCGGCGATAATATCCGGAAGCATTCCGATCTGTTTCGCAATGTTATCGCCCATGGCCATACCGTTGGAAATCACACGATGAATCATCTCAACGGCTGGAAAACGCCGACTGACACCTACATCGCCAATGCAAAGGAGTTTGAGCCTGTCGCTGCCGCCGCCGGATTGGCACGGCCGACAGCGCTGTTCAGGCCTCCATATGGCAAGGTGACACGGGCGCAGATTCGCGCGCTAAAGGATTATCGGATCGTGATGTGGGATGTGCTTTCGCTTGATTACAACGATCAGTTGCCGGCTGAACGATGCTTGCGAAACACGCTTCGTGTGTGTCGGCCGGGGTCTATCGTGGTCTTTCACGATAGTCAGAAGGCATGGAAAAATCTCGAATATTGTCTGCCGCGATTGATCGATCATTTCGGCGGGATGGGGTATCAGTTCAAAGAAATGTAGTGCCATGAAGCATCGCAATTTTGTCGGCATTGGTCTTCTGTTGCTAGTATGAAACGCGTCCTGATCACTCCGATGGATTGGGGTCTCGGCCACGCAACGCGGTGTATTCCCATCGTTCGGGAGTTGGAGTGCCTCGGATGTGAGGTGCTGATTGCCAGCAGTGGCGACGCTTTGGCGCTGTTGAAGCGGGAGTTCCCCCGTCACCGTTTTTTTTCGCTGCCGGGGTATGCGCCGCGATATCCTGTGAAAGGCTCGATGGTACTAAGCATGGCGCGACAGATCCCTCATTTCATGAGGGTGATCCGACGAGAACATCGCGCGGTGGAGTCGCTTGTCGAGTCGGAATCGATAGATATGGTTATATCCGATAACCGCTACGGGTGCTGGTCGCGCCGAGTGACGTCGGTGTTCGTGACGCACCAAAGCAACATCCTCATGCCGTTGCGATTCGGCTTACTGTCGCGGTTCGTCCGCTTCATTTCTACTCGACTCATCAACCGGTTTGATCGCTGCTGGGTACCAGACTTCCCGGATGGTCACTCGCTGGCGGGAGCGCTGATTGCGTTCGGCAAGTTCGGGTTCAGGATACCCGTCGACTACATCGGGTGGCTTTCGCGCTTCGAAGTACACGGCGAGGTTGATCCGCCGACGCTTGATATCGCGGCTGTTCTCTCGGGACCGGAACCACAGCGATCGGCATTCGAGAGTAGGTTGCTTCCGCAGCTCAAGTCTTCTGGCATGAAGTTTCGACTAGTCAGAGGGTTGCCCTCCGCAGTTGAGACACCTTCTGATGACCGCATCAGCAATTTCATGGATTCGATACACTTGCGTGAACTGATTACGTCAGCTGCAATTGTGATCGCACGCAGCGGATACAGTACGGTGATGGATCTGCATGTGCTTGGCAAGCGGGTGATCTTTGTGCCGACTCCCGGACAGACGGAACAGGAGTATATTGCTCGCAGGTTACAGGAGAGGGAGATCGCGTACTCGACTTCTCAGGGAGAGTTCGATCTCATCAAGGCTATTCGGGAGAGCGAACAATACGATGGCTTCGCGCCCGCCGGAAGCAATCACTTGCTAAGAGAAGCGATCGCAAGGTTGCTCGCGTAAATGCTCAATGGCATGTGATAGGCTTAATGGCATTCATATTTCCTATTCTCCATAGCTTGTTCGATATTTGAGAGCATTTTCCTTATGGATAACTGGATCGATACACACGCTCACATTTACGCCGAAGAATTCTCGGTCGACAGAGAGGATATGTTGAGCCGTGCGAAAGACCAGGGAGTCACCGAAGTGTATATGCCGAATGTGGATAGCTCGACGATTGACGAGATGATGGAGGTGGAGAGCCGCAACACCGGCTGTCACGCAATGATGGGACTTCATCCCTGCTCTATCAAGAAGGGGTTTGAACGTGAGTTGTATGTCGTGGAGGAATGGTTGTCGAGGAGGAGCTTTGCTGCGGTAGGGGAGATCGGGACCGATCGTTATTGGGACACCACCTTCTGGGACTATCAATGCGAAGCATTCCGTATACAAGTGGGCTGGGCTCGAAAGCTCGGCTTGCCAATCGTTATCCATTGTCGTGAGAGTCTCGATGAGACGATCGAAATGGTAGAGACCCTACACGAAGGAACACTGTCTGGAGTCTTTCATTGTTTTATCGGCACTGTCGCGCAAGCTGAACGGATTGTCAAGATGGGTTTCTTTATCGGCATCGGCGGAGTGGTTACATTCAAGAATGGCGGACTCGACAAGGTGTTACCATCTCTTGCGTTGGATAATATGGTATTGGAGACTGATAGCCCTTATCTTTCGCCGGTGCCGCACCGGGGCAAGAGGAACGAACCCTCGTATATTCCACTGATCGCTCAGCGCCTCGCGGATATCAAGCAGATCTCACTGGATGAAGTGATGAGACAGACGACTTTGAATGCCCGCAAACTTTTCGATAGCGCTCCTGAGCACACGAATTGAACTACGACCGACGTCACACATTATGCGAAGCGAATTGCACACCGTCCCGACGAAACGAATAACGATCAATACAGCTTCTCCACTACGGGCGAGAGCAAACATATTGATCGTCTATACTGGCGGCACGTTTGGGATGATCCGTGATGAGAGTGGTGTCCTGATACCATTCGATTTCAACCTGATATTACATCATCTTCCCGCCCTGCGAAACCTGGCACTTGAACTGACAGTAGTTTCGTTTGATACTCCGATTGATTCATCAAACATTGAACCCTCGCATTGGCAAGCGCTGGCGCGAATCGTTAACGACCACTATGCCACGCACGATGGCTTCGTTGTTTTACATGGAACCGATACGATGGCATATACCGCTTCAGCGCTGAGTTTCATGCTCTCAGGACTGTCGAAGCCGGTGGTATTTACGGGTGCGCAACTTCCGATCAGCGAGCCGAGGTCTGATGCCCGGGAAAATTTGGTCACGGCGCTTGAAGTTGCTTCTGCCAGTAAGGATGGCGTTGCGCTGGTGCCGGAGGTGTGTATTTATTTCAATTATGAGTTGTTACGTGGTAACCGATCGAAGAAGGTGGAAAGCATGCAGTTTGATGCGTTCGATTCGGGAAATTATCCATTGCTTGCAAAGGCGGGTGTAAAGATCGATTACGATTTTGCTGCGATCCGTTCACCCGAAAACGGACCGCTTGCTGTATTGTCAAATCTGGATTGCAACATCGCGGTATTCAAACTCTTCCCCGGAATGCAGGATTCTTCGCTTGAGGCCGTGTTAGCGACTCCGAACCTGAAGGCTTTGATTCTGGAGACGTTCGGTTCCGGGAATGCGCCGACGCGTCCACCCTTCATCGCATTGTTGGCTCACGCGATCGAGCAGGGCCTTCTGGTGTTGAACATTTCGCAATGCCCTGGCGGTCGGGTTATGCAAGGACGATATGAAACCAGTCAGGATCTGCAGCGGGTCGGTGTGATTGGCGGAGCGGACCTGACGACCGAGGCTGCTGTCACCAAGCTGATGGTGATGATTGGTGAATACGGAGTACAACGTGCGAAGGAATTGATTGTGCAACCGCTTGCAGGAGAACTCTCATTATAATAGCATCCCATAAATCAGCTGTTTGTCGAGTATTTCAGTTATAGCTGCTTTGATTCCTTGGCATTTGTAGTACCTTCCGTTTCACGATAACGGCGGCAATGTGAAGCGGGACATCATGATTGATAAAATTACCACTGCCATCCTAAACTCGCGCAAGATTCGTCTTCTGCTGGTAGACGGCCGGGAAACGATAGTTCATCCACACATAGTCATACAAAGGAAGCACGGCGAACGGATACTCAAGGCAATGGGCGACGACGGAGATTGTCTCGATGTGCCACTTCGGAATATTCGGGGGATTACAATCCTTTCATCAAATTTTGCTGTAGACACACAATGCCTCCACTTCGATTTTGCAGAATATGAACTGGTCTTTCCGAAGAGGGAGGACTGGATCCACTTCACAGCCGGATTTGCATGAGGATTCCAATCCGTCCTTTTTACTGAAATTGACGTGCCACAATGATCCCGGCACGGTTGGTTTTTAGCGGTATTTTTCAGTACTTTATTCAGTCACCATCCCGCTGGTCGAATGAACAATTACTACCCGCCTTCTTATCTCCCGATGAGTTTCCCCCTTTTTCTTGCTCTCTGGCTGCTGGTAGCATTTTCGCCGCGCTCGTCCGCACAGGATCAAAGTCTTTTTGATGGTAGAACCCTTAAGGGCTGGAAGGTCACCGACCCCGCGCATGCCGGGCTTTGGCAGGTTGTCGACGGTGCCCTGACAGGGGGTGATGGCATACAGAAAATCCGTCACAACACATATATCCAGACCGAAAAGGAGTACGGCGACTTTGAATTCCGCTGCCTGTTCCGTCTCTCCGGAGACCCTTCAACCGGTATGATCAACAGTGGTATTCAGTACCGCTCCAAAGTTGTTAAGGGTGACATGGTCGGATATCAGGCTGATATCGGCGACGGCTACTGGGGAGATATCTACGATGAACACCGGCGCGGAAAGTTGGTCGGTGGCGACCTGAGTGTGCTGCGTAGAATCTTGAACGATGATGGCTGGAACAGTTACATCATCCGTGTGAAGGGAAATCATCATATCCTGTATATAAATGGTGTGAAGACCTGTGATTATATTGAACAGGATTCGTCAGTCCCATCCCGGGGTATTTTTGCCATTCAGTTGCACAGTGGGGGAGCGGCACGCATTCAATTCCGCGATATCACCATCACTGAACTATAGCGATCTACATGAAGAAAATCCTGGGCCTCATTGCGGGACTGATCCTTGCCGGATCAGTTGCTTATTTTGCTGTATCAAAGTTCTCGGCGGATGAGGTTCAGACATCGGATCCTTATCCTCCTCGTGTACATTCTCCGGAAGAAGAACTTGTGGGATTTGAGTTACCGGAAGGGTTTATCGTTGAACTAGTTGCCAGTGAGCGGGATGGTATCGTTAACCCGATTGATCTGACGTTCGATGACGCTGGCCGCCTGTGGACGCAGACGGCGCGAATGTATCCACTCGATCCGTTCGCGGATATGGAGTGGCAGAAGCTGCTAAAGTTGATGGATGACCAGGAAACGCAGCGCAAAGATCCCGCCTTCCGGCGGGTGCTCGACTTGTTCCAGGGAAAAGCAAAGGGAACGGATCAGGTTCTCGTGCTGAGCGATTTCTACGACCATGGTCGCACAGCGAAAGTTACCGTGTGGGCCGATAGCCTCGCGATCCCGATGAGCATTATGCCCTTCCGCAACGGCGCGTACGTTGCGCAGGGTTCCGAGTTGTTCTTCCTGGATGATACAAATGGCGACGACAAGGCTGATAGGCGAATTCCGTTGATCACCGGCTTCGGCTTCACGGATACGCACACGATGGCGCATTCGCTGGTGCGTGGACCTGGGAACTGGATCTACTTCAGTCACGGTGCGTTGAACAAGGGCGAAGTAACCTCCCTGACAAGCGGCGCGCGACTGCCCATGAACTACAGCAAGATTGTTCGGTTCTCGATGGATGATGCGGCAGAGCTGGAACTTGTCGCGTGCGGACTCAACAATATCTGGGGCTTTCAGCTGCGAGACAACGGACAGTGGTACGCGACGGAAGCGAACGATCTCGGATATGCAACGGTGCCACTAGAAGCTGGTGCCGGATTCCCCGGAATCGGAAACGAGCGCCTGCGCGAATACCAACCCTTTATGCCCGAGATTCACAAGTTTCGCGTCGGAGGAACAGGGCTTTCCGGTTTGGCGTTCGCCGATGACATCGCCGGAAGTTTTCCCGGTGAATGGAGAGACGTAGCATTCCTCGCAAACCCCATTACCAGCACGATCAACGCCGTACGGGTCAAGCGCAATCCCGATGGCACTGTGACAACTGAACATCTTCCCGACCTGCTCACCTCGCGCGACAAGTACTTCCGACCGGTGAATATTGAATTTGGACCTGACGGTTGCCTGTACATAGCCGACTGGTACAACAAGATCATTTCACATAACGAAGTACCCACGAGTCATCCCGACCGCGATCGGACACATGGACGCCTCTGGCGAATCCGCCACGTCGATCAAAAACCGCGCGAGATCACAAACTTTCACCAAGTGGCGACGAACGATCTCGCCGGATATCTGAAGTCACCTTCCCTTTGGGAACGGCGTGCCGCCTGGCACCAGATTGCCGATCGGGCGCCAGACGATACCCGCCAACTCATACCTGCTCTGGTCGCGCTTGCGGCTGATACTTCCGGTACGGAGTCCGCGCGGATTCATGCGCTGTGGTGCCTGGAGGCGCTTAGACACTACGATCCAGACCTGCTTGCCAGACTGGTTCAAAGTCCGGAACACGACCTTCGGAGAGAAGCCGTGAGATCGCTTGCGACGTTCAGACCAGACCCTGCAGCGACGGCTGAAATGCTCAGAGGAACGATCGATGATTCCAATCCTATGGTCCGCTCGCAAAGCCTTCGCACGTTGCGAGATCTACGAGCTGCAGATGCATCGACGGTCGCCCTGCTTGTAGATGCGTGTAAGCCGGAACTTCCGGGCAACGAGATGGGCGGTTCCTACGAGCGGAGGTTTGAACGATACCTCGCGTTGATGGCACTTGAACAGTATCCCGATGAGCTATATCGCTTTATTAACAGATCAACTAACGCGGACCCGCGTAAATTGCTTTGGGCTATTCGGGCGTTGCCACGCGCACAAATGGCATCGCTGTTTCCTTCTCTGTGGACTGCATCGGGTCTGACGGAATTCGACGAACCGAACTTTATCACTGTCTCGAAAATGTTAGACTATCCCGCCGTCGTCAGACTAGCCAAACCTATCGTCGAAAATCCACGAGCAGCTGCGAACTATCTGCGTCTTGCAATAGTGAATCAGCGGAATGTACAGTCGGAGAACCTCTCCGTACTATTGGAGCGTCCCGCGTCCACGTTGCTCCGCAACGGAACTGCCGAGGAGAAAGATCTGGCTCTTGATGCCATCGGGCGCCTGAAGATCAAAGTACCCACTGGCGAGGTTGCAAAACTGATCAGCGATACGGCTACTGACCATACTGTGGCATTGGTGCTTAAGGTGCTGGACAATGATATGGGTATGAATGGGGCGACCTACGCGCGTCTGGCACAAGACGAGAACATAGGCATAGCCCTGAGGGTAGCGGCGGCTCACAGCCTCGCCCGCACGGACAGGACCACTGCAACCCGGATAGTGACGACTCTTGTCCCGTCATTTGACCAGGAGCAGAAACTACTTCTTACATCTGCTTTTTCTTCCTCGGAACACGGAGCGTTGCTGTTGACAGATCTGTATGACAAGGGCCTGTTGGATGCGGGCGCATTTAGCGATGCGACCGCGGAACGAGTTCAACTGGCGGCAGGCGATCACTCTTCCGGAGGAAAAATTCTCAATGCTGTGCGGGAGAGACGTGAGGAGGAACAGAGACAGTTTCAGGTAAGGCTGACAAAGTATATGGACATCGCAGAGAGGAAGGATGGTGATGCTGGAAAAGGTGAAGAGTTGTTTAAGACCTGTCTGATGTGTCACCGTGTGGGATCTAACGGCCAGGATATTGCACCTGCGCTTGACGGATCAGCGTCTCGAGAAAGTGAAGCGTTGCTGACGGCATTGCTCGATCCCGATGTTGCCGTTGAGAAGAATTATGCACTGTTCCGTGTTATCCGCAAAGACAACACTACGGTAGAAGGCTACTTGATTGGTCGCGATGGTAATGGAACCACGATCGCCTTCATGGGCGGAAACAAAGTGTTTATACCGGCGGCGGACCTCAAAAGTCAGGGCTTTCTCGGTGGCCGTTCTTTTATGCCGCGAGGGTTGATCGATGGATACACCGATCGACAAGTGGCGGATCTGCTCGCCTACGTGGCCACCCTGAAATAGAGCAGATTGTTTGCGCTGGCGATCGTGTACTTCCTCCAACATGGGGTTGTAAGTTTTCAAGATCATCTGTAAACTTGCTGTATCACCCTTCGGAGTCAATGAAAAACCGACTGCTGTCGCAGATTTATTCGCATCCGATGATCCGATCGGAAGAGCTGGGGCGCCTGATCGACGCACATACGCGCACGACCTACAAAAAAGGGGATTTTATCCTCAGGCAAGGTGAGATGGCCAATAGTTATTCGATCATAGAAACCGGGTTGATGCGTGCGTTCGTTCACGATACCGAGGGCAATGACATCACCACCGATTTCTTCTGTGAGTCCGATCTCGCGATCGAGGTGTTATCCCTCTTTAAGCGCACGTCCACGTCTGAAAATATTCAGGCGTTAACTGACTGTGAATGCTGGGTGATCGACTTCGCTGTTTTTCAGGAGTTGTTTCAGTCGATAGAAGGGTTTCCCGAGTGGGGGAGACTATGGATGACAAACAGTCTGTTCCGGTTCAAGCAACGCTTTCTGGATATGGCTACCATTTCGGCGAAGGAGCGGTATCTTCAACTGATCAAGGAGAAGCCTCAGGTGGTCCTTCAAGCACCCCTGCGCAGCATCGCGAGCTATCTCGGTATCACTGAGACGTCTTTCAGCCGCATTCGAAAAGATATCTCGTAGATCTGATTTCTTGCCATAGGATAAGTGGGCTGCCCGGCCTTCAGGTCTACATTTGACCTATCATTCAAATGCGGAAATATGAGCAACAATGTTATTTGCTGGTTTGAGATCTATGTCAAGGACATGACGAGAGCCAAGAAGTTTTACCACGCGGTTCTGGGTACAGCGTTTCACGACACGCCGATGCCAGACGGATCAGCCGACATGAAAATGTCGTTTTTCACCGTTCCTGCCGATGCGAACGATACGTCGGTCTCCGGCGCATTGGTCGAGATGCCTGGTACGAAGGAGGGAGATGGGGCGTCCGTCAACACGATGGTTTATTTTCCTTGCATGGACTGCAGTGAGGAAGAAAGTCGCGTAGCCGGGGCAGGAGGACAGGTTCACCGCAGTAAGTTTTCAATCGGGGAATTTGGGTTTTGTTCAATCTGTGTCGACACCGAAGGAAATCCGTTCGGATTGTATTCGATGGCGTAGTGCGTATTATTGTCGCTGAGAGTTGATTATAAGTCTTGATTTAAATTGTTCAACATGAAGAAGCCCATCACTGTAGAAGCAAATATCAGCGCTAGCCTCGAAGATGTATGGCGGTGCTACACGGAACCACGTCACATTGCTAATTGGAACTTCGCTTCCAGCGACTGGCATTGCCCGGATGCGCGTAACGACTTGCGGGTTGGAGGTGAATACTTCGCGCGAATGGAGGCGAAGGATGGCAGCGTAGGATTCGATCTTACGGCGGTCTATGATGAAGTGAAGCCACAGCAAAAGTTAATGTACACCATGACAGACGGCCGGAAGGTAATTACTTCATTCTTGTCCACGGGAGACAAGGTTCAGGTGACAACGGTATTTGAGGCAGAGGATATGAATCCATTGGATATGCAGAAAGCCGGGTGGCAATCTATCCTTAATCAGTTCAAGTACTACACGGAGCACCGGGACGGCGAGTAGTGCAAAAGAAAAAAAGTCGGACCCATAAACTCAAACGAACATGAAACGATTTGTTAAGATCATTCTACTTGTATTAGCCGTCATTATAGCTATACCATTGGTCGCGGCGCTTTTTGTGCCGAACGACTTCAAGGCACAGGGCACGGTGCGTATCAACAAACCGCGGGCAGAAGTCTTTGATTATGTCAGGTACGTTGGCAACCAGCAAGATTTCAGTGTGTGGTTTAAGATGGACCCGGCGATCGAGGCAACGGGAGAAGGTACAGACGGGACGGAGGGCTTTGTCCTGCGCTGGAAAAGCGAGGTCGTCGGCAACGGCTCACAGACTATCACCCGAATTGCAGAATACGACTCCATTTTGTCAGTGCTGGATTTCGGTTTCGGGGAACCGCCACAGGGATTCTTTGCACTGAAAGAGCTGGGTGCTGATCAGACTGAGGTCACATGGGGTATTGTGGGCAGATCTTCGTACCCCTGGAATCTTGCCAGTGCACTCATGGACATGAACAAGGATTTTCAAACTGGCCTACAAAACCTGAAGGAAGTGCTGGAGTCGGCTGCTCCTGTGGATGACAGTACAGCGTTGATCCGCTACTACCAGGAGACGTATGGTACTCTTGAAAACTCCGTCGCCTCGTTGAGTAAGTCACAACTCGATTATCGTCCTTCAGACAGTGTGTGGTCAGTAGGTGATTGCCTTGAACACATTATCCTTACGGAGGAAATGCTCTTTGGAATGGTAAAGGAATTTATGGAGAAGCCTGCCAATCCCGAACGACGCGCCGAAATCAAGTATTCAGATAGTGAGATCAAGTCTTCGATAACAGACCGCAGTAGTAAAGTCAAAGCCATGGATGCCCTGGTGGCATCGGCAAGGTTTCCGGATGCAACCACCGCACTGGATGCGATGAAGCGGCAACGCGCGGATATTCTTGAATTTATCAGAAATACACCGGTGCAGGCAATGCGCGATCGTGTGCAGGATGCACCTGGCGGCGCTGTGGATGGTTACCAGTTCATGTTGTTCCTGGCGGGTCATACCGCTCGACATACGTTGCAGATCAAAGAAGTGAAAGCAAACGTTGGGTTTCCAAAAAATTAGATATGAACAATAAAATTTACCCTTGCATCTGGTTTAATAACAACGCACGCGAGGCCGCCGAGTTTTACTGCTCTGTGTTTGACAATTCCCGGGTGATTTCTGTACACCCGATGGTCGTGCACTTTGAATTGAGTGGGATGCACATCATGGGATTGAACGGAGGCGACATGTTCCGTCCGTCTCCCGCCGTCTCCTATTTTGCGTATGCAGGTGACGACACCGGGAAGATCAAGCAATGGTATGAGCGTCTCAGCGAGGGCGGCCAGGTGATGATGCCGCTGGACAAGTATGACTGGAGCCCGCTGTACGGATTTGTGGAAGATAAGTTTGGCGTGAGCTGGCAACTGGATATCGAAGCCATCAACAATTCCCAGAAGATAGTCCCGGCGTTCCTTTTCGTCAACGACAAAAGTGAAAAGGTTGACGAGGCTGTTGCGTTCTATACGTCGCTATTCAAAGATAGCGTCCGGCTGATGGCGTTCCCTGAAGGCGGTCCACTGTTGTTCGCACAGTTCAGGGCATACGATTGTCTTTTCAACGCGATGAGCGGAGAAGCGCAAAAGCACGCGTTTGATTTCACCGAAGGGAATTCGACGGTGATCGAGTGCGAGAGCCAGGAGGAGATCGACTATTACTGGCATACGTTTTCCGAAGGCGGAAAGGAGAGCCAGTGTGGCTGGATACAGGATCGCTACGGTGCATGGTGGCAGGTAATCCCATCCTTGTTGGGCGAGTTGATGAGTGATCCGGCAACTGGTGAGGCCGTTGCCGCGGCCATGATGCAAATGAGGAAGTTCGATATCGCCGCGTTGAAAGAGGCTGCAGGAAGACGATAGCCATGGGAAGCCCGCTGTAGAGCAATCCGAGTGCGAAGCGAACCATCAAGATAACGTCAGGTTTGGAAACATAAACTGAACACGTTATCCTTGAATAAAGGTTTGCGAATGAAAAACGAAAACAGAAGAAAGTTCTTTAAGAAGTTCGGGTCCGGTTTGTTCTCCTTCGCCGCGATCGTGCAGAGTCCGTTTACGCTGCGCGCTAAGGACCAGATAACGGGTTCTGCGGATGACCACTCCGTCTATTTTACCACGGGGTTCAAGATGATGGAGGTCGGCGAAGATAGTGTGCTCGTATGGACGCGCCTATGTAGTCAGGAATTCCCGAATCCGGTTGCCCATGAGCGACGCGAACAGGTTTTTCGCCATCCCATTAATTTTGATGAAGACCAGCCGGTAGAACAAATGGATGGTGCTGTGGAAGGTAGCCCGGGACTGGTTAGAATAAAAGTCAGGCAGAAGGGTGCGAAGGCAAAAGTATCCGATTGGATGACTGCGTCTGCCGACAATGATTTTACCGTCCACTTCGTTTTTCGCGGACTAAAAAAAGACGCAGACTGCAAGGTTGAGATTGAGGGAAAGCGTTCACCTGATGACCACTCCCATGTGGTGGAAGGGAGATTCAGGACAGCTCCGGATCCTTCCGCGGCAAAAGGGGTGAACCTCGTTACATCGACTTGTCAATATTTCTGGAGTTTCGACGATCAGTCCCGCGGCTTTCATACCTACGACAGCATGCGGAAGCTTAATCCCGATTTCTACATTCATACGGGTGATTACGTGTATTACGACAAACCCGGACCAATGGCTACGACCGTGGCAACGGCGCGCCACAAATGGCACGCAATGGATTCATGGCTGTCCATCAAACAGTTTTACGAATCCGTGCCGGTCTACCTGATCAAAGACGACCACGACCTGGTAAAGAACGATGCATTCCCGGGGATACCCCCTTTTGGTGAATTGACATTTGAAGACGGGTTGAAGATATGGTACGAAAATGTGCCGTTGCGCGACAAGCCCTACCGGAAGATCCGGTGGGGTAAGGACCTGGAGATATGGATGGTAGAGGGACGCGAATTCCGCTCCGACAACAGCGCACCTGATAATGAAGAAAAAACCATCTGGGGCGAAGAGCAGAAGAAGTGGTTCATGGAGACAGTGGAGGCATCTGATGCGACGTTTAAGGTACTGTTCACCGCGACACCCGTGGTCGGCCCCGACAGAGATACCAAGAAGGACAACCACGCGAATAAAGTGTTCGAGACGGAAGGGAATTGGTTGAGAGCGTATTTGTCGAAGCAGAATAGGATGTTCGTCGTCAACGGCGACCGGCACTGGCAGTATGTCTCCAAAGACGTCCAGACAGGACTAATGGAATTCGGGTCAGGACCTGTCAGCGACTTTCATGCGCAGGGATGGAATGCCGATGACATCAGGCCCGAGCACAAGTTTCTACGTCTGAAAGGCGGGTTCTTGAATATTCACGTAGACCGAGAGAATAATACTCCCTTTATCCAGTTTATTCACCGGGATGTTCACGGAGTCAGTGTGCATGAAGAAGTTTATCAGGCGTGAAGAGGAAGAGAGCCTGGTAGCGGCGGAGCAAAAGGCAGGGATTACTAACGACACTTGGCAAACGCCCGGAACAAAAATGCCCGCTATCACGCGGGCATGGCTTGAATCTGCGGAGAGACAGGGA
>CAYTMU010000056.1:7180-21998 GCA_964438975.1 uncultured Roseivirgaceae bacterium | reverse complement strand
ATCGAAACGACGACGTCTGACTACGACAAGGAAAAGCTTCAGGAGCGCCTCGCGAAACTTTCCGGTGGCGTTGCTATCCTCTACGTAGGTGCTGCTACCGAGGTTGAAATGAAGGAAAAGAAAGACCGCGTGGATGATGCGTTGCATGCAACCCGCGCTGCTGTTCAGGAAGGTATCGTTCCGGGAGGTGGTGTAGCATACATCCGCGCCATCGATTCTCTGAAGGATGCTGAGGCAATCGGCGCGTCGAATGAAGATCAGGCAACTGGTGTCAACATCATCCGCCTGGCCCTCGAAGCCCCGCTGAAGACCATTTCCGAGAATGCCGGCCAGGAAGGTTCTGTCATCGTAAACAAAGTTCGCGACGGCAAGAAAGACTACGGCTACGACGCAAAAGAAAACACGTTCATCCACTTCTTCGAAGCTGGTATCATCGACCCGACGAAAGTAACTCGTCTTGCACTCGAGAACGCAGCTTCGATCGCCGGCATGCTGCTGACGACAGAAGCGGTTGTTTCCGACATCGCCGAAGAAAAAGAAGCTCCTGCAATGCCTCACGGAGGCGGCATGGGTGGAATGATGTAATCGTTCGGATAGTAGATAATAAAAAAGCTTCGCTCAAAAGGCGAAGCTTTTTTTATGTCTCATGACGCGTGATGACCACACCCGTTCATCATGCGGATCTCCGTGATCAGTAAATCAGCAGCTTCCCGCTCCCGTGCAATTCACCGGAAGAGACATGAACAATGTATACACCAGGTCCCGGTGAAGGCCCGAGTAATTCCGTCAGTCGGAAAGGACGTCCCAGATCGACCACTCCGTCGAAATAGATCCGGCCTGTAGCCGAGGTGATTACAACTCTGCCTCGCGCATCGGTCGCGTGTTTCACGTGCAGAAGCACGTGTTCTCCAGGGTGGGAAGGATTCGGATAGAGGACGACCTGCATGTAGTTCCTTCCACCAAGGGTCTCCACTCTCACGACGCGAGAATGGGTGAACGTACCATCGTAGTCCGTTTGCTTCAGTCGATAGTAAGAAACACCCCGGAACGGAAGTTCGTCAAGAGCTGCGTAATAAATCATCTCGCGACTGTTTCCCGCACCAGGCACGGCCATTATTGAATCGAATGAAAGTCCGGTAACGCTTCGCTCGATCGTAAAGTAGGCGTTGTCCTTCTCTGCCAGGGTGGCCCATTTCAGGCGTACACCCGCCTCTTCCGGTATCGCATCGAAAAAGGCTAACGTAATAGGAAGGGGTACGCTTTGATATCCGAGCGCGAAGTAAGTCGGGTTGACAATTGATGTGACATCCGAAGTCGCGTAACCCGCCGGTGCCGCAGGCGAAAACACACCTGAACCTCCTTCGTCAGTCCAGGGACCTGTCGGAGATTCTGCCCTTACGACGCGGGCGTTGCCTGCAATCGTGATGTTCTCATCAGGTGGTCCGTTCGTGTTGAAGCTAAGTTCTACGACAGGATCATTCAGGGTCCCTGACAGGAGATCGATGACAAAGTACCTCGCCTCTGAAAGGCCTTGGATGGTTGCCGGATAGGCACCCGAAGGTGGCGTGTTGATCATCTCCACACGGACTACCGCGTCCGACGAAACGGCATTCTGGTATATGGTGACGGGCCGATACACCGTGCCTCTCCCCACCGGGAATATGCGCGCGGTTCCTGCAGTCGTGGGATAGCTGATAGCGACCCGACCGTCAATGAAGGTGGTATTCGTTTGCCCCGTCACCGGCTGAGTCGCGGTGTTGGTCAGCGAAAGTGTATTACTTCCTGTGGTGATCCGCCCGTTGAGCAACGTAAGCATATTACTGACTACCATGGGACTATTCAGCGACAGTAAGCCGCCATTTGAGCGAGTTACGTTGTAAAAGGTCGTACTGCCCGTCAGGGACTGGTTGCCAGTCCCGGCGAATGAGACGGTGCCGGTAGCGCTGTTGAACACACCGGAGTTTGACCAGTTCCCATGCAGGGTGATCGAGCCAGTGTTGGCATTAAACGTTGCACCTCCGGTGTTCTGAAACGCTCCCTGAATAGTCAACGTGTTGGCGTTGGCAGTGTATGTTGCGGCAGCACCTGCGTTCGCCAGGTCACCCGTAATACTCAGGGAACCCGTGCCGGCAGTTATACTATTGCTGTTCGACAACGTCCCCCCTATTGCAACGGCACCGGAACCTGTAGTGAAGTTACCCGATGTGGCCACGTTGCCGGAGACGGTAAGCGCACCGCTGCCAAGTGCGAGGGTGGCACTGTTCGTAACGGCGCCGTTCACGGTTAGCGGATCGCTTCCCCCGGTATAGATGGCTCCCCCGTTGTTCACGAGATTACCACCTATGTGAACACCCGTTACACCGCCATTGGGGCCTGTAAACACCGCGGCTGAGCCACTGTTTACAAGATGCCGGGCGATGGTAAGAACACCGCCGCCAGCATTGAATGCACCGTGGTTGGTGAAATCGTGTCCAGCACTCACGAGCACAATGCTCCGGTTGGAAACTGCGTTGTTGACAGTGCCCGATTGAATCGTCAGCGCGCCGTTGATCGTCAGATCCGTGTTCGGCATAACTTTCGTCCCCGCTCCGCTGAAGACGAGATTGTTATAAACCGGCTGGGTCGGCAATGTAACCGCGCCGTTGTACTCAACGGTACCCCCGTTTGCAGCGACGAAGTTCGAGAAATCGCCAGATGGGAATGTCGATGACTGTATCTGGATTGTACGGTCGCCGATTCCCGTGGCCGAGACGACGCCGAAATCATGACCGGTCGTTGTGCCAAGTTCCAACCTGCCGCGCACATCCAGGGTTGCCGGTCTCTTGGTATTCGAGTTAATACGAACCGTGTGCCCCTCACTGATGACAACAACGGAGCCTGCCGGCGGACCCATATTGCTACCAGGCGGGTCGTCGCTCCACACGGAAAGATCCGACTCCCAGTCGCCTGATGCCACGCTGATGTACATTGTTGGATTCACGAATGCCGTGGGCTCGCCCGCAGTGTAATCGCCGGCAATTCCAATATTTGTAAACGTGATGATCCTCGTGGCAGGATCGGGATTGCCGGGCGTATGGCCAATATCCCATGCGCCTGCATTGAAGTGCGCATCGCGGTAATCAGCAGGCGTCCCCTGTTCGTCGGTGGCAACATACTGGTACGTATGAGTCAATGCGGAGATCGCGGTACCGTTGTTAGTTACGTTCCAGTAATAACGGATGAACGAGGTCCCGGATCCGGTTGCACTCGGATGCTTACTGTTAACGGGTTTCACCGTGACACTTCCTCCTGTTCCGCCGGTGCTGATCGTGTAAGTTGCCGGTGTGTACTTACCCGCAACTCCGATCGGATAGACGAAGGTCCCGGTGGAGTTGGAAGCAAATGCTTTCCTCACCCCCCCGTTTGACAACTGCCCGGACGTAATGATATAGCGCGTAGAAGTGGCACCTGCTACTGACGAGAATCCAGTATTGGAGAGATACAAAGTGTATTGATTGATGAACAGCGACCCCGCGGTGAGTGTGAGCAAGCCAGTGACTTCCTGGTTTGCTGTAAAAACAGCCCCGGATGAGTTGGTCAGGGTCAGGTTGCCGAATTTTCCGGCGCCGTTTCCACCGACGATCTGCAAAGACGAGCCCGCGAGGGTTATACTGCCCGACCCCGCGCTGAAATGAGTAGACGAGTTCTGTACCGTTCCTATTGCCGTAATCGTATTTCCGCCGTCATCGAGTGTCCCACGAGCCAGAGTCAGCGTACCATTCGTGCGTAGAGCCGTGTTTGCCAGCAGGCTGATAACGCCCCCTGCGAGCGAATTATCGACCACGAGGTTTGAAAAGACCGTCAAGTTGCCCGCAGTTCCGGTGATTGTCTGATTTGCCAGGGATCCGTTGAATGTGGTGGTCTGAGATGTCGTTCCTGGCCGGTAGCCCCCAGCGGTTATGCTGGTGGAAGACGATGTGTTTGAATTCGTGAGATTGCTGGCAATGCTCACGTTAAGTCCGTTTGCGTGGAAATAGTTGTTTGCGGCGATCATCAGCGATCCTCGCAGTATCAGAGGATTAGCTTCCAGCCGGATGCCATTCCCTGAGCCCGCTACCGTCAGGTTAAACAATGGTATCGAACTGTTGAGGTCGATAATGTTCGACGATGACGTTGAGCCTCCTTCGATGGTCCCTCCGGTAACGGCGGATACGGTCGGATGGAGATACAGATCTGCTATCGCAGAACCGCTCGTAGCCCTTCCTATCCGCAGCACTCCATCGGCCATCGTAAACGAACTCCCTGAATTGAGTACTTCGAAAACACCCCGGGTGGCAGACAATGCAGCAACTCGTCCCACTGTAACAACGCTATTTCCTGACTGGGCGTATGTCAGCGCTCCTTGTGTGCTGGCCGTCGAACGTCGAATCTGTGAATTGACGTTCAGGGCACCGCCGGCTACGGAGATGGTTGGACTGCCGATCGCAGCATACTCGACTGAGTTGTCGTTTGACAATGTACCTATGTTGACGGTGCCGGACAGCACTTCGAGTGTTCCTGAAAGACGCATGTTGATCCCGTTCGCTCCCGCCAGTGACATCGTGCCGCCGTTAGCCGAAAGACGTGCCGCCGCGGGGATGTTGAAATTGGAACCATTCGCGATCGTGATCGACTGGTTGCTCGTCAGGCGGAACGTCCCGGTCACAAGTACAAGTGGCACGTTTCCCCCGGACAAACTAAACGCAGACGCGTTTACGTTCAGAACGGACGCGGGGCCAGTGCCCTTCGCAACGGTAATTACATTGAAATCCATCACACTACCCGTGCCTGTGATGGATCTGCTCGCGGTACCGGTGAAAGTGGTATTGCAAACGCGATTTCCAGTTACGGAGAAGTCAAGCGTTCCGTTGTTGATAATGTCTCCCGCTATCGTCAATTCATTCGCGACGGCCGCCCCGACGGTGGCAACTTGCCAGATACCCGCCGCTGCAATGTTTACGTTACCCGAAATCGCAACTGTTTGCGGCTGTTCGTTCCTGAATTGCAGCACGCCACTTGAAATATCCAGGTCTCCATCGATTTGAAGGGTCCGCGGACTAACTGAATTCAGTTCGGCGATAGCAGTACCTCCCTGACCCTGAACCGTCAGATCACCAAACACCGTCAGATCACGGTCGGGCAAGCGTATCAGACGATTCGCTTGAGCCGTCAGGGTCAGGTGACGGTAGGAGTTCAACGGGAGATTGGTGGGTGCAGCCGATGTCAGTGGAATCGCAAAGCTAGTGGCACCGCTCGTATAGTATTCAACCGAGCCGCCCGACTGTCGAATGAAGAGCCCGAAGTCACCGGCAGGAAACTCCGCGACAGCAGTTGCTGATGACAGTCTAAGCAAACCACTGGCCGTCCCCGTTGTCTGTACCATTCCAAAATTGTGACCCGTCGTCGTTCCAATATCGAGTGTGCTACCGAAAGCAAGGGAGAGTGATCCGGAGGCTTGGGCGTTGGAGGTGATCGTGATCACATGATTGTTTGCGGCTCCATCGCCAATAAATATCCGATCACTCGGGCCGGGTACTGTTCCGGCAGGTGGTCCTCCATGGTCTGTATTCGACCACGGACTCGTAGCGGGGTTTGTATCACCCCATACACCGTTGCGAGTGCTGTAAAAACTCTGCACTACACCAAACGCTGCAGGAATCCCCGCGGTAAAATCGCCTTCCAGATAATCCACTCCGGCGAAGTGTATCGTGCGGCTACCTTCATCAACTTGCGCCACACTATTGATAGTGGTCCATCCACTTCCGCCATAACGCGCGGGGATGTACTGCACATCATCACCTGCCGGCACGACGTGTGCTGGCAAGTAGTTGAATCGATGAGTGACTGAACCGGGTGTCACACCGGAGAACCCATCACTGACGATCCGCCAATACCACGTGAGGTTCCGGGTGTTAGATGCGACCACAAAAGGGTGCCGGCTCGCGATGGGTTTTATTGACAATGATCCATAGACTCCTGGCGCCGATGTCAATTGAATAGTAGCAGGAGTGTATGTCGATCCGGACCCGATATGGAAGGTGAATGGCAGCAGATTCCCAAAGGACTTCCTGATCCCGCGATCGGATTGCAGTCCCTGCGTCCGGATCATCTTGGCGCTGCTGAATCCCGCACCCGACGTCGTCAGCGCCGTGGCTGAGGTAGAACTCAACCAGAGCTGGTGTTGCCCGATATCGAAGATACTGTTTCCGGCACCCGCTAGCGTCAACGTACCGCTCACGGCAATGTCAGACAAGAGTGCAACTCCGGGAACACTGCTGTTGTTGAGGACAACGTTTCCAAAGACACCACTCCCGTTTCCGTCGATCGTTTGTGTGGCGGATCCATTGAGCATAACGCGTCCACTTCCGGTGTGCACCGCATTGTTCATGATGTTTGTTCGCGCCTCGATTGTCTTCCCTCCGTCGTTCAAAATACCACGATTGAGTGCCAGTGTACCCCTGACGATCAGTGACGCGTTGCTGCCCGCCAAGGTCAGCGTCCCCGAGTTCTTAGCCACCGTCATGTTGTTAAGTCCGCTGGCGATAGTTCCGCTCAGGTTGAAAGCCTGGTCGTTCGTACCGTCGAAAACAGTTGTGTTATTCCCTGGCGTGTAGATTGCTCCATTTTCCACGACGAAATTCCCTCCGACGGTTACGTTGTGGTTGTTTGCCGAAAACCCAGCTGCATTTGCACCTTCGATAGTGAAATTATTCTGCACAACCAATGGCCTCGCCGCGTTAGTCGTGCCCGCGACAGCACCGATATTCCCGAGCGTGACAGCCGTCGGCGTGGCACCTGCGACACGGCTGATCGTCAGATTCCAAAGCGCCGCAGTCGACAAGAGTGGAAAGGACGCCGCCGTACCCGAAAGGACCACATTGATCGTTCCACCGCTGACGTTGTAGCTCGCTTCGTTAGATCCAATGTGAAGAGCTCCTGCGGCTGTCTGTGAGTTGCGGATATTGATGGTCCCTCCAGACATAATAAAAACCTGCTCGGGGTATGGCAGTGAAAACCGCGCATAATTGCCATCGGAGTTCGTCGTACCGATCGCATTGAAGATCCCCCCGGACATGATGAAAGTACCCCGGTGAGTAGACGCAGTACTCGAAGGCCTGAATTTCTCGGTGGTAAATGTCCCACCTTCAATTAGATACTGACCTTCTTCGCGGATCACGCAGCCCTGTCCTCCCATCGACGTGAAACTTCCGGCCGTAATTCGAAATTTGCCATAGGCAACGAAGGCAGACCCGCCGGTGTTTACGGTTGCTCCATCAACCCATAACATAGGACTTTGACCCGGTGCTCCCAAATCATAATTCGCAGTGCTCGCGCCATACAGTCTGGGTACATCAACATTCAGCCCGAGACGCAAAGTCCCGTTCGTTATCATAATGAGCTGTCCGCTGAAATAGAACTTCAAATTGGCGACATTTGTAGATGTAACAGACAGGATGCTTGTGGACCCTGTGCCTTTGTCAACTGTCAGCGTATATAAATTCGTCGGTCCCTGGCATGCGAGAGTCCGATCTGTAGTTCCCCTAAAAAACAGACGGACAGCTCCGGTTGTTGATGACGCGTACTGTGCCCCATTGCTGAACTGCACAGTACCGTTGTTGGTCATATTACCGTCTACCTGAAGCGTGTGAACGGAATTGAATAGTCCCGCACCAAATGTAGTTCCTGTCCCGACATTGACATTTCCGGCGACATTGAGTGTCAGAGCATTTCCTCCCTGCGTTCCCAGTCGCGCGAAGAGTTGGCCAGACCCGGTGGCGGACGTCGTCAGGTTTCCCAGGACCGTAAACGCCACTGCGGAAGAATTCAAAAACGAAATCGTGTAATCAGTTCCGGTACTGTTGGACAAGACAAGATTCGGATAATTGATGCCCGTAGGGATTGATCCGGTAAAGTCGTAGTAGTTAACTGTAGCGCCTGCCGCGTAGGAATTGACGAAGGCGTTCGAAGTCACCGTTGGGAAATAGCCTGACTTTATCCGTATGGTCCCAGACCCCGACAGCGTACTGATCGTTGCAAATGTGTGGGTGTTGAAGTCAAGCACTCCCCCATTGTTCACAAAAATCTGCAGCCCGGTTGCAGGAACGTTTGCAGTAAGAAAGACCGTGAATCCATTCAGAATGGTTACGACATCATTGTTCCCAGGAACAACACTGCCCACCGAAGTAGTCCCGGTGGGATCTGTTGTCCACGTCTCCGGATCATTCCAGGCGCCGCTGGTGCCAGCGTTCGTGTAAGTATAAAGGTTAATAGCGCTTGCCAGAGAAGTGCTTAGCGCAAGGAAAATCATTACGAGTGCCGATGCGAGTACTGCACGAGATAATGCCTTTCCGAAAACAAGTAAAGATCTGACCATTTCCCTGTCGGCGTAGTATTGGGCGCCTACGCCGCTCATATCGGATTATACAAAATCCGTATTAACCAGAAATTTAATAATCCCGACGGAGATAATGTAACTAGGTCGACAGAAATATTTTGCATTCCTCTTATACGAACACGATCTGCAACAAACAGGCCTATCCGTTGATTACGTTAGTCGGAGTACCTGCGAGAAACTGACGCAGGTTTTCCGTTGCCATATCCATCAACCGCGAGCGTGCCTCACTTGTGGCCCAGGCAATATGAGGGGTTATGATACAGTTTGGCGCATTGAACAGCGGATTGGTTTCGGGCGGTGGTTCGACAGAAAGGACATCGACCGCGGCGCCAGCGATCGTGCCAGACGTCAATGCATCCGCGAGATCTTGCTCGACAATGATAGGTCCGCGGGACGTATTCAGGAGAAATGCGCTGCGCTTCATGGTTCTCAGCGATTGTGCGTTGATCAGACCTTCTGTTTCCGGTGTCAACGGACAGTGAATGCTCACGACATCGGATCTCTCCAACACCTCCGCCACGCTTGCCCAGTCGAAATTCCTTCTGCCTGGTTGATCGCGCCTGGTTCTGGCTGTGCCGAGGATATTCATGCCGAAGGCGGTCGCGATATCGCCGACCTTTTGTCCGATGGTGCCGAATCCGATGATCCCCATCGTCTTCCCGGCCAGTTCCACCTGGGGAGAATCCCAGAAGCAAAAGTCCTTTGAGCGGCTCCACTTTCCCGCGTAAACAGAATCGTTGTGCTTCTGTACGCGATGACATAATTCGAGTAAGAGGGCAAATGTCATTTGTGCAACCGACATTGTGCCGTATGCTGGAATGTTGCTGATCGTAATACCGCGTTTCACGGCAGCACCTACGTCGACGACGTTATAGCCTGTGGCCAGCACGCCGATAAATTTCAATCTCGGTAACTGATCAATGACCGCTGCCCTGACAGGCGTCTTATTGGTAAAGATAATGTCGGCATCCCGCGAACGCTCAAGGACCTCATCAGCCGGAGTGCGATCGTGAATGGTCAATTCCCCGAACTTAGCAATGCCGTCCCAGCTCAAATCACCCGGGTTCAGCGTAAATCCATCAAGAACAACAATTTTCATAACTAAGGGGATATTCTTTTCTCCAATTGGCTGGCCACGGAGTCAACTGTTGCACGGTGCTGCGTGACCAACTCCTGGATCTCAGCAATGATCGCCGGATGATCGGCGGCGATGTCCCACTTTTCAGACGGATCGTGTGCCAGGTTATACAAACGCAGGGTATCCAATTCACGCATCCGCTGCGGATATCCCATCGGGTTGTTAGAATACAAGTGCAGTTTGTAGTCTCCTTTGCGAGCAGCGAAAAGGCGAGTCTGCTGATAGTAGAACATCTCTTTGCGAGGTGATGGCCCCGACCCCGTCAACACCGGTGTCAGGTCATATCCGTCATACTTCCGGTCGGCCGGAACCGGAACGCGTGCAATAGCAGCAATAGTTGGAAGCAGATCAAGTGCACTTCCCATTTCGATAACGGTCCGTGGCTGAATAGTACCCGGTCCCCAGAATATACCCGGCACGCGCTGCCCACCTTCGTAACCAGTATTCTTCGCACCGTACAGCGGGCCGGCACTTCCACCCTGCTCACCGTATGTCACCCAGGGACCATTATCGGATGTGAAGATCACGATCGTGTTCTTGTCCAGCTTTTCTTTCCTCAACACGTCGAGTATCTGCCCAACGCTCCAGTCGATCTCTTCAATCACATCGCCGTAGAGTCCGCGTGAACTGTGACCGCGAAAACCTTCCGATACAAACAACGGCACATGAGGGAGGTTGTGCGCCAGATACAAGAAGAACGGATCTTTCTTGTTATCGGAAATGAACTTCACCGCTTCCTCGGTATAACGCCTTGTAATCGTGTTTTGATCGGCTGGGCGTTCGACCACTTCTTCATTCCGCATCAATGGAACATTGAAGTCTTCTACCTTTGGATTCATAACAACCTCGCGGGCCGGCCCCTTGCCGATGCGATCCATGTCATTGCTATAGGGAATTCCGAAGTAGGAGTCGAAGCCATTTCTCATTGGAAGGTAAGGAGGCAGGTGCCCGAGGTGCCACTTCCCGATCACTGCGGTCCGGTAGCCGGCGTCTTTCAGAAGCTCGGCGATCGTGACTTCACTCTGCGGCAGACCACCGTCTGAGTCCGGGAAGAGTACTCCGCGTTTATCACTGCACATTCCATTTCGGATCGGCAACCGGCCAGTCAGCAAACCGGCACGCGATGGTGTGCATACGTTCGCCGCACTGTAAAAGGATGTCCATCGCTGTCCCTCGCGTGCCATCCGGTCAATGTTCGGTGTGGAGAGCGTCGGGTGGCCATAACATCCGAGGTCACCAAATCCCTGATCGTCGGTTAGTATGACTATAAAATTTAGCGGTCGCTTCGGGCGAGGGTCATCCGTCGGCAATGCGACGACGGCGGCCCCGGGAGCTGATAACAACACGGAACTACATACGTATGATACCGGAAAGGTTACAAGCAATAACAATACAAATCGACTAAGATAGTAACTCATCGACATCCTCATTTTAAAAATCAAGATTTTCAGTAATCCGTTCTCCTTTTGAAAGAAATGCATCGACGTACAGGTTGATACGTGTCGCAGCGACCTGTGTATCCATGTTGTTAAGATTGATGTTCAAAAGGTCAATGAACCACGGAAGCTTCACTTCACTAAGAACGTATTCCCGTACGATCTCGAGAGCGATCGGAAGCGTCGTATCCTTTGAGTCGTCGTGAACATCTTTGTCGTCGGCGCGGACAAGTTTTGCATATTCCTCGCTGAGCAGTTGCTCAAACAGCACCTTTGTGAATACATCACCCTTGCGCAGACCGGTCTCAGGATCATCCAGGGAAACGCGAGCACCTTTGTGCACCCATTCCCAGAGGATACTCAACCGGATCTCCCCTGTGGCCATATCTTCCATCAGGTACAGGATATCGTCATTCCCAAAGAAATCGGCCGGCTTGAGCGCCGCAGCCTGCATACCTTGACCGAATGCATTGCCGTATTGAAGTGCGACGCTCAGAAGATTTCGGGCACCGCGTATAGTAGTTGTGGCAGGCTCAAGGAGGATCAGATCGTCCGCATCTTTCTGCTGGTAAGACAATGGTGGAAACTTCCGTCCCGACTGGTTCGGCTCACCCACCCTTTCCCAGACTGGACGAACAATATGCACCATCTTCCAATGCGCCACCCACTTGCCGCTTGCTCCTGCCTGTTGTTCACGTTGAGCACCGGCGACTGCCTTCTGCATGCTGGCGGCTACACCTTCGGCTGATCCTACAGGTATATTGGGTTCCATCCCACCTTGCCACAAAGCGAAATGACCATTCTGATCAGGTGTATTCACCGCACAGCGCACTCGGTTTTCGTAGTGACGCATATATCCGTATGTCATCACCACGGCTTCAATATCCGGGTTGATAAAATCCATATCCCATGCCATCGCGTCGGCGACACTGTTGATGTAGTCCCACCTTCCTGTATTGTATCCGACAAAATGCCGGCCGAGCACCGCGCGAATCTCCATTAACTGGTATGTGGCTTCTAACTGTTCCACCAGTAAATAGACTTTCACGGTACCGATATCAAGTCCGAGGTGGACTTCCAGCGCTGAAATCAACTGGTTCCATACAGCTGCCTCTTCCGCGGTCTGAACCTTGGGTAGATAAAGGACAATCGAGGCGCCTTGCTTCTGCAGTTCCTGGTAATTGTTGACCACATAGAGCACGAGGTCAGCGATCGATGCCGCCATAGCAACGCCGTGCTGATCGCGAATGTGCCGGTCATCAAGATGTAGGCCACGAGCGCGGAATATCCGGGTTGTGAACTTCAACTGTGCCTGCCAGTCGTCAATGATTGATCGACCCAGGAATCCCGTCGACCATTTATTCATTTCCCCGGCCACCTTTTCAGCAACCTTTAGGAAGACCGGGTCGTGGTGAATTGCCAACTTGAGATTCCGTTGATTGTCAAGCGACATAGTCGCCGTCTGGCCGAGGGCATCCTCACCGTCGAACATCCAGCCATCGGCACCCGATAGTAACGCATAGGCTACATTCCGAATGCTGTTTTCCAATGGCGCATTCGGCTTGGCGGCCGGCCCCGTCCCCTGTATCCACTGCCGTCGGAGATCTTTCGGAATCGGTGAACCTTCAAACTTCCCATTGCGCGCATCCGCGACACGGATATTGGTTCGCGGGATAATCATGCCCGGGTCGAGAAACTCAATTCGCTCCTGATCCCTCTGACGCGAGGCGCGCCGCATTACCCGGGCAGCCATTACCTCCTTGATGATGGCGTTGTGGCCGGACAGTGCCGCGAGCGCATCCAGTGCCTCCGTCGTGTAGATATCACTGTACCGCTCTTTCAGGTCGTCGCGAATTTTCATGGTCTTGGAAGAATACGCTGACTGTCGTCCGTGGACCGTCGACCAACGACATAGACCGTCATTGAAATCGGTCCATGAGCACCTAACACCAACGACTGTTCAATGTCGGCTGTCTTGGATGGCCCGCCTATGAACACGCCAAACCCGTAATCTCCGGTGCCGATCTTCTGGTACGCCTCGTGCATAGTCGGGACAATAGACGAAGAATCAACAACAACAGCCAGATGCTGCGTAATAAACGGTATGACACGCTGTCCCATCACCTCGTCCGTTACCCATACTGCACCATTCTCACTCACCGCGAAATGAGCCGTGATGATCGCGAGCTCAACATCTTCGAAGGAATGTGGATCCGCATCCGCTGAATACAACTCATATCGGGTCGCGACCGACGGAATCGTCGTCACGACCCTCCGGGAAGTATTGAAATGCTCCGGCAACATCTCGAGTACGGATTGGATATCATCCACCACGACAGCGCGACCTCCGATGCCGGTAAAGGTATCGACGTACTCACTGACGATATCGGATGCAGAACCGCGGAAGGCGGTCAGATCCGGTAACGGGGTGGCTGATGGTTGATTCTTCCTGACATCAGCAAGTATGCGTTCACGACTTGTCATTTCTGTCTTTGCGGTTTTCCTTGTACCAGTCTGCAAATGACTGCTTCGGGGATTCTGGCATTTCTCGCTGCCGGAACCATGGATTGAATTTGTTATTGACAGCGAACGATGCGTTTCGGAGAAACCATCGCCCTAATTTTCCCGCCGTTGCAAAGAGCGAGGGCGACCCCATTGTTTCTGCCATGGCCTTCATCGCCATTGCCTTTGACCTGGGTGCATACCCTTCTTTCACAATCACCTGTCGCCATTTATAGAGCTGCTCGTGGATATTGATCTTCACCGGACATACGTTCGAACAGGATCCACACAGCGTCGACGCAAACGGCAGGTCTGCATGCCGCTTCATATCTAGATTCGGGGCGAGAATCGCCCCGATCGGTCCTGTAACAGTATTGTGATAGCTAAGCCCCCCACCCTTGCGGTAGACTGGACACGTATTCATGCAGCTTCCGCATTTGATACATTTGAGCGAGTCGCGAAAATCGGGTCGTCCCAACTGGCGACTTCTCCCTGCATCGACGAGTACAACGTGCATCTCCTGTCCCGGACGCGGCCTCCGAAAGTGACTGGAGTAGATCGTAATGGGTGTACCGATCGCGCTGCGCGCAAGCACCCGCAGAAAAACACTGAGATGTTCCTTCTTCGGTATCAGCTTCTCAAGGCCCATTGACGCGATATGTACCTCGGCCAGGTGAGCACCCATATCGGCATTACCTTCATTGGTGCAGACAACGAATTCGCCCGTTTCCGCGACTGCGAAATTCACACCGGTCAGTGCTCCCCGGCGTGTCATGAATACTTCCCGCAAATGCGTGCGCGCTGCGCGTGCGAGCAATGTCGGGTCGGACAATCCTTTTTCCGTGCCGAGGTGTTCGTGAAAGAGTTCTCCAATTTCTTCTTTCCGCTTGTGTATACAGGGAAGAACGACATGGCTTGGAGGCTCCTGATCGATCTGTTGAATATATTCGCCCAGGTCCGAGTTGACAACGCTGATCCCCCGCTCTTCGAGAAACTCATTGAGGTGACATTCCTCTGTAAGCATTGACTTGCTCTTGACCATCTGAGTGATCCCCCTGGCTCGCAAAATACCGTGGACAATGTTGTTGTGTTCTTCAGCATTCGCCGCCCAATGGACGTGCACACCATTCTTTTTCAGATTCCTTTCGAATTCCAGCAGGTAGTCGTGGAGATTGGATAACAAGTGGCTCTTGATCCCCGACGCCGCATCACGCAACGCCTCCCATTCCGGAATCTGCTTCGAACTGCGATCCCGCTTTTGTCGGATCCACCACAACGCACCATCATGCCACGTCGCCTTCTCCTCATCGCGATTGAAGTCCTCCGCCA
>CAYTMU010000056.1:0-7080 GCA_964438975.1 uncultured Roseivirgaceae bacterium | reverse complement strand
ATCTCCGCAATATGCACCACCTTCACCCTGCTCTTCTTCCTTCTCAAGATCCCTTCCATATGCATCAGGCATGAGAGGTCGGAGGAGGTGATGTATTCTGTGTCGTTCTTTTCGTGGTCGGCGACGCGGTCTTTACCCATCTTCGCTGATACGGCTTCTTCTGAGACGCAAAATGTTCCGCCGAAGCCGCAGCATTCATCCGGCCGGTCGAGTGCCACGAGTTCAAGGCCTTCTACCATGCTGAGCAATTGCTCGGGTTTTGAAAAGGCCGGCGCGTTCAACTCGCTCATCTGAGAGAGATGGAGCCCGCGTAGTCCATGACAGCTGTGATGTATACTGACCCGGTGCGGAAAGCGCGCCGGAATCGTCTCGACTTTCAATACGTCGGTGAGAAACTCGACCAACTCGAATACTTTTTCGCGAATTGCATCAGCCGCTGCAGGACTTTTCTTCGAGTGCAGGTGGTCCTTGACGTGCAAAACGCAACTTGCCGATGGCGCTACGATATAATCGTAGGTAGCAAAATTCTCAACGAACAACTCATCTGTCTCTTCCGTGAGATGCTGAAAGCCGGAGTTTGCCATCGGCTGACCGCAGCAGGTCTGTCGCGGTGGATACGCGACGTTCAACCCCAGTTTCTCCAGTAGCTCCAGCGTGGCAATCCCCGCACGCGGATAGAATTGGTTTACGTAGCAGGGAATGAACAGACCGATCTTCGCATGCGCCAGACCTGCTGATGATGTCTGAAAAGATCCGGTCGCTTCTGCATCAATACCATGTTTCATATTCATCTCTTTCCAACGCGCTATTTCTTGATCGCCGTTCTGTACAGGTACGCAGCCATTGCTCCAAAGAACAGAACCCCAAGTATCTGATAACCACCTGATCCCAGTATCTCAGACAAGGCGTGCTCCGCGTTGACTTGCCGAAGTGATCGATTGATATCATCGTTCACCGAAAGCAAGGCAACTACCACACCCGACAGTGCACCTCCTGCGATCAATCCGGTCGCCAGCAGGCTACCTCTCCCGAGATCATCATCTTCCTTCACTTCCTTACGCCGCCGGGCGCGCCAGTCGACATATCCTTTGATACCACCGCCAAATGCAATTGGAAACGTAGTGGACAGTGGCAGGTAGAGTCCGATCGCAAACGCCAGGGCCTTGATTCCGCATAGTTCGATCATCACCGCGATGAATACCCCGACGATCACGAATTGCCAGTCGAGATTAAATGAAAGAATCCCACGGGCAAGCGTCGCCATCAGAGTGGCTTGTGGGGCCGCAAATTCCGCACTCCCAATCGCGTGTTTGATACCCTCAGCCTGCATTTCCAGCGTGGGCTTATCAAGTACGGTAACAACCAATCCGATGACGAGCGAAGAAACGATCGCACCGATAAAGAGCGCGAGTTGCTGATAGCGCGGCGTCGCTCCGACAATATACCCTGTTTTCAGATCCTGGGACGTAGCCCCTGCGTTGGCCGCCGCAATGCAGATCATGCCACCTACAACCAAGGCGAGCGGTTCGTAAAATGCGCCGGTCCACCCGATAGCCGTGAAGATCAAACACGTACCCATCAGAGTTGCGATCGTCATACCGGAGATTGGGCTGTTGCTGGATCCGACAAGTCCAACGATACGGCTCGCAACGGTCACAAAGAAGAATCCAAAGATGATCACCAGAACCCCTAGCAGAAGCTTCTGCAGGAATCCCTCACCTGGAATACGTGGAAGCAGTGTCATCAACGCCACCAGTACAAGACTTCCGATGATCACAACTTTGAACGAGAGGTCGCGTTCCGTGCGAAGGACACCTCCTGCACGGGTTTCTTTCAGGGATGCGATGCTCTCGCGGAAAGAACTGACGATGGTGGGCAGCGTCTTGACAAGCGTGATAAAGCCACCCGCTGCCACAGCGCCGGCACCGATCTGACGTATATACGCATAATATATCGCGATGGCAGGGTTGCCAAATTCCTGCGTTGCAGGATCCCATGCCCAACGACCACCGGGTGCAGAGAGGCTTGCGTGATATCCAAGCTTCACCAGTTGTTCGGCAATCAAAAGAGGCTCGACCAATGTGGTCAACAACGGTATCACGGCCCACCAGGCAAGTACTGAACCTGCCACGAGAACACCGCCGATCTTCGGTCCGATGATGTAACCAACGCCGAGGTATTCCGGTGTTATGTTCGCGTTAACAGTTGCTGCCGGCCAGAACTTATTCACCTGGCTCGTCACGAACGTGGGCGTTTCCGCAATGATGTGAAAGACCTTTTGCAGCACCGCATACCCAAGGGCGATTCCCATTCCAATGAACGCAGTCTGCGCAAACACACCACCTTTCTCACCGGCCTGCAAAACAGAAGCACAGGCTGTTCCCTCGGGATACGGCAGCGTTCCGTGCTCCTTGACGATCAGGGAGCGCCGCAAGGGAATCATCATGATAGTACCCAGCATACCTCCAAAAGCGGCAAGTATCAGGATTGTCAGGTAGTTGAAGTACCCGGCCCCAATGCTCTCGCCGTCAGCTCCAGGCGATAGAAACAAAAAACCCGGAAGGGTAAAGACAACACCCGCAGCGATGGACTCACCTGCGGACCCGGTTGTCTGAATGATATTGTTTTCGAGGATTGTCGTTTTGAGAAACTTCCGACCCAGCGTTATGGCGATAACAGCGATCGGTATTGATGCAGAGACGGTTAGCCCTGCTTTCAACGCCAGGTAAACCGTCGACGCTCCGAAAAGGATGCCGAACAGAATACCAAACGATACTGACTTGATTGTAAATTCCGCGATGTTCTGTTCGGGCGCGATATACGGCTTGAAAGTCTTATTCCCTTCCATAGGTTGAGTTTTGAGTTTAGGCTACGACTGACACTCTGTAAAGCTCCGCTTACCAGGACAACAATGCAATTATATGTAAACTTTCGCGACTCTCCGAAAATGTTCGGGCTCCACTCCTCGCCGCCTGCTGGCGGATCACGAGTATGTCTTCGTCTACCAAGACCCTGAATGGCCTGAAAGGATCGAACATGAGAGATAGTCCGGTTATCCGTTAACTCGTAGATAGCGCAACATACCCTGCATGTGTAAATTGGCCCGTGTAACATCCACCGTAATATGGATATCCCTCGTTACATAGACCCCACCAGCGATTTTGGCTTCAAGAGGATTTTCGCCTCTGAGCCCAATAAAGATATTCTCGTCGCCTTCGTAAATGAATTCTTCAAAGGAAGAAAGACGATAGTTGACCTTGTTTATGACAAGAATGAATTTGTTGGTGATATTGAAGAAATGGGCGCTGTCATACTCGATCTCACTTGTATAGCAAGCAACGGAGAACGTTTTGTTATCGAAGTCCAGCGAACCTTACAAGCTAACCTCAAGCGGCGAATCCTCTACTATGCAAGCAAACTCGTCGCCGACCAGGCACCCAAGGGAAAACGAAGAGAATGGAACTACGACATCAGTGAGATCTATATCATTGTTCTGATGGACAACTTCCGCATGCCTGACAGTAAACCAACAAAACAATATCTACACAACATCAGTCTATGTGACCGGAATACGGGGGAAGTATTCTACAAATACCTGGAGTTTTTTTATGTGGAATTGGTTAACTTTGTTAAGAGCGAACGGGAGCTGGAAAGCGATCTGGACAGATGGTTGTATGTATTGAAGAACATGGCGACAATGGACCACCGACTTCCCGCTTTCGCAGAAGCTCCAGCGGGCAAGCCGACATTCGAGAAACTGTTCATGATCGCCGAGTATAGCAAATTGAATAAGGAGGAAAGGAGCATGTACGACATCAGCTTAAAACGAAAATGGGATAAAAAGGCCGTCCTGGACTATGCCCGGGAAGAGGGGTTGAAAGAGGGTATGGAAATGGGAATAGAGAAAGGACGCCTGGAAGAACGCGTCAGAGCAGAGACTGAAAAGCTAGCAGAAAAGCGAGCCATCGCCCTGGAATTAAAGAAAATGGGAATCGCCCCTGGGGATATAACGAAGGCAACGGGTCTGCCCCTCGATACAGTAGAAAATCTGGCGTGAAAGATGGCAATGGCGCACGCTTCGTTGCATCCCGTGAGATCCGTGGTAAAAAAAGTACATCTTTTGCCACGGATCTCGCGAATGAGAGGCGGTGCATTTAATATCTCTTCACAGTAGTAGCCGCTCGATGCGGGTGACGAGCCACTGCGTGGCAAACAGCATTTCCAATTTCGTGTCGCTTGGTGAAATTAGTGGCAAAACGATCAGCGGCACTACGGCCTGAGGAACAGCTTCTCAGGCGGAACGATCTGCTTCGGAATTCCAGGCCCCCGGTAGTAGACTTCCAGCCAGCTACCACCTCCGGCATTGAAGTATTCCACGACGACTTCGCTCCTGCCCATCGGCATCTCGACTTTTCCCGTGCGTTCGATCGGCCCGTGTTGCCCGTCATTGTTGACAACCTCGTTGCCGTTGACGAACAGTTTACTTCCGTCATCTGACCGCAGATAGAACTTGTATTGTCCGGGCTGATCAACCTGGAGATACGTCTTATACCTGATGGCAAACTGGCCCGGGCGTTTTGGAATATCGCCGACCCGGAACTGGTACGTCTTTCCACTGCTGATCTTGCGGTGGGCGGCAAATACCGGCAGATGCTCCCAGCTATCTCCTTCATAGTAGTCGAATGATATGCCATTATCAGCATTTGATTCCAATACCCGGAAATACGCTACGGATGTGGCACTGATGCCTTCCGGCGCAAACGACTTCGCACTGACAACGGCACTTTGGTCGAGTGTGAACGGTCCCTCATACGCCGTCGACCGCTCATCGGGTTCACTACCATCCACGGTATAACGTACGGTAGCGTTGCTGTCGGTGGGAGCGATCCTGACTTCGGGTTTTGTATCGAGATAAAAGCCCCCCGCCGGATCGAACAGATTGGCGATAGGATAAATCACCGGCGGCGTTATAGTAGCCATATGCGGCAATCCTTTCGGCTCCTCAAATCCGATGAACGCACTTCTGACGGCACGTCCCGTCCAGCTATACGGAGGTTCGACATTTAACAGAAAAGCGACCGTCGCTGCGTTGTCATACGTAAAAACATCGTGTCGAATGAGATATCCCTGCTTCACTCCTTTTCCTGATATGATAAAAGGTATCTCCAGTTCGTCGAGACTTTCGCCCCCGTGGGAATATCCGATACCACCGTGGTCAGCCGACACGATGAAGACAGTCTGATCGAACATACCCGCATCTTTCGTGGCCTGTATGATCTCACCGATATACTGATCCGCCTCCTCGACAGCCTTGTAATAGAGCGCTGTCTTGTGGCCATCGTGATGGCCGGCGTGGTCAACGTGATCGAGGTGTACAAAGAGCAAACCCGGTTTTTTTTCCCGAATATACTTCACCGCCTCCGCGACGGTCTCCCGGACATCCGGATTCGTAGCATCGAGGTCGAGCGCACTTTTCTCGATCAGCCGGCCGAAACCACCCCAGTTATAGATTGCGCCAATTTCCATGTCCGGGTACTGCTGACGCGTGACTCCGAAGACAGTTGGAAAAATAGGTTCCATCCCCGTCGTGACCGCAGGGAATCCGAAATCATCGCGTTCCCATCCGTTTGAAGTGACTCCATGTTTCTCTGGACCTGCACCGGAAACCATGGATGCCCAATTCGTACTGCTGCTCGTTGGTAGCACGCCACGTGCATTCAACGTGTAGGCGCCGTTCTTCATCAACTCGTCCATCACAGGCGTATTCGCCTTTCGGACACCATCGGGACTCATCCCATCAACGCCGATAACTACCACGTGCTCTACCCCGCTCACCCCACGCTCCTGCGAGGCCGGCACGCACGCAGCAAGGATGAGCAGTACAAACAAAAAACTATATGATCGATTGTTGCTTCGCTTAGTGCTCATCTCAGGAATTAAGGTGCAATCTTCTTCAATGTTACGCCGTAATCGCCGGCCTTACCAGTTCGTCCCGCTTCAGGTTCTTCGTATGCAAAGGTAAGACGGATGGCATGTCCCTCCTCTACGACCTCAATGCTGGTGACGGGAAGGATATTCTGCAGGTTGATCACCGTTCGCGTATCATCCCCCCATGACCATTTGCCACCCTCACCCTGAAAGAAGTAAGGTGCACCCGATGCTGAGAAGTCGCTCGGGTTGTAGTCATCGTCAATGCGGAATTCCAACATCAGTTCATCGAGCACTCCCGGTGTCGTGCCAAACGGAAGAGACGCATCAAAAGCCTGCGCCCACCTACCGCGCATAGACACCGAAGCTGTCTGCGTATCGTTCAGGTTGATCATCCCCTGGGGATCACCGTGTTCGTCACAAGCTACTGCGAGGATCAGCGCCAGCGCGACAAAATATATACTCTTGATTGATTTCATAATTGCTGTCATTAGGAGATTATTTCACGACCATTAACTTAAGCGTCTTCCGGAAATTACGCGCTTCGATCAGCAGGAAGTAAAGTCCCGGTTCATATGATGTATCAACAGTGACAACACCCTGCGAACTCGTTTCGTATAACCACGAACCCATTTGCACGCCAAGCTTATTCACCATCGTGAGTTTCATATCCGAGGGCACCGGAAGTTCATAGCGCAGGGTCACGCTTGATGCATTTGTCGGATTCGGATACAGTGAGAACTCAGCAGGTTGCGCCTCGTCGTGTTGAACACCCACGATAATCTCGGTTTCTCCGCCGATACCACTGCCCTTGTCGTTCGCAAACATGTCTGCAACTTCTTCGGCGGTGATTACCCGGTTCCATACGCGAATGTTATCCATCAACGCGGAGAAGTCATCACCATATGCACCAGTCGCATCCTGCATGATTGTCAGGGGCAATCCGGACGAAAGAGAGCCAGGAACCATTGTAAGGTCATACGAGTCTTGCGCCGGATCGCTTTGGCGCAGCACCCCATCGAGATATACATTCATCTTAGCATCACGATCGAATGCAACAGCCACAAAGTGCCAGTTACCGTCCTTCAAGTTTGGTGTGTGGTTATCATCCGCGTCCCAATCGAGGCGACCACCTGCGCCATTTGCAACATT
>CAYTMU010000055.1:0-22490 GCA_964438975.1 uncultured Roseivirgaceae bacterium | reverse complement strand
ATTTGGGGGCTAGGGGGGTAAGGGGCTAAGGGGCTAAAGGGGTAAGGGGCTAAAGGGGTAAGGGGGTAAGGGGCTAAGGAAAAGAGGGTGTAGAAGGGAGAAAGGGCTTTGTGCGCCGTAGCGTTTGCGAAGGGCAAGGGCTAAGCGCTAGCGAGGGTGGGATTTTGCGCGGTTCCAGTATTCGTCCATTTCGGCGAGGGTCATATCCTCCAATTTCTTGCCGTCTTTTGCTGATTCGGTTTCGAGGTACTGGAAGCGATGGATGAACTTCTTGTTTGTCCGTTCCAGTGCTTCCTCCGGATCGATATCGATGAACCTCGCGTAGTTAACGAGGGAAAACAGCAAGTCGCCAAACTCTGCGGTAACTTTCTCGCGGTCAGCGGAGGCATTGGCCTCTGCGTGGAATTCTTGCATTTCTTCCTCTACTTTCTGCCACACCTGCTCCCGGCGTTCCCAGTCGAAGCCCACACCACGGGCTTTGTCCTGGATTCGCATGGCTTTTACAAGGGCCGGAAGTGTCTTGGGCACACCCTCCAGCACCGACTTGTTGCCGTGCTTCAACTTCAGTTTTTCCCAGTTTGCCTTGACTGCATTCTCGTCGTTCGCGATCACGTCACCGTAGATATGGGGATGACGCTCGATAAGTTTGTCGCAGATCCCGTGCAGTACATCAGCGATGTCAAACGCCTTGGTCTCCGATGCAATGCGTGCGTAAAACACCATGTGCAACATCAGGTCTCCAATCTCCTTTTTAACTTCCTGCAAATCACCCTCAAGTATTGCGTCAGAAAGCTCATAGGTCTCTTCTATCGTAAGATGCCGCAGGCTTTCAAGTGTCTGCTTTTTATCCCATGGACAATTCTCGCGGAGTTCATCCATGATTGTCAGGAGACGGTCAAAGGCTTCCAGCTTTTGTTTACGAGTGGGATCAGGTGTTACGGCGGGTTTCTTCATAAGTAATAAAATCACATAAAAATCTTAGCTTTGCCGTCTCTCAAAACTAATCAACCTGTGGCACTAATCAAGTCTATATCTGGAATACGCGGAACCATCGGGGGACGCACCGGTGACAACCTGACTCCCATTGACGTCGTCAAGTTCACGGCCGCCTATGGTGCCTGGATGTTGAAAAGGCCGGGCGAAAAGCGGGTGGTCGTGGGACGCGATGCGCGTATCTCCGGGGAGATGGTGAACGACCTCGTGTGCGCCACCCTGCAAGCGTCCGGGATTCATGTGATCGATCTCGGCTTGTCGACAACCCCGACGGTTGAAATAGCCGTGGTCGAAGAGCGGGCGTCAGGCGGCATTATATTGACTGCCAGCCACAATCCGGCGCAGTGGAATGCATTGAAACTGTTGAATGAGAAGGGCGAGTTTATCTCCGGCGCTGATGGGGAGGAGATCCTGCGAATCGCTGAAGCGGAAGATTTCGACTTCGCTGCTATCGGCAAACTAGGCAAGTACGAAAAGAAGGACGGTTACATCCGAAAACACATTGACAAGATTCTGGAACTGCCGCTGGTCGATGTGGAAGCGATACGAGCGAGAGGCTTCCGTGTTGTTGTCGATGGGGTAAATTCAACCGGCGGTATTGCGGTACCGATGTTGTTGGAATCGCTCGGCGTTGCCGTAAAAGAATTGTATTGTGAACCCACTGGCCACTTCCCGCACAATCCGGAACCGCTGCCGGAGCATCTCACGGATATCAGCCGTGAGATCGTAAAAGGTAATTACGATCTGGGGATCGTGGTTGACCCCGATGTCGACCGGTTAGCGTTGGTGTGCGAGGACGGGTCGCCCTTCGGCGAGGAGTACACACTGGTGGCAGTCGCGGATTACATTCTCAATTCAGGTCCCGTAAAAGGGGGTAATTCTGTATCAAACTTGTCGAGTACACGCGCGCTACAGGATATTACAGAAAAGGCCGGAGGAAAATATTACGCGTCAGCTGTAGGAGAGGTAAACGTCGTCACTATGATGAAGGAGACGCAGGCAGTCATTGGTGGAGAGGGTAATGGTGGCGTGATCTATCCCGACCTTCATTATGGACGGGATGCGCTTGTCGGAATAGCGTTGTTCCTGACACACCTCGCCAAGTCAAAGTTGTCGGCGCTTCGCTTGCGGATGAATTATCCCAACTATTTCATCTCAAAGAACAAGATAGAACTGACAAGGGACATTAACGTCGACAAGATATTGGAGCATATCCGGAAGAAATATCAGAAGCAACCGATCAATACGGTCGACGGTGTGCGGATCGAATTCGATCGCGAGTGGGTGCACTTGAGAAAGTCGAATACGGAACCCATTATTCGTATTTACGCGGAGTCGGACCTTGAAACGAAGGCCGATAACCTCGCGAGAAAGATCATGTCAGATATCAAGGAAATCATTGCAGAAAAATTGAAAAAATGATCTCTGATGAATATTTACCTGGATAATGCAGCGACGACACCGCTAGACCCGGAGGTGTTTGAAGCGATGAAGCCATTCTTGCTCGACCATTTTGGCAATCCTTCCTCCACGCATTCCCATGGCCGTAAAGTGCGTGCCGCTATTGAATCAGCGCGGAAGAAGATAGCGGAACTTCTCAACTGCACGCCTGGTGAGATCTTATTTACCTCGGGTGGCACAGAGGCTGACAATGCAATTTTGACGGGTGCCGTCCACACCTACGGAATCAGGGATGTCATTACGTCTCCAATTGAACACCATGCGGTTACACATACATTGGAGCATCTTGCGAAGCAGGGTGATGTCAATATTCATTACGTCGATTTGGATGACAAAGGCCAGGTGATGCTGCCACATCTGGAGAAATTATTGCAGACATATGACAATGCACTAGTCTCGCTTATGCATGCCAATAACGAGATCGGCAATCTCCTCGACATCGGCCGTGTCGCGGAACTCGCGAATGAGTACCGCGCGTATTTCCACTCGGATACCGTACAGTCTGTCGGGCATTATCGCCATGATTTGAAGAGCCTGGTAGTTCATGGGATGACTGCTGCCGCCCATAAGTTTCACGGTCCAAAGGGAGTCGGCTTTATGTTCCTTCACAAGGACCGTAAGATATCACCTTTTGTGTATGGCGGTGCACAAGAGCGCAACATGCGCGGGGGAACGGAGAATGTGTATGGCATTGTTGGGCTGGCGAAAGCGCTGGAAATCGCTTATCGCGATATGGATCGCCACATGAGCTATATAGCCAGCTTGAAGGAGAGGATGATCTCAAGACTTCGCGACACGATACCGGGCGTTGAGTTTCATGGCGATTCAGGTAATCTCGAACGGAGTTTGTATACCGTTCTGAACGTCAGTCTCCCCGAATCCGATGAGAACAATATGCTGCTGTTCAATCTCGATCTGCACGGCATTTCCGTTTCGGGAGGGAGTGCATGTTCGAGCGGCGCAACACAAGGGTCGCATGTGCTCGCGGCCCTGTACCCCGCATCAAAGCGTGGCGCTGTTCGTTTTTCGTTCAGCAAATACAATACTCCTGAAGAGATCGATGCTGCTGTTGACAAACTAGCCGAGTTAACAGGTGCGCGCCAGTCATCACAGCTCCATCGCTCAGCGGCTACGAGTCGCGAATGATCCCCATCTTCTTCATTAGAAATGTTGCGTTCATTTTCTGGGCAACCCCGCGTTTGAGTTTGTAGTCGAAGTGCAACTGATCGTTCTCGATGAGCGCTTCAAATGAATAGTTGGCGATCTTGCCGGGGAATTCGGCTTCGAGTTCGCCCAGTGCCAGATCGTGTGTGGCAATTATGACCAGGCAGGAATGATCGACGAGTTGTTTGATGAGCGCAACGGAGCCAGCCTGTTTATCGGTCGAATTGGTACCTTTCAATATTTCGTCTAGCAGGATCAGCAACGGTTGCCCGCTGCGTAACTCGTCCATGATGGATTTCAGTCGGTCGAGTTCCGCATAGAAGTAGCTCTGGTTCTCCCGAAGTGAGTCAGCCGTCCGCATTCCCGACCGCACTTCCAGGAACGGGCAGGTATAGGATGTTGCACACACTGGTGCGCCGGCAAGCGCGAGAACGGTGTTGACTCCTAATGTTCGCAGGAAGGTGCTCTTCCCTGCCATATTTGCTCCTGTGATGATCATGATCGACGTGTTTCGCCCCAGTGCGACATCGTTCCGGACACGCTCTGTCTCCGCGAGCAAAGGATGTCCAAGTCCGATAGCTTCCAGCACCGGATCATCCTGAATGGTGGGGAATGCGAATCCGGCATTGTTGAAAGCGAATGTGCCGAGGCTGCAAAGGACCTCAACTTCCGGGATAGCATCCAGCCAACCCATCAGTTGGGAGGCGTGTTCCTCTTTCCACTCCTCAAGTCGATACACGCATTGGAGATCATAGAGGAGCAGGCTGTTCACGACGAGATTGGTCATGCTGTTTGCGCGTGCATCGAATGCTCGCACTAAGGCCGCCAGCTTTCGTACATTTTCGTATCCGGCGGTCGCGCGGTCGCGAACATTCTGCATGACCGCCGCTGCTTGCGGCTCGCGACGAATACAATCGAGCGCCTGGGCATATTTCTCAAGTGTATTCTTCTTGTCGCTGATGTATTGATGAAACCTGTTGACTCGCTTAAGATGGAAGCCGAGAAATACCCACTGAAACGCCGCTGCCAGGATCGCAGATGGCGTAAGGCCGTCAACGAAAAACGCCAGGATCACCAATAGCACGGTGATCGGGGGGAATGTGTTGAGGATGACTCGATACACCGACTTTCCATAGAGGAATGCAGGCTCGGAAAGCCAGTGTGCCAGTTGTGCCCGATCGGAGGAGCCCCCGTCGATCTGCATCGTCGATGCTTGCAGTTCATGTCGGAAGTCAGGTTTGCCGGCGAGGGATGAAATGGCTTCTTGCCACTGTTTGATCATGCCGGTGGTCGTCGGTTTCTCCGAGAGATGCGCCGCCAGGAGCGCTTTCCCTTCGCGCGTGTGGGTTCGGTTGAGGTACTGGAATAACGATCCTTCGCCGAAGATGTCGAGATCGTGCGTGTAAGGGTGATGAACATCGATGAACTCCGAGCCGTTGCTGTTGCGGGAGAAGTCGCCGTTGAGTACGTGGAGTTCGTTGCGCTGAATATCCGTCAGGTTTCGGTAATGTACTTTCTTTTCGAAGAGGTTGCTATGCCTTCTAACCAGCAAGATAAAACCAGCGAGTGCGAGTGGCAATCCCCACAATAGTCCGGAGTGTGTGTATCCGAAGTATACGAGGAGGATAAAGACGATCGCCGCCGTCAATCGCAGATTGGAAACGCGGTTGATTGCCTGGTTCGTAGATGACAGGGTTGCGGAACAGCTTGATTTTTTCTGTTCGTAATATATTCTCAGCTCGTCACGGGTCATGCGCTACAATTGTCGTTCAACTATTCGGATGACCTGACCGAGGAATTCTTCGTCCGCTTCATTGAATGCGTTCAAATGAACACTGTCAACATCCAGAACAAGTACTGTCTCGCCGTCTTTGAATGCCGGAAGCACAATCTCTGAGCGCGAATCAGAACTGCATGCGATGTGTCCCGGGAACTGGTCGACATCGGGGACGACGATGGCACGGGCTTCTTTCCAGGCTGTGCCGCAAACGCCTTTGCCGAAGTCAATGCGTGTGCATGCGATGGGCCCTTGAAAGGGACCGAGGACAAGTTGGTTTCCCCGGACCAGATAAAAGCCGACCCAGAAGAAGTCCATGGTTTGTTTGAGTGCCGCTGAAATGTTTGAAAGATTGGCAATCAGGTCAGGTTCTCCGCTGACGAGGGATTCCAGCTGTGGTATCAATGTCTGATAACGCGCTCGCTTGTCAGGCGAGGATGAAATGATCAATTCTTCTGCCATGAGTTCGGATTCCTTCGCGTGTAGTATTTGGTGGATGATGTCATCGCCGTTCAATGATTTTCAATGTGTCGTTTGCAAGTGAAATTGGTTTTGAGGACAATCCGCTCACTGCGGGTGCCGGTATTCCCCGTTCAAACGTCGTGGGTGAAATAAAGATTCGCGCTTCATCCCAGAGGTTGGCAGCGATAAAATTCCGGAGTGTTTCCGCACCTCCTTCTACAATGATCGATTGTACTTTTTCGGAGAACATGTGCTTTGTGATCGAGTCCAGCATCGCATCCTCTTCCACTTTCACAAAGACGAGATTTTCCCGTATCTCGTCTTTGTGGAGGTTGTAGCAATAGGTTGTCTGTTTTCCATCGAAAAGGTTGAGTTCGTCACGCAGCTTTAAATGGCGATCGATCACGATGCGTATCGGGTTTCGTCCGGTCCAGTTTCTGACATTCAGAAAAGGGTTGTCGAATCGGGCGGTACCCGATCCCACTAACACCGCATCTTCCTCTGTTCGCCATTTGTGCACAAGCTGGCGCGAGTATTCATCGCTGATCCATTTCGAATCGTGATTCTCCCGTGCGATAAATCCGTCGGCGGTCTCGGCCCACTTGAGAATGATGTGCGGTCGGGATTTTTGCATATAGGTGAAGAATCGCCTGTTGAGCTGATGGCCTTCCTCGGTGAGAATATCGGTCACGACATCGATTCCCGCCTCCCGCAGTCTTCTGATGCCGTTGCCTGCTACAACTGGGTTAGGATCCTGGTTTGCCACCACGACCTGTTGTAACCCGCGGTGAATAATCGCGTCTGCGCAGGGTGGTGTCTTTCCCGTATGGGAACAGGGTTCCAAGGTAACATAGAGCGTGCTTTCCTTGAGAACATCGGTATCGGCTACGGCGTTGAGCGCATTGATCTCAGCGTGCGGACCTCCGTATTGGCGATGCCAGCCTTCGGCGATGATGCCTCCGCGGTAAACAATTACAGCACCGACGAGCGGGTTTGGGCTGACACTACCCGCTCCGTTGCGCGCGAGTTCGAGCGCGCGTCGCATGTATATCTCATGGGACGAGGGGGCGATTGGACGGCCTGCGCGGGTTTGTGGCATAATTAAGTCGTCGAAAATTAGCGAGTTTTCAGTACAATTCTTCTCCTTTGCAGAAATCACCCTGGGTTTGATGAAGCCACTGCGAAAAAAGAATGAGAAGTTGACAAATCTCAAAGAATTGCTCGACACCCTCGTCGAAGCAACCGGGTTGGACGAAGACCCGGCCGAGGGGCGAGCGATCGTTTTGCTTTTGCTGGAGAAGGTCGTCGGGGTATCACGCACGGATGTCCTTACGGGTCGCGCGATCCCGCTTACGCGTGAGATGTCACGTGTACTGGATGAATACGTCGCCCGTGTCAAACGACACGAGCCTGTCCAGTATGTTCTTGAGGAAGCGTTATTCCTTGGCCGTGTGTTCAAGGTCGACAGGTCGGTGTTGATTCCCAGGCCGGAAACAGAGGAACTTGTGCGGGCTGTACTCATGCATCGGGATTCACACTCGCTTATGCCAGTCAGAATACTTGATGTAGGGACCGGGAGTGGATGTATCGCCGTTACCTTGGCGCTGGAGTGGTCAGGTGCGGAGATCTTCGGTTTGGATATCAGCGAGGAAGCACTTGTCTTGGCGCGGACAAACGCTGTAACGCATGGGGCCGACGTTCGCTTCCTGCAGGGTGATGTCCTGAACAACGGAATTCCACTTGGCGACTTGCACGTGGTGGTCAGCAATCCGCCGTATATCGCGAGGAGGGAGCGTGCGCAGATGCATCGACGTGTCTTGAACTTTGAACCGGATATTGCGTTGTTTGTGCCGGATGAGGACCCCCTGGTTTTTTACAAGGCGTTGTCGGCCGCTTCGCGAAATGTCCTGTGCGATGGCGGTCTGTTAGCAGTGGAGATCAACGAGCGGTACGATGAGGAGGTTTGCCAGTTGCTAACCGTTGCAGGCTGGCGCGATGTCGAAGTTATTCACGACATTTCCGGCAAGCCGCGTATCGTGAAAGCATTACGTTAGAATTATGGATGTATCGTTTATTGGTTCTGGAAACCTGGCATGGCATCTCGCTCCTGCGTTAGACAACTCAGACTATCCCGTACGGGAAGTTTACAGTATCAATCCGCGTAACGCTGAGGCGCTGGTGAGTCGTTTGTACCGGGCGTCGGTAAGTGCCTCGCTTGATTTTTCATCCAGCAATTCGCGGCTGTTCGTCATCGCTGTGCCGGATGATTCGATTGCTGATGTGGCGCGCGATCTGATATTACCCGATGGCGCGATCCTGGTACATACGTCGGGAAGCCAGCCGTTGAGTATCCTCAACGAGGCTGCGACGTCACAGTTAGGTGTTATTTATCCTTTCCAGACGTTCACGAAAGGCCGTAAATTGGATTTCAACGATGTTCGGATCTTCGTGGAAGGTAACAGCAAGGAGGTTGCGAATACGCTGCTGGATCTCGCCAGGTCGATTAGCGGTAAAGTCACCGCTCTTTCATCTGACGAACGCCGATATCTACACGTCGGAGCGATCTTCGCATCGAATTTCACCAACCACATGCTCACGATCTCACGTGATATCATGGCTTCCCGTAAACTCGATTTTGAATGGCTCAAACCGCTGGTTATAGAAACAATCAATAAGTCACTGACCCTGGGTTCGGAAGCAGCACAGACCGGACCCGCCAGACGCGGGGACCTGCAGATACTCGATAAGCATATGGAGTTGCTCGGAGATGACGAAGCGTTGGCGGAAATCTATCGTGTCGTCAGTCAGCACATTGTCGACTGGTACCACGGTGATCAGTGACCTTTGGCGTCGTATCGTTTAGTTCTTTAACTTGCGCGATAATTTTACCCACATGGCTGAACATCTGATGCCGCGCCGGCCGCGCAGGAACCGCAAGAGCCAGGTCATCCGCGACATGGTGGAGGAGACCAGCGTGACGGTCAGGAATTTGATCTACCCGCTTTTTCTCATTGACGGACGGAACAAGAAGTCGGAGGTGGCTTCCATGCCCGGGATCTTCCGGCTCTCTGCAGATCACCTGCTAAAGGAGATCGAGGAATGCATGAACCTGGGTATTCGAGCGTTCGATATTTTTCCCGCTGTGGAGGACGCGTTCAAGGATCCTCACGCGACGAAAAGTTACGATGCCGATTTCTTTTACCTGAAAGCATTGCGCGACGTGAAAAAGCAGTTCCCGGAGGCGTGTATCATGACCGATGTGGCTATGGACCCCTACAGCTCCGACGGTCACGACGGGCTTGTCAAAGACGGGCGCATACTCAATGACGAGACGCTGGAGATACTCGGGAAAATGGCGCTTGCACAGGCTGCCACAGGTGCCGATATTCTGGGGCCTTCGGATATGATGGATGGTCGCGTCGGTCACATCCGTGATGTCCTCGATCAGAATGGTTTTTCCGAGGTATCAATTATGAGCTATACGGCTAAGTACGCAAGTGCTTTCTACAATCCATTCCGTGATGCGTTGGACTCGGCGCCAAAATTCGGAGATAAGAAGACGTATCAGATGAACCCCGCGAATCAGCGCGAAGCCCTGATCGAGGCTGCACTCGATATGGAAGAGGGTGCGGATTTTCTCATGGTCAAACCTGCGCTGGCTTATCTCGATGTCATCTCTCTTTTGAAGCAGCACACTGACTTACCTATCTCTGCATACAACGTCAGTGGCGAATACTCGATGATCAAGGCTGCGACACTTAACGGTTGGCTCGATGGTACGAGAGCGATGAATGAAATTCTGCTCAGCATCAAAAGAGCCGGCGCCGACATCATACTCACCTACTTCGCGAAAGAGTTTGCGCGTGCGGCGAAGTCCTCAGCGGGTTGAGCCAGCGTCTATCAGCGGCCCGTAATAGATCGCGTTCATGAGCATCTTATTGGTGCCAAACCAAAACGCCCGGAACGCGAGGTTCTCGGTAAATCCAATAACGCGTCCGCGGCCCATCACAGAGGTGCCCGCCATCGAAGCATCGCGTAGCCGCCTGTAGTTGGCGTTGGATATGTATCCGCTCAACAACGGTTCGGATGAGAAGACGACCGGGTTCGCGAACACATTCTTCGACTTCTCCAGGAATAGATTGTTACCCTTGAAGACCGGAATTCGCTCGCGGTAATACCCGTACAACAGAGGGTGGCTGAGGTCCACCGTCACTTCGAAGATCGCCCCACCGGTTACCTGTGCACCACGTGCCGTAGCAATGTCAGCGTATGGGCGGGCGGGTCGGTCTGCTGCCGCTTCTTCATCTTTTTTCATACTGAATTTCCCCAGGCCTGCAGTTTCAAACCAGGTCAGCGCCGTTTCGAGTCCGATGACAACGCCACCGTTCTGGATCCACGACTTGAGTTTTTCACGGGCACCGTCGGAAATGCCTGAGTACCTGCCGTGTGGAAATATGATCGTATTGTATCGGCTGATATCGGCTGCATTGAATACATCCAAGGGAAGCATGGTCACGGGTATCTCAAATCGCATGTCGAGCAGGTGCCAGAGTTCGCCCGCGTCGTAGGAAACAACGCCTTCGCCAACGAGGACCGCGATCTGTGGTTTGCGGAGCGGCCTGAATGAGTAGCTCCCGAGGCTCGTGCCACGGTAGTCAAGTCCTGTTTCAAAAGAGTAGATATCGATGCCGTCCTCGCGAAGGATTTTGTCGATGACAAAGTCGATCTGTTGTTGTGTCTTTTTCTGACCGGACAATGGGACGAGAATTGAGCCGCGGGAGAATCGTCTTCCGCTGGTATGATAGAAGGGTTCGGTTGCGACCTTTACAAGTAGCTCTTCCTCCAGGAGTCTGTAGATTGCGCGTGGTGCATAGAAGCTTATCGCATCGAAGGCATACGCGTATTCACCGCGCCCACCAATGAGGTTGCCCGACGGCAGTGCGAAGTTGGTCATTCGTTCGCCGGGTGCGGGAATTGACCGGAGTTCCTTGTAATCTACGCCCGCAGCAAGCGGGAGAGTCCAACTGGAAATGTCGTAGAAGATACTGTCTTGAAATGACGTCCGGGTTTCGAACATGCTCTTCAGGAGCCGGTACTGAGGTTGATTGACCGGTACGATGAAGCTCGACGCCGCATCGAATTGTTTCTTGTCAAAAGTGTGGTTTGCGGACGCGCGAAAGACTGCGATATCATGGCGTGCGATGATTTCAGCGAGGTGATAGGCTCTCGCTTTGTCGCGTGAGCCGAAGATAATTGCTTTCGTCCGATCCTTTCTCCCTTCTGCGGCGGCGTCGAGATAGAACTGCCGTTGATAGTCTAGCAATTCCTGTCGCAATGCATGCGTTGCTTCGATGCTGCTAAGAGCTGCCGTGAACTGGTTTCGGATGGCAAATGGAAAGGTCAGGACACCATTCTCACTTTCCTGCCGATGACCCCGTGAACTGCCTTGTTCGAAGAGGATTCCGATTGCGCCCTGTACATCCGGGAAGCTCGATCCTTTGCCGTAAAAGAAATCATCATATCCCTGCTGGGTGTAGTAGAGTGATCCGATTGCGTCGAAAGCCCGTGCGTGAAACTCCCCGATTTTCTTCGTCAACTCCGTGTTTCGCGGAGGTGTCAGCGGATGTGTACGCGACGGTACTCCTGGCTGAAAAAAGAACGTGTAGTTAGTTCCCATCTCGTGGTGGTCGGTGAGGACATTTGGTTTCCACTGGTGGAATTTCTTGATACGTGCTGCTGATTCCGGTTGTTGTGCAACAAGCCAGTCGCGATTCAGGTCGAACCAGTAGTGGTTTGTCCGGGCACCGGGCCAGGCTTCATGATGCTCCATGTCATTAGGGTCAGGAGACACCAATTTGCTTCGTCGGGAGTTGACCCAGGAAGCATACCGTTGCATTCCGTCGGGATTGAAGCTCGGGTCGAGCAGAATGACCGTATTTCTGAGAATAGTTTCAATCTTTTCGCCCTGTGCAGCCGCGAGGTGATAGGCGATCAGCATTGCGGCATTGCTTCCGCTGGCTTCATTCCCGTGAATACTGCAGCCGAGGTAAAAGACCACCGGCATCTCGGATGTATTGAGGTTTTGCGAACGGGAAGGGTCCGTGAGTTGCACGTGCTGGCTTCGGATCGATTCAATATTGGTGTGGTTCTCAGGCGCTGTAATTGTCAGCAGGAGCAACGGCCTCTGCTCGTGCGTGTATCCGATCACCTCCAGGGTAATACGATCTGAGGCGTTGTCCAGCGCCTGCATATACTGCACTAGCCGGTCGTGGGTGACGTGGTATTCGCCGACCTGGTGGCCGATCACGGACTGCGGCGTGGGGACCAGTGTGTCGTAAGTAACTTCGTCTGGCAGAAAATAAGAAAGGTCGGGTTGTGCATTGCATAATCCCGATGACAGTATCAGCGCCGCGATGGCGAACACCGGTGTCCTGATTCTTGAAACAAAAGATCTCATTCGTTAAACAGAAAGTGGCGAAAGTAGTGACAATGTTACTTAATAGTACACAGAATCCGAACAGCCAGGCGCCGTTTTGAAAGGCCGGATTGAAAAGTCGTATCTTTGTACCGGTCCACAGACCTCTCTTTTGCGGGCTGCTGAACTGTGCACCAACACAACAATCACATGCGAGTTATTGCATCGACTATTTTCGTATTTATGTTGTTGGCGTCATGTGATCGATCGACGCGGGTGAACTTTGCGGCCGATCCGGAGATCGATCTAGACCTCTCCGCAATCCGTGAACGCGGCTACCTCAACGCCCTCGTGGACAACAACTCGGTCAGTTACTTTATCTACAAAGGTGAGCCGATGGGTTATGAATACGAGCTTCTCAACCTGCTCGCCAACCACCTGGGAGTTACTCTTCGGATCACCGTCACATCGGGTATCGACCGGGCCATCGATCAGCTTAATACCGGAGAGGGTGACATCATTGCGTTCCCGCTGACGATCACCAAGGAGCGGACTAAGTATGTCGCGTTCAGTCGACCGCATTTCCATTCGCATCAGGTCCTCGTACAGCGAAAACCCGCGAACTGGCGGCGGATGACCCTCGACAACATCGACGAGGCACTCATTCGCAATCCCGTCGATCTTATTGGAAAACGCGTTCACGTACTTGCCGGATCCAGCTTTGAAACCCGTCTGCTCCATCTTTCGGAGGAGATCGGCGGCGATATCGTGATCGTCTATGATTCGATAGCGCTGGAAAGCGAATCATTGATTCGGAAGGTAGCGCTCGGTGAGATTGAGTATACAGTCGCCGATCAGATGCTGGCACGCGTGAATGCATCGTATTATTCCGATCTCGATATTAACACCGAGCTTAGTGTCGCTCAGCAGGTGGCGTGGGCCACGCGGAAGAATGCCCCCGACCTTCTCGAGGCCATTAACGAATGGATGGGACAGATCAAGAAGGAACCTACTTTTATGGTGATCTACAACCGGTATTTCAGAAGCCCGCGAACATCAGCGGTCAGAATGCGGAGTGATTACTCGTCGACTGGTGGTAATATGCTTTCTCCCTTTGACAGTCTGATTCGCCGAGGTGCAAATTCGCTGGGATGGGATTGGCGATTGCTGGCCGCGCTGATCTATCAGGAGTCGCGGTTCATGCCAAAAGGCGAGTCATGGGCAGGGGCGAGGGGCCTTATGCAGCTCATGCCGCGTACGGCGAGTGAGTTCGGAGCATTCGATCTTGAAGACCCTAAACAGAGTATTCAGGCGGGAGTCGGCTTTCTGAATTTTCTTCAGAACTACTGGTTGAAAAAAGTGCCGAATCCAGACGAGCGATTGAAGTTCATTCTCGCATCCTATAATGTCGGCCTCTCCCACGTGATCGATGCACGAAGGCTTGCCGAAAAATACGGAAAGGACCCCACGGTGTGGTATGAAAATGTGGAGTACTACCTCTCCCGAAAATCGGAGCCGGAGTTCTTTCGCGATTCAGTTGTTACCGCCGGCTATTGCAAATGCGAAGAACCCATCAATTATGTCCGCGATATTCTCGCGCGGTATGAGGAGTATCGGATACATATTGCGAGCTGAGTGGTGAGTGGTGAGTGGTGAGTAGTGAGTGGTGAGTGGTGAGTAGTGAGTGGGGAGTAGTGAGTGGGGTGTGCGACTTGCCGTGATGTGCCTTGATGTACTGTTATTCTGTGGCGTACTTTGGTATAGTGGCTCCTGGTATTTCCCGGGAAAAGCGAGAAATTCCAGGCGGCACGGGCGTGTTCAATGGAGCTCAAAGCGGCTAACAATAAGTGGCACGCCCCCACTCACCACTCACCTAAAGAGTTTCAGCTGTTCTGCAAAGGCTCCTTCATGCTGGAGTAGCCAGAGCTTGTTGTGCATCCCACCGGTGTAGCCGACGAGATCGCCATCTTTTCCAATTACTCGATGGCAGGGGACGATGATCGCGATGGGATTCTGTCCGTTGGCGAGTCCGACGGCGCGGATACTGTTGATGTCTCCGATGCGAATGGCTAGTTCCATATAGGAGATCGTCTTGCCGTACGGAATGGTCAGCAATTCATTCCATACTTTGTTCTGAAAGATGCTGCCGCTGAATCCGAGTTCGACGTTGAAGAACTTTCGACCTTTGAAAAAGTATTCCTCCAACTCGGCGATACATTGCTCGATCACGGGTGTTATCTCCGGATCGGCAGCCCTTTCCTTATTGAAGTACACACCCGTAATTCGTTCGTCGCGTGACGTAACGAGTAAGTCGCCGACAGGCGAAGAGTAGTAACCGCGTCCTTCCATGGCGTGATATACACGAATATTTTACTAAAATTACTAAGAATTTGAATACTCGGTGATTATGAACATGGACTTGACTGGCCGGAAGGCGGTTGTGTGCGGAAGCACACGCGGGATCGGAAAGGCAGTTGCTATCGAATTAGCGCTGTTGGGCGCTGATGTGACGTTGATTGCGCGCAACGAGTCTGCGCTGCGTCATACCGTTGGTGAGTTGGCCGTCCGCGATGGCCAGACCCACAGCTACCTGGTGGCGGATTTCAGCAAGCCCGAGACAGTCAGTGCTGCGATAGCGACTTATGCCCGCGACACCGTTGTCCACATTCTTGTCAACAATACAGGCGGACCGCCTGCGGGAAAGGCGATCGATGCATCGACGCAGGAGTATATCGATGCATTCAACGCTCACATCGTCTGCAATCATATATTGGTGAAAGCGGTTGTTCCCGGTATGAAGAGCGCCGGCTATGGAAGGATCATCAATATCATCTCAACATCGGTGAAGGCGCCGATCCCCGGATTAGGTGTGTCAAATACTATACGCGGTGCGGTGGCGAACTGGGCTAAGACACTCTCGTTTGAACTGGCGGCATTTGGCATCACTGTCAACAATGTGTTGCCGGGTGCGACAATGACAGACAGGCTGGTGGAACTCAATCGCGAGAAATCGGAGAAAACCGGCAAGACATTTGATGAGCTTCTCGAAGCTATGAAAGCACAGATCCCCGTAGGGCGCCTTGCATCCCCGCACGAAGTTGCCGCGGCAGCTGCGTTTCTTGCGTCGCCTGCCGCGAGCTATATTAATGGAATTAACGTTCCCGTGGATGGCGGAAGGACGGGAAGTTTGTAGATTGCAACGTATTATGATCGTGATTTTACTCCTCGTTTTCTTAAGCTCTGCGGTACAAGGACAACCTCCGGTAATTCTACACGAAACCTTTGATGACAACCGGTACGGTTGGTTTGAAGGTCGGAACAAAGACTATAAAGTCGCGCTCGAAAACGGCAAGTATGTGATCGATGCCCCGGATGGCGGATGGATGTCATATCTCGCTCCGTATGTGGAACCGGATAAGGACTTTTCGCTTGAGGCTACTTTTACGCAGGTTGACGGCAACGATGACAATGGCATGGGATTCCTCTGGGGCTTCGATGGTGATGAGGAGGTGAATACATTTACGTTTACGACAAGCGGATACTATCGTATCTCCTGCTCGGATGAGGGCCTCGGTGTGTCGGATGAATGGCAGAGGACTCACCTCGTTAAGCCTATGGGGCAAGACAACAACTTGAAGATCGAACAGACCAATAAATCGCTTCACTTTTATCTCAACGGACACAAACTATTGACAACCCGTGCTTTTCCATGGCATGGAAAGTATGTGGGTTTTGCGACCTACACGCGTATGAAGTTATTGATCGATGATTACATCTTTCGTCACGATATAAGGATCAACCTCCCGCAGCGAGCAACCACTGCGGCAAAACGCGAAAATCTTGGACTCGGAGTAAACTCGCGTTATGATGAAGTAAGTCCTAAAATTTCGTCCGACGGAAAAACATTGTATTTCGGACGTAAGCACAGTCCGGAGAACGTCGGGGGTGTTAAAGACCGTGAGGATATATGGGAGTCGCGAACGCGAGATGGTGTTACCTGGTCGCGCGCTGTAAATCTCGGGACACCGATCAATACGCCGATGACGAACAACCTGGTATCAGTCAGCACCGACAACAATAGTTTTCTTTTTCACATCAATGATGGATTTGCGTTTCGTCACCGGACAGCAACAGGTTGGTCTGCGCTGGAGGATCTCGGCATACGGTTTAAGAACGAGTCGGACTATCTCGAGGGAAGTTTGTCGCCGGATGGCAAGGCGATTGTCTTTGTCGCCAAGCTAAAGGCCAACGCGTACTACCGCGCCGGAGAGAAGGAGCGCGATATATATGTTTGTGAGAAAAGGGCTGACGGTTCGTGGAGTCCGCCCATTCACACGGGCAAAGTGCTCAACTCGGCAGGTGATGAGTATTCTCCGTTCCTTTCGGCGGATAATCGAACACTGTACTTCGCGTCCAACGGACGGCCCGGGTATGGAGATGTGGATATCTTCATGTCACGACGCCTGTCCGGTGGATGGAACCGGTGGTCCGAACCGGTCAATCTGGGACTGGGTGTGAATACAGTCGGATTTGATGCCTATTACACGATACCGGCTTCGGGCGATTATGGATACATGGTGAGCAACATCAATAGTCGCGGGCTCACGGATATCATCCGCTTCAAACTTTCGGAAGAGGTCAAGCCTGACCCCGTTGTGCTCGTCGAGGGCAAGGTGCTGAATGCGAAAACGCAGCGGCCGCTTGAAGCAGTTATCCGGTTCGATGACCTGCGAACGGGCAGAGAAGTGGGTGAAGCGCGCTCCGACCCGCGGTCGGGTGACTACAGGATCGTATTGACGTCGGGCAAGAATTACGGATATCACGCGGCAGCTCCTGGTTATCTCTCGATCAGCGAGAACCTGGCCCTGGGCAACCTTGCTGAGTATGGAGAGATGCGTAAAGATCTGTTACTGGTGCCGATCGAGATAGGAGAATCTATCCAGTTGAAGAATGTATTCTTCGGGCAGAGTAAAGCGGTGCTGCTGCCGGAGTCGTATCCGGAACTCGACAGGCTTGTGCGGATCATGCAGGATAACAGAACCATGGAGATTCAACTCGAGGGGCACACCGATGGACGTGGAGACCCGGCAGCGAACCTGGAGTTATCGGAGATGCGGGCCAACTCTGTAAAGGAATACCTCGTATCCAAAGGCATAAACGAGCGCCGGATCGTCGGGAAAGGGTTCGGTGGTGCCAAACCCAAATTTGCCAACGACACAGAGGAGAACAGGCGACTCAACCGTCGTGTTGAATTTAAGATCACCCGTAAGTAGCGCGGTCTCGCGTTAGGTGGAATGGCGTTCTTCGATATAGAAAATATCTTCTTCACGATTCTCGGCTACCCGATGAGCTATCTGGAGTTCTTCGGTACACTTGCCGGAGCAGTAGCCATATCGTTGTCGGCACGGGCGAATGTCTTAAGCTGGCCGATTGGAATCATCAATGTTGTCCTGTTCTTCTTCCTGTTCTACCAGGTCCGGCTATATCCTGATATGCTCCTGCAGATTTTCTTTTTTGTGACAAACCTGATGGGATGGTGGCGGTGGACACATCCCGAAAGTCATGAGGCGGATCGCAAGCGTGAGCTGCGGGTGAGCTACATGAGACGAGGACAGTTGATGTTAGTCATTTTTGCGGGAGTGTCCGGCTCATTCATCATGGGGTCCTTTGCAGATCGCATTCATCTGATCTTTCCATCACTGTTCCCCGAGCCGAGTGCGTTTCCGTATCTCGACTCATTCGTTACTGTAATGAGCATCGTCACCACTTTCCTGATAATTCAAAAAAAGATCGAAGCGTGGATATTCTGGATTGCCATCGACCTGCTCGCAACTTACCTCTACTTTGCAAAAGGCATTCGCTTCGTCGCACTCGAGTACGCCGTGTTTTGCTTTATCGCGGCATTTGGTCTTTGGAATTGGGTGCGGAAATACAGATCATATTCAACTCCGGGGTGAAGTGTACCACCCCGGAGCCGAGATCTTATGACGTTGCGACTGCCACCTTTGGTCGCTTGCCGACGTGATAACCTTTGGTAGCGTAATACAGGATGTACAGGTAGCAGGGAACGGTTACCCAGTAGGCGACCTGGCGGTCAGTTTCGTCCGCGACAGCCCCGTAAACGAGTGGCAGCAGCGCACCACCTACGATACCCATGATCAGTAGTGCGGAGCCGATCTTGGTGAAACGGCCAAGTCCGTCAAGGGCAAGAGGCCAGATAGCAGGCCACATCAGCGCGTGGGCAAAACTCAGTAAGACGATGAAGCCGATAGATACCCACCCGTCAGTTATCAGTGCAGCAATGGCAAAGATGAATCCCAATGACGCGCAGGCAACCAGTGCCATGCGTTGCGACAAATACTTTGGTATCAGGGCAATTCCGAGAACGTAGCCGACTGTCAACGCTATCAGGCTATAGATACTGAATTTGCCAGCTGTGTTGAGATCAAAGCCCTGGAACTGTCCGTACAACCCGATTGTATCGATGGCGATCACTTCAACGCCGACATAAACGAAGATGCAGAATACACCTAGCATCAGATGGGGGATCTGGAACACGGATTGTTTGTTTGCTGTCAGATCCTGGCCACTCGCCGTTGCGTCATCTTCCTCAGGATTGACTTCCGGCAGATGTGCCTTCAGTATCATCACCGCGAGGCCTGCGAGCACGATAGCCATCACGACATACGGAACGATAACCCTTGCAGCAAGCAGGTCGAGTTCCGCTTCCAGCGCGGCGCCGCTCAGTCCAGCGATCTTTGTGGGAAGTGTGTCGGCGTCACTGAACAGCAGTTCAACCAGAATAAAGATACCGATCATACCTGCGATCTTGTTACAGATACCCATGATACTGATCCTCTTGGCGGCGCTTTCAATCGGACCAAGCACTGTCAAATAAGGATTCGAAGCGGTCTGCAGTAGGGTTAAACCAGTTCCCTGAATGAATAGGCCCACCAGGAAAAGGGGGTATGAACGCGCCTCGGCTGCGGGGATGAATACCAGTGAGCCGATCGCCATGACAAACAGACCCACCGACATCCCGCGGGTAAATCCGATCCGCTTCAGGATACCCGACGACGGAATTGCCATTACGAAATAAGAAATATAAAATGCGAGTGTCACGAAATAGGCCTGGAAGTCGGTTAACTCGCAGGCTTGTTGAAGAAAGGGAATCAACACACTGTTCAGCCACGTGACGAAACCGAAAATGAAAAACAATGCTCCGATAATGATCATCGGGAACACATACGACCGCTGATTTGAATTCATGAATGGGGTTACGGTTGGTTTAAGTTAGTATGGTCCTTTCGGAACTTGTGGGTTTTGGACACACAAATCCAGCGAAAGCTTTATTTTTGCGGCTTCACCGGAAAGATCACAAACTTTCTGGTGAAAAATAGTCGCCTGCTGCGTATGTTACCGCAAACAAGAACGAAAAATAAGGAAAAAGACCATGGACTCACCAAAAAGCAAACAAAATAAACTTACCCTACTGGTACTGGCGGCTGGAATCGGAAGTCGCTACGGTGGAATCAAGCAAATCGACGGTTTCGGGCCTAGCGGGGAAACGATTATGGACTATTCGATCTACGATGCTATTCGTGCGGGCTTTACGAAAGTGGTCTTTATTGTCCGGGAAGAGATACTGGAAGCCGTTCAGGAAAAATTTGCGGGTAAGACAGAAGGAAAGATCGAAGTCGACTTTGTCATCCAGTCGCAAAACAAGTTTGTACCCGAGCAATACCAGAACAGCGCACGTGTCAAGCCGTGGGGAACCGGCCATGCGATACTTTGTGCCCGTCACAAGATTCGCGAACCGTTCGTCGTTATCAATGCCGACGACTTTTACGGGCAGGACGCTTTTAGGTCGATCGCGGATTTCTTTTCGTCCGACACCTCCGGAGCGCATGCGATGGTAGGCTATACGTTAAAAAACGTTCTTTCCGAGCATGGGAGTGTTTCACGTGGCGTTGGCGAAACGGACGGGGAGGGCTACCTCAAGTCCATCGTAGAGCGAACGACTATCGTTGTCGAAGACGGAACGATCATTGCAAAGGAAAATGACGGAGATCTCAAACTAAGCCCGGATGCACCGACGTCGATGAACTTTTGGGGATTCCGTCCCGATGTTTTCGACCTTGCAGCTGAAATGTTCGATGATTTCGTCAGAAACAATCACGAAAACATCAAGGCAGAATTTTACATTCCGTTGGTCGTAAATGATATGATTCGAAATCGCAAAGGCAAGTTGAAGGTGCTGGGAGGCGGCAGGGTGTGGTTCGGTGTTACGTACCGCGAAGACAAGGAGATTGTTTCTCAAAAGATCAAAGATCTGGTGTCGAACGGGGAATATCCCACAAAACTTTGGTAAATTCGTTCGCTTATGCCGGAGTGTTCCGGAAGTGATAAGCCAAATCTAAATTTCGCTTTATGAAGGTAGTATTTCTTGCACTTGTTTCAGTATTGGCCGTCGGAGTGACTGGTGTATTTTCCAGCGCCTTTGCGCAGGCAAAAGCAAAAGACGTTATCGGCGCATGGCAGACCGGAACCACCGGAACTCGAAGTACGATGATCTGTTCCGAGAAACATTTTGCTGTTGCCATTTACGATGCGGCGAACAAAAGGTTCATCGGGACATATGGCGGATCATACAGTGTTCATGGCGATAGTTACAGTGCAAAAGTGGAGTTTCATACATTGAGTCCGGAAGCGGTTGGAAGCGATGTGAGCGGAAGCCTGAAAATGCGCGATGGAATGCTGATTCTCCAGGCTGATGGCGGGTATGATGAATGGAAGCGAGTTGACGATGGTACTCCCGGTAAACTTTCAGGCGCGTGGCTTATAACCGGCCGTGTGGTTGATGGTAAAACAACGACGATTACTCCCGGCGCGAGGCGGACTATGAAAATCCTGTCTGGAACACGTTTTCAATGGATAGCGTATAATGCGCAAACGGGAGAGTTCTCCGGAACCGGGGGTGGCACCTATACGACACGCGATGGAAAATATACCGAGAACATCGAGTTCTTTTCGCGCGACAATTCGCGCGTGGGGGCGAGCCTGCAATTTGACTACTCGCTGGAGAATGGAGCCTGGCGTCACAAGGGACTTAGCAGCAAAGGTGATCCGATAGATGAGGTATGGACGAAGCGGGAGAAAATCGGACTTTGAGGAGCGTCTCAGATCGGACTAATTTCATAAAAGCCACAGCCCGACAGCTGGGCTTTTCTTTTTGCGGAATATCCCGCGCCGAGTTCCTGAGCGAAGAAGCTCCCAAACTGGAGGAGTGGTTGAAGAGGCGCTATCACGGAACGATGTCGTACATGGAGAACCATTTCGATAAGCGTCTTGACCCGTCATTGTTGGTGCCCGGTGCGAAGTCGGTAGTGAGTCTTCTCTACAATTACTTTCCCGCGAAAGAGCTTTCTGGAGGTGAGTACAAGGTGGCGCGTTATGCGTATGGCGATGACTATCACTTCGTCATTAAAGACAAGCTCAAGACATTTATGGAGGAGATCCGCACCACCATCGGTGAGGTCGGGGGGCGTGTATTCGTTGACTCAGCTCCGGTGATGGAAAGAACATGGGCGAAGAAAGGCGGGCTTGGCTGGGTCGGCAAGAACAGCTTGCTGCTGAACCGCGAAGCAGGGAGTTTTTTCTTTCTTGCCGAACTGATCATTGATCTTGAGCTTGAGTACGATGGTCCGGTCAAAGACTACTGCGGGACTTGCACGGCATGTATGGACGCCTGTCCTACGGAGGCGATCCCCGAACCGTATGTCGTTGATGGCAGCAAGTGCATCAGTTACTTGACGATCGAGTTGAAAGGAGATATTCCTGCGGAGATGAACGGAAAGTTCGGGAACTGGATATTTGGTTGCGACATCTGTCAGGAGGTTTGTCCGTGGAACCGTTTCGCGAAACCCCATGGTGAAGCACGCTTCGATCCACCGCCGGAGGTCGAGCAGATGACCACCCGCGATTGGAAAGAATTGACGGAAGAGGTTTTTCAGAAACACTTCCGCAACTCGCCGCTAAAGCGAACGAAATTCGAAGGAATCCGGAGGAATGTGAGGTTTGTTAGCGCGAAGCGTTGACGGTGGTCTGTGGACCGTTGACCGTTGACCGTTGACCGTTGTCCGTGGACTGTGGACCGATAAGGCCTTCCCTACGGGACTTGGCGGTCAAACGTTCATCATGCCGTTTTCTACCATAAGG